>NZ_CP038437.2:1835725-2447634 GCF_008329985.2 Halomonas binhaiensis
GGATGGACTGTCGTCCGAGTTGTCGGCCAGGGCTCACCAGCGCTGGTCGTTATCTCCTCTGACTCTCCCGCATCCCGTGGTACGGATAGTGCTCGCAGAGCAGCTGTATCGAGCTTGGACATTGATGGTGGGTCACCCCTACCACCGTTGATTCCCGAACGAGTTTGTCAAGGATTGCTTCTCGCATGCGTGAGCGTCGTGAAACCCTGAAAAATCCCGAACACGCATCGCGTACCTTCCGTCTGCGCGCCGCTCTGGCAGCGATTGTCGTGGTTCTGCTCTCTGCTACGTTGGTGGGGCGCTTGGTGTATCTCCAGGTCGTCCAGCACCAGACTTACGTCACTCGTTCGGAAAACAACCGTGTGCGGGTCGAGCCGCTGCCTCCGACCCGGGGGCTGATCTACGATCGTAATGGCAAGCTGCTTGCGGAAAACCGCCCAACGTTCAACCTGACGCTAGTGCGTGAGCGGGTCGATGACCTGGATGCCACCCTGGAATTGCTGGTCGATCTTCTCGATCTGCCCGAGGCGGAAGTCGAAGAGTTTCGCGAGCGTTCACGTCAGCGTCAGCGTCCTTATCAGCCGGCATTGCTGATGACCGACCTGACCGAGATTCAGGTCGCCAAGCTGGCACTCAACCGCCATCGTCTTCCCGGAGTTGAAGTCCAGACGCAGTTGCTGCGCTATTACCCGGATTCCGAGATCATGTCGCACGCCCTGGGCTATGTGGGGCGAATCAATGCGGAAGAACTGAAACAGCTGGATCCTGGCAACTATGCCGGTACCCACTTTATTGGCAAGACCGGAGTGGAGTACTTCTATGAGGATCAGCTGCATGGCCGGGCTGGCCTGCGCAAGGTTGAAACCAATGCGCGGGGTCGGGTGTTGCGTGAATTGGGGCATACCGACCCAACCCCTGGGGCAGACCTGACCCTGACCATCGACAAGGATATGCAGCAACTGGCCTATCAGTTACTTGATGGGCGGCGTGGAGCTATCGTTGCCATTGCTCCTCAGAGCGGCGAGATCATCGCCATGGCTTCGGTGCCCGGCTTCGATACCAATCAGTTCGTCACAGGAATTGACGTCAAGTCCTATCGTGATCTGCAGGAAGATATCGATCTTCCTTTGTTCAATCGGGCGACACGCGGCAGCTATCCAGCAGGTTCCACGATCAAGCCCTTCATGTCCATCAGTGGGTTGCGGGAAGGGGTCATCACGCCGGATACGGTGATCTTCGACCCTGGTTACTATCAGCTACCCAATGATGATCGCCGTTATCGCAACTGGCTGCGCTGGGGGCATGGTCGAGTCAATCTGGAGCGAGCTCTGGCCGTGTCCAACAACACCTATTTTTATTCTCTGGCCCATGAAATGGGCATTGACCGTATTCATGACGACCTGCTGGATTTTGGCTTTGGCACCAGAGTGGCCGCTGACGTGGCAGGACAGGGAGATGGCCTGCTGCCATCACGGGACTGGAAGCGGGCGCGTTTCAATCAGGCCTGGTATCCAGGGGAGACCCTGTCGGTAGGTATCGGCCAGGGATATTTGCAGATCACTCCGTTGCAACTGGCTGCCGCCACTGCAACTCTGGCCAATCGTGGTCATTGGGTGCGCCCTCGCCTGGCCAAGGAGATAGGCGATAATCCTGTGCCCGTGAACCTGCCCGATACGCCGCCGGATATCGAGATCGGCAATGATGCCTATTGGGATAGTGTCTTTAGCGGGATGCAGAAGGTGCTGTCCGGAGTTGAAGGGACGGCGCGCCGCACCGGTGCGGGCTTGAAATACCATATGGCCGGAAAGTCGGGTACCGCCCAGGTTTTCTCCCTGGGGCAGAACGAAAAATACAATGCTGCCGAGTTGCGCGAGCGCTTGCGCGATCATGCGCTTTTCATGGCTTTTGCTCCGGTAGAGGACCCTCAGATTGCCATTGCGGTAATCGTGGAAAATGCCGGAGGAGGCTCAACTCATGCGGCAGGGTTGGCTCGAGCCATGGCAGATGCCTGGATCCTTGATCACAACTCTGGACGCCCTGTAGATGATGACAGCGCAGCAGCAGGCGATGACCTGGCTGCCCGTCGGGAGGACGACTGAACATGCCAATCGACTTCGTGCGCTCCCTGCGTGGATATCCGGTGCGTCCTCCGGTAGGCGGTATTTCCCGTCGCAAGACCATCTGGCAGCGCCTGCACATTGATCCCTGGCTGGTCGGGCTGTTGTTGCTGTTGATGATGGGTGGGCTTGTGGTGCTCTACAGTGCCAGTGGTGAAAACATGCACATGGTCATTGCCCAGGCAATGCGCTTTGGCGTGGCACTGCTGGTGATGCTGGTGCTGGCGCAGTTTACACCGTCGGCATTGATGCGCTGGGCTTTCCCTGCCTACCTGGTGGGCATCTTGATGTTGCTGGCCGTCGAAATTCTTGGTGACATCGGCATGGGCGCCCAGCGTTGGTTGGTCATTCCGGGTGTGGTGCGCTTTCAGCCGTCAGAATTGATGAAGCTTGCCATGCCGATGATGGTGGCGGCATGGATCAGTCGTCACGAATTGCCGCCCAACTGGAAGGTGCTGCTGGGTTGTGCCGCGCTCATTGCTGTTCCGGTCGGGCTCATCGCTCGACAACCAGACCTGGGGACCTCCCTGCTGGTGGCGGCTGCGGCAGTCTTTGTGGTTCTCCTGGCAGGCCTGTCCTGGAAGTTCATCGGGGTAATGGTGGCGGGCGTCGGAGCGGCACTACCCGTGCTGTGGATGAACATGCATGACTACCAGAAACAGCGGGTGCTGACCTTTCTTGATCCGGAAAGCGATCCCTTGGGGGCCGGATGGAACATCATTCAATCCACCACGGCGATCGGCAGTGGCGGCATATGGGGTAAAGGGTGGTTGCATGGAACCCAGTCGCAACTGGAGTTTCTACCTGAACGTCACACGGATTTCATTGTCGCTGTTCTGGGCGAAGAATTTGGCCTGATTGGCATGCTCGTGGTGTTGGCGCTGTATCTGCTGATCATTGCGCGAGGCATGTGGCTGGCGGGAGCGGCGCAGGACACTTTCGGGCGCTTGCTGGGTGGAGCCATCATCCTGACCTTCTTCATCTATGTCTTCGTCAACATTGGCATGGTGAGCGGCATCTTGCCTGTCGTGGGGGTTCCGTTGCCACTTGTGAGTTACGGAGGGACGTCCAGCGTGACCTTGATGGCTGGTTTCGGTATCCTCATGGCGGTTCACGCACACCGCCGTTTGTTGCCGCGCTAACCCTTGCTCAAGCAAGCTGGCAGGCGTCAACGGGTGCTGATTCAGGGAGAGGTCGAATGAAAGTGCCCCCGTTCCAGGGAAAAGGTGGCGTTCGTGTAGCGCTGTGTACATTGATGGTCGGCTTGCCGTGGATGGTGCCGCTGGCAGCCCAGGCCCAGGATTTCGATCCCGCTGGGATGCCCAAGGTTCAGGCCATGGTAGAGCGCCTGGCAGGACAGGGTATTGATCGAGGTTGGTTAAACCACGCCATGGGCGAGGCCCATTATCAGGCTTCAGTGATCGAAGCCATGAGCGGTGCGGCCGAATACAATCTGACGTGGCATAAATACCGTGACATCTTTCTGGGCGAAGAACGCATCCAGGAAGGTGCGGACTTCATTGCGGAACATCGCGATGCCTTTGAGCGCGCTCAGGCACGTTACGGGGTTCCGCCAGAAATCATTGCTGGCATTCTCGGTGTCGAGACCCGCTACGGTCAGATTACGGGCAAGCACCGTGTGCTCGACTCACTGTCGACTTTGGCCTTCCATCACCCGAGTCGAGGCAAGTTCTTCCTGGGTGAACTGGAGGCTTTCCTGACCATTGCCTATCAGCAGCATGTAGACCCCGGCGAGCTCAAGGGTTCCTATGCCGGTGCGATGGGCTATCCGCAGTTCATTCCTACCAGTTACCAAGCCTATGCCGTAGATTTCGACGGCGATGGGCAGCGCAATCTGTGGACTGATCCGGTCGATGCCATTGGCAGCGTGGCCAACTATTTTGCGGAGCATCGCTGGCAGCCTGGCGGCACGATCTATTGGGAAGCCGAAGGGCCGGCGACGCCACCTGCGTCGGTGGACTTCAATCAGGCCAAGGCGCCATACGTGAGTGTGGCTGAGCTGGCTGCAAAGGGGGTTCATCCCCAGGAAGCGATAGCAGCGGACCGGCGTGTCATTCCATTGGCCCTGGAAATGGCCGATGGCAGTACCAAGTATCGCCTGGGTGGTGATAATTTTTATGTCATAACCCGTTATAACCACAGTCATTTTTATGCCATGGCCGTTACTGAACTGTCCGAGGCCATCGCTCTTGCGCTCGAACAGCAGGAGAGTGGCGAGATGGGAAAGGGCGGATGGCTGGATGCCACAGTGAAGGAGACGGCTCCATGAATCGACGCAGTTTTGCTCTGCCGACCCTATCATTGTTGCTGGCCCTTGGCGGGTGTGCGAGTGATGGGGATAGTGGTGCGGCATCCGGCCCGGCCCAACCCAAGGCTTCCGCCAGTGCCCCCGCTCCGGGGACTGCGGGTGGGCGCTATGCCATGAGTGGTGATGCCTATCCCGAATCGCCTCCGGATGTCAGTCAGGTGCCGGATGCGGTACCCAGAGTGGAATCGCGGTCGTCTGCGGGTAATCGGTCTACCTATGAGGTATGGGGACAGACCTACCATGTGCTCGATGATGCGACGGGTTACAGCCATGAAGGAACGGCATCCTGGTACGGGAATAAATTCCATGGCTACGCCACGTCCAATGGCGAAATCTACGACATGTACAAGATGTCGGCCGCCCACAAGACACTGCCGTTGCCAACCTATGCCCAGGTGACCAACCTGGACAACGGACGTTCAGTCATTGTGCGGGTCAACGACCGCGGTCCTTTCCATGATGACCGGGAAATAGACCTTTCGTACGCTGCTGCATCGCGTCTGGACATCCTTGATCATGGTACTGGCCGAGTGCGGGTGACGGCCATTGACCCGCAGCAATGGCTGGCCCAGCACTCCGGCGGCTCGGGAGCGCAGGTTGCCAAGGCTGCTCCTGCAGCGGCACCGGTGACGAGAAATTCCGCCGTGAATACTTCGACGGCGGCACCGCGTGACTCTCCTGCTCCCGCTGCCAGTGCGCCTGCTGCTGCCACGAGCGGCGAGGATCTATTCGTGCAGGTCGCCGCTTTGGGTTCCCAGGATGGCGCACGAACCTTGCAGAAGGATCTTCAGCGCCGTCTTGAGCGCAATGTTCGTGTTGCCAGCGAAGCAGGGATGTACAAGGTTCAGGTAGGGCCGCTGCCCGATCGAAACCAGGTAGAGCCTTTGCGCCAGGCACTGGCCCAAGCAGGCTACCCCCAGACCTTTGTCGTCGGAGACCGTTGAGGCTCCATGACGCGAAGACGAGACCCGGCGATGTCATGTCGCCGTATTTTCTGTCAGTGAGAGACACCCAAAGATGATTGCCAAGCTGTTTTCTCGCCGCCGAGTATTGCCGGCAGCTCTGCTGTGCTGTTCTCTGGTTGCGCCCTGGACCATGGCTCAGCAGGCCAATCCGCAGCCGGATGCGCCCAAGCCTGATGTGCCAGAGCCCCAGGTCATGATTCCGTCGCCGCCTCAATTGGCGGCCAAGTCCTGGATCCTGGTTGATGCCGATAGTGGACGTGTCATTGCAGAGCACAACTCTGACGAACGTCTGTCCCCGGCCAGTTTGACCAAGCTGATGACTGCCTATCTGGTCGAGCGTGAGCTTGAACGTGGCAACATCAAGCCTGATGACATGGTACCGATCAGCGAGAAGGCCTGGCGGACAGGAGGCTCGAAGATGTTCGTTGAAGTCGGTACTCAGGTACCGGTGGACGAGCTGCTGCATGGCATCATCATCGTTTCCGGCAATGATGCCAGTGTGGCGATGTCAGAGTACCTGGCCGGTGGTGAGGCCCAGTTCGCGGACTTGATGAATCAGCATGCTGCGCAGTTGGGCATGGAGAATACGCACTTCTCCAATGCAACTGGTTTACCGCACGATAACCACTATTCTTCTGCGCGTGATTTGATGCGCCTGGCTCGTCACATCATTCGGGACTATCCCGACCATTATGCAATGTATAGCCAGAAGACTTTCAACTACAACGGCATCGAGCAGAACAACCGCAATCGCCTCCTGTGGCGGGATCCGAGCGTCGATGGTCTCAAGACAGGTTGGACCGATGATGCCGGATACTGCCTGGTATCTTCTGCCAAGCGTGATGACATGCGCTTGATTTCAGTGGTAATGGGGACCAGTTCTGAAGAAGCCCGAGCCCAGGAAACGCAGAAGTTGCTGAGCTATGGCTTCCGTTACTTCGAGACATTGAAGCTTTATGATCAGGGCGCTGTGCTTGATACTCCGCGTATCTGGGGTGGGGCCACTGATCAGCTGCGTGTCGGCGTCGATCAGGCTGTCACCATGACCGTGCCACGCTCGCGCAAGGATGAGTTGACTGCCAAGCTGAACATTGATTCTGACCTGGACGCTCCCATCGCTGCGGGACAGAAAGTTGGTACCATGGAAGTGCGTCTGGGTGATGAAGTCGTTGGTGAACGCCCATTGGTCGCCCTGGAAGCAGTGGAAGAAGGTGGCTTCTTCAAGCGCATGTTCGACAAGGTCCATCGTTTCTTTTCTGAGCTTGTCGGCAATTGGTTCGACTGAGCCGATCGCTATGCAGGGCCATGAGGCCCGCATTGAAAAACATGGGGCAGCCTCGGGGCTGCCCCATTGTATTGTGTTTCTTTATCGTGAACTTCCGGGTTTCCCTTGGTTGGTGCCGTGCGGTTGAGTAAAATGTTCGAATATCCTTCCACGGGGACCATGATGAACGACCGTTCCTTTCGCGATCTTCGCTCTGAGGCGGGACCGAATCCAACCGATGTCACGATCACCTTTCCCTGCGACTATCCCATCAAGGTGGTGGGTGATGCAGCCGAGGACTTTGCTGCTACTGTGGGCTTGATCGTCAAGCGACACGACCCTGGTTTCGATATCAGCAAGCTTGAAGTGGTCAACAGTCGTAATGGTCGTTTTCAGTCTGTGCGCCTGACATTGTGGGCCACAGGTGAAGAACAGATAACGGCGCTGTTCAATGATCTCAAGGCGACCGGGGTCGTCAGCCAGGCCTGTGTGGCAGGCCATGCGACATCTCACTGATACGCGAAATGCAGAAACCGCGGACCAGATATGGGTGGTTGAGCATGATCCGGTGTTTACCCAGGGACAGGCGGGCAAGCCAGAACATGTACTGATGCCCGGCGACATTCCGGTGATCTCCACTGATCGCGGAGGCCAGGTGACTTACCATGGCCCGGGGCAACTGGTGTTGTATCCGTTGCTTGATGTACGCCGCTCGCCCATGGGAGTACGTGACCTGGTCACCGCTCTGGAGAACAGCGTCATCGATGCACTGGCTGAGCATTCCATCGAGGCCTATGCGCGTCGTGATGCCCCGGGTGTTTATGTCGATGGGGCAAAGATTGCATCCTTGGGATTGCGTATTCGTCGTGGCGCCAGTTTTCATGGCGTGGCAGTGAATATCAGTCTCGATCTGGAGCCTTTCTCGCGGATCAATCCGTGTGGCTATGCTGGTCTGGCCATGACGCGTCTGGCTGACCTGGTAGAAGGCCCGGTAGATCTATGGGGCGAGGGCGAACGCTTGCTGCGGACGCTGGCCCTGCGTCTCGGTGAGCGTCAACTGGTGCCACGCAAGGGCCTGCCCACAATGATGGCCGCCCCCGATACACTCATCAGCGAATGATCGGTGAAATTGTGAGCCGATCCATCACAGGACAGTGACATGACAGACAGTTCTGCCATTGCCGCGGCTGCTGCTGCCGCAAAGGCCAAGAAGAATGCCCGTGTCGAGCGGGGAGTGAAACTACGCGGTGCCGACAAGGTTGCACGTATCCCGGTCAAGGTAATTCCTACCGAGGAGATCCCGCGCAAGCCGGACTGGTTGCGTGTGCGCATGCCGGTGTCCAAGGAAGTCACGCGGATCAAGGAGACCTTGCGTCGTCATGGTCTGCATACCGTGTGCGAGGAAGCTTCCTGTCCGAACCTGGGCGAGTGCTTCCATGGTGGCACCGCTACCTTCATGATCATGGGGGATATCTGCACGCGTCGCTGCCCCTTCTGCGATGTAGCGCATGGTCGCCCCAATGCCCTGAATGAGCGCGAGCCCCGTGAACTGGCCGAAGCCATCGCTGAGATGCGTCTCAATTATGTCGTGGTGACGTCAGTGGATCGCGATGATCTGCGTGATGGCGGTGCCCAGCACTTTGCTGACTGTATCCGCGAGATTCGTAACGATAGTCCCAATATCGAGATCGAGGTATTGGTGCCGGACTTCCGTGGGCGCATGGATGTTGCTCTGGACATTCTTGAAACCACGCCGCCTGACGTCTTCAACCATAACCTGGAAACTGTGCCGAGCCTGTATCGCAAGGTTCGCCCTGGTGCGGACTATCAGTGGTCGCTCGACTTGCTCAAGGGCTACAAGGAGCGCCGCCCTGAAGTAATGACAAAGTCGGGGTTGATGCTGGGTGTCGGCGAGCAGGATGATCAGGTCATCGAAGTGATGCGCGATCTGCGTGCCCACAATGTGGACATGTTGACGTTAGGGCAATACATGCAGCCATCCCGAAATCACTTGCCGGTGGACCGCTGGGTGACACCTGCCACGTTTGACTGGTTTGCAGAGCAGGGCAAGGCCATGGGGTTCACCCATGTGGCTTCCGGCCCTCTGGTACGCTCTTCCTACCATGCCGATCAGCAAGCTCATGGCATCGAAGTCAAGTAGACAAGACATCGCCCGGCTTTCGCCGGGCGATGTCTTTCTGGGTATGGAGTCTCGCGGGTGGGACTGGGACAGCCGTTTCTCGGAAGCGCTGATCATGCAAAAACATGCATGATGACGCACCAGGGTTTTGCAGATTGGGTCTGGTTAGGTATATTGCAGTGCAACAATGTGATTTTTACAGCAAGCACCGTGACCGCAAGCACTGCAATGAAGAGCACTGCGTGCGACGAAACGCACTGATGACCTTCTGTACAAGTTCTCTGCTGGTGGGAAAGGTTCCTGGCAGACAGTCTCAGTGAAAGCGGGCGTCCTCCTCGGCGCCTGCGCACCGGGTACCTCTTGGGAGCTCCTATGACTGCACAGATGTCGAAAGTTACTCAGCCGCTATATCCTCTATTCGATCCTTTTGGCTTTGGGCGAGCTGCCGTTGATTACTGGCGCGACAGTGTCGAGCGCAGCATTCTGTATTGGGATGTCATGCGCCAGCGGGGCAATGAATATCTTGAGCACATCGAGAAGACTCGTCCCAGCGTGCTTGGCTTCGATGCTGATATCATCATGTACGGCCAGGATCTGCCTCGTCCCGTCAACTACGAACTATTACGTATCCATCCTCCAGAGGGGGTGGAAATCGATGAGCAGGCGCGACCTTTTGTTGTTGTCGATCCTCGTGCAGGCCATGGTCCCGGTATAGGTGGTTTCAAGGCGGACAGCGAGATTGGTGTTGCTCTGCGTGCTGGCCACCCCTGTTATTTCGTCGCTTTCATGCCATACCCGGTACCCGGGCAGACAGTAGAAGATGTCGTCGAAGCTGAAGTCGCTTTCCTTCAGCATGTCAATGAGTTGCATCCCGATACGGAAAAGCCTGTCGTCGTCGGTAATTGCCAGGCTGGCTGGCAGATCATGATGGCTGCTGCCCTCGAACCACAGCTGTTTGGTCCCATATTGATTGCTGGTGCACCGCTTTCTTACTGGGCGGGCGAGCGAGGGTATGCTCCGATGCGCTATACAGGGGGGCTGACTGGTGGAAGCTGGATAACCCACCTGCTGTCCGACATGGGGGATGGCCTGTTTGATGGTGCCTGGCTGGTGCAGAACTTTGAGCGCCTCAATCCGGCCAATACATGGTGGGACAAGCAGTACCGCCTTTATGCCAATGTCGATACCGAAGCCGAGCGCTACCTTGGCTTCGAGCGCTGGTGGGGAGGACACGTGGTGCTTGGGGGGCAGGAAATCCAGTACATAGTGGATAACCTGTTTGTCGGTAATCGATTGTCCACGGCCAAGCTGGTTACCTCAGATGGGCGCCGTATCGACCTGCGCAATCTGCGCTCTCCCGTGGTGCTGTTTTGTTCGAAGGGGGACGATATCACTCCTCCGCCACAGGCTCTGGGGTGGGTGCGCGACCTTTACGCCGGCGTCGACGACATCATTGCCAACGACCAGACCATCGTCTATTGCGTGCATGACAAGACCGGTCATCTCGGCATCTTCGTCTCGGGCAGTGTCTCGCGCAAGGAGCATACCGAGTTCACTGCCAACATGGATTACATCGATGTCTTGCCGCCCGGTCTCTACGAGACTTCGGTGTCCAAGGCAGCGGACAGGCCGGATGCAGAACTGATCGAGCGCGATTACCTGCTCGAGTTCTCCACCCGTGACTTCGACGATCTTGATGAGGTTGTGCAGCACAACCCCGAAGATGAGCGGCGCTTTGCTACGGTAGCTCGTGTTTCCGAGATAAACCTGGGGCTGTATCAACAGTTTCTGCAGCCTTGGATCAAGGCATTGTCCACCCCAGAGAGCGCCCGTTGGATGCGCAAGATGCATCCTAATCGTCTGGGCTACCGCATGCTGTCCGACCGTAGTCCTTGGATGGCGCCATTGCCCGTACTGGCCGACATGGTGCGCAAGGACCGTCAGCAGCTTGATGAGAACAATATCTTTCGGGCCTTTGAGGATATCTTTTCCCAGCAGGTTTCGCGTTCCCTGGATGCTTGGCGTGTGTTCCGGGATAGCGCCATCGAGAAAGTCTTTCTCGATGTCTACGGTCAGACCATGTTGCAGTCTCTGGTCGGCCTGCATGGTACCAGCAAGGAGGTTCTGCCTCGTCCGGGTCAGGAACCTGAACATCTGCGCTTCATTGCCCAGCGTCAGGCAGATATTGCAGCACGCGTTGCCAAGGGTGGCAGTCATGAGGCGGTGATGCGTTCGGTGATTTATGTGTTGGGGGGCGCTCCGGCAACGGATGGTCGGAACTTCCGCCGCCTGCGTGCTTCGCGTTCCGAGTTGGAGCCGCGTCTGGATATGACGCTGTTCAAGGAGCTGGTGCGTGAACAGTTCTTCATCCTCAAGCATGACAAGGAAGCTGCCTTGGCTGCCATCCCTGCCTTGCTCAGGAAGGAAAGCGCAGAAGTCATTGATGCTCATATTGAGCATATCGAACATGTGCTAGCCGCTAGTGGTGAGTTGAGCGCCCATGCCGCAGCGCGCCTGGACAAGGTCAAGGCGTTGTTTGCCGTGGCGCGCACGGCAGCGGCTGGCGATAGCGGCGGTGGGTCCACGGCGACAATACCGACCGTTGCAGCCACTGCCTCGACCAAGACAGCAGTGAAGACCAAGACAGCAGTGAAGACCAGGCCGGCGAGTGATGAGCCTAAGGCAAAGTCGGTACGTGCTAGTGCTTCCAGCAGCACAAGTAAGGCAAGTGCTAATGCCGGCACCAAGACAGCAAGTGCCAAGACAGCAAGTGCCAAGACAGCAAGTGCCAAGACAGCAAGTGCCAAGACAGCAAGTGCCAAGACAGCAAGTGCCAAGACAGCAAGTGCCAAGACAGCAAGTGCCAAGACAGCAAGTGCCAAGACAGCAAGTGCCAAGACAAGTGCGAAAACTGTCGCCAGGTCGGCAGATGTTGATGCTGGAGGCAACGAGTCAGAAGATGCCAAGGCAAGCAGGAGTTCCAAGGCGCGAAGCTCGCGTGCAAAGAGTGCGATGTCAAAAAATGCTCAGGAAAGTATCGAGGCATCTAGTGCTGTCAAGTCTTCCTCGAAGGACGCGGCCACTGAGGACACTGTACAAGCCCCGACGCAACGCACTTCTCGCCGGCGTGGTACGACTCGAGGTACGACCAAGAGCTGATTCAGGGGGTTCTGGTTGTCTGAAAGGAAGTGGTTTGATGCCCTCCAGGGTTTCTGGGGGGCATTTTTCGTCAGAGAAATGCATGAAAAAGAGATGCTTTCCATCTGGTGTGCAATGCAGTGGGGTTGTCGACGGGCGTACCTTGCGTCTAGTCTCTTGGCGAAGCTTCTGGTTTCCTTGTCAGGAGTTATGAGCGGGCAGGTATGCCGTGTAGATGATGAAATTGGCAGGTAAATGCCATGTCGCGTGGGCTTCGACTGGCGTGTTGTGCAACGCTGGGGTAGGGTAGGCGCATTTTTCCGTCATCCGGATCATGGGGAGCGCAGGGGATTGCCCTCTGGATGGCGTGTCTTTCAGATTGGCGTGCGCACCAGTTGCAACGCCACGACTATTGTGGAGTGCTATGGGCAAGTCTCTGGTCATCGTCGAGTCTCCCGCCAAAGCGAAGACGATCAATAAGTATCTCGGCAGCGATTTCATCGTGAAGTCGAGCGTGGGTCATATTCGCGACCTGCCGACCAGTGGCTCTGGCAAGACGGCCTCCGATCCCAAGGAGAGGGCGCGCCAGGCTGCTGCAACACGCAAGATGTCTGCTGAAGAGAAGGTGGAATACAAGAAGCGAAAGGCTCACGATCAACTGATCCGGCGCATGGGAATAGATCCTGCCAATGGTTGGCAGGCCAACTATGAAGTGTTGCCTGGCAAGGAAAAGGTCGTTGCCGAGCTCAAGAAACTGGCAGCAAAGGCTGATACGGTATATCTCGCGACCGATTTGGATCGCGAAGGGGAAGCCATTGCCTGGCATTTGCGCGAGACCATTGGTGGAACGGAAGATCGCTACCGTCGGGTAGTGTTCAACGAGATCACCAAGAATGCCATTCAGGAAGCCTTCAAGGACCCAGGTTCGCTTAATATGCCACGGGTCGAGGCACAGCAGGCTCGGCGCTTCCTCGATCGTGTCGTTGGCTTCATGCTTTCGCCGTTGCTGTGGGCCAAGGTTGCCCGTGGTCTGTCCGCAGGCCGAGTGCAGTCGGTGGCTATGCGCCTGATCATTGAGCGTGAGCGCGAAATCCGTGCCTTCGTGCCAGAAGAGTTCTGGGATGTACATGCAGACCTGATGCCCAAGGGCGTAGCCGGTCAGGTAGAGCCGGTGCGCTTTGAGCTGGCACGTCAGAACGGTGAAACCTTCCGCCCGACCAGTGAAGAAGAAACGCTCAAGCGCATTGCAGCCCTCAAGAGTGCGAGCCTGAAGATCACTGGGAGGGAAGACAAGCCGACCCGTTCCAAGGCTACGGCTCCCTTTATTACCTCGACGCTGCAGCAGGCTGCCAGCGGGCGCTTGGGCTTCTCTGTGAAGAAGACCATGATGCTGGCTCAGCGCCTCTATGAGGCAGGCTATATCACTTACATGCGTACCGATTCCACCAATCTTTCTGCGGAGGCGGTGGAGTCGGTTCGTGGTTACATTGGCAGTGAGTTCGGTACTCGTTATCTGCCTGATGCTCCCAACCGTTATTCAAGCAAGGAAGGCGCTCAGGAAGCCCACGAGGCTATTCGTCCTTCCGATGTTAAGCACCGTGGTGCGGACCTGGCGGGGATGGAACGGGATGCTGAGCGTCTCTACGAGTTGATCTGGCGCCAGTTCGTTGCCTGCCAGATGACGCCGGCAGAATACCTTTCCACCACACTGACAGTGTCCGTGGATGGCTATGAGCTCAAGGCCAAGGGGCGGGTGCTTAAGTTTGATGGCTATACCCGCGTCATGACACCGCTTGGTCGCAAGGAGGAAGACCAGGCATTGCCGGACCTGGCCGAGGGTACTGTCATGTCCTTGCAGGCGTTGGATCCCAGGCAGCATTTTACCAAGCCTCCGGCCCGCTATACCGAAGCCAGCCTGGTCAAGGAGCTCGAAAAGCGTGGCATCGGTCGTCCTTCTACCTATGCCGCCATCATTTCCACCATTCAGGATCGTGGCTACGTCAAGCTGGAGAATCGTCGCTTCTATGCAGAGAAGCTTGGCGATATTGTCACCGAGCGTCTGAAGGAGTCCTTCCCTGACCTGATGGACTATTCCTTCACCGCACGAATGGAAGATAACCTGGATGAAGTGGCTGAAGGGGAGCGTAATTGGCGTGCTTTGCTGGATGCTTTCTACAAGGAATTCAGCGCCGAGCTGAGTGAAGCAGAAAGTGAAGAGGGCATGCGTCCCAATCAGCCAGTGCCAACGGATATCGACTGTCCTGCCTGTGGGCGCAAGATGCAGATTCGAACAGCTTCAACAGGTGTGTTTCTTGGCTGTAGTGGTTATAACCTTCCGCCCAAGGAACGCTGCAAGACCACCATCGACCTGTTGCCGGGTGATGAAGCGGTGGCCGCAGATGCTGGTGAAGACGCCGAAACTGATGCCCTGCGTGCCAAGCAACGCTGCCCGATCTGCTCCACTGCCATGGACAGCTACCTGATCGATGAGCATCGCAAGCTCCACATCTGTGGCAATAGCCCTGACTGTGCCGGTTATGCCGTGGAAGAAGGCAAGTTCCGCATCAAGGGATATGATGGTCCCGTCATCGAATGCGACAAGTGTGGTTCCGAGATGCAGCTCAAGTCCGGGCGTTTCGGAAAATATTTCGGCTGCACCAACGACAGTTGCAAGAATACGCGCAAGTTGCTGCGCAATGGTGAAGTGGCCCCGCCCAAGATGGACCCGATCTCGATGCCGGAACTGGCCTGCCAGAAGGTCGAGGACCATTACGTGCTGCGTGATGGTGCCAGTGGCCTGTTTTTGGCTGCCAGCAAATTTCCCAAGAATCGTGAGACACGTCCGCCGCTGGTCAGAGAGCTCAAGGCACATGCAGATGAGCTGCCTGAGAAATATCACTACTTGCTCTCTGCCCCCGAGCAGGATCCCGATGGCCGTCCGAGTCAGATTCGTTTCTCGCGCAAGCTCAAGGAGCAGTTCGTGATGACGGATGATGACAATGGTAAGGCGACGGGATGGAAAGCATCATGGGATGGCAAGGGCTGGCAAGTGGAGGACAAGCGTAAGTGACACCGCGAGCAAGAACCAATCAACTGCTATATCAGGCTGAACTCTTGCTGACCATGGCTTCGGGAAATGGCGGCGAGGTTGGCGATGAGCATAGCGATGCTCGTCGCCGCGCCCGCGAGGAAGGGGCGCTAGCCTTGATGGAACTGGCATTGAATGCCTTGCTGCGCGATGTCACCTTCCATGCCCATTTGACGCAACATCATTGGCGTGAGCTGTTATTGGGTGAATCTGCTCCAGGAGTGGCGGAAGTGGTGCGGCTCCGCAGTCTGGTGGAGGACCCTGACAGCTGGCTTTCATGGTTATTGGCTCGGATTGAAGCCTTGCATGGTGATGAAGGTGCCAGTAAAGCGAGTGCTGCAAGTGCTCGCTTGATAGTCGGAGGGGGGGGCTTGACTGAGTCACTGGCCGACTGTCTTGCTTCCATGAAGGCAGAAGTCGCTGCGCTGCGGGAAACGAGTGAGGAATGGTAAGTTTGCCTTGTTCCTTTTTTGCGACACTTCGTGTGCCTTTTTTCTTGCCCTGCTCAGATTAGGAACTGGCATCATTTCCAATCCGGGCATACCTTATTGGATGGCACTTACGGTCTGTCACCAACGATTTCAACTATCGACAGTGAGTCTGATGTGCATGGATAAATTTTCTCGTCGCCATATTATCCGAATGATACTTGGGGCAGGTTTGCTACTGCCATCTCTCGGTTGGGGGTATACCGGTACCAATACAAATACCAGTAGCGATGCCCAGTTGAGCGAGCTTCTTCGTCAGGCGGATACTCCTGCTTCGGCTAATGAGGTCTGGGTGCTGATCGAGGACCAACAGTCGCTCTTGACCGTTTATCGTGGCAATGCCGAACTGGCGCGTTTTTACGATGTTCGTATTGGTCGGGGCGGGAGCAAGCTGCAGCGCGTGATGGGTGACAAGGCGACCCCGCAAGGGGAATTCCATGTCAATCGCTTCAATTTCAATAGCAAGTTCGACATCTTTATCGGATTGGATTATCCAACGCCGAGGCATGCCAGGATGGCCCTGGAGAGTGGGCTTTATACCCAACAGGATTACGATTCCTATTTCGACTACTACCGCTTGCATAGTAGTCCGCCTCAGGAAACGGTGCTTGGAGGTTACATCGGAATACATGGTATTGGAGAAGGCGACGAGAACATCCATCGCAATTTTAACTGGACCAATGGATGTGTCGCCGTGTCCAATCAGGAAATTCAAGAGCTCGCATCATTAATTGATGTTGGCACCCGCGTCGTCATCCGCTAATCTTTATTGGGTGCAAAGGGCATTCAAGGCTCTGGACAAGCGCCGTTGTGTGTTATAAAACAGCGTTTGACTCAGTGTGCTATCGCAGCACCAGTCGCTGCAAGAAAGTCCTGCCTTTGCAGGAAGCCAGATGTGAATCTATCCTCCGATATGTTTGCATCATTAAACGTAGTACCAAGGAAGACTCAAGGAGAACACCATGACTCTCAAGACTACTCTGAAGCTGACCGCTGCTGCTGCCTCTCTGGCTGTTCTGGCTGGCTGCGCCTCCTCCAGCGCTCTGGAAGAAGTTCGCACCACAGCTGAATCCGCTCAGGCTGACGCTGCTGAAGCTCGTAGCATCGCTACTCAGGCTCAGAACACTGCGAACCAAGCTCAGCGCGACGCTCAAGCAGCTCTGCAGCTGTCTCAGCAGAACCGCGAAGAGATGAACCGCATGTTCCAGACCTCCATGCGCAAGTAATCATGGTTGGTTGATCGTTGTTGTCGCCCCTCGGGACGATAACGCGATTCAGATTGAGGCCCCGCCTTTTTGGCGGGGCCTCAATCGTTTGTGGTAAAGGGATAATGCTGAGGTGGAAAGTTGTATCCCCCCTGGTTTGATGTCCTGATGCAGTAAGGTGGTTTGAAAGAGTGGGCCAGGTGGGCTGTAGGGCCTTGTAGAGAGTTTTTTCTGGTCTCTATAGGGAGAGAGGCAGGGCAGTGTTACTTCGCCTTACAACGCCTCTATGGGCGTTCTAGCTGAATCAAATATTGCGTTCAACATAAAAAAAGCGCTCCTGAAGGAGCGCCTTTTTTCCATCAGGCTGTAAATTAGCCCTTGGCTTTTTCCTCGGCCTTGATATCGGCGCGGACCAGTTCGACATGGTCATACAGTGAGCCAGGCAATGGCTGGGGCTCTGTAACACCAGGAACCAGAGCAACAGGCAGACCACTGGAGTCTTCCACGGCCTGAGTCAGGATGTCGTAATCGACCTGGAAGTCGGTATCTTTGGCTGCAGCATCCGCTTGATCGATAGCGGCAGTCACACGCTTGAGATCAGTAGTTTGCTTTTCATCTTCATCCAGCACCGGATAGGCTTGGGTGTAGAGAGCGCCATCGAGCCAACCCATCTTGACCGGTTCGTTGACGATGTTTACCTGGGTACCAATCGATACCTGGTCGAACAGATGTTCGACATCTTCTGGCAGCATGCGTACACAGCCATGAGTGACGCGCATGCCAACACCTTCCGGCTTGTTGGTGCCGTGAATCAGATAACCGGGAATGCCCAGGCGCATCTTGCGCGTTCCCAAGGGGTTGTCCGGGCCAGGTTTGACCACGGCAGGTAACGGATTGCCATTTTCAGCGTGCTCACGGCGAATGGATGCCGGCGGGACCCAGGAAGGATTGCGTTCTCTGGTGGTGATATGGGTTACACCTAGCGGAGTCTTCCAATCCATACGGCCCACAGCGATGGGGTAAGTCTGGACCATGCCGGGGTCATTGGGCGGATAGTAGTACAGACGCATTTCCGCCACGTTGATCACGATGCCCTTGCGCGGTGCATCGGGCAGGATGAACTCTCCTGGAATCACGACTTCGGTGCCTTCGCCAGGGTACCAGATGCTCACATCCGGGTTGGCGCGGACCATGGCGTTATAGCCGAGACCGTGCTCATGACCGATGGAAATCAGCGTGTCTTCTTCCTTGGCTTTCACGGTATAGACACTGCCGACCACATCGCCGTTTTCGGGTAGGTGGTAGTAGCCGCGGCGTAGATCATCGGCCGCCGCAAATGGAGTGGCCAGGGCTGCGGTCATGCCCAGAATCATGGCCATCATGGCCAATGGCCGTCGGAAAGAGTTGAGTTTCATTGCTATCAGTCTCGACATTGGGGAAACAGCAAGCTCCCTGCTTCGATGGTACGAAAAGCGGGATGGCATAAGCATAGTTTGACGTCTCTTTCGCGGCGGCGCTAGTCCCTGGCCAGGGACATACGCGCCAACCGCTTCCCGAGCCAGGTGAAATGGCTCGAGTCGTGCTTATCAGCCCTGCTGTCAGGCGGCCTCTGCCTTTCGGTTCAGAGCATCGAGCAATTGCTCGATAGCCTGGAAGCGAGCCTCTTCATTGTTCATGGGAGTGGTGAAACGAAGTATATCTGCACCATCCAGGCGATAGACCTGAGGGGACTTCTGAATCAGTTCCACCAGGGTCAATGGGTCCACATTGGTCCTGTGACTGAACAGGATGCGGCCACGCTCCTCTCCGGCTTCCAGGCGGCTGATGCCCAAGCGTTCAGCACGATGACGCAGTCGTGTCTGGCGCAGCAATGTCTTGACCGGGCCTGGCAGGAGACCAAAACGATCGATCATTTCCACCCGCAGTTCCTTTAATTCAGCATCATTGGTCGTGTTGGCAATGCGCTTGTACATGACCAGGCGTTGCTGCACATCATGGAGGTAATCATCAGGGATCAGTGCGGGCAGGTTGAGGTTGATTTCCACCCCATTGTCCAGAGGGTCCTCGATATTGGGAGTTCGACCTTCACGGATTGCCTGCACTGCACGGTCGAGCATCTGCATATAAAGGCTGTAGCCAATGGCTTCCATCTGACCGCTTTGCTCGTCGCCCAACAGTTCTCCAGCCCCTCTGATTTCCATGTCGTGACTGGCGAGCGTGAAGCCTGCGCCGAGATCTTCTGCCTGGCTGATTGCTTCAAGGCGCTTGACGGCATCCCGGGTCATGGCGCGAGGAGGGGGTGCCAGCAAATAAGCATAGGCCTGGTGGTGGCTGCGACCGACTCGTCCACGCAGCTGGTGGAGTTGGGCCAGGCCGAACTTGTCAGCACGTTCAATAATGATGGTATTGGCGTTAGGTACGTCGATGCCGGTTTCAATGATGGTGGAACACACCAGCACGTTAAAGCGCTTGTGGTAGAAGTCCGACATCACTCTTTCCAGGGAGCGTTCTGGTAATTGGCCATGGGCGACACCGACCCTGGCTTCGGGGACCAGTTCACGTAGCTTTTCTGCAGCTGCCTCTATTGTCTTGACCTCGTTATGCAGGAAGTAGACCTGACCGCCACGCAGGATTTCGCGCAGGATGGCTTCCTTGATGGTGGGCTCTTCGCGCTGTTGAATGAAGGTTTTTACCGACAGGCGGCGTGCAGGAGGTGTGGCGATGATCGACAGATCGCGTATGCCGCTCATGGCCATGTTCAGTGTTCTGGGAATAGGGGTGGCGGTGAGCGTCAATACATCGACTTCGGAGCGCAAGCCCTTGAGGTGCTCTTTCTGGGAGACGCCGAATCGATGTTCCTCATCAATGATGACCAGTCCCAGGCGAGGGAAGCGCAGCTGTTTCGACAGCACCTTGTGGGTGCCGATAATGATGTCTGTCTTGCCGTCCTTGATGCGAGCAAGAACATCGTTCTGGCCGCTGCCTCCGGTGAAACGCGACAGCAATTCGATGTCCACTGCGGTATCGGCGAAGCGGTCACGGAAGTTCTCGTAATGCTGACGAGCCAGTAGTGTGGTGGGAACCAGTACCACCACCTGGCGCCCGGACTGTACCGCCAGGAATGCCGCGCGCATGGCAACCTCGGTCTTGCCAAAACCTACGTCCCCGCACACGACGCGATCCATGGGTTTTGGGGTGGTCATGTCCGAGATGACTGCCTGAATGGCCTGGCGCTGATCTGGCGTTTCCTCGAAGGGGAAGTTGGCAACGAAGCGGGCATATTCATCATCAGGAGGTTCGTTGGCAAAGCCTTCTCTGGCTTCGCGGCGAGCATAGATATCCAGCAGCTCTGCGGCGGTGTCGCGGATCTTTTCGGCAGCCTTGCGCTTGGCCTTGTCCCATTGTTCGGAGCCGAGACGGTGCAAGGGGGCGAGCTCTTCGTCAACGCCAGAATAGCGGGAAATCAGATGCAGGCTGTCCACAGGGACATAGAGCTTGCTGCCTTCGGCATATTCAAGGCAGACAAATTCGGCTGCCTGCCCGCTGGTTTCCAGGATTTCCAGTCCTCGATAGCGACCGATTCCGTGGAGCTGGTGAACGACGGGGGCGCCTTCCCGTAGTTCGGACAGGTGGCGTACGGCCAGCTCGTTGTCATCTGTGGCCTTGCCCTGGCGACGGGTCTGGCGTACGACGTCACCGATCAGCTCGGTTTCGGTGATCACGGCCAGGTCAGGTGTAGTCAGGGTCAGGCCTGATGCTAGATCGCCTTCACCGATGGCCAGGCGATGCTCGCTCTCCAGGAAAGCAGAGAAGCTTGCTATCTGCGGTAGATGGGGCGTCGCTGGGGCCAGAGTTTCTTCGAGCGCTTCACGGCGACCACGCGACTCGGCAACGAAAAGAACACGACGTTCGGGATTGTCGGTCAGGTATTTCTGCAGGGCAGCCAGAGGTGACTTCGTCCGGGCATTGATGGCCACCTCGGCTGGTGGTTCTGTCAGAGAGGCTGCTGCATGCGGGTGCGCGGCATCACGTGTCAGCTCGATGCGAGGGTGTTGCTTGATCAGGCCAAACAGTTCGGCTTCGGGAATGAAGGCCCTGTGAGGTGGCAGCAGTGGTCGAGTGGGGTCGACGCCGAGGTTTTCGTAGCGACTGGTGATAGCCGCCCAGTGATGCTCGGCAGCTTCCCGGGCGCGGGGCATGAGCGCGATGCGTGTGCCTTCGGCCAGATGGTCGAGGAGGGAGGCGGTTTCCTCGAAGAACAGTGGCAGGTACTGCTCCAGGCCTGCAGCGGGGATGCCCTTCAATGCATCCACATACAGGGGGCACTGGCGCGGGTCCACGTCGAAGAGTGTCTCGAATCCTTCGCGGAAGCAGGCGATGGCAGAGCGTGACAGCGAATATTCATGGGCTGGTAGCAGCTCGATACTTTCCACCTTGTCTGCACTACGCTGGGTGTCAGGGTCGAAACTGCGCAAACTGTCGATTTCATCGTCAAACAGATCAATGCGCAGTGGCGAGTCATTGCCCATGGGGAAGAGGTCGATCAGTGCGCCTCGCAGGGCATATTCTCCGGGCTCGTAAACCGTTTCCACTGCGCGATATCCCGCTCGAGACAGTTTGTCCCGGAAGGCTTCCCGGTCCAGCGTGGCGCCCACTTCCAAGGTCAGCACGCGTCCCGCGATGTAGTCAACGGGAGAAAGTCGCTGCATCAGGGTATTGATCGGCACCAGCACGATGCCATGCACGCCATCCTGCAGGGTGCGTAGCGTGCGCAGGCGCGCCGATACAATATCCTGATGGGGCGAAAAACTATCGTAAGGCAGCGTTTCCCAGTCAGGGAAAGGCAGGACGGGTACCGTGGAGAAGAAGGCAAGCTCATTTTCCAGCCGCAGGGCCTCGGCGGTATCGGCGGTAACAACCAGCAGCGGGGCATCGTTGGCCAGGCGTGACAGGGCCAGGGCTGTGGCAGATCCCGGGGGCTCCAGCCAGTAGAGGGTGTCGCGAGTGCCCTTGGGGTGTGGAGGTTCGAGCGGCGAAAAAGTCGGCATGTTGACGTCGTATCGCTGTCTGGGTGAAGAGGGTTGCATCATACCAGCCCTATTTGCGTCCTGTAGTCAAACTGTGATTTCTGTAATATCCCTACATCTTGTGCGACCATCCAGCGATTGCGAGTGTGAGGTATGGGCCAGATAATACAGGCGTTTTCCATTCCCCACATTGAGGTATCCCGTGAGCCAGCAATCCGACGCAGTCTTCCAGGAATGGCACGATAACCAGGCTATTGTGGAGCAGATGATTCCACTGATCGGTAGCCTGTACCGCCATAACAATGTGGTTACCACCATGTTTGGTCGCTCGCTGTTCAACCGCAGCGTCATCCGTATCCTGAAGGATCACCGTTTTGTTCGGAAGGTCGAGGGCACTGAGCTGTCCGTGACGGATACCTTCCCCCTGGTGCAGGCCATGACTGAGCTGAACCTGGGGCCGGCCCATGTCGACGTGGGTAAGCTGGGCGTGGCATTCAAGAAGCAAGGGGGCGGCGATGCCGTTGCCTTCATGCGCGAGCAACTTGCCGAGATCGTCGACGGCCATGATCCCCAGGCCACTGGCGAGCCCAAGGATGTCGTCCTGTATGGCTTCGGTCGCATTGGTCGAATTCTGGCCCGTGTGCTGATCGAGAAGGCTGGGGGCGGTAACCTGCTGCGTCTGCGAGCCATCGTGGTGCGTGGTCGCGGCGATATCGCCAAGGATCTCGAAAAGCGTGCCAGCCTGTTGCGTCGTGACAGTGTTCATGGTCCTTTCGATGGCACCATCAGCGTGGATGCCGAGTCTCGCAGCCTGATCGCCAACGGCAATGTCATTCAGGTCATCTATGCCGATTCGCCCAGCGAGATCGACTATACCGCCTATGGCATCAATAACGCTGTGGTGGTGGATAACACAGGTATCTGGCGCGACGAAAAAGGGCTCAGCCAACACCTCGAGTGCAAAGGGGTATCCAAGGCTCTGCTGACTGCGCCAGGCAAGGGAGATGTCAAGAATATCGTCTTTGGTATCAACCACGGTGATATCAGCAATGATGACCGCATCATCTCTGCGGCTTCCTGTACCACCAATGCCATCGTGCCTGTGCTCAAGGTGCTCAACGACGAATACGGTATCGAGCATGGTCATGTCGAGACCGTACACTCCTATACCAACGACCAGAACCTGATCGACAACTATCACAAGGGTGATCGTCGTGGCCGGAGCGCCCCGTTGAATATGGTGCTGACGGAGACTGGTGCTGCCAAGGCCGTTGCCAAGGCGCTGCCCGAGCTGGGTGGCAAGCTGACCGGTAATGCCATTCGGGTGCCGACTCCGAATGTGTCCATGGCGATTCTCAACTTGTCTCTCGACAAGGAAGTGGATACAGAAAGCCTGAATGGTTACCTGCGTCGCATGTCCATCGATTCTGACTACCAGAAGCAGATTGACTACGTGGACTCTCCGGAAGTGGTGTCCAGTGATTTCGTCGGCAATCGCCATGCGGGTATCGTCGATGCTCAAGCGACCATTGCCCAGGGCAAGCATGTCGTACTGTATGTCTGGTATGACAACGAGTTTGGCTATAGCTGTCAGGTCATTCGCATCTTGCAGCACATTTCCAACGTATCTTTCTTGAAGTTGCCGCACAGCGCCAACTAATCAAGGGCATTAAGCGCTTTCCTGCTTCATGTTGGGAGTAAAGGGAGCGTTTATCGGGAAATGCTGATACCCCTTGTAGCCATTGATCTACAAGGGGTTTTTTATGCCTTTTTGAACCCGTTCTGTCGTTGTTAGATGGATCTGCTACGTTCGATCCTGTAGTCATTCCATCGCCTTGTCTTTATAATGCTGGGGATTTTTCGGGGGGGTTCGTGCTCTCTCGGCGCAACTGGTAATGCGACTCATTATAAAAAAAGAACGGCTCTCATTTCCAGGCGTTCCCCCGTCCAAATTATCTACCGATCCATCAACTGGGCGAGACTATGATCGAAGTCAAAAAAGGCCTGGATCTCCCCATCACGGGAGCACCAGAGCAGCGCATTGACGATGCGCGGCCGGTGCGCCACGTGGCACTCCTGGGTACCGATTACATCGGCATGAAGCCGACCATGGCGGTCAAGGAAGGGGACAAGGTCAAACTGGGCCAGCTACTGTTCACTGACAAGAAGATCGAAGGTGTTCGCTTCACGTCGCCTGCGGCGGGTGAAGTAGTCGCGGTCAATCGCGGCGAGAAGCGAAGGCTTTTGTCGGTTGTCATCAAGGTCGACGAGAACGAGGACGCCGAATCGTTCACTGCTCATGGCCGTGACGGTCTGGACAAGCTGGATCGCCAGGTCGTGGTCGATCAGTTGGTCGAGTCTGGTCTATGGACAGCGTTGCGCGTGCGTCCTTTCTCCCGCACTCCTGAGCTCGACGCAGTGCCGTATGACATCTTTGTTACCGCAATCGATACGCATCCGCTGTCTGCTGATCCGAGTGTGATCATCAATGAGCAGCAGGAAGCCTTCGAGGATGGTCTCAAGGTGCTGACTCGCCTGACCGAAGGCAAGGTGTTCCTGTGCACAGCCCCTGATGCCAAGGTGCCCGGTACTGGTATCAGCGGTGTTCAGCACGAGACCTTCGGCGGCCGCCATCCTGCAGGCCTGGTGGGAACCCATATCCACTTCCTGTCGCCGGCATCCATCCAGCGTCGTGTATGGCATATCGGTTATCAGGACGTTATCGCTTTCGGCAAGCTGTTTGCAGAAGGTAAACTGGATGTCAGCCGTGTCGTGGCCATCGGAGGCCCTCGTGCCGAGAAGCCGCGCCTGCTGCGTACCCGCTTGGGTGCCAGCACGGATGAGCTGCTGGCTGGTGAAGTCGTGTCTCCTGACGATACCCGTGTGATCAACGGCAGTGTCTTCTCCGGTTTTACCGCCGAAGGCAAACTGTGCTATCTGGGACGCTTCTGCCAGCAATTGAGCTTGCTGGAAGAAGGTCTCAAACGTGATTTCATGGGCTGGCTGTCGCCGGGGTCAAAGCGTCACTCCGTGCTGGGTATCTATCTGTCCAGCCTCAAGGGGCTTGGTAGTGACTATGCTCCGACGACGTCCACCAATGGTTCTGAGCGAGCCATGGTGCCGGTGGGTTCCTACGAGAAGGTGATGCCGCTGGATATCCTGCCCACGCAGCTTCTGCGCTCCCTGATCGTTGGCGACATCGAGACCGCCATGCAGCTCGGCTGTCTCGAACTGGATGAAGAAGACCTGGCGTTGTGCACCTATGTGTGCCCTGGCAAGTACGAGTACGGTCCCATCCTCCGCGACAACCTCACCATGATCGAGAAAGAGGTATGATGATGGGTATTCGGCAGACACTCGACAATCTCGAGCCGCATTTCCATAAGGGCGGCAAATACGAGAAGTTCTATCCGCTCTATGAAGCGGTGGACACCATCTTCTATTCTCCGGCAAGCGTGGCCAAGACGGCTTCTCATGTGCGTGATGGTGTCGACCTCAAGCGCATCATGATCACCGTATGGCTCTGCACCTTCCCGGCCATGTTCTTTGGTATGTGGAACACCGGCTGGCAGGCCAACGAAGCCATCGCCGCGGGCTATGAGTCCATGGCTGGCTGGCGTGAAATGGTCCTGCTGACTCTGGCTGGTGGGCATGATGCTGGTAGCCTGTGGTCCAACTTCGTGCTTGGCGCAACATACTTCCTGCCGATCTACCTTGTGACCTTCGTGGTCGGTGGTTTCTGGGAAGTCCTGTTCGCCATCAAGCGTGGTCATGAGGTCAACGAAGGCTTCTTTGTTACTTCCGTGCTGTTTGCCTTGATCCTGCCGGCAACCATTCCGTTGTGGCAAGTCGCCCTGGGTATCACCTTCGGTGTAGTGATCGGCAAGGAAATCTTCGGTGGTACCGGCAAGAACTTCCTTAACCCGGCGCTGACCGGTCGAGCCTTCCTCTACTTTGCATATCCGGCACAGATCTCCGGTGATGCGGTCTGGGTTCCTGCCGATGGATTCACCGGTGCAACTCCGTTGTCCGCCGTCTACCAGAGTGGTATGGCTGCGCTGCAGGATCAGTTCAGCTGGTGGGATGCCTTCCTCGGCTTCATTCCGGGTTCCGTGGGTGAAACTTCGACCCTGGCCATTCTGATCGGCGGTGTCGTGCTGCTGGCGATGGGCATTGCCAGCTGGCGTATCGTGTTGGGTGTGTTCCTCGGCATGGTGGCGATGAGTTCCATCCTCAACCTGGTCGGTTCTGACTCCAACCTGATGTTTGCCATGCCCTGGTACTGGCATCTGGTGGTGGGTGGCTTTGCCTTCGGCATGATCTTTATGGCCACTGACCCGGTATCGGCTTCAATGACCAATCCGGGCCGCTATATCTTTGGCGCGCTGATCGGTGTGATGACGGTGCTGATCCGTGTGGTCAACCCGGCTTTCCCTGAGGGCATCATGCTGGCGATTCTGTTCGCCAACCTGTTTGCGCCGCTCATCGATCACTTCTTTGTGCAGGCCAACATCAAGCGTCGTGCCAAGCGTACTGCTGTCCTGGCCGAGGAGACTGAGTGATGGCTAAAGACAATAACTCTATCGGGAAAGTCCTGACAGTTGCTTTCTCGCTCTGTCTCGTCTGCTCGATCATCGTATCGACGGCAGCCGTGGCATTGCGTTCCAAGCAGGCTGAAAATCAGGAACTCGACCGCAAGACCAACATTCTGGCCGTTGCTGACCTGCTTGAGCCGGGTATGGATGTGGGGCAAGAGTTTGCCAAGGCGGTGACGCCCAAGGCGGTGGAGCTGGCCTCTGGTGAATATACCGATGCCGTGGATGCGACCAGCTATGATGGCTTGACTGCTGCCAAGGACCCGGAGCAGTCTCGTAAGCTGACGGCTGAGCAAGATATTGCTGGCATCGGTCGTGAAGAGAAATTCTCTACTGTCTACCTTGTGGGAGACACTGAGAACCCCGAGAAGATTATCTTGCCGATCCGTGGTCAAGGCCTGTGGGGATTGATGCAGGGCTACCTGTCTGTGCAGGGCGATGGTAACACCATTACGGGTATCACTTTCTTCTCCCATTCCGAAACTCCTGGCCTGGGCGGTGAGGTGGATAACCCCCGCTGGAAAGCCAAGTGGGATGGTAAGGAAATCTACGCTGCCGATGATGGTGATGCGCCAGCCATCGAGCTGGTCAAGGGTGGGGCGAGCAACCCCAACCAAGTCGATGCACTGTCTGGTGCCTCTCTTACCAGTCGTGGTGTGACTCACCTGGTGCAGTTCTGGATGGGCGCGGAAGGCTTTGGCCCATATCTGGAGCGCTTCCGTTCTGGCGGCGCTAGCGCTGCGGATGAGTCTCAGGCCGCTGCCGTCACCACCGACGAGACCGAAGGAGCTTGATGATGGCTGAACCGACTCCCAAGGGCGTCCTGCTGACGCCTCTCTTCAGGAACAACCCCATTGCTCTGCAGATTCTCGGTATCTGCTCGGCATTGGCGGTGACTTCCAGCCTGAGCGTATCATTGGTCATGACCCTGGCCGTGATGTCAGTGACGGCTTTCTCCAGCATGTTCGTGTCGTTGATTCGGAATCATATTCCTTCATCGATCCGAATCATCGTTCAGATGACCATCATTGCCTCTCTGGTCATCGTGGTAGACCAGGTCCTCAAGGCCTATGCCTATGACATGTCCAAGCAGTTGTCGGTGTTCGTTGGTCTGATCATCACCAACTGTATCGTGATGGGGCGTGCAGAAGGCTTCGCCATGACCAATACACCAGGCCTGTCATTCCTCGATGGTATCGGCAACGGTCTTGGCTATGGCTTCATCCTGATGACCGTAGGCTTCATCCGTGAACTGTTCGGTTCTGGCAGCCTGTTTGGTGTGACCATTCTGGAAACCGTTCAGAACGGTGGCTGGTATGTGCCCAACGGCTTGCTGCTGTTGCCGCCGTCCGCGTTCTTCATCATTGGCCTGATCATCTGGGTGCTGCGTAGCATCCACCCGGAACAGGTCGAGAGCAACGAGTTCGTGATGAAGCACAACACTGAGCCGAAGGAGGCCGTGTAACATGGAACATTACCTGAGCCTGTTCGTTGCCTCCGTGTTCGTCGAGAACATGGCCTTGGCCTTCTTCCTCGGCATGTGTACCTTCATGGCGGTATCCAAGAAGGTATCCTCGGCCATCGGCCTGGGTATTGCCGTGGTGGTGGTTCTAACCGTCACCGTGCCGGTGAACAACCTGATCCTGAAGTATCTGCTGGCGGAAGGCGCACTGTCCTGGACAGGCATTCCCGGTGCAGAGAACATCGATCTGACGTTCCTTGGGCTGTTGTCCTATATCGGCGTTATTGCAGCGCTGGTGCAGATTCTCGAGATGTTCCTCGATAAGTTTGTACCGTCTCTGTACAACGCTCTTGGTGTGTTCCTGCCGCTGATCACCGTGAACTGCGCCATCCTGGGTGGCACCCTGTTCATGGTCGAGCGTGACTATAACTTCGGCGAGTCCGTGGTCTATGGCTTTGGTGCTGGTTTCGGCTGGGCACTGGCCATCACAGCTCTGGCAGGTATTCGCGAGAAGTTGAAGTACAGCGATGTGCCAGCGTCTCTGCAGGGACTGGGCATCACCTTCATCACTGTGGGTCTGATGTCCCTGGGCTTCATGTCCTTCTCTGGCATCCAGCTCTGAGCGCGATCCGGCGGTTCGCCGCCGGATACCAGGAAACGCTAGCAAATAGCAATAGGAAACCGACATGGTTGATACAACAGTCATCGTGCTCGGCGTGGTCATGTTCACCGTCATCGTCATCAGTCTGACGGCGGTGATCCTGGCAGCCCGAAGCAAGCTGGTCAGCACCGGCGATGTGTCCATTGAGGTCAATGGAGACCCTGCCAACACCATTACCACCCAGGCAGGCGGCAAGCTGCTCAACACTCTTGCAGCCAACGGCATCTTCCTGTCTTCCGCCTGTGGCGGCGGCGGCTCTTGCGCTCAGTGCCGTTGTCGTGTGGAAGAGGGTGGTGGTTCCATCCTGCCCACCGAAGAATCTCATTTCACCCTGCGTGAAAAGAAAAGCGGCTGGCGCCTGTCGTGCCAGGTGCCTGTCAAGCAGGACATGAAGATTCAGGTGCCGGAAGAGGTGTTTGGTGTCAAGAAGTGGGAATGTGAGGTCATCAAGAACCCTAACGTTGCCACCTTCATCAAGGAACTCAACCTCAAGTTGCCTGAGGGAGAGGAAGTGGCGTTCCGCGCTGGCGGTTATGTTCAGCTGATTGCGCCGCCTTATGACATCAAGTTCTCCGACTTCGATGTCGAGGACGAGTACCGTGGAGACTGGGACAAGTTCGGTCTGTTCAATATCTCTCACAAGAACACCGAAGAAGTCATCCGTGCATACTCGATGGCCAACTATCCGGAAGAGAAGGGTATTCTCAAGTTCAATATCCGGATTGCCACGCCTCCGCCCAACTCCAGTCATCCGCCTGGCTTGATGTCTACCTATGTCTTCAGTCTGAAGCCGGGTGACAAGGTCACTGTGATGGGGCCCTTCGGTGAGTTCTTTGCCAAGAAAACCGATGCCGAGATGGTCTTCATTGGTGGTGGTGCCGGCATGGCGCCGATGCGCAGCCATATCTTCGACCAGCTCAAGCGCCTGAACAGCACGCGCAAGATGTCCTTCTGGTACGGTGCTCGTTCCTGGCGTGAAACGTTTTACAACGAGGAATATGACCAGTTGGCCAAGGAGCATTCGAACTTCGAATGGCACCTGGCACTGTCTGATCCTCTGCCCGAGGACAATTGGGAAGGCCCGACGGGCTTTATTCACAATGTGCTCTACGAGAACTATCTCAAGGACCATCCGGCTCCTGAAGATTGCGAGTTCTACATGTGCGGACCGCCCATGATGAACGCTTCCGTGATCAAGATGCTGCTGGACCTTGGCGTTGAGCCAGAGAATATCCTGCTCGACGACTTTGGTGGCTGATTCATCAGTGTCATCAACAAAACCGGCCCTTCTGGGCCGGTTTTGTTTTATGCGTGATAACGTTTCGTAGGCTATAAAAGCGCAGCACCGAGGACCGAAATCTGGCATAATGGGACCAGAAACGATGGAACCTGCCACCGTCATGAGTCGTCCGATATCTGGGGCAATGTCTATTTGAGGTAAGGTTCCCTCGGTTCCGGCAACTAACCCCATAGGCAGCGGTTGATGTTGATTCCTGTTGCCTGGATTCATTGCGTGTTGCCTGTGATTTATAGCAAGGAGTCTGTCATGACCATCTTTTTCGTTGTTCTTGCTGCCATGTTGCTGATTACCGCTGCCATGGCCATTGGTGTCATCATGGGGCGCAAGCCCATTGCCGGCTCCTGTGGCGGCCTCAATGCTCTGGGGCTCAAGGATGGGTGCGAGATCTGTGGTGGCAAGGATGAGGTTTGCGAGGAAGAGTCTCGCAAGCGTGCCGTCAGTACGCGCCGACGTGCCGATGAAAATCGTGGTCTTGATCTGGGCTACGACGCTACTCGTCGTTGATCGCGCGGCAGTTGATTGAATCGAATGAATGATGACGGCGCCCCGAGGGGCGCCGTGCTCGGTTCTGGGGACCGGGAAAGACAGGAATAAGGGAGAAACGATGGTAGTCCACAGCTCGGTGCACAAGTACGATGTCGTGGTTATTGGTACTGGTCCTGCCGGTGAAAGTGCGGCGATCAATGCCGCCAAGAATGGCAAGCGCGTGGCCATCATCGAAAAGCAGGCCCGTGTTGGCGGCAATTGCACGCATTGGGGCACGATACCTTCCAAGGCATTGCGCCATCAGGTTCGCCAGATCATGTCATTCAATACGAACACCATGTTCCGTGACATCGGTGAGCCACGCTGGTTTTCCTTTCCCAAGGTGCGTGAGCGTTCCCGGCCTACGATCGATCGGCAGGTGGCAATGCGTACCAACTTTTATGCGCGTAATCGCATCGACCTTTACCATGGGGTGGCGCATTTCAAGGATGAGAACACTCTGGTAGTGAGGGGGAGCAGCGAGAAAAACGAGGAGCTGGTTGCGAAAGAGATCATCATTGCCACGGGATCTCGTCCGTACCGGCCTGCCGATATCGATTTTCGTCATCCGCGAATCTATTGTTCCGACAGTATTCTGGGCATGGGCCACACTCCACGGACCCTGATCATTTTCGGGGCTGGTGTGATCGGGTGCGAGTATGCCTCGATCTTCTCCGGGCTGAGCCTCAAGGTCGACCTGATCAACAACCGCGATAGCCTGCTGTCCTTCCTTGATGACGAAATCAGTGACGCCTTGTCCTATCATCTGCGCAAGCATGGTGTGTTGATTCGTCATAACGAAGATTATGAGCGAGTCGAAGGCGATGATGAGGGTGTCACGGTCTATCTCAAATCGGGCAAGCGCCTGCGAGCCGATGCCTTCCTGTGGGCCAACGGACGTACCGGCAATACGGATGAGCTAGGGCTCGAGAATATTGGCTTGACCGCCAATGGGCGCGGGCAGTTGCAAGTTGATGAGCACTATCGCACGGCCATTCCGCATATCTATGCGGCTGGCGATGTCATTGGTTGGCCTAGTCTTGCCAGCGCGGCTTACGACCAAGGGCTGAATGCCTGCAATACGCTGCTGGACAAGAAGTTCCGTTACATCACTGAGGTACCGACCGGAATCTACACCATTCCGGAGATCAGCTCCTTCGGTCGCACCGAGCGTGAGCTGACAGAAGCCAAGGTGCCCTATGAAGTCGGCCACGCGTTCTTCAAGGACACCGCTCGAGCACAGATCACTGGCGATACGGTGGGGATGCTCAAGATCCTGTTCGATCAGAGCACGCTGGAGATATATGGCATTCATTGCTTTGGTGACCAAGCTTCAGAAATCGTGCATATCGGCCAGGCCATCATGCAGCAGGAGGGGGCGGCGAATACGCTGGAGTACTTCGTCAATACAACGTTCAACTATCCGACCATGGCGGAGGCCTATCGGGTTGCCGCGCAAAATGGCCTGAATCGAGTGTTCTGAGTGCTCCTGCCTATGCATTGCCGCTCCATGATGGATCGACATGCAGACGCAAGACGGCGCCCATTGGGGCGCCGTCTTGCGTCTTGATCATCGTTCAGGGGTATCACCCCGGAGCAGGGCTATGGCTGGTCAGGATGATGGGGTGTCATCCGAGAGATTCTCATCGGTAGAGGATTGACCAAGAGATTGATCGTCATCGAGATGTTTTCCGCCGAAGTGCTTCTCGTTGCCGTAGCAGGGCGGTGAAGACGGCAGGACATCTGCCTGGTCTTCCTTGTGCAGGGCCTCGAGGATGGCGTCACGTAAAAGAGGCAGGTAAGACTCTTCCACGTCGCGGGTGGCTGTCAACAGGGTCAGGCGTCCGCGTCTAACCAGGCGCATCAGTGGCACCAGGTTCTCGGGGTTGTCGCGCAACTCTCCGCGATAGCGAATTTCAAATACCGCACGGTTTATCGCTTCGTCGTGATAACGGCGGCGCAAGGCGTTGCTGGGAGATGCGTCTCGATACCAGTCGGTCAGCGCTAGGGCCTCGCGTGCTCGTCCGCGTGGCCAGAGACGGTCGACCAGGATGCGGGCACCGTCAGACTCGTCGATGGGCTGATAGATACGCTTGACGACGATGTCATAGCTCATAGGGGCTTCTCCTTAAGTCCCGGTGTCTTGTTGTGTTGTGGTGTGCTGCGATCATCTAATCCGCCAGCGTCGAGCTCAGTCAGCGCACGTTGAGCAGTTTCCTGCCATGGTCCACTGATGGTTGCGGCCTGGCGCAGTGCGGTGCGTGCAGCGCTTTGCTGGCCCAGGTCGGCCTGGGTCAGGCCGAGATTGAGCCAGGCGGGGGCCAGCATTGGATCAAGCAAGGTTGCCAGCTGCCAGGCATCGATAGCGTGCTCGGTGTCATCCGTTGCATGGTAGGCGTTGCCCTGCGCGAAAGCGCCCATGGCATTGTTCGGGAAGCGTTCCGTGAAGGCTCGCCAGGCCGGGAGTGCGCTGGCAGCTCCTTGGGAGCTTTCAAAGTCGGAAATGGCCTGCAGGGCATTCTGGGCTTCGATATCGACCGGAAGCTCGCCGGGAGCAAGAGCAACGAAGGCCCAGCGCTTGCTGCGCGCCCAGGTGGCATCGAAGCGGCTGAACGCTATGTGATCCTGGCGAGTAACACCTGTGCGCATCGACAGTTCTTCATTGCTCAGGTCGTAGCCATTGACGACAGCAAAGTGCCACAAAGGAAAGGCGGGTAGTGACAGATTTTGCAGTACGGCGACAGGGTGGCCTGCATCGACTTCGCCCAGTACGGCATCAAGCCGTGCCGGTAGCACAAAGGGGATGCGTCCGTGGCGTCGAGTCGCAGCCAGCATTTCTGGCTGCAGGCTGCCCTTGCGGCCAGGAACGTAGACTTCAGGAATCAGGGTGTCGACACTGACATCCACGTTGCTGTCGTTAAGCAACATAGCGAGGGTTGCTGGGCCGCATTGATAGTCCCGCTGCGGGTGGAAGGGGACATCTTCGAGCAATACCTTGGGCTGGATTCTGGTGCCGAGCCCGGGATCAAGCTTTGGGCTGCTGGCACAACCTGTCAGCAGGAACAAGACTGCCAATGCTATAGCGCCCGCGAGGCGGGCGCTATAGAGAGGGTGTGATAAGCGCGGCATGCGGTGCTCGCTGGATATCATCAACGGACGAAGGGGAAGACGTCAGTCAGCCCGAGAATATCAGTCACCAGCAGGATGACGAAGACGGCGAACAGTACGCCGACAACACTGGCACCTGCCGGCATGTTGTCAAGCTGGTCTGCCATCTGCTGAGCCTCACTGTCGGATAGAGCTGCCACGCGTTTTTCCACTTCGGATGGATCGACGCCCTGGGCGACGAGCTGGCGTTGGACGTCTTCGCGGGCAAGTACCTGGGTGATACGGTCACGCGCATCATTTTGGCTCTGTGCAGACAATACATCGGCGGTGGATGCTAGTGGTGTAGGGGATGCGGAGGCCATCACCGGCATGGCGCCAAAGGCCAAGGTAACAATCAGCATGGAGCAAAGGAGTCGGCGCAGTCGGAAAATCATTTGCAGCTTCCTTGATTATATGGGCGACGGGCCCTGGAGTTATCGGTTAAACATTGTTACTGCCTGCAGGGGCAGCAGTAGGACGAGATGCACTTGCCAGCGCCAAGCATCCGGCTAAACGGCGCGGTTGCGACTTCATAGAGTATAACCAACATGAGGGCGGCATTTCACTAACGGCAGGCGTGTGGAAGGCGCCTTTCGGGCTGGCTATCTGTCCTTGCTTCAAAATGGAAGGATGCATGGTTGCATGAGGCGTTGCACAAATTGCAACATTGCCAATGTATCTTCATGAGACCTTCCTTTACGCAAAAGCACGGTTATGCACATAAAATTTCAGAAATTACTGATTCAAAAGAAGAAAAGAACCATGTGTGAGATATCTCTTACAAACAAATAATATATCGCTTACACATGTCCACTCGTAGGTAAGCTGTCGGAGAACATGGGCATCTGGTATTGTGCACCGCAAGGGGACGGTTCGGCAGTTCTGTATATCCTGGCACGGTTGCATGAAGGGATTACACATGTCGTCATGTGCATGACAAGTGCACTATGTAACAAGTTGCGCCAAGATAGATGCATTGAGCTGACCGAACGAGAAGGAAGAGAAGAAGCGCATTGAAGCACTTCTTTGAATAATTAATGGACCATGATGGAGTGTTGCTGTCTTGGTTGTGGATGATGTCTATGGGGCTTGTTTTTAGGGCTTGTATAGATAGTGTCTGTGACTGGCAGATCTCTTATGTCTAACATTAATCAAACGCTACGCAGGGTAGCGACGCGTTCATTGCTTGTTTCCGACAGTGCTGTTCACGGCAGAACCATCGCTGCTTCATCGCTGCTGCTGGGGGTTGCCCTTGCCGCGCTGGGGGGCTGTGCTTCTACAGATGAACAGGGCGGGGGGCAGCGCTCGGAGCCCGTGACTCGTTATGTAGGCACGTTGCCTTGCGATGACTGTCGCGAGATTCGTGCCGACCTGACATTGCATCGCGACCCTGATGATGGTCATCCGATGAACTATGTTCTGCAGCAGACTCACGTCGATGCGATTGGTGGGGATTTTACCTCAACGCTCTGGGGGAGTTGGGAACAAGCTGTATCGGGTGAGCAACGCTTTTATCGTTTCGACGGTAAATTGCAGCCATTCATCTTGCGCCTGGATGATGATGGTCAACGGTTGAGCTGGGTCGACACCGTTCAAGATTCCAATGGCGGATCCGATATCAAGACCTATGAACTCAAGCGAGCTGAACCCTTGTACTAGTTTCGTCAACTAGTCTCATCAATAGATAAATAAACAAGGGCGGCAGGAGGGAATCTGGAAATGGAACGAACGTTTGACATAGAGTCGTTCATCAAGGCCCGCAAACAGACGCGAGTCGTCGGTGATCTCCTGCATGAACAGGCAACGGATTACCTCGATACGCTGGGGTTACTGATTCGCCCCCAGACGATCTTTGGCGAGTATCTTCAAGGTGCGCCACGAGGCAGTGGCAGAGAAGCCCAGCATGCTTTCAAGGAATTCAAGTCCCTGTTTGAAAACACTGCAGGGGCAGCTCCATTTCGACTGATCCAGGAACTGGATGTTCCTTTGGAAATCCTCAGTTCTACCCCCCAACTGTATCCCTACGAATACGACGTGTCCCTGGCGGGACGTAACAAGCCTCTGCGCGTCACCAGTCCGGTGCGCTGGATCGTCGGTTTCAAGGGCTTCGAGCTACAACAGTTTCGCCAGATCATCAAAGACCCTAATCGCAGCACCGCCGAACTGTTCCGCTTTGTCGTGCATTACCTGATGCTCTTTTATTGCATCAATCGTGCACCAGGTCTGGGTCGTTTGCTGCTGGGGCTGCGTTTTCCCGTCAGTTTCGAGAAGCTGACGGATTTCGGTGACATGCCATTCTGTGTCATTGGTTCTCCGGTGACATCACATCTTCCGGATGAAGGCCTGATCCTGCGAAGCACTGAGATTGCCGGTAACAACACTTTTGAAGAGCTGATTGACGAGGCGGACGTCGCCGAAATGGAAGACGCCGTCAAGGAACGCCTGATGAAGGCCATCGCCGCGATTTGAGGTCGTCGGCACTGAAGCGAACGAATCATATCAACGCATGAGGATATCGACGCCATGGCGGAAAGGGATAGCACACAACACAAGCTGGGACGAATTCGCGCACCGCGTGTTCACATTACCTACGATGTGGAGATTGGCGATAGCCAGGAGCAGAAGGAGCTTCCCTTCGTGGCTGGCGTGGTGGGGGATTACACCGGTAATCCACTGAGCCCGCCTCCCAAGCTCAAGGATCGCAAGTTTGTTGCCATCGACCGTGACAATTTCAACAGCGTGTTGAAGGGGTTCAAGCCCCGCTTGGCTTATCGGGTCGACAATACGCTGTCGAAAGATGGTTCTCAATTGCCGGTAGAACTGAACTTCAATGCACTGGAAGACTTTGAACCACAAAACGTGGTTAAACAGGTCGAACCGCTGCGCAAGCTGTTGGAAGTGCGTAACAAGCTGGCCGACCTGCGCAACAAGATGGGCGGCAACGACAAGCTGGAAGAACTGCTGATGGACGTGCTGCAAAACAGCGAGAAACTCAAGGCCCTGGGCGAAGAGTTTGGTCGCGAACAAGCGGTACGCTCAGACGACGACAAGTAACGGCGGAGTCACGACATGTCAGAGAAGAATACCGAAACCCAGGCAGCGGCGGCTCAGGACGTTCAGGAAACGGTTTATGCGCCACAGTCGTCGCTGCTTGACAGCATCATTTCCGAAAGCCGAGTGGCTCGCTCGGAGACTGAGCGTAACCGCGCTCGTGACCTGATTGAGGAATTGGTGGCTCAGGTGCTGGAGGGAGAAGTTCTTCCCAGCAAAGACCTGATTGCCGTGCTTGATGCCCGCATCGCGGAAATCGACGCCATGCTCTCGGAGCAGATGAACGAGATCATGCATGCCAACGAGTTCCAGCAGCTCGAATCATCCTGGCGTGGTCTCAAGTATCTGGTTGACCAAAGTGAAACGGGCACCAACATGAAGATTCAGGTGCTCAATGCGACCAAGAAAGATCTGGTTCGCGATATGAAGTCAGCTCCGGAATTTGATCAAAGTGCGCTGTTCAAGAAAGTGTACGAAGAAGAGTATGGCACTTTCGGTGGTGCCCCCTTCGGTATGCTGATCGGTGATTATGAGTTTTCTCGTAGCCCCGAAGATATCTACCTGCTCGAGCAGATATCTCACGTGGCAGCTGCTGCCCATGCTCCGTTCATCTCGGCGTCTTCCCCCGAACTGTTCGGCTGGGACTCCTTCACTGAAATGAGTGGGCCACGAGACCTCTCCAAGATCTTCGATACGGTTGAATACGCCAAGTGGAAATCCTTCCGCAATTCGGAAGATGCTCGCTACGTAGGCCTGACCCTGCCCCATGTGCTTGGGCGTCTGCCGTACGGCCCAGACACTGATCCGGTTGAAGAATTCAACTTTGTCGAGAATGTCGATGGCCGTGAGCACAACAAGTATCTGTGGATGAATGCCGCATATGCTCTGGGTGCACGGGTGACGGACGCTTTCTCCAACTATGGCTGGTGTGTGGCGATTCGTGGTGTCGAAGGCGGCGGCCTGGTCGAGGATCTGCCGACTCACACTTTCCAGACCGATGATGGAGAAGTGGCGCTCAAGTGTCCGACAGAGATCGCCATCACCGATCGCCGGGAGAAAGAACTGGCCGATCTTGGCTTCATTCCGTTGGTGCATTGCAAGGGTACCGATTATGCCGCCTTCTTCGGCGTGCAGTCTTCCCAGAAGCAGAAGCATTACAACACGGATGTGGCCAATGCCAATGCGCGTCTGTCGGCACAGCTGCAGTACATATTCGCCACTTCACGTATTGCCCATTACATGAAGGCCATCATGCGTGACAAGGTGGGCAGCTTTGCCTCGCGCACCAGTGTCGAGCGCTATCTCAATGACTGGTTATCCCAGTATGTACTACTTGATGATAACGCTAGCCAGGAGGCCAAGGCCCAGTTCCCGCTGCGTGAAGCGCGTGTGGAAGTGGCCGAGGTGCCGGGCAAGCCAGGTGTGTACAAGGCGGTGACTTTCTTGCGTCCTCACTATCAGCTTGATGAGTTGACAGCGTCTCTGCGCCTGGTAGCAGAGCTTCCCCAGTCAACTCGCAATTGATCGCGGTTGATGCCGTTGAGTAGGGGCATCGTCGAGAGCTGAAGTTGTTGAGGGTCTGTGCCGACCGAGGGAGATAGCCTGAAGTCGGCCGTCATGGTTGATGAGGTAAGCCGCCGTGCAAGTCAAAGGCACAAGGATGTTCGTGCCCACACTCTGGGATCGTCTACTTGATGACGAACCGCATCGCAGTGTGGAAGCCGTGGAAAGGCAATGGTGCTCACTCGAGGAGTACAAGGCCTCGATCGTGAGTGATCTGGAATCCTTGGTCAACACTCGTCGAGAGCTCCTGGCATCCCGATTGTCGGGATATCCACTGCTGCATGGTTCGTTGCTGGAGTTCGGTTTGCCTGACTTTCTTGGTCGGGGGCTGCACAGCAGTGAAGACCGTCAACTGATTCAGCGCCAACTCGAACATGCCATCGAAAGCAACGATTGTCGCTTTCGCAACGTGCGTGTCCGGCTGCTTGATCAGGACAACCAGGACCGTCTGTTGCGCTTTCGAGTGGATGCCTTGCTGGTACTGGTGGATGCCTCTCAGCAAGTCGCTTTTGATGCGGTGCTTCAAGCCGAAACCCAGAGTTATAAAGTACAGAATCTGACCTGATGCTAGACGAACTGCTGCCGTATTATGAAAAGGAACTTTCGCACCTGCGCTTTCTGGGCCAGGAGTTCGCGCGTGAGTATCCGAAAGTGGCTGCTCGTCTCCAGCTCGAAGAGGATGGATGTGCCGATCCGCACACCGAACGCCTGATCGAGGCGTTTGCCTTCCTGTCGGCTCGTGTCCACAAGAAGCTCGATGATGACCTGCCGGAAATCGTCGAGTCCTTTCTTGATGTGTTGTATCCCCATTACCTGAGGCCCACGCCTTCGCTGTCGATTGCCCAGTTTGACCTTGGTGATCGGTCGACACTGGATTCACGCTACCGAGTGTCGCGGCATACAGAACTGTTTTCTCGCGCGGTCGGAGGCACGGCCTGCCGCTTCCGCACCTGCTACGACGTGAGTGTCTGGCCGATCAAGGTGGAACAGGCACGTTTCAACTTGCTGGAGCGTTCGGCCTTCAATGGACGTGACCGGGACAGCGTTGCGCGTCTGGACCTTGACCTGGCAAGCCTGGCAGGTCAGAGCGTCGGCCCCCTGGGTATTGATAGCCTGCGCTTCTTCCTCGATGGGGAAGGGGCCTTGATGCATCCATTGCATGAACTGCTCTTCAATAACCTGTCACGGCTCAGTGTCAGCTTCCATGAAGGTAGCCAGCGCCGTGAAGTCAATCTGCCTCTCGATGCTATCCAGGCAGTAGGGTTTGGCGTGGATGAAGGGCTTATCGAGTATTCCGAACGTTCCTTCCTCGGTTATCGCCTGTTGCATGAGTACTTCATCTTCCCGGAGAAATTCATGTTCTTCGATATCCGGGGATTGGAGCGAGTGTTGGCGAGAGTCAAGGGCTCGGGCTTCCAGCTGCATTTTCATTTTGCGGACTATACCCAGAGTGAGCGCCTGGCACGCCTGGCTCAGAACCTCGGGCGCAATCATTTTCGTCTTGGCTGTACCCCAGTGATCAACCTGTTCCAGCAATTGGCGGAGCCGATCAAGCTGACCCACACCCAGCATGAATACCCGGTGGTGGCCGATGTTCGTCATCCCTATGGGGTGGAAATCCTGTCCATCGACAGCGTCAAGAGGGTCAAGAAAACCGCTGAGCGCGATGTGGTGTCAGTGTGTCACCCATTCTTCGAACCACGTCGCCGGGATACCCAGCGCGGTGAGAGTTACTGGGTCGCCAGGCGAGTGCCTTCGGAACGCCGCCAGGATAATGGTACCGAGTTGCAACTGCGCCTGGTGGACCGAGAGCTGACCCGAGTCGATACCGCCAACGATGTGCTCAGTCTCAAGCTGACATGCAGTAACCGGGATCTGCCACAGCAGTTGGGCTTCGGGCAGCCGCAAGGCGATTTCACCCTGCCTCAGGAACAGGTCGTCAAGACCATTCGTTGCCTGCGCAAGCCGACCACCGCAGTGCGTCCCCCGCTGGGCAAGGGGCTGATATGGCGCTTGATTTCTCATCTGTCGCTCAATCACCTGTCGCTGGTATCCCGTGGCCGAGAAGCCTTGCTGGAAATCCTCTCGCTGTACAACTATCGCGACACGGAAGCAGCCCGTCGCCAGATCAATGGCATCGTGTCAATTGACAGCCAGCCAGCCATGACCCGAATCGGGCATCCTCGCCCGGCGTTCGTGCGTGGCCTGGGCATTACCCTGGAGCTCGACGAGCAGCAGTTCATCGGTAGCGGTATCTATCTATTTGGCATGGTGCTGGACCATTTCTTCGGACAGTACTGCTCCATCAACAGTTTTACTCAACTCACCTTGCGTAGCCGCCAGCGTGAGAAGGATGTGGTGACATGGCCGCCCAGAACCGGCTCTCAGCCCCTGGTCTGATCGATCGAGCTCGGGCTGAGCCATACCGGTTCGGCTTCTTCCAGCTCGTACGCTTGCTCAGGCTGCATTACAGCCATCAGGGGCGGCTTGACCCTGAGTCACGCCCCCATGAGGATCCGCTGCGCTTTCGTACCAAGCTGTCGCTGGAGTTTCCGGCCAGTGAGATCAGTGACCTGACCTTTGAAAGTACCAAGCGTCTGTCACCCCTGGAGCAGCCACTGACCGAGGTCCAGGTCACCTTCATGGGCCTGATCGGGCCTTCGGGTGTTCTGCCACGGCCTTATACCGAGACGCTGATCGATCGCCACATACAGCTGCGTGACGATGCAGCTCATGCGTTTCTTGATCTGTTCTCACATCGCATGACAGCGCTGTTCTACCAAGCCTGGCAGAAATACCGCTTCTTCATCGAATACGAGCGCAAGGGTGAGGCTGACTTCGAACGTCAATTGCATGCACTGCTGGGCCTGACGGAGCGCTCCACGGCACTGCTGACTGATCGCCATGCCAAGGGTGAGGGAGAGGCGAACCTGCCCAGGGAGTTGTTTGGTTACTTTGCCGGTCTGCTCGGGCAACGTCCACGCAACACCCACAACCTGCAGGTGATGCTGGGCTTCTATTTTGGCGTGTCCTGCCAGGTACGTCCTTTCTCGGGGCGTTGGCTGGATATTCCCGAGCGTGAGCGCACATGCCTGGGCTCGCGCAATGCCCAGTTGGGGCAGTCGGCCGTGGCAGGCAATCGAGTGTGGGACTACCAGTCCTGTGTACGAATAGCGCTAGGGCCACTTCTCCGGGAGGATTTCCAGCGTTTTCAGCCAGGTTCTCCTGATTACGCTCAACTGGTGGAACTGATCCGCTTCTATCTCGGTGCTGAGCTGGATTTTGAAATTGAACTTGAACTCGAAGCTCGTGAAGTACCTGCGGCCCGCCTGGGCGGGAGCGATGGAGTGACGCTTGGTCGCATGGGCTGGCTGGGCAGTCAGGCGCGTACATGCAACGGTCATGCACTTTTCCAAATCCCCTTTAATGGAGCCACAACGTGAGCCTCAAGACACTGTTTGCCAAGCTCAATGATGTCAGCCGCGGTGCCATGGAAGAGGCCGCTGGCCTGTGTCTGGCTAAACGTCAGTACGAAGTCGATGTCGAGCACCTGCTGCTCAAGCTGCTCGATGCTGATGACAACGATGTGCTGCGCATTGTCCGCCATTATGAACTGGCCCTGGATCGGCTCGCCGATCAGCTTGATCAGGCACTGGAATCCTTCAAGACAGGCTGTACCCGCACTCCGGCGCTGTCACCGCATATCACTCGCCTGATAGAGCGGGCCTGGGTGATTGCTTCCATCGAGCAGGAAGTTTCATGCATTCGCAGCGGGCACCTGATGCTGGCCTTGCTGAGTGATCAGGAGTTGCGCCGGATTGTAGTGGAAAGTGCTCCTGAGCTGGAGCATCTGGATGCCGACGACCTGCGCCTGAACTTCAATGATCTGCTGTCAGCCAGCCCCGAGCAACAGAGTGCTGGCCAGGCGAGCTCCACCACAGCGGGGAAGGAGGGGACAACGCGCCGCGGCGGCAAGACGCCGGCCCTGGATCAGTACACCATCGACCTGACGGCCAATGCCCGGGAAAAACGCCTCGACCCCGTACTCGGCCGGGATGCTGAAGTTCGTCAGATGATCGACATTCTTACCCGTCGTCGCCAGAACAACCCGATTCTCACCGGAGAGGCCGGGGTCGGCAAGACAGCAGTGGTCGAGGCCCTGGCGCTGAAGATAGTTGCCGGAAATGTGCCCGATGCGCTGGCTAACGTCGAGCTGCGCACTCTGGACCTGGGCTTGCTGCAGGCCGGTGCCGGGGTGAAAGGGGAGTTCGAACAGCGTCTCAAGAATGTCATTGAAGAGGTCAAGCGCAGCCTGCACCCGATCATCCTGTTCATTGATGAAGCGCATACGCTGATCGGCAGTGGCGGGCAGGCAGGCCAGAACGATGCTGCCAACCTGCTCAAGCCAGCACTGGCTCGGGGCGAGCTGCGTACCATCGCTGCCACGACCTGGGCGGAATACAAGAAGTACTTCGAAAAAGACGCCGCGCTGGCACGGCGCTTCCAGGTCATCAAGGTCGATGAGCCGACAGAAGAGGTTGCCATTGATATGCTGCGCGGCCTGGCGGGGCGCATGCGTGATCACCATGGTGTGGAAATTCTCGATGATGCCGTGATCCAGGCAGTGCGCCTGTCCCATCGCTACATCACGGGTCGCCAGTTGCCGGACAAGGCGGTCAGTGTGCTGGATACTGCCTGTGCACGCGTGGCTCTGGGCCAGGCGGTAGCCCCGGCGGAGTTGGAAGATGCGCGTCAGCGCCTGAGTGACCTCGATGCCGAGCAGGCGGCGTTGTTGCATGAGCAGGAGCGCGGTGAAGACGGCCACGGCGCTCGCCTTGAAGAACTGGCAACCAAGCGTGCTGAACTGGTCGATACGATCGCCGACCTGGAACTGCGCTGGCAGCAGCAGCGCGATGGTGTGGCGGCGATTCGTGATGCAGAGAAAGCTCTGAGTGAGGCAGAAGACGAGGCGGCCCGTGAAGTCGCCCGCGAGAACCTGCTGAAGGCGCGTCATGCACTCGAGGATATCGTCGGTGACAGCCCCATGGTGCATCCCTGTGTCGATGGCAATGCCATTGGTTCAGTAGTGGCTGCCTGGACGGGGATTCCGCTGGGCAAGATGCAGCGTGACGAGATCGACACAGTACGGCGTCTGCCGGAGCTGCTGGGAGAGCGCGTCATTGGCCAGGACCATGCCCTGGTCGAGATCGGCAAGCGCATCAGCCTTTCCAGGGCCAAGCTCGAGGACCCCAACAAGCCCATCGGCGTCTTCTTGCTGCTCGGCCCCAGTGGTGTCGGCAAGACCGAGAGCGCCTTGGCGCTGGCCGACACTCTGTACGGCGGTGAACGTAATCTGATCACCATCAACATGTCCGAATACCAGGAAGCACATACCGTTTCCTCGCTCAAGGGCTCGCCGCCTGGTTATGTCGGCTATGGCGAAGGTGGTGTGCTGACCGAGGCTGTCCGGCGCAAACCCTACAGCGTAGTGCTGCTGGATGAGGTCGAGAAGGCACATCCAGATGTGCTTGAGCTGTTCTTTCAAGTGTTTGACAAGGGCGTCATGGAAGATGGCGAAGGACGCGAGATCGATTTTCGCAACTGCGTCATCCTGCTGACTTCCAATGTTGGTACAGACTGGATCATGGAGCGTTGCCTGGGGGCCGAGTCTCTACCTGAGGCAGAGTCACTGGTAGAGGAAATGCGTGATTCACTCAATGCCATCTTCAAGCCGGCCTTCCTCGGACGTCTCAAGATCGTGCCCTATTACCCTGTGCAGGGTGATGTGCTCACGCGAATCGTCAACCTCAAGCTGTCTCGCCTGCAACAGCGCTTCTCGCATAACCATGGGGCTCAACTCAGCTTCGAGGAATGTGTGGCGGAGCATATTGCCGAACGCTGCACCCAGACCGATAGCGGCGCCCGCAGTATCGACCACCTGTTGACCGGCTCCTTGATGCCGCAACTGGCTGAACGGGTATTGGAGCGCATGGCGGAAGATACACCTATCGATAGCATCGAAGTGGGTGTCGACGAGCATAGCGACTTCACCTATCGCCTGATGTAGGAAAAGAAAAATGACATCACGCAGGGAATCTTCAGCATTCATTCGCCATAAGGCCTGTATTCGCCATAGGGCTTGGCCACTAATCGTTGGGGGATTGGTGGTCACGGGCCTGCTCAGTGGTTGCGGTGTAGGGAGCCGTATCGGCAACCAGATGGACGGCACGGTCGGGGATGTGCTGTTCGGCAAGAACGAGCGTGTCATTGTCACGCTGGACGCCGACGAAAAGCTCAACCCGGATGCCGAGGGCAATCCGCTTTCCGTTGTCGTGCGTATCTATCAGCTTGACTCTTTGACGGCCTTCAACGCGGCTTCGGCAGACGAACTCTGGCGCAATGGCAAGGACAGTCTGGGGGAGTCGCTGCTGGCCGAGCGTGAAACCGTCATGTTGCCAGGGAAACAGGTCACGGATAGCGCCCCAATGAATCCAGGCACCAAGTATGTCGGCGTGGCGGCTTTTTTCCGCCAGGTGCCGGACCAACGCTGGCGCCTGGTATTCAACGCTGCCGAGATGCGCAAGGACGGCATTCTGACATCGCCGGATGGGGTGGCCCTGCATCTGGCAAATGATTACATCGAACCTGCGGACGATGACAGCCTGGAGTTGCTCGTCGCGGATAACGACAGCTGATGATGCTCTCGTCACAAGCGGTGAGCGACCAGGAAGGAAGGGATCAGTGAGCAAGCATAACCGTGTCATGTGGTCGGAAGGCATGTTCCTTCAGCCGCAACACTTTCAGTATCAGGACGAGTACCACCAACACCAGCTCGGCGAAGTCAGTGCGCGAGGGGGCGCCTTCAATTGGGGGGTGCAGGAGCTGGTCGTGGATGAAGACGCTCTGGCTCAGGGACGTTTGCAACTGACCCGGCTCAAGCTGGTATTCCCCGATGGCACCCTGGTCGATGCTCCACAGCATGACCCGTTGCCCCCGGCGCGGGACCTTGGCGAGCTGAATGGCACAGCGGAGTGCAAGATCTACGCGGCTCTGCGTCTGGTCGAGCTGCATTCGCCCAATGTGGTGGACGAGCAGCACCGGCGTGGCAATAACCGCCGTTTTCGACAGCGTTTCGAGCATGTGCCGGACCTGCTTGAGGGTGAAGTGGAAAACGAGCTTTCCCTGCTGGAGCTGAATGTCCTGCTGCTGCTGGAAGGGGACGACCTGGATGGCACCAGTCATTGCCCGTTGGTGGTGCTCAAGCGCAACGCTGCAGGTGGTTTTTCCGTAGAACGGGACTATGTGCCACCGTGCCTGCACCTGAGCAGTAATGATACTCTGCTGTCCCTGGCTCAGCGTCTGATCGGTGTGCTGCAGGCCAAGAACGAGGCACTTTCGAGCCGTCGGCGAGAACGTGCGGACCAGGTCGCCGAGTTCGGTTCCAGTGACGTCACACTGTTCTGGCTGTTGTACACGGTGAATCGGGCTTACCCCGATCTGGCGCACCTGCTCCAGCATCCGCGACTGCACCCTGAGCAGTTGTTCCGCTTCCTCAACGACCTGGTCGCCAGCCTGATGACTTTCTCCATGAGTCATCGGCTCAGCGATCTGCCCATGTATCGCCATGAAGATCCGGCAGCTTCGCTCTTCCTGCTGGACAGCATGGCTCGGGAACTGCTCGATACGGTCGTTCCCAATCAGTACATCCCCATTGCCCTGGAGCAGACCAAGCCTTCCTATTATGTCGGTCGCTTGAACGATCCACGCCTGGCTGATGCGGACTTCTATGTCTGCGTACATGCGGACATGCCGGGCGCCAAGCTGATCGAGCTGGTACCCCGTGCCTTCAAGGTCGGCTCTCCGGAGGACATCGAAGTCGTGGTCAACAGTGCCATGCCGGGCGGCACCCTGGTGCATGCCAGCCGTCTGCCGGTGGCCATCCCCGTGCGTCTGGACAACCATTATTTCGCGCTCGAACCGCGTGGGCGGATGTACGAGCGAATGATGGCAGCGCAGGCCATCTCCTTCTACGTCCCAGGCGGTTTTACCAATCTCAAGATTGAACTCATGGCGGTGCTGAAATGAACCAGTACGTGGCGAACCAAGACCATACCCAGGAGCAGGATGCGACGGATAGTACCCAGGCAACGCTGCGTACCCTGACTCAGGACTTCTTTTCCATGGTGCTCATGGTCCGGCGTGGCAGTGAAGCACAAGGCGTCGACGAGTTTCTCGAGCGGGTCGAGAACTACTTCCAGGACCTGGAAAAAAGAGCATTGGCGGCCGGCTATACCCTGGAGCAGTTCCGTGATGCCCAGTATGCGCTGTGTGCCTTCCTCGATGAGAGTGTGCTTGGCGCGGTAGAAAGCAATATTCGCCACCACATCGAACTGCACCCATTTCAGTACAAGTATTTTGGCGTGCACCTGGCAGGCGAAGGTTTCTTCGAGCGCCTCGAGGCCCTGCGCAGCGACGTCAAGGGCAATCTGGATGTGCTGGAGGTCTACCATCTGTGCCTGGCGCTGGGGTTCGAGGGCAAGTTCCGTCTCGAGCACCGCGACCAACTGCGTTATATCGCCAATACCCTGGGACAGGACATTGCACGCTATCGCAAGGTGCCTCAGGAACTGGCTCCTGACTGGAAGCTGCCTGACCAGGTAGGGCAACTGCTGCGCTACGAAGTCCCGGTATGGGTCTATCTCGTGCTGATTGCCCTGCTGTGTGGTGTGGTCTACCTGATTCTCGGCGGCATTCTCGACGCTCGTGTCGATGCGTTGGTCGAGTCTCTGCAATCTCTGTTCGATGGCTCCTAGGGGCGTGTCATGAGGCGATTACTAGGAGTTCTGAAGAGTTTCTGGCTGGTATCGATCGTGCTGTGGCTGATCGGTGTCGGATTGTGCGTGTGGTGGATTCCACGACTCGGTGGCGGTCCCCAGCGTCTGGCCATTGCCGTGGCCCTGCTCACAGCTGTCTGGCTGCTGGCCGTGGTGCTGCGCAAGTATCGCAAGGTGCGTGCCGACAGGGGCATCGAAGAGCTGGTCACGCTCGAAGTCAACCGGGAGGCTGCCAGTGCGGCCTCGCAGTCGGGAGACTACGAGGTCCTGCGCGAACGCCTCAAGGCTGCGCTGGGCATGCTCAAGGCGCGCGGTGGCAGTAAAAGCAGTTTGAGCGAACTGCCCTGGTTCCTTGTGCTCGGTCACTCGGCCTCGGGCAAGACATCACTGCTGAGCCGTTCCGGCCTCAATACCAGTGTGGCGGGGATTGGCGCGGAAACCGGCACTCAGTATTGCGATTGGTATTTCGGCAATGACGCGGTATTGATTGATACCGCCGGGCGTTATATTGCCGAGGAACAGCCTGCCCAAGAGTTTGCCGAGTTCCTCAAGCTGCTGGCCAAGCGACGCAAGCGTAACCCGATCAATGGCCTGGTGGTGGTCGTCGATCTGCCTGCGTTACTGCGTGGTTCTCGGGAGGATAGCTACGCCCTGGCTCAGCAATTGATCGAGCGTATCGACGAATACCACGCGGCGATGGATGCGGCTCCGCCAGTCTATCTGTGTTTCAGCAAGGCCGACCTGGTGCCGGGGTTTGTCGAGGCTTTCTCACGCCTGGACAGTGATGCACGCCAGCGCCCCTGGGGGATGTCTTTCTCTCTGGCGGAAATTCGCGGCAAGGGTATGCGCCAGGCTTTCTCCGAGCGCTTCGAGTCTTTGATAGCTTCCTTGCGTGCCCATGTGGATCGTCGGGTCATCGAGAGTGGGCTGGAGGCCAACAGCGAACTGTTGCGTTTCCCGGACTACGTGAATGAGATCAGAAATCCTCTGATGGATTTCCTCGAACCGTTCGACCTGCGTCATAACCCGGACAGCGCACCGCTGGCTCGTGGCCTGTATTTCACCAGTGCATTGCAGCGTGGTGATGTCATCGCGCCGGTCTTCAATCAAGCAGCCAGCAAGATGTTTGCCTTGAACAGAACCACGGAGACGGCATCACAGGCGCGGGGTGAACGCAGTTACTTCATCCAGGGGCTGTTCCGCGATGTGGTGATTGCTGATCGCAACCTGGTGGAACATCACTCACGTAATGGCCGTCGACGTTCTCTCCATCTCTGGCTGGTGGGGGCAGGGGTGTTGGCAGGATTGGGTGTTATCGGTCTGATGGCCCATGCCTTCTGGAATAACCGTGCAGGGCTGATGAGCTTCGAGGAACAGCTGGCAAGTGTGGAGCAGGCTGACGATGCCACCAAGCTCGAGACGCTGCAGGGAGAGCTGGCGCGCTTGCACCAGCAGCAGCGCGAGGGAGTGGCGCTATGGGAGGATGCCGGCCTCGATAGTGGTGACAAGCTCCGTCCGGATCTGGAAGACACCTATTTCTCTGCTCTGAAAGGCCAGGTTCTGGCGCCCATCGCGGCCAATCTGGGACAGCAACTGGCCGAGGTCGGGGCGCTGGCGGATTCCCTGGGGCTCGACGTTGAACTGCCATCTGCGGCTGCGGATAACCTGGATCAGCAGGATTACCTGGCCAATGCCGCAGGCCAGGGAAGCGAGATGCTGGACCGTACAGGCGAACGTCTGCAGGACCGCCTGACTCAGCGTCCGACCCTGGGCAGCGTGCCGCGCTCTCCTGGTGAGCTGGCCAGTCGCCTGCGTGGTGAAGCCGACTATCGCCTGCGTGGCAGTGTCAATGATGCCTATTGGAGCGCGCGTTCCGATGGACGTGAAGCGCTGCGCGAAGGTGCGCGCAATGCCTGGGAGAATGCCCAGAACGGTGGACTGGAAGAACAGTTGGCAGAAAGCGAAGCCCTGTCGGGGATTGGTCCGTCATTCTCGGCGGCTGCGCTCAGCGAGCTTGAACCCAGTCAGGTTTCCGATCTAATCGATGCCTACGACGCATTGAAGCTTTATCTGGTGCTCACTGATCCTGAAGCTCATCCAGAAGTGGACTTCGTCAAGGAAGCGTTGCCGCGAGCCTGGCAACGCCTGGCCGAGCATGACAGTCAAGTGCCCCAGGGCGACCAGCTGATCAGTGACAACGTGGCGTTGTATGCGGCTTACCTGGAAGAGGGCAAGGCACCGGCCCTGGACAGGGACGAGCGTCTGGTGGCTCAGGCACGTGCCAATCTCAAGGCCTTTCTGGTGCAGGCATCGCCAGCGGACCGGGAGTATCTGCGCCTGCGTCTGGCAGCGGAGAAACAGTTCCCCGCATTGACACTGTCCGACATCCTGCCCAAGGCCGATCTGCCGTTGATGTATTCCGGAGAAGCGGTACCTGCCTTCTTCACCCAACGGGTGTGGCAGGAATTCGTCCAGCCTGAACTGGCGAAGACATTGGCCTCAGACCTGAATGTGGAGCGTGACTGGGTGCTGGAAGGGGACTCCGAACTGGATGCCGTGCAAAGCAAGGCTCAGTTTGCTCGGGCAGTGCTGGCACGCTACAAGCGTGACTACATCTATGCCTGGGAACGCTTCCTGGCCGGTGCTGGGGTACGTCGTTTCGAAGGGCTGGAAGCGTCGCGCAAGAATCTCACCCAATTGAGCGACTATCAGCGCTCTCCGCTCAAGATCCTGCTACAGGTCGTGGATGCCAACACGCGTTGGGACAATCCTGATGCCGAGCAGCGCCAGGCAAGCGGAGACAGTGAGGAAAAGGCGCCGCAGGACAGCACTTCTCCAGGCTTCTGGAAGCGCACCATGAACTGGGTGAGCGGATCAGACCAGATGGCTGAACAGGCGCTGGCACAAAGCAGTGACATGCCTTCGATTCATGATGGCATCCTGGCACGCCATTTCGAGCCTGTGGGTCAGTTGTTCCGCACCGATGCCGGTGCTGAGGACGATGCTACGCACATGGATCGCTATCTGTTGCTGCTGCGTCAGTTCAAGGTGCGTCTGGATAGCCTGGAACGCGGCGATGTCGGCAAGCGCACCAAGCAGTTGGTGAGTGATGTGATTGGTGGCCGTCCCAACGAGATCACCGAGCTGCACAACTATGTGGCAGCCAATATCGACACTTCGCGTGACGAACTGGTGCAGTCCGTGCAGCGTCTGTTCCGCGACCCGGTGGACTTTGCCGTGGCCAGCCTCGATGGCCCGATATCCGGCCAGCTTGCTGGTGCCTGGGGTGAACAGATCTCGAGGCCCTGGAACAAGATGGTGGGAGGACGTTATCCCGTCAGCAATTCCAGCAATGAGGCCTCGGTTCGCGACTTGCGTCACTTCGTCGATCCGAATTCCGGCCTGCTGGCCAGCTTCGATGAGAACGAGGTAGGCAACCTGGCGGAAGCCAACCGCAATGGCGAGCCTCTGGTCGACCCGTTGATCACTGCCACCATCGCCCAGGGTACCGGCGTAGGGGAAGTGCTCGATAGCCTGGCGGATGTGGAGAATGGATTCGAGATCATGATCCAACCATCTCCCAATCTCACTGCCATCACTCTGTCGCTGGACGGGCAACAACTGGAATACCGCAATGGACCTCAGTCCTGGCAGCGTTTCACCTGGCCAGGCGATGGACGCCAGGCGGGGGCACGGATGGATGTGATGACCTTTGGCGGTACTCGGGTCAAGGTATTCGATTTTCCCTCCCGCTGGGGGCTGCTGCGCATGGTGGACTCCGCCGATGTGGCCAACCTCGATGACGTGCGTCAGCGTCTGACCTGGTACACCAGTGTGGGGCCTGTGAGCATCACGGTGCGTAACTTCGGTGGCGTCAAACTGACTGATCTCGACAAGGTCCGGCGCCTGCGCATTCCTGCGCTGGGAGCTCGATAGCGTAGATGGATTCGATAAGGATGGAAGAGCAGAACATGGCAATGGCAGAGCGCAAGGAGGCTGCTTGATGATCGGGTATTTCGGCAAGGTGCCGGGAAGCGCCGACTTCGTAGCACATAACGCTGCCTACAAGGATGTGCGTGAGCTAGATAGCTGGCTGCAGGATGCACTAGCCTGGATGGCCGAGTGCGATGCCGGCTGGCATGAGCGCTTCGATGCCCTGCCGATGTGTTTCTTCCATTTCCGCGCAAGCAATGGCCACTGGCTTCTGGGCGGAATGCAGAGTTCGCGAGATGCCAGTGGCCGGCGCTATCCCTTGCTGGTCTTCCAGCGCCTGGGCGTCGCACCCGGAGTGGAAGGCAGTGTGGGAGTGCACACCCTGAGCGAGACCTTTTGTGGTCAGTTGCGAGGGCTTTTGCAGCGCCTGATTCATGGTGATGCCGGCGTGCAGGAACTGCATCGCTCCATGGAAGAGCTACGCGAACTGGGCGAGGGCGACCTGAAATTGCAGCAACGCCTGTTGCAGCGCTTTCTCGAGGATGTGCGTTACAGCGATCTGTCGCGGGCACTGAACCCCGGCTTTCCGGAGTTCGTTGCCAGTGCCTTTGCCCTGCGCATGCAAGGTCTGCGGCAACGCCTGCTGGCGGGTGAGGCGTTGCAGGCAGTCATGCCATTGCCCGCCGAACGTGCGCTCAAGCGCCCGGCCGCGGATCTGTGGCTGCACTGGCTGGATAGAAATGGCCCAAGGGCCAAGGCCAGCCTGCTGGTGGATGATTTCATGCGTCCTCATCTATGGCGCTTTGCTCGTACCGATAGAGAGGCCTTTCGACTGTTGGCGGGAGTGGCGCCGCAGGAGACACGCTTTGATGTCCTGGAGTCCTTCGAGCATTTCGATCCGCAGTGGGCGTCTGTGGAGCCGCCTTCAGCGGAGTTGGACATGGGTACTTATATAACGCGGTTTCCCGGTGAGGAGAACGCTATGCGAATGGATGGACCCGCGTTGTGATGAACCGATTGAAATATTACTTCGTGAAATATCGTCCCTATGTATTGGGCGTGGCCTTCTTCCTGCTGATCTTCGTGATCTGGGGTTTGGGGGCGCTGATGGGCTTCTCCTCGCTGGATAGCCTGCTGGTGGGTATCGTGGTCTTCCTGGTGGTGTCGGCCTTGTATCTGCTGCTGCTCTATCGAGGTGTAGGCGACAAGAAGGACGATGTAGAGTCCCTGCTGATCCAGAATGCCGACGATGCGGTGCTGGGAGCCGCCCCGGAGGATCGCGAAGAGGTCAGCCTGTTGCGTGAGCGTCTGCTCAATGCCCTGGAGAGAATGAAGAAGGGGCAGGGTGGCAAAGGGCGCAAGCGTGACCTGTTGTATCGCCTGCCTTGGTACCTGGTCATTGGTCAGCCCGCGGTAGGCAAGAGCACGTTGGTCTACCGCTCCGGCCTGGATTTTCCATTCGCCGACCGTGAAAGTGCCCGGGTTGCCGGTGTCGGTGGTACCCGTCATTGCGACTGGTTCTTCAGCAGCGAAGCCGTGTTGCTGGATACCGCTGGTCGCTATATCAGTGATGAGGAAGAAGCCGGCAAGTGGCGGGCTTTCCTTGATCTGCTCAAGCGGTATCGTCCACGCCGCCCACTCAATGGCCTGATCGTGGCCGTGAGCGCCGATGAGTTGATCGACAGTTCTGCCAGTCAGCGTGATGTACTGGCTCGCCGCCTGCGCGAGCGCATTCAGGAGACTCACGAGCTGCTGGGTACGGTACTGCCCATCTATCTGGTCTTCACCAAGAGTGACCTGATTCCTGGCTTCCGCCAGTTCCATGAGCAACTGGACCCAGCCCAGCGTGAAGAAGTGCTGGGAATGTCCTTCCCTCATCAGGACTTTGCCAATGCGGACTGGCGCCAGCGTTTCTCCACGGCGCTCAAGCGCATGGTGGTGCGTTGCCAGGCCATCGGCACGCAACGCTTGATCGAAGGTGATATCCAGCATACCCGTGCTGAACCTGCCGCATTGGAATTCCCGCTGGAGCTGCGTGCTCTGTCGCCATTGCTATCGGACTTCGTCGGCGCATTGCTGCAGTCGAACCCCTATCAGTCATCACCGCTGTTGCGTGGTTTCTATTTCACCAGTGCGCTGTCCGATGGTCAGCCGGCCCTGGGCGAACATGCGCAGAACGTCGAGCGTCGCTTCGCACTTTCCGGAGCCCGTCCTGCCAGTGCCAACCGGGATGGCAAGAGCCTGTTCGTGAAAGGGCTGTTCTCCCAGGTCATCCTGCCCGACCAGCACCTGGTCGGCCTGTATGCTGGCCCTAATGGCGCGCGTCGACGTCAGTTGCGTTGGTGCTGGGCGGCTGGTGCGGCGGCATTGGCGCTCTGTATTGCCTGGGGCGTGTCCTTCTTCCACAACGCCGACGAGCTCAGTGCCATTGACGCAACGCTGGCGCAGGCCAAGGCATCGGATACCGACCATACAGCGTATACCCAGTGGGAGACACTGGACGCCCTTCGTGGTGTGGCCCAGACCTATAGCCAACGTCATGAACAGGGGGTTCCCTGGTCCATGGGCTTTGGTCTCTATCAGGGAGATGAAGTGGAGCCAGTCATCCGTGACACCTACTTCACGCGCCTGAAACGCGACATGCTCGATCCGGTGGCGGATAACCTCAATCAGTCTCTGTTCGTGCTTCCGACCATACCGGTGTATCGCTCCGGTGAAGGCCAGCGCATGACGGCCATCGATATCGAAAGTGTCGAACCCAATGCCTTGCCGCCGGACAATTCGCCCCAGGCGCTGGCCGGGTTCGGCAATGCCACGCTGGGTACCTATCTGGAGCTGTCACGCACGCCGCGGGACAAGATCGATGCTGACTTGCTGCGGGCCCATCTGCCGGATTACTGGTATCCGTCCATCACCCAGGCCCGTGATGGTCAGCGCGACCCGCGTGATCTCGGTTATGCCAGCCGTCAGATCGACTTCTATGCCGAGCAGGTGCATGCCGATGATGTGCCTCGCATCGATGACAACGCCTTCCTCATCTCGTCGAGCCGCAATTACATCGACGGACTGCTGGATCGTTCTCTGCGCACCGTGGAAACCATCACCCTGGAATCCGACACCTTGTTCGCCTTCGGCCGTGCGGACTTTGCCGGCCTGCAGGGTGAAGGGCAGCGTCAGCTCAATCGCATTGCAGAGCGGCTCAGCAATACCCCCAATGTGGGGCGCATCACCATTACCGGGCATGCCGACCAGATTGGTTCGGCATCGGCCAACAAGCGTCTCTCGCTGGAGCGGGCGCAAACGATACGGACGTACTTGATCGGCAAGGGCCTCGCGCCTGAGCTGGTCGAAGCCGTCGGGGCTGGCAATGAACGCCCCCTGGTGCAGTGCGACGGCAGCATGAGTCGTACCGATAGGATTCGCTGTCTAGCACCGAATCGCAGGGTGGAGATTGAGGTTCGTGCACTCAACTGAGGGCAGGAACTGGCGTCATTGTCGCCAAAAGAAGGAAGTTCACCACTTCCAGGAAGTGGTCGACGACCGCAGGCCATACCTTCCGGGGCCATGGATGCCCCTGGCGGTAGCGTGCCTGGAAAAGGGCCCGACGAGTCACGGGAGTGAGTTTTCGAACTCGCCGGGCCAAGCTCATCAACATCGCAAACTAGGGAATGACACATTATGGCATTTGATGCATATCTGAAAATCGACGGTATCCCGGGCGAAAGTCTGGACGCCAACCACAAGGACTGGATCGAGCTGCTGAGCTTCGAGTTTGGCGCCAGCCAGGCCACTTCCGCGACTGCCAGCTCTGCTGGTGGTGCTTCTGCCGAGCGCGTCAACGTCAGTGACTTCGCGATTTCGAAGTTCATCGACAAGGCATCTCCTAAGCTGTTCGAGGCTTGCTGCCGCGGCCAGCACATCAAGGAGATCACGCTGCATGTCAACCGCGCTGGCGGTGATCAGGTGCGCTATCTCGAAGTGAAACTGGAAGAAGTCATCGTGTCCTCCACTGAAATGGAAGGCATGAGCAGCTTCTCCCAGAATGCTGCTGGTGGTGCTACCGATTCTGTGCACGATTCGCGTCATGATCTGCCTTCCGAGGCAATCAAGTTCAACTTCGCGCGTATCAAGGTCACCTACACCCAGCAGAAGCGTCAGGACGGCCAAGGTGGTGGCAACATCACTGGTGGCTGGGACCGTACTCGCAACCGCGTTTACTCCTGATCGTCATGCCCAAGGCCATGGGGGAAACCCCATGGCCTTCTTGCTCATGCAGTGTTTACAGGCTTGGCGAATACCTGCAACAGGCTTGGATAGCTAACGCTTGAATAGTGATGCTTTCAACAGTTGACGCCTTGAATGACCGGCGTTCTGGATCCAGGGCTGTCGCAGGTGTTTTTCAGCGCTAAACGGCAATGGCCGAGAGTCAGTGAAGAGGAATGAACATGGCCGATGAATGGGATCGCGAAGCACTGCTGGCGCCGATCGGTGACAACGGTGCCGGGGAAGATCTGAGCTTTTCGCTGCTGATGGATCAGATCAAGGAGGCGCGGCGTGCCGATCCGACTTACCTCAGTCAAGGTGAGTGGCAGGCCGATCTCAAGAAGTCCGACTGGAACGAGGTCATCGCGCTGTCCACCGATGGACTTGCCTACCAGAGCAAGGACCTGGTGCTGGCCGGATGGTTGTGCGAAGGGCTTTCTCATCGTCATCACTTCGTTGGCATGGCCTACGGCCTGGGTGTCGTCACGGCGCTGTGCGAACGTTACTGGGAGTCGCTCTTTCCGACCCTGGAGGATGGCGAAGAAGAGCGAGTGGGACGGCTGATGTGGCTGGATAACACACTGGCCGGCATGGTGGGTGATATCCCGTTGCTTGAAGGTCAGGGCTATGGCCTGAATCGCTATGAGGAGTCCCGGCAGGTCGAGAACCTGGCACGCAATGATGTCGATGCCATGGATACGGCCTTGTCGGAAGGCAAGATCAATGCCGAGATCTTTCAGCGCAGCGTGGTGCTCACCGAGACCGATTTCTTCAAGCAGCGCCATGATGAGATCCAGCGCTGTCAGCAGGCACTGGAGGCGCTCGATCAGGCCCTGACTGAACACCTCGGTGACCAGACCCCGGCCTTTACCCAACTGACGGTTGTCCTTGGCGACTGTACCCGGTTGATTGAACGTGTGCTCGGCGAACGTGGCGTCAGTCTTGGCGGCGAGTCAGGAGAAGGCAATGAGAGCGCGGCATCCAGTGTCGAAACCGCGGTAGAGCATCCGCGGGTGGCTCCCGCGGCACCGGCCAAGCAAGCGTCAGCCGGCGCGGCCTTGCGCACCGTACCGCAAAGTCGCGAAGAAGCCTTCGAAATGCTCAATGGTGTCGCCCAGTTCTTCAAGGGCAGCGAACCTCACAGCCCGGTGCCATACCTGGTCGAGCGAGCCGTTCGCTGGGGTCGCATGCCGCTGGAAGAATGGCTGCGTGATGTGATTCGTGAAGACCACATCATCGACAGTATCCGCGACACTCTGGGCACGCAGCGGCGGGATGAGGACTAAGACATGTCCGGGGCATCGATCTACGACCTGCTGCACGAGTATGAAGCGCCTGTTGTCGAGGAAGAGGAGGTTGCACCGCAGAACCTCACTTACCAGGCCGACCGGCTGTACCTGATCAGTGGAATCGCCCTGACAGCCGCCGGTTCGGTGGCCATGGGAAAAATGCCAAAACAGGCAGTGTCGGAGCTGTCCCCGGATCTGAAGGACGCGGGAGGCCAGCGCTTGCCAGTCTATGGCGTGAAGAAGGCCATGTCGGTGGAAAGCCTTGCAACCCAGGGCGTGGAAGACAAGGCACAGCGCCTGCATGAGCTGGTTCAGACGCTGATGCATGATGTCATGCTGCTGCTGAGTGATCTGCCCCAGGGTAACGGTTGTGACATTGTGCTGAGCGCTCCGCTGCACTCGACAGAAGCGCAGCGCCTGATCCTTGAGCACATACGCAGTGCCATGATCAAAGGTGGGCTCGAGGCGTGCCTGGGCGATATTCGTCATGTTGCCAGTGGATGGGATCCGCATGCGGTGCTGGAGACAGGAGAGGAAGGTGGCCAGCCCTATGTGCTGTGGCTCAGTGTCGACTCGCTGCTCAATCGAGCAGGCGTCGCAGCGCTGCGCCAGCGCGGCATCCTGAGATCGCCGGAACAGCCGACCGGTGTCTGTCCGGGAGAAGCTGCCGTGGCACTGTTGATCCGGCGTATGCCCGAGGAAGAAGACGTGGACCTGAAAGGCTGGCAGCTTGATCGGGCTCAGGTCATGGAACGTCCACCACGGCCCAAGGGCCGTAACAGCAAAGCCACTGGTAGTGGTGATCTCGACAAGCTGCTCGAATTGCTCTGGCCCGAAGACAAGGTGCCTGAAGGGCCTTCCTGGGTCGTGGTGGATGCACTGAGAACGGCAGACAGCAGCCAGGAAGTATCGAATAGCTTGAGCGAACGCTGGCCAGGGCTGCACATCGTCACCGGTGGCCTCAGCGTAGCCAACTGGTGTGGCTGGCCGGGAGAGGCACTGACAGCACTTCAACTGATATTGGCAATGGCCGATCTGCCTGCCGAAGACAGTGCGCTGGTGCTCAATGTATGTGAAGACAAGCTCGCTCGCGCCTTGGTACTGCAAACCTGTGCGCAGCCCCCGGAGCCTGAACAAGAGACCGCAGGCACTGCTGGCAAGGAGAACTGAACAACATGGCAGAACGCAAGAACGTATCCTCGTCTGGCTTGCTGGACAGCATGCTGTCGTCGTTTGACGTATCGCTGTCGCAAGAGCAACGCCTGCTGCAGCTGTCCTTGGCCAGCACCGACCTGATTCCCCACCGGCTGGTGGGTGAAGAGCGCTTGTCGCAGCCTTTCTCTTATGTCCTGGATTGTGTCTCCCAGCGCGGCGATATCGAGCTCAAGAGCCTGATCGCGCAGCCTGCCGAGCTGAGCGTACGCCAGGCCGATGGCCATTATCGCCGGCTGTCGGGCCTGGTGGAGTCGGCCGCCATCCTGGGTGAGGATGGCGGAGTATTTTATTATCAGGTGACGCTGGTGCCGTGGCTGGCGATGCTGCAGCTGGGCCTCGACAGCCGTATCTTCCAGGACAAGAACGTTGTCGAGATTCTCGAGGCGATGTTCGAGCCTCTGGCCATTGCCCAGGGGCGCTGGCGTTTCGACTTGCGCCGCGAGTATCCACCGCGCTCGTTCGAGGCTCAGTATCGCGAATCGGACTACCACTTCATCAGTCGCCTGATCGAGCAAGAAGGTATCTGGTGGTATGCAGAGCATGCCACTGAAGATGACGATTTCAGCGGCCATCGCATCGTGTTCACCGACGACCCGGCGACCTGCTCTGCGGTGGCACCGCAGACCATTCGCTTTCATCGCCAGGCGGCCACCGAAACGGAAGATACCATCACCCAATGGGCCGGCAGGCGCCGCCAGCAGCCCAACCGGGTCAGCTTGGGCACCTTCGATTACAAGCAGCCGCGGCTGGAGAAGCGTACTGGGCTGGACACCATTCGTGAGCAGGGCAACCTGCCGGATGTCGAGGTCTACGATTACCCCGGCGAATACCACTATCGTGACTATACGCGAGGCGAACGCCTGACGGTCAATCGCCTGGAAGCTCTGGAATCTCAGGCCAAGCGCTTTCAGGGCGCGGGTGGAGCCCGCCAGCTACAGGCGGGCCAGTGGTTCGAGCTCAGCCAGCATGCTCGTCATGCCTCAAATTCCAAGAACAGGGGGCACGAGGATGAGCGCCAGTTCCTGGTGCTCGGCCTGACCATTCATGCGGAAAATGCCCTGCCGATCTCCACGCACCTGCGTACCTTGCCGGGCAGCCTGCAGCCTCAGTTGGAAAAGGCCCGCAAGGCCCATGGGCTGGAAGACGACAGCTATCACAAGGACGACTACCAGCAGGCCGGCACCGGCCATTATCTGGTCGATTTCGAGGCCCAGCGTCTCAGCCAGCCATATCGCTCGCCGCAGGTGCATCTGCCCACGCGGGTGGATGGCCCCCAGACGGCCATCGTCGTCGGCCCGGAGGACGAGGAGATTCACACCGATCACCTCAACCGCGTAAAGGTGCAGTTCCATTGGGACCGCCAGGGCCAGCGTAACGCCTATTCCAGTTGCTGGCTGCGCGCTTCATCGCCCAATGCCGGGGACGGTTGGGGCGGCGTGTTCGTACCGCGTATCGGCCAGGAGGTGATCGTTGAATTCCTGGAAGGCGATCCGGCAAGGCCCATCATCACTGGCCGGGTGTACAACGGCGACCAGACTCCCGAGTGGCACAGCAACGGCATTCTGTCTGGGTTCAAGACCAAGACCTATCGCGGCGGCAAGTTCAATGAGCTGGTATTCGATGATGCTACCGACCAGGAGCGGGTGCGGCTCAATTCCGAGTACGACAAGAGCCAGCTCAACCTCGGCTACCTGATTCACCAGAACGGCAATACCCGAGGTGCCTTCCGCGGCACCGGCTTCGAGCTGCGTTCCGATGCCTACGGTGCCATTCGTGCCAATCAGGGCCTGCTGTTGACCAGTTGGGGCCAGCCCGGCGCCGCGGGTGAACAGCTCGACCTGAAACCTGCCACCGAGCAGCTGCAGGGGGCGTATCGCCTGGCCGATGCACTGAGCGGCAGTGCCACCGAGCACAATGCCGAGGCCCTCGACGCACGCAGCAACCTCAAGCAGGCCGGTGACGACACCCAAGGCACATACGGAAGCGCAGAAACAGGGAGTGGCAGTGGCGCTACCACGTCGGATCAGTCCACTGCCCAGGGCGCCAGTCAGGCCGGACGCGGTGAAGCCACTCGGCTCAATGCTCCCTGGTTGCACCTGAGCTCGCCAGCAGGAATTGCCGTCAGCACCCCGGCATCGACCCACCTGGCCCAGGGCCAGTCATTGAGCGTGACCAGTGGCGAGGATATCAATCTGGCCGCAGGCAAGAGCCTGATAGCCGCCATCAGCGAAAAGCTGTCCCTGTTCGTGCAGAACGCCGGCATCAAGCTGTTCGCCGCCCGGGGCAAGGTCGATATTCAGGCCCAGAGCGATGAACTGGCCATGACCGCCGAGAAGGATGTCATCGTCACCTCCACCGAAGGCAAGGTACGCATCGATGCGGCCAATGAAGTCCTGCTCACCAGCGGCGGCGGCTATATCCGCATCAAGGACGGTGATATCCAGATTCACTGCCCGGGCAAGGTCGACGTCAAGGGCGCACAGCACAGCTTTGCCGGGCCTGCGAGCATGCAAGGCGACATGCCTGAACTGCCGGAGTTTGATGGTGAGCTGTGTCCCTTCAAGAAACAGGATGCTGCAAAGAGAGGGGCGGGCATCGTGGAAGGTTCAATGGAATGATGGCGGAGTTAAACGTAAAAGCCTCAACAGAGGTACTGATGACGACATTGGCCCGGTTTCCTGAACCGGGCAGGCTCTACCGTTTGGTCGACCCTTCCGATGCACCTGCGCGGGTGCTGTCACCCGAAGCCCTGGAAGAGTGCGGTTTGCTACGCAACCCTTTCTTTGCCGAGCCCCAGCAGCACCAGCTCTACCTGCAGCCAGTGAACACCCATGCCGATGAACTTCATCGCATGGTGGCCGAGGAGCATGCGGCATTACCTGGCAGCCGTGTAGAGCCTGTGGCTTTCTGTGGTTGGCTCTACTCCAGCGAACCCTTGTTTCGGGTAGTGGCCTATCTGGAAAGGCAGTTCAGAGTGATCAGCCCGGCAGGCCGCAACTGCCTGCTCAGATTCCAGGATCCCAGAGTCCTGGAACGGCTCGAAGACATTCTGGATGCCGAGCAACTGTCGCGTCTGCTGTGGCCCATTGATAGCTGGTGTTATTTCGACCATCTCGGAAAGCTGCGGGAACTCTTGCCACACAGAGAAAAGCGCAGGGCAGGCAAACTGCAATTGACGGAAAAACAGTGGCAGGCCATCAAGCGTATCGAGAGAGTCAACAAGGTGCTCGATAACTGGAACTCGCTGAAACCCGCACCTCCCCATGCGGCCTCTCCCGCAGATGTCGACCGGATGCTGGAGTATGCCGAACAAGCTGGCATCAACACGGGAGCGGACACGAATCTCTTTGCCATGCAGGGGCTTTTCTATGGCGCAGGCTTTCATCGTCATCCGATCATCCAGGCCATGTTGCGCAAAGTGGCAAGGGGAGAAAGCTACAGAATGCAGGCGAGACAACTCACACAGAATGACTGGGATGTCATAACCCGGGATGTGAAGGGAGTAGATTGATGGCGAAGGAATTTGATCCAGCCGGGCTGGATGCCGCAGCGTCAGCGGGAGAGTCTGCTGTGCTGGAGGATGGAAGGTGCCCGACATGTGAACGCAAGGGATTGCCGATTCTTCCCGTGCGGCTGGCCGTCTGCCAACGCACTTCCCTGAACAGTGGCATTCCTGAACTAGCGGCGGAACGGGTTGCAGCGTTTACCGACATCACCCTCGACAAGTCGCTGGAAAATGGCGAGGAGCGCACGCGAACGCTGTCCGATGAGGTCAAGGAAGAGATTACAGAAGCGCAGGGCGGCAAGGCCAATAAGTACATCCTGCGCCAGTTGCGACCGGGATATCTGTATTTTTACGACCCGTCGAATCCTGAGGGCTATCACTGGACCTCCTATGTGATCAATGAAGATGGCATGTATCGCTTCTTCTCGGTGCGTGACAACCCGCCATCGGTCAGTGATGCCGCCTTTGATTGCCGGGAAAAGGGTGAAGAGGAACAGAAGACCAAGGCGCTGAATGCCTGTGTCGTCACCCTGACTCACGTAGAAGCCATGCAGGATCTTTTCTACGCCTTCACCGAACACCCCTGGTCGAGAGAACACCGGAAAATGATCGAGGGCGATGCCGAGTGGCGTGAAGCCCACATGCAGAAGATCAACATTCCGGCATGGATCGCAGGGCAATCCCAGTCAGGAAATGGTCCTGGCTATGGCTTTACCATCGATGAACTGGACCAGGTCGCTGAGTTCAGTGATGGCGCTGCCGGCATGGAAAAGCATTTCTGGCCCAAGAGCGATCGCCAGCTGTTCACTCGCGAAGAGCTGCAGGAGGTCATGACGATACGTCTGTCTGCCGCTCCGCAAGGCATGAAGGACAAAGGTCTGATTCTCGCGGTCAAGGATGAACTAGGCGTCATCGAGGAACTGAATGCCTACCGGCATAATGCGTTGGGCATGGTAGATGAATTCCTGAAACAGGGCGACGGTGATAATCGCAGGAAGCTGGTTGCCATGCAGGCCATCGATGCCTTCAAGGAAAACTTCAAACGTGCTCATGTAGAGAGAGCCAACCAGCAGTATGAACAAGGTATCGAGTCTCTTGAGGAGGAGAGACGCCCGAGTGATGAAGCTATGGCCCGTTTGAATACCCAGATCGAAGAAGCAAGGGCATCGGGTAATGAACGTGAATTGGAGCGACTGGAGTCTCAGAAGTCACGGGCTGAACAGCTCAGGGAGCCACTTTTTGGTTTACAGGAAGACCGCCTGGAGCTGTTAAGGCATCATCGACTCAATAGCGCTGAAAACCTGGCGGACAGCCATGATCAGCAGTTGCTGGAATATTATGATGCCGCTGCACTGGAAGGTTTCAGAGAGGACTACTACAAGGAACTGGAGAAGAGCGAAGCGCTGATAGAAGTCCTCGATGCGGATTACGCCTTCTGGCTGCGTGATCATGTCAGACCCTTGATGGATCGTTACAGCAAAACCGACTATGAGACTGGCTTGCGCCTGAGTAGCCTTCTTTCCAACGGTCTGCGCGGTGGCATTCTTGCACCGGCAAGTGCTTCCGTATGGATGCTGTGGGCCAGAGAACTGGATGGCGAAGACTCTCTGTTGAGACGAATGCTGTTTCTCAATATGCAGGACATGGCCAGCCAATCGCTCAGCGACCGGCAGTCACTTGGAGATGGCGACTTTTTCGGTAGGGAAGCGTTACTTGGCTGGGCGGAGCGCTTTGCTGAAAAAGATGAGGCACTACCTGCTGGGCAGCGGGAGGAACGGGCGAACAAGTATCAGACCACTATGCCGTTGCTGGTATCGGTAGCCGGCAATTCCCTTTCCGCACTGGCAATCAATGAGTGCCATCATACTTGTGTCGCAGGTGGAAACAGTGCTCTGAAGTCCTTCCTGCGCTATACCCAACTGATCTACGTCGGCGATCCTGATGTTTGGCAAGGTAACAAGAGCTTGCCGTTGATGCAGAAAGTGACCTTGACCAAAGGGGAATATCACGCCTGGTTGACCTACATCTCAGAGCATGTGACCAAGGCAAGCGGCAAGCGGCTGAATGTTGATGATGCTTTACCATTCATCGAAGGTACCGGCGGTAACTTTGCGGTCAATTCGGAAGACAATGACGCCTTGATCAGCGTCGCCTTGCCAGTATTCGACGAACAAGGTAACGCTCTCGATATCTTTGATGCCAAGGATGTCGGCAAGCGGAGCGATGATCTGTGGCAGAACGCCCGCGACGTGACCGCAAAGATCGTGGGCGAAAAGCCGATGAACAAGACCATTGCCGCAGGCCTGGTGACGTGGAATGCCGTTGGCACTGTCTGGGATGAACTGACAGGAGAGGCGGACGCCGATATGCTCAAGCTCTCAGGGGCTATCGTGAACCTGGGAACATCGAGCATGCAGCTCATCGAGGAATATGCTGTCATCAGGACGGCTGCCGTAGGGCCAAGTGGCAGTGCAGCCGCGAACTGGGTAGGCAGCGGCGCCTGGGCGCTGGCAAAGCCGGTGTTGAGTGTGGCGGCTGGTGTGCTCTCTATCGTCGATGGCTTCAAGAAGCTGAGTGAAGCAGCTCATGGCAAACGGTTGGGCATACCGGATAGCTTGATCTCAAGACGAGAACTTGTCGGGGGCGCGACCATCGCCGGTGGGGTTCTCGGGTTGATAGGGCTCGCCGTGCCTGCTTTGGGAATACCAGCCGTTGGTATCATTATTGGCATTGTGATGCTGGTGATAGCGTTTGCCTTCGTCGAGCTGGTGGCGCCTTCCGTGGGCATGTGGATCAACCGTAGTATCCTGGGTTATCACAGAGGCCAGGTGGAAGAGTTCAAGAGTGCCGATGAGGAACGCGCTTCCCTGGATATGGTCTTTAGGGGAGTGACGGTTGAGCTGACCTGGGAGAATGCCCTGAACGCCGGACCTGCCGTGATGCCGCATATGATGCCAGCGGAGCAGCAGCCAGCCCGCGTAAGTGGCTACCCGGCAATTGCCGGCCAGAACGAGCCAGAGTACACCGCGAAGCGGATTGCGTTGAAGGTAACCGTGCCAAAGCTGGATGAGGTGTACATTGCTTTAAGCCTTGATGGGAATGTAGGGGAAAAAGAAAGGCCAGAAAATCTGTATCGATACGAATTAAAAAAGGAGAAAGGAAACTCCGGTCTTGCAATACTAGAGGCTGGGAAAGATCCAGAATCCAATGTTGCACCAATATCTATCAACACAAAGGACGATAGCTATAGCATTGAAATAGTGCGCACTCGTGATAACTCTACATTAGGTAATGGAGTGAGGTTGAGTGTGGTATTCCAAGGAGCGGGGGTAGACAATGAGAGAAAACAAGATGTCTTTACAATACATTTTTAGAAAAATATTTATTCTGTTGTTTTTTCTCTATACGCCGTTATCAATGGCGGGGGTTCTATATGAGAATCCCATTGAGAATGGTCCTGGTCATGACTTGTTTGAGACTTCATTTCATGAGCTATTGACTGATGTGGAACGGAAGCCTGTAGATGAGTCGGTTATAAAGGCTCAATACCTCCTTGGGCTAGTATATATGAATGGGTCATCAAATTGGGACGTCGATCGCGATATAGAGAAAAGCATAAAATACCTCTTGAGTGCTTGGAGTAATGAAGTAGCGGATTCAGGCTATACCCTTGCACGCATATATTATAATGGTGCTGGGGTAGAAAAGGATAACCAGACAGCTTTAGAGTATTTGCAAAAATCAGCCGAGATGGGATTCCTGATTTCCCAGCAAGCGTTAGGAAAAGCGTATCTTGGTGAAGATGAGTGGGAAGGACTGGTCTCACAAGATATACCAAGAGGAATTTGTTGGTTGGAAAAAGCAGGAAATGCTGGAGATTTAGAATCCTCTATAACTTTGGCTTATCTATACTGGCAAGGAGAACTGGTTGAAGAAGATGATGAGGCAGCCCTTCAATGGATGTTAAAAGGATTTTCGTCAAAATATGGCGTTAGTGATAGTGGTGATGCCGGAGCCCGACTGGCTGAATTCTATGAAAAAGGGATAGGCACAGAAATAGATTTAGTACAAGCCTACAAATATTATGACCTTCAAGGGACTGCGGGTCTTGATGACAAGGCCAGACTTGCCGAAGAAATGACACAAGATCAGATCGATGAAGCTATCCGTCTGTCACGTGAATGGCAAGAAAAGCATAATACATTCGTGCCTAGCTATGATGGACTCGAGCATCAACCCGATGGTAGCTATCGCTAATACTCGCTCTAAAGTCTTTATCTGAATAATAAGCCTTATGCACTCAAGTGTACATAAGGATTATTATTGATTGTATTGTTCTGGCAGGGTAGACGAGAAATTGATTTTTCGTTGTAATTTCATCTTGTTTTTCTCGATGCTTCTTTCGCTCTCTGCGCATGCTGAGGTGCTGTATGAGAATCCTGTTGAAAATGGTCCAGGGAATGATTTGTTTGAATCATCGTTTCAAGCACTATTAAATGATGCTGATCGTCATCCTGTAGATGAGTCATCAATAAAGGCTAAATATCTCCTTGGTCTAGTATATTTGAATGGATCTGCAAATTGGAACGTAGAGCGTGATGTTGATAAAAGTAAAAAATATCTTTTGGATGCCTGGGCTAGTGAAGCAGCAGATGCTGGCTATACTTTGGCTCATATTTATTATATGGGGTTAGGAGTAGAGAAAAACAACAAAAAAGCTCTGGAATATTTAAATGAGTCGGCAAGAATGGGATATCTCCCTTCGCAGCGAGAGTTGGGAAAATCATATATTGGTTATCATGAAAGTTGGGATGGATTGGTTGAACGAGATATTTCTGAGGGATTGTGCTGGCTGAAAAAGGCCGCTAATGCGGGGGACTTAAAGTCTGCCAGAGCGGTTGCTCAAGTTTACTATGCCGGTGACCTTGTCCCACAAGATTATGAAGCTGCTTTTGATTGGCTGAAGAAATCTTCCGAATCTAAATATGGTACAGACTCTTTTGCATTTGATTCATTAGCAATGTTCTATGAGAAGGGACTTGGTACAGAAAAAGACCTAGTGCAAGCCTATAAATATAGTGACTTGCAAGGAACGGCTGGTGTTGATGATAAGACTAGACTTGCCAAAGAAATGACACAAGAGCAGGTCGATGAAGCTATCCGTCTGTCACGTGAATGGCAAGAAAAGCATAATACATTTGTGCCTAGCTATGATGGTCTTGAACACCAATCTGATGGTAGCTATCGCTGATACTCGCTATAAAGTCTTTGTCTGAATATGAAGCCTTATGTACTCAGTGTACATAAGGCTTCATATTGATTGTATTCTTCTGGCAGGGTAGACGAGAAATTGATTTTTCGTTGTTTTACCGTCCTAAGTCTCTCGGTATTTATTTCTCTCTCAGTGTATGCTGAGGTGCTGTATGAGAATCCTGTTGAAAATGAGCTTGGAAGAGAACTGTTAAACACCACCTTCGAGGAACTGCTGGAAGAAGCTGAGAAAGATATAGATGATGAGTGTGTAATAAAATCTCAGTACTTGCTTGGTGTTGTATTTCTCAATGGAGATGATGACTGGGGAGTTGATCGAGACCCTCATAAAGCAGGAGAGTATTTGATTAAATCTTGGGAGAATGGGGGAGTGGATGCAGGTTATCTTCTTGCCAAAATGTACTATCAAGGAATTGGATTTGATGAAGACAATAAAGAAGCATTAAGATATTTGGCTGATTCAGCGGAAATAGGGTTTCTGCGCTCTCAAAGAGCCTTAGGTAGGGCGTATCTCGGATACTATGATGATTGGAAAGGCTTGGTACAACAGAATACCGAGAAAGCTATTTTATGGTTAGAAAAGGCAGCTAGTGCAGGAGACTTAAAGTCTGCAAGAGAGCTCGCGCAAGTATATTATTCTGGTGATTTGCTCCCTCAGAACTATGAGACTGCCTTTGACTGGTTGAAGAAGTCTTCCGAATCAAAATATGGTGTGGATCCAATGGCATTCGGTTCTTTGGCGATGTTTTATGAAAAAGGCATTGGGACAGAAAAAGATCTCGTCCAAGCATATAAATACTATGATCTTACTAGTCCTGCCGGTGATGATGATAAAGCAAGAGTCGCTAAAGAAATGACACAGGAACAGATTGACGAGGCGGTTCGACAGTCACGAGCATGGCAAGAAGAGCATAATATTCTTGTGCCTAGTTATGACGGCCTTGAGTACCAAGAAGATGGTAGCTTCCGCTGATCCGTTCTTGAATGTAACTGTTATCATCAAAAGCCTTATGCTCTCAGCCGTGCATAAGGCTAATTTTTTGAGCGCTTGGCATTCTGTTTGTGGGTTTAAAGGGTAACATCAGTTGGAAAATCCTGGTTCACCTGGCATCAGCATGGAGCCGGGAGTGTATCGTCATTTATATGGGAGACAGCACATGTTCAGTCCTGGAGATGGTGTGATTCTGGAAGGGGATGCCACTACGCATGGTGGTCGGGTGATTTCCGGTCAGTCGAACTATCAGGTCAATGGCAAGGCGGTGGCGGTGGTGGGGGATATGGTGTCCTGTCCGAAGAAGGGCCACGGGGTATGTCCGATTATCGAGGGGCATCCCACCATTACCGTCAACGGCAAGGCGGTGGCCTTCCATGGCTGCCACACGGGATGCGGTGCACAGTTGATTTCATCTTCGGCGAATATGCATTCGCTGGGTGACTGAACAAGGCGTACAGGGACGACATGAAAACAACGTTGGTAGGGCTGCTGCTTAATCTGCTGTTTACGCTTGCCCTGATGGGAGGCATTTTCACGGATTACGACACCGACTTTGCCAGTTCATTTGGCACTGTGCTCCTGGGGTTGTGGGGGCTGTCGGTGCTGGGCTTTGTGCTCGCCATGGCAGGAAGCCGGAAATGGGGAAGCATTCTGGTGATCGTCGGATCCATTGTTTTTATCCCTCTGGGGATCGTGGCCATGATCGGGGCCAGAAAGCTTAGGGAAGCGGACGCTAATGATGACCTGGAAGCTCGACGCAAGTTGAACAGCCAGCATTGATGATGGCTGAACGTCATTGAAGACGAATAGAGAATAGGGAAGGGACGCGGTGGAAATGGAAAATGAGAGTGGCGTTGCCAAGTTTTATGCAAAGCGCCAGGTTGTCATGTATGTGCTTGGCATTATCGCTTTTGTACTGATGGGAGGCTGGGCGCTGGAAAATATTGGTGAAATTCCCAGTTTGATCATCATGTTTACCATCATATTCACCTTCATGGCCATCTGGATGAGCACCGTGCCGATGGCAGAGTTTCATGATGATCATGTCATCTTTCGCTTGAGCCCCGTGCGTGCCAAGAAATCATTTCTGTATAGCGAGATCACCTCGGTAGACTGGAAGAAAAGTAAGTTTCTTGTCCACTATTCCTTGCATTCGAAAGATCCAGGAATTGCGTCAAAAACACTCAAGTTCCCTTTCAGTGTGTTCAATAAAAGTGATCATACACGTTTGATTTTTGTCATGCAGAACAAGCTGAAGTCTTGCAAGGAAGATAATAAGACAGCTAACGAAAACATAATCGAACATGGTATGTAGCAAGGACTGATCAGCGATGGCGTCTGGCAAAACGGAAACCCGGGTGGTTTCCGTTTTTGCTTATATCAAGCCCACGCTGCCTTGCAGCGCGGATGTGGTGGAAGGCGGACAGCATCAAGGGTAGGCTGGTGCCTTGCCTTCGGGGTGTCATGCCGGTGACACTGGTACGACGGATACTGGCTGAGTGAAGGGACGCCCTTCATATGAGCATGTGATAAGGTTGATGGCCACCTAACACATTGATTTATAGAGAATTAATTTCGATGGCGTTAATGCCGGTAGTGTCGGTGGTGATAGTATTAATGGTGATAGTATTAATGGCGATGATGTTAATGCCGATAGCATTCATGCCGATAAAGGAGTAAGCCGTATGTCCTGGAATCTGGATAGCCTCAAGGATTGCCTGCGCAGAGAAGAGTGGGAGATTGCCGAGGAAGGCGATTGCCTGCGTATCACCAATGAAGATGGACTGGATGCGTATCTGGCCGTCAGTGGTGAGCAGATCGTGGTGGAGAGTGTGCTGTTCTCCACAGAGGATGTGAAAGACGAAGCTGGATTGAATGAAAAGATTCTGCGTACCCACCAGATCTTCCCGCTGACGACCATCGGCATTTCAACCATTAATGGCGAAGATTATTATATTGCCTTCGGTGCGCTTTTTTCTGAATCAAAACAGGAAAGCGTTATCACCGAAGTAGAAAGTCTCTTCGGTAATATTCCTGCGTTTCTTGAAGCATACGAAGAGCATCTGATCTAGAGGAAGGCTGACCATGAGTGTATGGAAGAAACTGTTCACGGCGGTAAAGGGCGGTGTCAATGATGCTGCCGAAAACGTGGCCGACGGCCAGGCGTTGCGTATTCTTGATCAGGAAATTCGCGAGGCGCGGGAAGAGCTGAAGCGCTCTGATCATGCGCTGACCCAGATCATCGCCAAGCGCAAGCTGTCCGAGCAGAAGATTGCCAGCCTGACGAGTTCCAGCGCGGAATATGAAGCCCATGCCAAGGCGGCAAACAGCAAGGGTGACCAGACCCTGGCGCTGGATTGTGCACGCAAGGTGGCGGAGCTGCGTACCCAGGTGGAAGCCGAGCAGCAGTACCTTGAGCAGTTTGCCAATTCTGAAAGCTCACTGCGCAGCAATATTCGCCAAGCCAAGGATAACCTGCGCCGCATGGAGCAGCAGGTGGATATCGTCAAGGCCACGGAATCCGTACAGAAGGCCCAGACGGCGGTGTCGTCCAGCCATCTTGGTGCCAATAGCCGCATGAAGACGGCAACGGAATCCCTCGATCGTATCCAGAAGCGTCAGCAACAGCGTCAGGCGGAGCTGGAAGCTGCATCGGAACTGGCCAGCGAAGCGTCTGGCGACGATCTGGAGAAGCGTCTTGCCGAAGCTGGCATCAAGGGTGGCAAGACCTCAGCTGATGAGGAACTGGCTCGTATCCTCGGTAGCTGAGTGTATCAATGACCATGATCGAAAAGGTTCGTTCGCTGCTTGTCCGGCACTTTTATGAGATGAAGTGGCACACGATCCTGCTCTCCCTGCTGATCTATCTGGTGGTGAGCTGGATCCTGCTGTGGCTGTGTGGTGAGTGGGAGATCGTCGGTAACTTCGATTTCTTCTACTGGATCGTGGTGACGGCTTCCACCGTCGGATATGGCGACCTGTCGCCGGCAAGCCTGTCAGGGCGCCTGGTGACTTCGCTGTTCGTGATTCCTGTTGGTCTTGGCATCTTTGGCTTGACTATCGGACGCGTGGCTGCGTATGTGTCCCACCAATGGCGAAAGGGGATGAAGGGATTGAAGGCTCTGGACTATCACGATCATGTGCTGGTGATCGGCTGGCATTCAGACCGTACCATTCGGCTTTTGAAGCTGCTGTTGCGGGAGATTGACACCCACACTGATGCCAAGCACTTGGCCCTGTGCGTGCGTGAGTACATCGAGAACCCGATGCCGGGGCGAATCGGGTTCGTCAAGGTGTCGAACTATACCGATGAGCAGGAAATGGAACGGGCGTGCGTCGGCACGGCTTCCTGCGTGGTGATCGACTGTGCCGACGATGATGTCACGGCAGCGGCGGCCTTGTATGTGTGCAACCGCAATCCTGATGCGCACGTCATCACCTACTTCAATAACCAGCAAATGGGCAGCCTGCTTCAGAAGCACTTCCCGAATATCGAGCCGATGCCATCGGTGGCGACGGAAATGCTGGCCAAGTCGGCGATGGACCCGGGTTCCAGTGCGCTCTTCCATGAGCTGCTGAATGTGGACCGGGGCATGACCCAGTATTCGGCCGAGTACCAGGGCCATGCCGGCATCGAGCTTGGTCTCCTGTTCCACAGCTTCAAGGAACGTTATGAAGCCACCATCATTGGTGTGTGCGATGGCCGGGGAGAGAGCATTGCGATCAACCCACCGCTGAGCACCGTGGTCATGCCGGGCATGCTGATCTTCTATATTGCCGATGAGCGCATCAAGCACATCGAATGGGAGAAGATGAATGTTCAACCGGTTATTCGGTAAAACCGTATTTGGTAAGCCTTTATTTGGCAAGGCACAGGCGCCATCCCGGGTGCTGGCACCGGAAATTCTGGGCCTCCACCTGGGAGGCTCCTTCTCCCTTGACGAGCTCAAGTTACGTCTGCTTGCGCCGGAGCTGGTCAGCGAGAACATGTCCAGTGTGCATATCATTCAGGCGGTGGGTGAAGTCCGCCTGGATGAAAGCAGCAAGGTGCTGCGTTTTTACACTGATGATGACGGTTTTCTTCAGGTTGTGCTGGATGGCGGCGATAGCGATGAGCATGTCACTGACGTCAAGCTTTACTACTTCTACGAGACCCAGGGCATCGGCTCCGATGCCGACTGGGAGAAGGTATTGAAGGAAACGATCAGCCAGCCACAGGCGGTGCTGGAAGCTCATCAATACACGCAGGTTTGGCAGGGCGTCGGAGAATCATCGCCTCCTGTTGCCATGACAGAAACAACACATCATGCGGATGGCTCGGTCAGTTCCACTGACCAGTTTGCGATGTTGTATGAAAGAAAGTTGTATGAAGGAAAGCTGGATGAAAGAACGTTGGGTGAAAGATCGTTGGGTGAAAGAAAGCAGGATGAGACAGCGCCAAGCGGCAGTGAAGTGGGTGGAGAAAAGTTTGAGTACCTGATGAAAATCGGGGAAGAGAAAATGAACAATGGGCAGCTTGATCGTTGTCTGGTTGTCAGTACCGGGTTTGATATTGAACCTTCGGATATCAGCTTCAACTGATCGAATGATCTAACCGATAGTGTTAATTGACAGGGAAAATCTATCATGTCGCATCTTTCTGCCTCGCTCGCTGGGTTGTTGGGATTTGTCGTCTATTTTGCTATCTCGCTCGTCATGCTGGTGGTGTTCAAGTATGTCTATACGTGGATCACTCCCCACGATGAGTGGAAGTTGGTCAAGGATGACAAGAACACGGCAGCGGCCATTGGTCTGGTCGGGGCTGTCATCGGTTTTGCCCTGGCGCTGGCGAGTGCCGCGACGAATTCGGTGTCGTTGATGGACTTCGTCATCTGGGGCATCGTCGCGTTGATAGCGCAGACCTTGGCCTTTGCTATCGTGCGCTTCCTGCTGATGCCGCGTATCGTTCAGCGCATCAACGATGGTGAGGTGGCCGCCGGTATCGTCCTCGGCGGGACGTCGGTGGCAGTCGGTCTGCTCAACGCTGCCTGCATGACGTACTGAGGAGGCGGTGATGAAAAGGACGGCATCGATCAATCTGGCGCGGATGCGCAAGGCACCGGTACCCAAGCGACTGGCGATGGCAGTTGCCATGGCCACCGCAGCCATTGCCACCGCTGGTTGCAGCAACAACGAGCGTGAAGCCAAGGTCTACTTGAATGCGGAGGATTGCACCCAGGTGAACCCGGGCATGGAAGAGGAGTGCCAGGCGGCTTATCAGAGCGCTCTGCAGGAAGCGGCCTCCAGCGGGCCGAAGTATGACCAGCGTATCGATTGCGAGAGCGATTTCGGCCCGAACCAGTGCGTTGCCTACCAGCCCGAAGGGGCTACGCATTCCTGGTTCATGCCGGCCATGGCAGGCTTCCTGCTGGCCAAGGCGTTGGATCGCAACCGCTACCAATCCACTGCGCTGTATACCTCCGGGTATTATGGATCGCCGATCTACGGCAAGTGGTCGACTGTGGATGGCTATAGCTTCAGGCGAGGAGGGCGAACCTTCACCGTCGATGACAGCGCCTTCAAGCCCAAGCCGGCTGTCACTCGGACAATCTCGCGCGGTGGCTTTGGCTCGAAGGTGTCGGCCAAGTCCAGCTTCGGCGGAAGCCGCTCCCGCAGTGGCTGGGGTGGCTGATTCGTGATCCGCTGCAACAGCCGTGAAAGGCCAGGCTGGAAGCGCAGAGCCGAAGAGTTCGGCTTTCGCTTCCACAGCATGTATGGCCAGGTCTACTGGGACGAGAGCGTCCACTATCAGTTCACCCTGGAACAGATCGAGCGAGACCTGGAAGAACCGACTGCAGAGCTGCACCAGATGTGCCTCTCGGTGGTGGAAGATGTCGTCAACGATGAGCGCTTGTTACGGCAGTTTCGTATTCCCGAAGAGCATTGGTCGCTGATTGCCGGGTCCTGGCGTGATGGCGACAAGAGTCTCTATTCGCGCCTTGACCTGGCCTATGATGGTCGTGGCCCGGCCAAGTTGTTCGAGAACAATGCCGATACCCCGACCAGCCTCTACGAGACGGGGTTCTGGCAATGGCTATGGCTGGAAGACATGGTCAATGCGGGAGAGATTCTGCGTAGCGCCGATCAGTTCAACTCCGTCCAGGAAAAGCTGGTCAATCGCTTTGTCGAATTGCAGCGGGGACGTCCGGGGGAAACGCTGCACCTGGCGTGCTGCAAGGACAGTGAGGAAGATCGCGGCACCGTTCAATATCTGGAAGATTGTGCCAACGAGGCCGGTATTCCGACCCGGTTCGTGTATATCGAAGATATTGGCCATGGTGAAGGAGATGTCTTCACTGATCTGGACGACCAGGTGATCACCTGGATGTTCAAGCTCTATCCCTGGGAGTTCATGCTGCGTGAGGAGTACGGCAGCCTGCTCTCGGCGTCCCCGACACAATGGCTGGAGCCACCATGGAAAGCGGTGCTGTCCAACAAGGCGCTGTTGCCTCTGCTGTGGCAGAAGTTTCCTGGGCATCCCAACTTGCTGCCGGCCTACTTTGAAGAGAGTCTCGCCTCCAGCCGGCTGAACCGTTATGTGAAAAAGCCGATCTTTGCCCGGGAAGGTGCCAACGTCAGTATCCATATCGATGGTGAGCAGCGTTACTCATCTCCCGGACCTTACGGTGAAGAAGGCTTCATCTATCAGGAGTATTGTCCGTTGCCCAAGTTTGGTGACAACTACGCACTGATCGGTTCCTGGCTGATTGATGACCTTCCGGCGGGTATTTCGGTGCGCGAAGACAAGGATATCGTGACGCAGGATCTGTCACGCTATATTCCGCATGTCATCCTGGGCTGATCATCGAGACGGTAAGAAGCAATACAAGCAGGAAGCAATACAGGCAAGAAGCCAAGCAAGAAGAAAACCAAACAATCAAGAATATAGAACCAGCAGGAAAGACAAGGGGCGCACTCGAAGGAGGCGCCCCTTTTTCGTTGCCATTCATTTGTCGTGCCGAGCCAAGCCAATCTGTGAAGGGTTGTGCCTTGATGATGCAGATGAGTGGAACAGGTAGTGAAAATCCGCTATCAGGTTGGAAGATGGTGTATCTTGTCTGCAATGTTCAACTTTTACGGCCCATGCCGGAATCAAGGAGTACACCATGCGTTGGCAAGGAAGGCGGCGTAGCCAGAATGTAGAAGACCGCCGTGGGGAAAGACTGGCAGCGGGAACGGGTGGTGGGGCGATAATGCTAGTGTTGCGTTTCCTGCCGATGCTGCTGCGAAGCAAGGGTGGAAGAATCATTCTGGGGCTGGGTGTGGTGGCCTACTTCGGTGCCAGGTTGATGGGAATTGATCTGCTGTCATTGGGGCAGCAGGACACCGCCAGTGTCGACCCCAACTCTCTGACCCAGGGGCAACAGGAACAGGTCGAGTTCGTTTCGGTGGTGCTGGGGGATACAGAAGAAGCCTGGAACAACATCTTTGCGGAACAAGGCCAGACCTATGAAGAGCCGACATTGGTGCTGTTCACGGGGGCCGTACGCTCGGCCTGTGGCACGGCCAATTCCGCGGTAGGTCCCTTCTATTGCCCGGGTGATCGCAAGCTCTATCTGGACTTGTCGTTCTTCGAAGAGATGAAGCGGGGCCTTGGTGCTCCGGGCGACTTTGCCCAGGCATATGTGATTGCCCATGAAGTGGGCCATCATGTGCAGACGCTGCTGGGTATCAGCCAGCAGGTTCGGGAAGCGGGAGCCGGGCGTTCACAGGCTGATGTCAATGCGCTGTCAGTGCGCCAGGAACTGCAGGCAGATTGCTTCGCCGGCATCTGGGGGCATTCCGCCAATCTCGACAGGCAGATGCTCGACAGCGGCGATCTGGAAGAAGCCCTGAATGCAGCCAGTGCGATTGGTGATGACCGCCTGCAACAGCAGGCTGGCAAGGCTGTGGTGCCGGACAGCTTTACTCATGGCAGTTCGGCCCAGCGAGTGGAATGGTTCAAGCGCGGCTTCGAGAGCGGCAGCCTGGAAGCTTGTAACACCTTTGGCAGTGATCTATGAGCTGACAACACGGAAACGCAACGAGGCTGGCCTCATCGATACGATGAGGCCATCTCGGCCAGCAGGCCGCGTCCACCGGCGAGGGTGAGCGCGAGATCCTGAAGTCCTTCGCGCAGGGGCAGGTCATTGCTGCCCTTGACCGAAAGATCGAGGCGCTGGGCAAACATCAGCAGCTTGTGCAGCCGGCGCAAAGGCAGGCGGCGAATAGCCTCCTGATAGGCGGGGCGGCGCTTGTCGAAGATGGGGGGCTTCTGAGCCTTGCAGGCATGTTCGAAGCTTTGTCCCTGGTCGAGATGCTGATGCAGTGACAGCAGGGTGCGGATTTCCCGGGTCAGCGCCCACAGCACGATAGGCGGCTCTGTCCCTTCGGCCTCCAGGCCGACAAGGATGCGCAATACCCTTTCGCGTTCGGCCTTGAGGCAGGCATCGATCAGGTTGAACACATCGTAACGGGCACTGTTTTCTACACCGCCGGCGACATGCTGTGGGGCAACCTGGGTCCCTGGTGGCAGTATCAGAGCCAGCTTCTGCAGTTCCTGGTCAGCCGCCAGCAGGTTGCCTTCAGTACGTTCGCCAAGCAGGCGAGCGGCATCCAGGTTCATCGACAGCCCGTGGCGCTCTGCCCGGTCGCGTAGCCAGAAATGCAGGCGGGAGGCATCCACGGGCCATACCGGTACGAACAGGCCGATCTTGTCCAGCGCCTTGAACCAGGCACTTTTCTGTTCGCGGGCATCGAGCTTGGCGCAACTGATTAGCAGAATGTTGTCGCTGCCTTCCGCCTGTTCAGCGTACTCCTTGAGTGCCTTGCCACCTTCCTGACCGGGCTTGGCGCCGCCCAGGCGCAGTTCGATCAACTTGCGCGAGGCAAACAGCGACAGGCTGGCGGCGGACTCGGTCAGGCGCCCCCAGGCAAAGTTCGCTTCCACATGCAGGATATCGCGTTCCTCGACGCCATTGTCCCTGGCTCGGGCACGCACCAGGTCACAGGCTTCCATATGCTGCAGCGGCTCGTCACCGGCGACGATGATCACCGGGGGCAGGGACTTGGCCAGCGCATCGGGGAGCTTGTCGGCAAAAACCTTCATGCGTGATCTACGAACCCTGTAGCGAGCGCAGGCGCTCGATCATCTGGCGAACGGCCTCGCGGCGGGCATTTTCTAGGGCATCTTCACGGACATCATCCTGAGACAGCAGGTTGTCGCTGGCCAGGGAGTAGTCTTCCACGACCTCGACACTTTGCCGATCCTGCAGATAGGCATTGTCGGAAGTGCGTTGGATGGAATACGGCACATTGAGTACCAGTTGGCCGTCCTGGGTGCCGGAATCCAGGGTGCTGAGCTGGCGGTAGGAGGCGTTCTCCGCGCTGAGATTGAGGCGCAAGGGCGCATCGTCGCGAACCTGAACCCCGTAGTCTTCAAGGCGCTGCACCAGCATATCGGCGAAGGGGCCTTCGTTGCCGGCCACTGCCAGTTGTTCCAGCGTCAGTATGCCCCCTTCCTCCAGACCGCGGAGGTGGAAGCCACAGCCGGACAGTACCAGGGCGCCAGCGGCGGAAAGCGTCAGGCCGAGAAATTGACGGCGTTGCATGAAACCTCCTTGAGTCATTCGATCGCAAATCCTTGAGCCGAGTTGTCATCATGGACAACGGCCCGCTCGCGTGAACATCTGGTGGCTGATGTCTGGTCGTTCCACGAGCGGGCTGGCCTGGGCCCGTTGGCTACGAGTCAGTTGGCCACGATATTGACCAGTTTACCCGGTACCACGATCACCTTGCGTACGGTCTTGCCTTCGATATGACGTTGCACGTTCTCGCTGTCCATGGCCTGAGCCTCGATGGCATCCTTGGCCGCATCGGCAGCGACCTCGATGCGTGCACGCAGCTTGCCGTTGACCTGCACCACCAGCTCGACGCTGTCGCGGGCCAGAGCGGACTCATCCAACTGCGGCCAGTTGGCGTCGATTACAGCTTCATCATGACCAAGTTCCTGCCACAACGCATGGCAGGCATGCGGAGTGATCGGAGCCAGCAGCAAGACACAGGCTTCCACAGCTTCGCGAACAACCGCCAGGCCTTGCGGGCTGGTATCGGTGAACTTGGAAATGGCGTTGGTCAGCTCCATCACCGCGGCGATGGCGGTGTTGAAGGTGGTGCGACGACCAATGTCATCACCTGCCTTGTGAATGGTCTCGTGGGTCTTGCGACGCAGTTCGCGCTGAGCATCGTCGAGAGCATTGACATCCAGGCTGCCCGGGGTGCCGGCTTCGATGTGCTCTGCCGCCAGGCGCCACAGGCGGCGCAGGAAGCGGTTGGCGCCTTCGACACCGGAATCGGACCATTCGAGAGACTGCTCGGGCGGTGCGGCGAACATCATGAACAGGCGCACGGTGTCGGCGCCGAAGCGGTCGATCATGGACTGGGGATCGACGCCGTTGTTCTTGGACTTGGACATCTTCTCGATGCCGCCCATTTCCACCGGCTGGCCGTCGCTGATCAGCGTGGCGCTGACCGGGCGTCCCTTGTCATCGCGCTTGACCTCGACATCGGCAGGATTGAACCATTCCTTGCCACCGTTGGCGGCGGTGCGATAGAAGGTCTCGGCGATCACCATGCCCTGGGTCAGCAGGCGCTTGAACGGTTCGTCTGATTCGACCAGGCCGAAGTCACGCATCAGCTTGTGGAAGAAGCGTGCATACAGCAGGTGCAGAATGGCGTGCTCGATGCCACCGATGTACAGGTCCACCGGCAGCCAGTAGTTGGCGCGCTCATCAAGCATGGCATCCTGGTTGTCCGCGCAGCAGAAGCGGGCGTAATACCAAGAGGATTCCATGAAGGTGTCGAACGTATCGGTCTCGCGAATCCAGCCGTCACCCAGCTCGGAGAATTCCGGCATCTTCTTCAGCGGTGAGCCGGAAGCATCCACGGTGACTTCCAGGGGCAGGGCGACCGGCAGCTCGTCATCGCTGAGCGGGACAGTCTGGCCCTCGGGGCCATACTTGACCGGAATCGGAGCGCCCCAGTAACGCTGGCGGGCGACACCCCAGTCGCGCAGACGGTAGTTGGTCTTGACCTCACCGTGACCTTCCTGCTCCAGGTGCGCCGCAATGGCGTCGAAGGCTTGCTGGAAGTCGAGGCCATCGAACTCGCCGGAGTTGATCAGCTTGCCATGCTCGACGTAGGCCGCTTCGGAAAGGTCCGGAGCATTGCCGTTTTCGTCGGCGATCACCGCAGTGATGGGCAGGTCGTACTTGGTGGCAAATTCCCAGTCACGCTGGTCGTGGGCAGGCACTGCCATCACGGCGCCAGTACCGTACTCCATCAGCACGAAGTTGGCGACATACACCGGTACGCGCTTGCCGCTGAGCGGGTGCACGGCTTTGAAGCCGGTCGGCATGCCGCGTTTTTCCATGGTGGCCAGCTCGGCCTCGGAGGTGCCGCCCTGGGCGCACTCTTCAATGAAGTCGGTCAGTTCAGCGTTGCCTTCGGCGGCTTTCCTCGCCAGCGGGTGGCCGGCAGCCACGGCTACGTAGGTCACGCCCATCAGCGTGTCCGGGCGAGTGGTATACACACGCAGTGGCTCGTCGCCTTCTACATCGAAGGCCAGCTCGACGCCCTTGGACTTGCCGATCCAGTTGCGCTGCATGGTCTTGACCTGCTCGGGCCAGTCGACCTTGTCCAGGTCGGCGAGCAGTTCATCGGCATAATCGGTGATCTTGAGGAACCACAGCGGGATTTCCTTGCGCTCCACGGGCGCGCCGGAACGCCAGCCACAGCCGTCGATGACCTGTTCGTTGGCCAGAACGGTCTGATCGACCGGGTCCCAGTTCACGGTGGACATCTTCTTGTAGACCAGACCTTTCTCCACCAGCTTGGTGAAGAACCACTGCTCCCAGCGGTAGTAGTCGCTGTCGCAGGTGGCGAATTCGCGGTTCCAGTCGTAGGCGAAGCCGAGAGCCTTCAACTGCGAACGCATGTAGTCGATGTTTTCGTAGGTCCACTTGGCTGGTGGGACCTGATTCTTGATGGCCGCGTTTTCCGCCGGCATGCCAAAGGCATCCCAGCCCATGGGTTGCAGCACGTTCTTGCCCTGCATGCGCTGAAAGCGCGATACCACGTCGCCGATGGTGTAGTTGCGTACATGCCCCATGTGTAGCTTGCCGCTGGGATAGGGGAACATCGACAAGCAATAGAACTTTTCGCGACTGGCGTCCTCAATGGCTTTGAAGCACTGGTTCTTGTTCCAGAATTCCTGGGCGTCGCGTTCGATGTCGTGGGGCTTGTACTGGGCGTCCATCGCGGTCTACAGGTACCTTGCAAGTCAGGCGCGCCGAAGTTTCAGCGCGCAGGGAAATGGAGTGCAACCAGCGGCGGCAGAGGCTGCCTGAGGGGCTCAGGTCTTCCACGCCAGCTCATCGGTGCAGCATTGATGCTCGCAAGGATACCCCAGCAGCCGGTGATAGGGCTATGGTAGGGAGTGAACCCAGTGACAGTCATGAGTTGTCCAAGGAGAGAAAAGTTATGAGCGAGCGACCCAAAGGCGGTTCCGATCATCGTCTGCGTGATGGTTACGAACGCATGCTGTCTCGGCTTCGGGAAGGGGCGGATGAGCTGACCTGGGACAATCTGCAGCGCGACCTGGATGAGGCAGTCGAGTTCGAAGCAGAGCTGGAGGAGTACACCAAGGATGAACTGGCGCTGATGCGCGCCTGGCTGGAGCGGGACCTCAAGGACATGCGCCGCTATCTGGCTGCTGGAGGCGAGGGAGTGGCCAGTTGGCTGGGTATCGACCTGACGATCCTTTCACGCAAGATCGTGGACTCGCTTCTGTCCATTGCCGATCGTAGTGTGGTTGAGCGTGAACAACTGGAGGATGACCTCGAGGCCTCCCGGGCGGACTATGCCGCTGGTGAAATGGCGGTGCCCGGGCGGATGATGTGTGTTCACTGCGACGCCGTGGTGGAACTGAATGACGTCACGCGCATCGAGCCGTGCCATCAATGTGGGCATCGCTACTTCGTGCGGGCCGGTGACGTGGCCTCGCGTCCTTGAAGCCACTTGTCTTGATGTCATTCAACCGGATGCCACTCAACCTGTGCTGTTGGCAAGGCAGGTGATGGCGACCATGACCAGCAGGGACATGAACAGGGCGTAGAGCAGGTTGTTGCGCATCATGCGATAGCCGCTGATGCCATAACGTCCCTGCAGTGACAGATTGGTCCCCGAAAGGGGGCCAACGGCGGTGCCGACACCCCAGGATGCCAGAGCGACGAAGCCGAACAGATTCTGGTTGATGCTGCCCAGGTCAAGCATGGAAGCCAGGACCGAGACACCGATGATCGGGTGCAGGCCGGCGATGGCGCTGGCCACGATGCCCAGGAAGCTCAGTATGGCGGCGCTGGTATCGAAGACAGGGAAGAGTGTCCAGTTGCCCTGGGTTGCGGCAGTGACCAGGCTGGACATACCCTTGGTCAATAGCCCCGCGCACAGGAATAGAGTGATTTCTCCACGCATGGCCGGCAGGCGGAAATGGCGATGGCGCTGGATGCGCTGGCGCAACACCAGGGAGCCGCGCAACAGGTTGGCCAGGATGGCAATACCGGGCATCAGGAAAGTGATGATTGCCACGATGGTCAAGTTCGGGGTGATTAGATAGTGGAACAGTAGGACCAGTGCGGCCATGCCAGCAGGCATCAGCAGGCTACGCGGTGAAAGAGAGAAGCCCGGCGTGGTGGATAGATCGAAACGGCGCGATAGCTCGAAGATGCTGAACAACCCGCCAGCCAGCGCGACTGGCAGTCCCACCATGACCATGGTGGTGAACTGAATGTCAGGAGTCAGGCTGATGACCACCCCCATGGCGGCAAAGAAAGGAGACCACATGGCGGCGCTGCACAGGCCTCGGTTCAGTGCCAATAGCTGTGGGTCATTCAAGGGGCCGCGGCGCTCCAGGCGATCACCGATGACGAACATGGTAGACAGGTTGAGAATGGCGCCGAGCAGGTGAACCCCCAGCCAAGTGCCGATCAAGCCACGCTTGCCCGTGATGGGTGGCCCTTTGGGCTGGCTTTCCTGGGGCGGCCTGCCAATCAACGAAATGAAACTGACTCCCACCAGCATGGTCACCACGAAGGTATTGCCATCCAGGACATGCCAGGCGTCGATGTCACCGCCGTATACCAGCTTGGCGGCCATCAGCATCAACACACCCAACCCGGCCAGAATGCCGGCCTGCCACTGGTTGCGCCGTGGGATGTCCGGCCACAGGGTAATGGCACCGCTCCATAGCAGCAGGCTGACAAGGGGAGAGGGTAGCCAGGGAAGCATGAAAGAGGCGATCTGAAGCACCAGGCCTGTCAGTATCAGCCAACCTCCCAGCTGATGACGCAGCGAGGGCAATGGGGTCTCGGGCTGGCTCGAGGCAACCTGAGCGGCAGGTGGGGCATGTTCTGGCAGTGTGGAAGAAGGCGATTCGGTGGTCATCCTTGGCACGTCATGTTGTAAGTGTGGGCAGGTCCCAATCGATCGCCTCGCCGTCACGCGCAGCGTCAAGACGCTCCAGCATGGAGCGGGCGGCATTGGAAAGCGTTCGCTCGCGATGCACGAGATAGCCCAATGGACGCCGAATGGGGGCAATGTTCACCGGCAGGCGAACCAGGTCATGGCGGGCCACATCTTCTTCCACCATGCGTTCCGGCAGCAGGCTCCAGCCGAGGCCTGCATTGACCATCATCTTGAGCGTTTCCAGATAATTCGTCGACTGGCCGACCTTGAGATGCAGGCCGTGGGAGGCCAAGTGTTCGTTGATCAGCTGGCGCGTAAAGGTCAAAGGCCCAGGCAGCACAGCATCATGTTGACATAATAGCGCGAGTGACAACTCTTGCTGTTGGCTCAGAGGATGATTGCTGCAGGCGACGAACCACAGTTGGTCGATCCACAAGGGTACTACACGAAGTTGAGGATCGGGATGTGCAGCCAAGGTGACGATGGCCATCTCGATGTCGCCATCGAGCACCCCCTGATAGGCTTGCTCAGAGTCAAGAAAGCGCAGGTCCAGGCGTACATCGGGAAAATCCTGAACGTAGGCCGACAGGATGGGAGGTAGTCGGTGTAGGCCAATATGGTGGCTGGTGGCCAGGATCAGTTCTCCCCCGACATCACCACTCAAGTTTCCCAGAGCCCGGCGGCTGTCATCCACCATGACCAGGATAGCCCGAGCGCGAGGCAGCAGCATATGACCGGCTTCGGTCAAGGTTACCTTGCGTCCGATACGGTCGAAAAGACGTGCCCGGATCTGACCTTCCAGGCCGGCGATACGCTTGCTTACCGCGGGTTGGGTCAGGTGCAGCTGCTCGGCTGCACGCGAGAAACTACCGCTGTCAGCTACGGCAAGAAAGGCCTGCAGGCTTTGGGTATCCATGGTGGCTCCTTGAGAGCTACAGCTACAGCTACAGCTACGAGCTACGAGCTTCGAGCTACGAGCTACGAGCTTCGGGCTACGAGCTTCGGGCTACGAGCTACGAGCTTCGGGCTACGAGCTACGAGCTACGAGCTTCGGGCTACGAGCTTCGGGCTACGGGCTACGGGCTACGAGCTACGAGCTACGAGCTACGAGCTACGAGCTTCGGGCTACGAGCTTTGAGCTTCGGGCTACGAGCTTCGAGCTTTGAGCCGAGCGCTACGCTCGGGTGTGATCCTTGAGCTCAGGGGAAGGGCTCGGCGTTCTCGGTTTGGCTCTGAACTGCTCGTGGCTCGTGTCTCGATCTTGTATTCCTTTTGGGAATTGATTGGATAAATAACATGAATTGATTTTATTTGTCAGTGGGGAGAGACTCTTCTACAGACAAACTTTCTTCAAACCAACTTTCTTCAAACCAAACAACGCCCGCTTGGATGTCTGGCGATGATCAGCCCGCAGACATTCCGTCGACATTTAAAGAGAGGCTCCAGCCTCCGGAGGAGAAACCCATGAGCCAGACGTTATATGACAAGTTGTGGCAGCAGCACCTGGTCAAGGAGCGCGACGATGGTACTGCGCTGATCTACATCGATCGCCAGTTGCTCCACGAAGTGACATCTCCCCAGGCCTTTGAAGGCTTGCGTCTGGCAGGGCGTCAGCCCTGGCGCCTCGACGCCAACCTGGCAACGCCGGACCATAACGTTCCGACCACCGTGAAGGAGCGTGCCGAAGGCAACAGCGGTATCAAGGATCCGGTGTCCTTGATCCAGGTGCAGACCCTGGATGACAACTGCGAGGCCTTTGGTATCGAGGAATTCCGCATCAATGACCCACGCCAGGGCATCGTGCATGTGGTCGGCCCGGAGCAAGGCGCGACATTGCCCGGTATGACCGTGGTCTGCGGTGACTCGCACACCGCCACGCATGGCGCCTTCGCGGCCCTGGCTCATGGCATCGGTACTTCCGAGGTCGAGCATGTGCTGGCGACTCAGTGCCTGTTGGCGCAGAAGATGAAGAACATGCAGGTTCGCGTGGAAGGCGAACTTGGTCAGGGCGTGACCGCTAAGGATGTGGTGCTGGCCATCATTGGGGAAATCGGTACTGCGGGTGGCACCGGCTATGCCATCGAGTTCGCTGGCAGTGCCATCGAGAGCCTGTCGATGGAAGGTCGCATGACGGTATGCAACATGGCCATCGAAGCGGGTGCTCGTGTCGGCCTGATTGCCGTGGATGACACCACCATCGAATATCTCAAGGGGCGTCCCTTTGCCCCTCAGGGCGAGCAGTGGGAAGCCGCCGTGGCCGATTGGCGTCAGCTCAAGTCCGATGATGGAGCCGCCTTCGACAAGGTGGTGACACTGGATGCTGCCGCCATCGAGCCGCAGGTCAGCTGGGGTACCAGTCCAGAGATGGTTACGGGTGTCAGTGGCGAAGTGCCTGATCCGGCCAAGGCTGGCGATGACACGGCGCGCAGTGGCATCACCCGTGCACTTGAATACATGGGACTGTCACCACGCCAGAAGATCACCGATATTCGCCTGGACAAGGTGTTCATCGGATCCTGTACCAATTCCCGTATCGAGGATCTGCGCGAGGCAGCGCAGGTGGCGAAAGGCCGCAAGGTGGCCGACAGCATTCAATTGGCCATGGTGGTGCCGGGTTCTGGTCTGGTGAAGCGTCAGGCCGAGGAAGAAGGGCTGGACAAGATCTTCATCGCGGCAGGTTTCGAGTGGCGAGAGCCAGGTTGCTCCATGTGCCTGGCGATGAATGCCGACAAGCTTGGTGCCGGTGAACACTGTGCCTCCACTTCCAACCGCAACTTCGAAGGCCGCCAGGGTTACGGTGGGCGGACTCACCTGGTCAGCCCGTCCATGGCTGCCGCCGCTGCCATTGCTGGTCACTTCGTCGATGTGCGTACCTTCGATTCCTCTGCCGCTCGCCAGGAGGCCTGATCATGAAAAAGTTCGAACGACTCGATGGCATCGTGGCACCGCTGGATCGGGCCAATGTCGATACCGATCTGATCATTCCCAAGCAATTCCTCAAGTCGATCAAACGCACCGGCTTCGGTGTCAACCTGTTCGATGAACTGCGCTATCTCGACGAAGGTCAGCCAGGCCAGGATTGCTCGAAGCGTCCGATCAATCCGGACTTCGTGCTTAATCAATCGCGTTACCAGGGAGCCAGCGTGCTGCTGGCCCGCCGTAACTTCGGCTGTGGCAGTTCCCGTGAACACGCCCCCTGGGCGCTGGAGGATTTCGGTTTTCGCGTGGTGATCGCCCCGAGTTTTGCCGACATCTTCTATAACAATGCATTCAAGAACGGCATCCTGTTGATCACTCTGGACGAAGGGCAGGTTGATCGCCTGTTCGGCGAGGTGGCGGGCAACGAAGGCTACCGTCTTGATGTGGATCTCGAAAACCAGCGCATCACCACGCCGTCTGGCGAGATTCTCGAATTCGATGTCGACCCGTTCCGCAAGCACTGCCTGATCAACGGCCTCGATGATATCGGCATCACCCTGCAGAACGAAGATGACATTCGCGCCTTCGAGGCCCGTCATCGTGCCGAGCGCCCCTGGCTGTTCCGTGACGGTGCTGGCGCCTGAGGAAACGTTTCCTCTGATATAAGCAGAATTTCAAGGATACTGGATATGACACGCAAGATTCTCGTTCTCCCCGGCGATGGCATCGGGCCTGAAATCACAGCCCAGGCGGTCAGAGTGCTGGAGGCCTGTCAGGCGCTTGGCCTGGATGTCGAGGTGGAGCAGTCGCTGGTCGGTGGCGGTTCCTATGACGTGCACGGTGTGCCACTGTCCGAGGAAACGCTGGCCAAGGCCAAGGCGGCCGATGCCATTCTGTTGGGTGCCGTGGGTGGCCCGAAGTGGGATACGATCGAGGATCTTTCCAAGCGCCCGGAAAAAGGCCTGCTGGGGTTGCGCAAGGAACTCGGCCTGTTCGGCAACCTGCGTCCGGCCATTCTTTATCCGCAGCTTGCCGAGGCGTCGACGCTCAAGCCTGAAGTGGTGTCCGGTCTGGATATCATGATCGTGCGTGAACTGACGGGCGGCATCTACTTCGGTCAGCCGCGTGGCATCGAAGAGCGTGATGGTCAGCGAGTAGGCTTCAACACCTACGTCTACAGCGAAAGTGAAATCGAGCGTATCGGTCGAGTGGCCTTCGAAATGGCCCAGAAGCGCAACAAGAAACTGTGCAGTGTCGACAAAGCCAACGTGCTCGAAGTCACTATCCTGTGGCGTGAAGTCATGGAGCGCCTGGCGCCTGAATATCCGGACGTCGAACTGTCGCACATGTACGTGGACAATGCGGCCATGCAGTTGGTTCGTGCGCCGAAGCAGTTCGATGTGGTGGTCACGGGTAACATGTTCGGCGACATCCTTTCTGATGCTGCTGCCATGCTGACGGGCTCCATCGGTATGCTGCCGTCCGCATCGCTCAATGAGCGTGGGCAGGGTATGTATGAGCCATGTCATGGCAGTGCTCCGGATATTGCCGGTCAGAATATGGCCAATCCTTTGGCCACCATTCTGTCCGTCGCCATGATGCTGCGTTATTCTCTCGATGAGGCGGCATTGGCCGAGCGCATCGAGGCTGCCGTGGGCAAGGTGCTGGACGAAGGGCTGCGCACGGCTGATATCGCCAGCTTCGGCACGCGTCAGGTATCCACCAGTGAGATGGGGGATGCGGTGCTGGCGGCGCTGCAGTAAGAGGCAGTTAGAAAAGCGTGCAGTAGGGAAAAGTGAGAGAAAAGACGAGGAAGAAAGCTTTCCACGTGTTTCTATCATTTTCAGCTATTAGCTAAGAAAGATCGATTCCAGGCGCTTCCCTGAAGGGAGGCGCTTGTTTCTGTATAATATATGGCTCACTTGAATTTTGGAGGACTTCACATGTTGAAGGTCGGTTTCGTCGGATGGCGTGGCATGGTGGGCTCTGTGCTCATGCAGCGTATGGTGGAGGATGGAGATTTCAACGGCATTGAGCCGATCTTCTTCACCACATCGCAGGTCGGCCAGACCGGTCCCGACGTTGGTGTGGACGTGCCTCCGCTGAAAGACGCCTTCGACATCGAAGCGCTCAAGGCGCTGGATGTGGTGGTGACCTGCCAGGGCGGCGACTACACCAAGCAAGTCTACTCCGACCTGCGTGGTAGTGGCTGGAAAGGCTACTGGATCGATGCTGCCAGCGCCCTGCGCATGGAAGATGAAGCGACCATCGTGCTGGACCCGGTCAACCGCAACGTCATCGATGCCCAACTGGCGGCTGGCGCCAAGACCTTTATTGGTGGCAACTGCACCGTCAGCCTGGCGCTGATGGGACTCGGCGGTCTGTTCGAAGCGGATATGGTCGAATGGATGACTTCCATGACCTATCAGGCGGCTTCCGGCTCTGGCGCCAAGCATATGCGCGAGCTGCTCTCCCAGATGGGCGCGCTGCGCGACACCGTCGCCGACGAACTCAAGGATCCGGCCAGTGCCATCCTCGATATCGATCGCAAGGTGACAGCCGCCATGCGCTCGGGTGATTTTCCCACCGACAACTTCGGTGCGCCCCTGGCGGGCAGCCTGCTGCCATGGATCGATACCAAGCTCGACAGTGGCCAGAGCCGTGAAGAGTGGAAGGGTGGCGTCGAGACCAACAAGATTCTCGGTCGCATGGACAACCCGGTGCCGATCGATGGCCTGTGTGTGCGTATCGGTGCTATGCGTTCCCATAGCCAGGCATTCACCATCAAGCTCAAGCAGGACGTGCCGCTGGACGAGATCGAGGAGCGTATCGCCACCCATAACGATTGGGTCAAGGTGATTCCCAACGACAAGGATGCCACCATCGCTGGCCTGACGCCGACTGCTGCGACTGGCACCCTGTCTGTGCCGGTGGGCCGTCTGCGCAAGTTGAACATGGGCGGCGAATACCTGTCCGCATTCAGCGTTGGTGATCAGCTTCTGTGGGGTGCAGCTGAGCCTCTCAAGCGTATGCTGAAGATCCTGCGCGAGCAGTAAGGCATGGCGCTGGAGCGATAAGTGGCAGTGAGCCGGAACGCAGGCATTGCTGCACTTTTATTGCGCTGAACCATGTGCTGTTCTGAAGCATGCATCGTTCTGAAGTATGTATCGTTCTGAAGTATGTATGAATGACGGGGTGCCTGAGGCACCCCGTTGTCATTTGCTGTAGCGGTAGCCTCTGGCTGGCGGAAAGAGGATAATGTCCCGGCGATTCACCAGACCTTGATGACAAGCAGGCGGCATGACCCTTTTTTACCACCTCGATGAACGAACCCCTCTGAAAGGCCGTCTGGCGCTTTCTGTCGAATATGATGGCACCCATTACTGTGGTTGGCAGCGCCTCAAGCATACGGCATCGGTACAGGGGGCCGTGGAGGATGCCCTGGCCAGAGTGGCGGGGGCTCCAGTCACGGTACATTGCAGCGGGCGCACGGACTCCGGCGTCCATGCGACCCGGCAGGTGGTGCATTTCGATCCGCCTGCGCAGCGTTCTGAAAAGGCGTGGGTATTCGGTGGCAATGCCAATCTGCCCAAGGATATTGCCATTCGCTGGGTCCGTGAGGTACCCGATGAGTTTCATTCACGCTTCAAGGCGCTGGCTCGGCGATATCGTTATGTGATTCTCAATCAGCCGAGTCGGCCGGTGCTGGAGCGGGCCAATGCCACCTGGTGCCGCGACCCTCTGAATGCGGAAGCCATGCATGAGGCCGCGCAGGCATTGGTGGGGGAGCACGACTTTTCCAGCTTCCGCGCCGCAGGCTGTCAGTCCAAGACCCCATGGCGTCACCTGCATTTCATCGAAGTACATCGCCATGGCCCGCTGGTGGTGATCGATATCCAGGGCAATGCCTTCCTGCACCACATGGTGCGCAATATCGCTGGAGCCTTGATCACGGTAGGTCGTGGAGAACAGGGCAGCGATTATATGGCACGCCTGTTGGCATTGAAGGATCGCACCCAGAGCGACGTCACTGCCCCAGCCTGTGGCCTGCACTTCGTCGATACCATCTACGATGAGTCCTGGAACCTGCCGCAGGAACCGCTGGGTCCCAATCTGCTGGCGTTTCTGGGAGAGTGGACGGGCCAGCGGCCGTTACCGGACTGTCCCATGGTGGAATTCCGTAGAGGCCGGCCGGTAGCAGAAGAGCGCTTGGCGGCCTGGAAGGCGGGCAAGCGCGTCGGGGGCGACATGAATGAGCATGGCAGTGCCGATGACGCTACAGAATTCGACAGCCCAGTTGCTTCGCAACGGCGGAAACCGGAACCGGACACCAAGGAGTAAGGGCGCATGGCTATTGATATGTGTGATGAGCCTGTTCGCACTCGGGTAAAGTTTTGTGGCTTTACCCGCCCAGATGATGTCGATGTCGCCGTCAGGCTGGGGACGGATGCCCTGGGTTTCGTGTTGTGGCCGGGAAGCAAGCGCGGGATCGACCAGCACACGCTGCCCATGTTGGCATCGCGTGTGCCCGCTTTTGTCACGCGAGTTGGTCTGTTCGTGAATCCGTCCAGAGAAGAGGTCGAGAGCTGTCTTCCGCACCTGGATCTGTTGCAGTTTCATGGAGATGAATCTCCGGAGTTCTGTGCGCAGTTCGGTAGCCACTGGATCAAGGCGCTGCGTATGAAGGATGACCTTGACCTGTACCAGGCTGCCGAGGACTACCGTGATGCACGCGGGCTGCTGCTCGATGCCTATCGCCCAGGCGTGCCTGGTGGCACCGGGGAGACATTCGACTGGTCGCGGATTCCCAGTGATTTGCCAAAACCTGTTATCCTCGCTGGCGGATTGTCGGCGGATAATGTAGCGGAAGCCATTTCCCGGGTACGACCCTTTGCCGTGGATGTCTCTGGTGGTATCGAGTCTGCGCCGGGTCTCAAGGATGCCGCTGCCATGCGTGCCTTCATCAGCGCTGTGAAGCGTATGAGTGGTTTCTGAGCCTGAGCACAAAGGCGATGGAAAAGGTTGCGGTGAACTGACCTACCAATTACCCGGAGCGAGCCGCTACAATAAGCGCCCAACACGTCTGGATATCTATTGTCTTTCCCTGTACGGGGAGGTGACCCCCCTTGAAACATCGGGATGGTTCCGGACAACCGATTCGAATACGTTGCAGGCCTGTTTCTGCGACCGCATTTAATGGAAGACTTCTGAGATGAGCTGGTTAGACAAGATTGTGCCCTCGGTGGGCCGCATTCAGCGCAAGGAGCGACGGGCTAGCATACCAGATGGCCTGTGGCGCAAGTGTCCCAAGTGCGAATCGGTGCTTTATCTCCCTGAGCTCGAGAAGAACAGCAATGTCTGTCCCAAGTGCGACCATCATCTGCGCCTGACAGCACGCAAGCGTCTGGACTGGTTCCTCGACAAGGAAGGGCGTGAAGAGATTGCGGCTGACCTGGAGCCAGTTGACCGTCTCAAGTTCCGCGACTCCAAGAAGTACAAGGACCGCCTGAATGCGGCCCAGAAGGAGACCGGAGAGAAGGATGCGCTGGTTGCCATGCGTGGCACCCTGGATGGTCTGCCGGTGGTGGCCGTGGCCTTCGAGTTCACCTTCATGGGTGGTTCCATGGGCGCTGTGGTCGGCGAGAAGTTCGTGCGTGCTGCCAGCCTGGCCCTGGAAGAGAACCTGCCATTGCTGTGCTTTTCTGCCTCTGGTGGCGCGCGCATGCAGGAAGCCCTGTTCTCCCTGATGCAGATGGCCAAGACATCCGCGGCACTGGAAAAGCTGCGCCTGGCGGGTGTGCCATACATTTCCGTGCTTACCGACCCGGTGTTCGGTGGCGTCTCGGCATCCCTGGCCATGCTCGGTGACCTGAACGTGGCCGAACCCAACGCACTGATTGGTTTTGCCGGACCACGCGTCATCGAACAGACAGTACGCGAAAAGCTGCCGGAAGGTTTCCAGCGCAGTGAGTTCCTGCTTGAGCACGGCACTGTTGACATGATCCTGCATCGTCACCAGATGCGTGAGCGCCTGGGTTCGGTGCTGCGCAAGCTGACGGGACAGCCAGCCATTGGCGTGTCCGAGGATGAAGCAGTAGTTGGTGATGTCGAGGCCAGTGACAACGAAGTGCCGGGCGATGGAGTGCCGGTGGCAGATAGCGTCGTTGACAGCTCGGTAGAACATGCCAGCACTGACGCGTCCAAGGACGCTGAGTCCTCCTCTGACAAATCGCGTTGATCTCTCGCCATGACTGACGATGCTCCTATGACCCTCGATGCCTGGCTTGCCAGGCTCGAGGCCGCTCATCCCGTGGGTATCGACCTGGGGTTGGACCGAGTGTCCAAGGTGGCTGAGCGCATGGGCCTGCTGCAGGCACCTATTGCTGAGCGGGTCATTACCGTCGCGGGCACCAATGGCAAGGGCTCGACGGTCGCCATGCTCGAATCGCTGGCCCTGAAGCATGGGCTGAGCGTGGCGGCCTACACCTCTCCTCATTTGATTCGTTACAACGAGCGCCTGCTCCTTGATGGGGTAGAAGCCGATGATGAACTGCTGATGGCGGGCTTTGCTGCCGTGGAGCAGGCTCGGCTGCAGCAGGAGCCGGTCAGCCTCACCTATTTTGAAGTCGGCACCCTTGGGGCGCTCTGGGCCATTGCCCAGAGCCGTCCGCAACTGGCGGTGCTTGAAGTCGGCCTGGGTGGTCGCCTGGATGCGGTCAATGTGATCGATCCGAATGTGGCGGTCGTTACCACCGTGGCTCAGGATCATGCTGCTTTTCTGGGCAACGATATCCAGGTCATTGGCCGCGAGAAGGCTGGCATCATACGCAGTGATCGGCCTGCCGTCCTGGGTAGCCAGACACTGCCCCGAAGTGTGCATGAGCATGCCGAGCATATCGGTGCTCTAGTACATGCCCTGGGCCAGGATTTCAACCACCAAGGCAAGGAAACATGGGCCTGGCGGGGGCGGGATGCCTCGCAGGCACAGATAGAGCTTGTCGATCTTCCGGATCCCCATCTGCCCAGGGACAATGCGGCCACCGCGCTGCAGGCTTTTATCCTGTGTGATATCGATGTGCAGGCCGATGCCTGTCGACGTGCCTTCGCTGAGGTGCAACTGGCAGGGCGAATGCAATGGCATGGACAGTGGTGTCTGGATGTGGGACACAATCCTCATGCTGCCGAGTACCTGGCCCGGCGCCTTGGTGAATGCTCAGGGCAACGGGGCTCGGGTCGCTTGCTGGCCCTGCTCGGCATGCTCGACGACAAGGACGCCGAAGGTGTCATGGCGGCCTTGGCACCGGTCGTCGATGCCTGGGTGACGGTATCATTGCCGGGAGAGCGTGGTCGTAGTGCAGAGGATCTTGCACAACGTCTGGGACACCGGGGGCTGACGGTGTTGCATTGCGCTGATGATCCTCTGGCTGGAGCCGAATGGCTGGAGGCCCATATGGAGGAGCAGGACCAGGTGCTGGTGACAGGGTCCTTCCTGACGGTTGGTGCCATACTGCAACAATGGCAAACCGAGGCCGGAGAACGGCCTGCGTCCATTGAGGGAGCAAGATGAAATACGGAATGCGTGAGCGGGTCAGCGGCGTCATTATCGTGATTGCCTTGGCAGTGATCTTTGTCCCCTTGCTGTTCAGCGACCCGGAATCCCCCAGGGATGAGCGCCCGGATCCGGTGCTGACCATTGATCAGCCGGTGGAGGTCGAACATCGCGATGTTCCTGAGCCAACCCCGCCTGAAGGATTGGGGCAGATACTTCAGCCTGAGGATGTTACCTCGGCAGGCTCTGCGCAGGATGGCAATCGTGAGGATGAGGAGCGTGGCCAGAAGAGTAGCGACACCGCTCAGTCATCCGACACGCAATCGTCTCGTACATCAGAACAGGACAATGCAGCGCAACAGGATTCTCCCGCTCGTGATCCGATAGCAGAACTGGCCAAGGCAGCCGAGCAGCGTTCCCAGTCGCAGGCCAGCACCAGTACCAATACCGGCGGTAGTGGATGGGCGGTGCAGGTCGGCAGTTTCGGTGAAGCTGCCAATGCTGAACGCCTGTTGGGAGAGCTGCGTGAGTTGGGTTATCCCGCTTTTACGCGTGCACGTGGCAATAACTTGACCACGGTGTATGCCGGGCCGTTTGGTGCGTCTGGAGATGCACAGCGCGTCGTCAGTGAGCTCAAGGCCAAGATCAATCAGCAAGGTCTGGTGGTAAGGGTGGATAGTTGATGCTGGCGACATGGGTAGACTGGGTCTTTGTCGCGATACTGGCACTGGCGGTAGCGGCAGGGTTCGTGCGAGGCCTGGTTCGCGAGGCACTGGGTCTTGCCAGCTGGATTGTGGCGTTGCTGGTAGCCAGGGCATTTGCGACGCCACTGGCTGACCATCTGACACCCTGGATCGATAGCCCAGATGGACGGCTGATCACTGCTTTCGTGGCGCTGATCATTGTCACTATCCTGGCTTCCGGCATCTTGATTCGCATGTTGCAGGCGGCAGTGGAATGGGTCGGCGCAGGTTTCCTCAACCGCCTGACGGGAGCCGCGTTCGGTGGCATCAAGGCGGCCGCAGTGCTCTGTCTTGTCACTGTTCTGATCGGCTTCACTCCGCTGCAACAACTCAGTGCCTGGCAGGATGCTGCCGTTCGTCCGCAATTCGAGCAGTTGAGTGCCTGGGCACTTGGCCAGTGGGACGAATTCGGAGGGCAACTGCCAGAACTTCCTGAAGCATTGCGTCAGGCTCCGCCATCCGAAGAAGCCCCTATGCAGGAAATGCCCACGGAAGAGGGTACAATGCCAGAGGAACCGGCGACGAATACAGTGACCGAGGGCCAGGCAATAGCCCCCGATAGCACCAGCTAAGGAAATGGCGAGCGGCTGCAGCACGTTTTTTGCAAAGCGTTTATGCAAGAAGCCGCGCATTTCTGAAAAAGATGTTTCTCGCGTCGTCCTATGACGGCGTATCAAGGCAAGCGAGGTAAGGTGAATGTGCGGTATCGTCGGCCTGATGGCCAATCAGGCGGTTAACCAGGCAATTTATGATGCCCTGACGGTGCTTCAGCATCGTGGTCAGGACGCTGCCGGGATGATGACCTGGAATGAAGGTCGTTTCCTGCTGCGCAAGAGCAATGGCCTGGTGCGCGATGTCTTTCACACTCGTCATATGGCGCGTCTGAAGGGCAACCTCGGGATCGGCCATGTACGTTACCCGACTGCGGGATCTTCCAGTGAGGCAGAGTCGCAGCCGTTCTACGTCAACTCACCCTACGGTATTTCGCTGGCCCACAACGGCAATCTGACCAATGCCGAGCAGATCAAGCAGGAGCTGTTCTCCTCCGATCTGCGTCATATCAATACCAGCTCCGACTCGGAAGTGTTGCTCAACGTTTTCGCCCACGAACTGGGCAAGCAGGGGCCGCACCTGCAGCCGGGCGATATCTTTGATGCGGTGCGCCGTGTTCATCGTCGTTGCCGTGGCGGTTATGTTGCCGTGGCGATCATCAATGGCGTGGGCATGGTGGCCTTCCGTGATCCTTGCGGCATTCGTCCAGTCGTGTTCGGTACCCGCCAGACAGAAACGGGGCAGGACGTGATGATCGCTTCCGAATCCGTGGCGCTTGATGTTGGTGGGTTTCAACTGGAGCGAGATCTGGCACCGGGCGAAGCCATTTTCGTCGACATGAATGCTCAGATTCATACCCAGCAGTGTGCCGACCGGCCACAACTGGTGCCCTGCATCTTCGAGCATGTCTACCTGGCCCGTCCTGACTCGCTGATGGATGGCGCCTACGTCTACGGCACTCGCTTGATGATGGGGCGCAAGCTGGCCGATCGGATCAAGAGCGAGTGGCCGGACCATGATATCGACGTGGTCATCCCGATTCCGGATACATCGCGGACCTCTGCGCTGGAGCTGGCCCAGCACCTGGGCGTGACCTACCGTGAAGGGTTCATGAAGAACCGCTATATCGGGCGGACGTTCATCATGCCTGGCCAGACGCTGCGCAAGAAATCCGTGCGCCAGAAGCTCAATGCCATTGATGTGGAATTCAAGGGCAAGAACGTGCTGTTGGTGGATGATTCCATTGTGCGTGGTACGACCTGCAAGCAGATCATCCAGATGGCACGCGAAGCGGGTGCCAACAAGGTCTACTTTGCCTCTGCTGCGCCGCCCGTGCGTTATCCCAACGTCTACGGTATCGACATGCCGGCGGCTTCCGAACTGATTGCCCATGGGCGCACCGAAGAGGAAGTCGGTGAGCTGATCGGCGCTGATCGCATCGTCTATCAGGATCTGGATGACCTGAAGAATGCCTGCCGGGAAGTCAATCCGGCCCTGGATGAATTCGACTGTTCTGTCTTCGATGGTGCCTATATCACGGGTGACATCGATGCGGCCTATCTCGCTGATCTGGAAGCATCGCGCAACGATATTGCCAAGCAGGAGCAGAGCGCGGGTGACCATGCGCTGGTCGGAATGCATAATCAGGACGATGATATCGACGATTAAGGACGCGACCCATGCACGACGATTTCAGTGCCGATGGCTGGGGTATCGAGACCCTGGCAATTCGTGCCGGACATGATCGGACTCATGAGCAAGAACATGCCGAGCCGATTTTTCCGACTTCGAGCTTCGTCTATGGCAGCGCCGCTGAGGCGGCGCGCAAGTTTGCGGGCGAGGAGCCGGGCAATATCTACTCGCGTTTCACCAATCCGACGGTGCGCACTTTTGAAAAGCGCCTGGCGGCTCTGGAGGGAGGCGAGCGCTGTGTGGCGACCAGTTCGGGGATGGCGGCGATTCTCTCTACCGCGCTGGCACTGCTCAAGGCAGGCGATGAAATCGTTGCATCACGTTCACTGTTCGGCTCAACGGTCAGCCTGTTCGACAAGTACCTGGGCAAGTTCGGCATCACTACGCGCTATGTAGAACTGTCGGACATGAGTGCCTGGGAAGCCGCCATGACACCGGCTACCAAGCTGCTGTTTGCCGAGACTCCGTCGAACCCGCTCTCCGAGGTGGTCGATATTCCGGCGCTTGCCGAAATCGCCCGGCGGCATGATGCACTGCTGGCGATCGATAACTGCTTCCTGACACCCGTGTTGCAACGACCCATTCAGTTGGGGGCGGACCTGGTCATTCATTCCGCTACCAAGTATATCGATGGGCAAGGGCGAGCCATCGGTGGGGCAGTGGTCGGACCGGACAAGTTGCTGGAAGAAGTGTTTGGCGTGGTGCGTACCTGTGGTCCATGCCTCAGTCCGTTTAATGCCTGGATTTTCACCAAGGGCCTGGAAACCCTGGGGCTGCGCATGAAAGCGCATTCGGCCTCTGCTCTGGAGCTGGCACGCTGGCTGGAAGCTCACCCCGCGGTGGAACGCGTCCATTACAGTGGCTTGGAAAGTCATCCGCAGCATGCGCTGGCCAAGCGTCAGCAGGATGGGTTCGGCGCCGTTCTCGGGCTGGAAGTGAAAGGTGGCCGTGAGGGTGCCTGGAGTGTGATTGATGCGACTCGGCTGCTGTCCATTACTGGCAACCTGGGCGATGCCAAGACCACCATCACTCATCCGGCCACCACGACACATGGTCGTTTGTCCGATCCGCAGAAGGCCAATGCAGGGATTGCCGATGGCCTGATCCGTATTGCCGTAGGTCTTGAGAGCCTTGACGATATCAAGGCTGATCTTTCCCGCGGCCTGGATGCCCTTGCGTAATCTATAGGCACTGCGTTTCTGGAGCTATGCTGCTTCGGAGATGACCATGTGAAAGTTAAACCCTCGACCTTGCACCAAATATCAAGGTCGAGGGTTTTTCATTGCCTGTTCTTGGCATTCCAATAGGTGTCATACGTAAATTCCGAATCATTCGTCCATAATTTTTCAACAGTTAGCTGCATTTGATTGGGTTAAGATCGATTTCATCGATAAGATTGTGATTCTTGATGAAATTCTGATCCATTATGGAATTTTGACCCATTATGGAATTCAGACTTAACAGCGTGAACTCATGTGAGGCTGATGATGTGGCGAAACACCCGTAGTGGTTGGGGGTTGGTGAGTATTCTCCTGCATTGGCTGAGTGCCATTGCCATTATCGGCCTGTTTGTTATGGGGTGGTGGATGACCGGGCTGGACTACTACAGCCCCTGGTATCACGACGCTCCCTGGTGGCATCGCAGCATCGGTATCCTGATATTGTTTGCTACCCTGTTTCGCCTGCTGTGGCGCCTCGTGCAACCGACACCCCATGCGCACGGCGGCTCTCTGGAGCGTAGTGCGGCTAGCCTCGGACATCTTGCTCTCTATGTATTGATGATGGCGGTACTGATCAGTGGCTATCTGATCTCCACTGCGGAAGGCAAGGGTATCTCTGTGTTTGGCTGGTTCGAGATGCCGCCACTGGTCAGCGGCCTTTCCGAACAGGCCAGTTGGGCGGGAGCCGTGCATTGGTATGCAGCAGTAGTGCTGATCGTGCTTGCTGCTGGCCATACTCTGGCGGCATTGAAGCATCACCTGATGGATCGTCAGGACACCTTGAAGCGTATGATCAATCCCGGGCATGCGCGCCGGGGATGATGACAAGCGGCTGTGTTTTCTAGTGTGACTGTTTGCTAGCGTGACTGTTTACAGTGAAGTGAAAAACCTATCCAGGAGTTCCAACATGAAGAAGATTGCCATTGCTGCCCTGAGCGCCACCGCGCTGTTTCCGCTGGCCCAGGCTCAGGCTGCCGACTATCAGATCGATACCGAGGGACAGCATGCCTTCGTGAACTTCAAGATCAGCCATCTCGGTTTTTCTTATATCCTGGGCAGCTTCGAGTCCTTTGATGGCACTTTTTCTTACGATCCGGAAAACCTGGAAGACTCCGCTGCCAATATCGAAGTGGACGTTACCAGCCTGACGACCAACCACGCTGAGCGTGACAAGCACATCCTCAGTGCTGACTTCCTCGACGCCAGCGAATATCCGACGGCGACCTTCACTTCCACCGGCTTCGAACCTACAGGTGACAACGAGGGTGTGCTGACAGGTGACCTGACGCTGCACGGGGTGACCAATACCATCGAGATGCCGGTAACGCTGCTGGGTGAGGGGGATGATCCCTGGGGTGGCTACCGTGCAGGTTTCGAGGGAAGCACTGAGTTGAACCTGGGCGACTATGACATCGACATGAGCAAATTTCCGGAGGGTATGCGCTCACTGGAACTGTATGTGACCTTCGAGGGTGTCCGCCAGTAGTGTCGGTGTGCTGCTGATACCTGCCTGATGGGCAGTATCCATCGGGCAGGCTGGTTCACCAAACCCCCATTCCCACAAGGAATGGGGGTTTGTGCGTCAATATATGGCCTGGCTTTATCCAGAATGCCAGGCATGAATAGGGGAATTACGTGGATCCATCGCAAACTGACTCTCGGCTGGGGAGGCAATTATGGCGCCAGACTTGGCCAATGGCGATTGGTGTGCTGTCGTTGCTGGGCTTCCAGTTGGTTGATTCGGCGTTCATTGCCCGCTTGGGTACATCACCCTTGGCAGCACAGTCGTTTACCTTCCCGCTGACGTTTCTGATCATTGGTGTGCAGGTGGGTATCGGCATTGCCATTGCTGCGCTGATCTCGCGCGCCCTTGGGGCTGGGGAGGAGTTGCGGGCGCGACGCCTGGGAACGCTGGTAATGGCTCTGGGCACGGCAGTGATCGGTGTTCTGTGTGTGTTGCTGTGGGTGGTGCAGGAACCCGTATTCACTACGTTGGGTGCTGATGCCCCTACCCGCGAGATGATACATGACTACTGGGCACCGCAGTTGTTGGCTGCCTGGGGAATGGCAATCGTCTATTTCGCATACAGCTTGTTCCGCTCCCACGGTAATACTCGCGTTCCCGGCAGCATGATGGTGCTCACCAGTCTGCTCAATCTGGTGCTGGATCCACTGTTGATCTTCGGTGTCGGGAGCTGGGATGGACTGGGCCTGGCGGGAGCGGCCTGGGCAACAGTTGGCGCATTTGTCGTGGCAGCCGGTGTGCTGGGCGTGCGCCTGGTGAAGCTTGACTGGCTGGCATTTTCTGGCTTGAAGCAGGAATGGCGTGCTTCATCCGGTGCTTTTGCAGGTGTCGCCGGACCAGCGATGGCAGGGCAACTAATGCCGCCTCTGGCGGCAATGCTGGCCATCTATCTGGTTGCCAAGTTGGGCGAATCTGCGGTTGCGGCATGGGGGTTGGCTGGCCGTCTGGAAACCGTGTCCTTGATGGTGGTGCTGGCGCTGACCATGTCGCTTCCTCCATGGCTGGGGCGTTGCTATGGCGCAGGTGACTGGAACCAGATACGCCGCCTGCTTCGCCTGACCCTCAAGGTCGTGGTGATCTGGCAGCTTTCCTTGGGTATCTGTATGGCATTGCTGGCTCCTTGGCTGGCCCAGGTGCTGGCAGGCAACCCGGAGGTGCGCAGCGATCTGGTGGTGTTGATTCGCTTCCTGCTACCGAGCTATGCAGCCCTTGGGGTATGCATGCTGGTCGTCTCTGCCGGTAATGCGCTGGGCTGGCCGCTCAGGGCCATGCTGCTGTCAGCGACGCGCCTGTTCATCTGTTATCTGCCATGCCTGTGGCTTGGCGTGACGCTGTTTGGCAACCTGGCCGGACTGGGGCTGGGAGCGGCATTTGGCAATGTACTGGCGGGAGCCGCCGCGTTCCTGTTGCTGCAAAGGACACTGGCTGGACCCAAGTATCAAAAGGCGGAGCAAGGCGCGACCAAAGTCGTATAAGTGGATTAATCTAAATCTTGATGATTTTTTAGTTTTATACAGAAGAGTATGGTGAAAAATCATTTTCTATTGCTATAAATAACGATAAAAACAGAATAATAAACTTAGTTTGTGCCTCTATACTCGCCGCCATCGATGAGGCCAGCTTCTCTGGCCCGATGTTTTCCTGAAATCGGCAACATGTCATTGATGCCCCGTCAGTGACAACGAACAGGTAATAAAACAGGAGCGGCGAGATGAAGATATTGGTACTTGGTGCAGGCGTCGTGGGTGTGACCAGCGCATACTATCTGGCTCGCCAGGGACATGAGGTAACGGTAGTAGACCGCCAGCCGTCACCGGCAATGGAAACCAGCTACGGTAACGCCGGCCAGGTGTCATTCGGCTTTTCCTCGCCATGGGCTGCCCCTGGCATTCCACAGAAGGCCGTCAAGTGGATGTTCCAGGAGCATGCTCCGCTCAAGATTCAGCCGCGCATGGACCCGACCATGGCCCGCTTCATGATGAAGATGCTGGGCAACTGCAATCCTGAAAGCTATGCGACCAACAAGGAGCGCATGGTGCGAGTAGCCGAGCATAGCCGCATGTGCATCGATGCGCTGCGTGCTGAGACCGGAATTCGCTATGAGGATCGTCAGCGTGGTCTGTTGCAGCTGTTCCGTAACGACAAGCAAGTGGCGGCAGCGGACAAGGACATGCAAGTTCTGGCGCAGTGTGGCGTTCGTCACAAGCTGTTGGGCGCTGATGAGCTGACTGCCATAGAACCGGCCCTGGCCCGGGTTCCCGGCAAGTTTGTCGGTGGCCTGCATCTGCCTGATGACCAGACTGGCGATTGCCATCTGTTTACCAACCGCCTGGCTGACTACTGTCGCGAGACGCTGGGTGTGACTTTCCTGTTCAACACCACTATCGAGCGTCTGACTCGGGTGTCCGGTCGTGTGGAGGCAGTGCATACCAGCGCAGGCAAGTTGACGGCGGACAGTTATGTCATGGCCTTGGGCAGTTACTCTCCATTCCTGGCCCGCGACCTTGATATTCGCTTGCCGATCTATCCAGTCAAGGGCTACAGCCTGACACTGCCGGTGATTGATGATGGTGGTGCACCGCAGTCCACGGTGATGGACGAGACGTTCAAGGTCGCCATCTCCCGCTTCGACAATCGCATTCGCGTCGGGGGCACGGCGGAGTTGGCATCCTATGATCTGAGCCTGGCAGAAAAGCGCCGCGCCACCATTGCCATGGTCGTGCGTGATGTCTTCCCGGAAGGTGGTGATCTGGCTCAGGCGGAATTCTGGACGGGGCTGCGCCCGATGACGCCGGATTCGACGCCGATCATTGGCGCCACCAAATACGACAATCTATGGCTCAATACTGGCCATGGCACACTCGGCTGGACAATGAGCTGCGGCAGCGCTCAGTTACTGGCTGATCTGGTGGATGGCCGCCAGCCGGCAATCAACCCGGATGGCTTGTCCGTGGCACGCTATGCGGCTTGAATTTGAGTCAGGCCGTGTACCAATCTGAACACTGAATGCTGAAGTGAAGACCCCATTGCCGTAGGCGATATGGGGTCTTCTGCTATTCAGGACCATGATCATGACTCGGCAATGGTCGAGCGTGAGCCGCAGCGCTGAATATCCTTGACCACCATGGCGACGAAGTTGCAGGGGCGGGTACGGGCATCCAGTTGGGCGGCAATGATGTCATCCCAGGCAGTGGCGCAGGCCTTGGGGGAGCCGGGCATGGCGAATACCACGGTCTGATCGATGATCCCAGCAATGGCCCGGGACTGGATCGTCGATGTACCAACCTGTTGGAAAGATATCTGGCGGAACAGCTCTCCATAACCTTCGATCACCTTGTCGAACAATGGCAGCAAGGCTTCTGGGGTACTGTCGCGAGCAGTGAAGCCGGTACCACCGTCGACCAATATGACCTGGACTTCCTCGTCGACCACCCAGCGGCTGACCTGGGCGCGGATATGATAGATATCGTCCTTGACGATGGTGCGTTCGACCAGGTGATGTCCGGCACTCTGCAGGCGGTCGATGAGCAAGGCACCGCTATCATCCTCATCAATGCTGCGAGTATCAGATACGGTCAGTACGGCAATGCCCAGCGAGATGAAATCGAGTTGGCGGGAATGATGAGACATGTCTAGCTCCATGCAGGCAGGACATCGAAGTACCTGTGTTGGACGAGCATTTGGATACGCAAACGCCACATTGATGAAATGCTACGTTGATGAGAGGCTCTCACGAGCCACCGGAATGGTGGCTCGTGAGATGTACTGGCTCAGATGTACTGGCTCAGATGTACTGGTTTAGATGTACTGGCTCAGATGGAATGGTTGGCCATCTCATTGGATCAGCACACTGTCCGGCTCAGACTCGGCCAGTGAGAACCCCTTGACGCCAATTCGGCTCTCCAACTCCAGCAGATAATGGCGAAGGGCCATGCGTGTGGCTTGTTCACGCAACTCATGACGCACATGCTCGACCACGTCTTCCCATTCCAGAGTCTTGGCCTCTTCGCGTGCATCCACATGCACTACGTGCCAGCCATAGCGCGATGGCAGCGGGCGATCGTGCAGACCCATCGGCAGGAACACCAGGGCCCGATCCAGCTCCTCGACGGTCTGGCCCGGAATCAACCAGCCCAGTCCTCCTCCTTCCATGGCGGAAGGGCAGCGTGAGTGGCGCTGGGCGAGTTCCGTAAAGCGCTCAGGGGTTGCCTTGAGCTCATCGATCAGTCGTTCGGCACGTTGAAATTCCGTATCTCTGGCACTGGTATCATCCGGCGCAGCGGCAAGCAGGATGTGGCGCACCTTGAAGCGAGGCGGATGGCTGAAACGTTCAGGGTGAGCCGCGTGGTAGCGCCGGCAGGCATTATCGTCAGGCTCGGGCACCGCCAGTTCACGTTCCAGCATGGCGGCGATCTCGCTTTCACACACTTCATCTGCAGGCTGCCGGTTCTGGTGGGCGGCCTGTTGACGAAGTAACTGCTGAATGACCAGGGCGCGGGCCGCCGCAATGGCTGCGGCCTCACGACTGGCAGCAGGGTGAAACTGCATCTCGCCAGCAATGGCGCTTTCCTCGATCTGCACATCCCCCACCTGAATGGTGGGGAAAGTGGTTGGTAAGGTCTCCAGCGGAATGCTCTGCATCAGTGGTCTCCTGCACTACGGCGTCTCACGATCTGGTAGCGGCGACCGAGATAGCCCAGAGGGGCGCTCCACACATGTACCAGACGAGTGAAGGGGAAAATCAGGACGATGGTCAGGCCGATGAAGATGTGGATGTGGTAGATGAACCCCAGACCTTCAAGATGAGACGCTGCGCTGCCCTGGAAGAACACAATGGCCTGGGCCCAGTCGGCCAGCTTGAGCATCACGCCGCCATCGAGGTGATGCATGGCGGCCGGAATGGTCAGTAGCCCCAGGGTCACTTGCACCACCAGCAGCACAATGATCAGGTTGTCGCTGAAGCTGGAAGATGCCTTGACTCGTGGGTCGGTGAAGCGGCGGTACATCAGCATGGCGCCGCCTACTAGACACATCACTCCAGCGATGCCGCCGATCAGTATGGCCATGATTTGCTTGTTGCCGGCACTGATGAAGGGGGCATAGACCCAGTGCGGTGTCAGCAGACCTACCAGGTGGCCGAAGAAGATCACCAGGATGCCGATGTGGAACAAGGGACTTGCCAGGCGCATGTGCTTCGATGACAGCATCTGGCTTGAACCGGTTTTCCAGGTGTACTGGCCATGGTCGAAACGCAGCAGGCTGCCGACGAGAAAGACAACACCGGCCACATAGGGATAGAGGCCGAACAGCAGGGTGTGAAGGTAACTCATGATAGGCCTCCAGTCGAAGAGGGCTGCGAGGATTCGGGCAGGCGAACGGTTTCCGCTTGCACCTGCTGGCGACGTTCGGCCAAGCGTCGGCCTTCAGCGGATTGCAAGGCGCAGTCCTGGTCTGATTTCGCACTGAAGCGCACGGCTTCTTCCTCCCACACGGCATCAATGGCGGCGGGGGTATTGTCTGCCGGTTCCTGGCTGACATCCTCGCTCAGGGTGTCGATGTCCGTTTCTGCACCGATCAGGCAGAGCAGGGTGCGAGGAACCAGCGCATAGTCGCATTCACGCTCTTCCAGGCGTGCTGCCAGCAGGGCCAGAATATGGCGGATCTCGCCTAGCCAGTTGGCTACATCCTGTTCCGGGCGAGTGGACAGAAACTCCAGCAGCAAAGGCAGATGGTCAGGAAGCTCGCGTTGTCCAATGGCGAAGCCAGCGCTCTCGTATTCGGCCAGCAGGTCGACCATGGCCTGGCCACGGTCGCGTGACTCGCCATGAACATGCTCGAACAGCAGAAGAGAGGTTGCGCGTCCACGGTCGAACTGGGCAACGTAGGCCGCTTGGAGGTCGAGCAAGGACCCGGCCGCCAGACGGGCACACCAGTCAAGGAGGGCCTGGCGGGGAGCGCTGGGAGGCATCTGCATGGCTCTGAGTGCGACGGCGATATCGGGTAATGACTCGACCATTTCCCGGTCGGGATAGTCGAGCATGCGTGCCAATGCACGCATGCCTCGGGCGAAGGATTCAGCCATGATTGATCTCCTTCACTTCAGGGTGGCTCGGGTCGTACTGTTCGACTTCGACCAGAGTGGTGGTCTGCTTGCGTCCGCCGAACAGGCTGGTGTCACTGGAGCCGCCCTGGCAGCCATTACCGAAGGTGAAGCCGCAGCCGCCACGCTCGGGGAAGGCGTCACGGGCCAGTTCGCGATGGCTGGTCGGGATCACGAAGCGGTCCTCGTAGTTGGCGATGGCCAGATAGCGATACATGTCCTCGACCTGGGCTTCGCTGAGGCCAACCTCTTCCAGCACATCCAGACGCTGTTCACCATCGACATGTTTGCCGCGCATGTACTCACGCATGGCGATCATGCGCTTGAGGGCCAGCACTACCGGCTTCTCGTCTCCTGCAGTGAGCATGTTGGCGAGGTACTTGACCGGAATCCGCAACGATTCCACGTCGGGCAGGATGCCCTTGTGCTCGACATGGCCAGCATCGACTGCCGACTGGATTGGCGACAGCGGTGGCACATACCAGACCATCGGCAGGGTGCGGTATTCCGGGTGCAGCGGCAACGCCAGCTGCCAGTCCATGGCCAGCTTGTACACCGGTGACTGCTGGGCGGCCTTGATCACGTTGTCGGTGATGCCGTCGCGCTTTGCTTGAGCGATGACCTCGGGGTCGAAGGGGTCGAGGAAGATCTCGCACTGGCGTTGGTACAGATCGCGCTCATCTTCTGCGGAGGCCACTTCTTCGATACGGTCGGCGTCATAGAGCAGTACGCCGAGGTAACGAATGCGTCCAACGCAGGTTTCAGAACATATGGTCGGCTGGCCAGACTCGATACGTGGGTAGCAGAAGATGCACTTCTCGGACTTGCCGGACTTCCAGTTGTAGTAGATCTTCTTGTACGGACAGCCGGATACGCACATCCGCCAGCCCCGGCACTTGTCCTGGTCGATCAGTACAATGCCGTCTTCCTCGCGCTTGTAGATTGCACCGCTGGGGCAGGACGCCACGCACGCCGGGTTGAGGCAGTGCTCACACAGGCGAGGCAGGTACATCATGAAGGTGTTCTCGAACTGGCCGTAGATGTCGGCCTGGATCCGGTCGAAGTTGCTGTCCTTGCGACGCTTGGCGAACTCGGTACCGAGAATTTCCTCCCAGTTCGGGCCCCATTCGACCTTGTTCATGCGCTGGCCCGAAATCAGTGAGCGCGGGCGAGCGGTGGGCTGATGCTCCCCCGCCTTGGCCTGATGCAGGTGCTGATAGTCGAAGGTGAATGGCTCGTAATAGTCGTCAATCTCCGGCAGGTCAGGGTTGGCGAAGATATTCGCCAGCACCCGCCACTTGCCACCGATGCGTGGCTCGATGCGACCGTCTTTGCGCCGGAGCCAGCCGCCTTTCCAGCGTTGCTGGTTTTCCCACTCCTTGGGATAACCGATGCCGGGTTTGGTCTCGACGTTGTTGAACCAGGCATATTCCACGCCTTCACGACTGGTCCAGACGTTCTTGCAAGTGATCGAGCAGGTGTGACAGCCAATACACTTGTCGAGGTTTAGCACCATGCCCACTTGGGAACGGATCTTCATTTGACGGCCTCCTGTACGCTGTCGTTGCCTTCTCCGTCGAGCCAGTCGATGTTCTTCATGCGTCGCACGATGACGAATTCATCGCGGTTGGAGCCCACGGTGCCGTAGTAGTTGAAGCCGTAGGACAACTGGCCGTAGCCGCCAATCATGTGGGTCGGTTTGGGGCACACTCGGGTCACCGAGTTGTGGATGCCGCCACGGGTACCGGTGACCTCGGAGCCCGGCATGTTGAGGATCCGTTCCTGGGCGTGGTACATCATCGCCATGCCGTTCTTGACGCGCTGGCTGACCACGGCACGGGCGGCGATGGCGCCGTTGGCGTTGTACAGTTCGATCCAGTCGTTGTCTTCGACGCCGATGGCGCGAGCATCATCCTCGGACAGCCACACGATGGGGCCGCCACGCGACAGGGTCTGCATCAGCAGGTTGTCAGAGTAGGTCGAGTGGATACCCCATTTCTGGTGCGGCGTGATCCAGTTGAGCGCGATTTCCGGATTGCCGTTGGATTTGGGCTCAGCCAGGCTGCGGGTGGCACGAGTGTCGATCGGCGGGCGGTAGACCAGCAGGCTCTCGCCGAAGTCACGCATCCAGGCGTGGTCCTGATAGAACTGCTGACGACCGGACACGGTGCGCCATGGAATGAGTTCATGCACATTGGTATAGCCAGCGTTATAGGACACATGCTCGTCTTCCAGACCTGACCAGGTGGGGCTGGAGATGATCTTGCGCGGCTGGGCCACTACATCACGGAAGCGGATCTTTTCCTCTTCCTTGGGGTGTGCCAGGTGGGTGTGGTCGCGACCGGTGATCTTCGACAACGCTTCCCAGGCCTTGACCGCCACCTGGCCGTTGGTTTCCGGGGCCAGCGACAGGATCATCTCGGCCGCATCGATAGCGGTGTCGATCTGTGGCTGGCCTTTGGCCGGGCCGTCGAGCTTGACGTGGTTGAGACCACGCAGCAGCTCGACTTCCTTGTCGGTGTTCCAACTGATGCCCTTACCGCCGTTGCCGATGCTTTCCAGCAGCGGGCCCACCGAAGTGAAGCGCTCGTAGGTCTCGGGGTAGTTGCGCTTGACCTCGATCAGGCTGGGCATGGTCTTGCCGGGGATCGGCTCGCACTCGCCTTTCTTCCAGTCCCGCACGTCAGGCTGGGCCAGCTCGGACGGCGTGTCATGCTGCAGCGGCAGGGTCACCAGGTCGGTTTCTTCACCGAGGTGGCCAACACAGACCTCAGAGAACTTCTTCGCGATGCCCTTGTAGATATCCCAGTCACTGCGTGCTTCCCAGGCCGGATCAGTGGCGGCGGTCAGCGGGTGAATGAAGGGGTGCATGTCCGAAGTATTGAGATCGTCCTTCTCGTACCAGGTGGCCGTTGGCAGCACGATATCCGAGTACAGGCAGGTGGTGGACATGCGGAAGTCCAGTGTGGTCAGCAGGTCGACCTTGCCCTCAGGTGCTTCTTCATGCCACACGACCTCTTCCGGTAGCGTCGCGCCGGTCTGTCCCAAATCCTTGCCCTGTACACCATGACGGGTACCCAGCAAGTACTTGAGCATGTACTCATGGCCCTTGCCCGAGCTGCCTAGCAGGTTGGAGCGCCAGATGAACATGTTGCGCGGGAAGTTCTGCGGGTTGTCCGGGTCTTCGGCGGCAAAGCCGAGGCTGCCCTGCTTGAGCAGGTCGACGGTGTAGTCGGCGGTGGACTTGCCGGCGTCGGCAGCCGCCTTGGCCAGGTGCAGCGGATTAGTGCCCAGCTGTGGAGCGGAGGGCAGCCAGCCCATGCGCTCAGAGCGCACATTGAAGTCGATCAGGCTACCGGAGTAGCGAGAAGGATCGGCCAGCGGCGAGAGGATCTCCTTGACCTGGAGCTTCTCGTAGCGCCACTGACTGGAGTGATTGTAGAAGAACGAGGTGCCGTTCATGTGACGCGGCGGGCGCTGCCAATCGAGGCCGAAGGCCAGCGGGGTCCAGCCGGTCTGTGGGCGCAGTTTTTCCTGGCCGACATAGTGGGACCAGCCACCGCCGCTCTGACCGACACAGCCGCACAGGATCAACATGTTGATCAAGCCACGGTAGTTCATGTCCATGTGGTACCAGTGGTTCATTCCGGCACCGACGATGATCATGCTGCGACCGTTGGTCTTGTCGGCGTTGGTAGCGAACTCACGGGCGATACGGGTGCACTGGGCGGCACTGACCCCGGTGATCTTCTCTTGCCAGGCCGGTGTATAGGGGCGCACCTGGTCGAAGCGGGTGGCACCATCGTCCTCACCTTCGGCGCCGAAACCACGGTCGATACCGTAGTTGGCACACATCAGGTCGAACACTGTCACCGCGAGCGTATCGCTGCCATCGGCCAGTTTCAGGCGCTTGGCCGGCAGGCAGTGATGCAGGATCTCGTTGCCTTCGACATGGTTGAAGTGCTCATGCTCGATGCCGCCGAAGTAGGGGAAGGCCACACGAGCAACGCTGTCGTGGTTATCGGCCAGGCTCAGGCATAGTTGCGTGTCCTTGCCATCGGCATCCAGCGCTTCGAGGTTCCACTTGCCTTTCTCACCATCCTCGCCCCAACGGAAACCAATCGAGCCGAGCGGAACCACCAGTTGGTCGCGCTTCTCGTCCCAGGCAACGGTCTTCCATTCGGGGTTGTTGGACTGGCCGAGGTTGGCGTCGAAGTCTGCCGCACGCAACTGGCGCCCCGGCACATAGCTGCCATCTTCACGCTGTTCAAGTTGCACCAGACACGGCATGTCGGTGTAGCGGCGGACATAGTCGGTGAAGTAGCTGCTGGGGTTGTCGAGGTGAAATTCCTTGAGGATCACATGTCCCATGGCGATGGCCAGGGCAGCATCGGTCCCTTGCTTGGCCGACAGCCACTCGTCAGTGAGCTTGGAGACCTCGGCGTAATCCGGAGTGATCGAGACGGTCTTGGTGCCCTTGTAGCGGACCTCGGTGAAGAAGTGCGCATCCGGGGTACGGGTCTGGGGCACATTGGAGCCCCAGGCAATGATATATCCGGAGTTGTACCAGTCTGCGGATTCCGGCACATCGGTCTGCTCGCCCCAGGTCTGGGGAGAGGAGGGCGGCAGGTCGCAGTACCAGTCGTAGAACGACAGGCATGCGCCGCCAATCAGCGATAGGTAACGGGCACCGGCGGCATAGGAGACCATCGACATGGCCGGAATCGGCGAGAAGCCGATGACACGGTCGGGGCCGAAGGTCTTGACCGTGTAGACATTGGAGGCGGCGATCAGTGTCTGGACTTCGTCCCAGTCGCTGCGCACGAAGCCACCCATGCCGCGGGCACGCTTGTACTGGCTGGCCAGAATCGGATCCTCGACGATGGAGGCCCAGGCATCTACTGGGTCAGCATGTTTCTCTAGAGCACGCCGCCAGAGCCTGACCAGTTCCTGACGAATCAGCGGGTACTTGAGGCGGTTGGCGCTATACAGATACCAGGAGTAGCTGGCGCCGCGGGGGCAGCCGCGCGGCTCGTGGTTGGGCAGGTCGGCGCGGGTGCGGGGATAGTCGGTCTGCTGGGTTTCCCAGGTGACCAGTCCGTTCTTGACGTAAATCTTCCAACTGCACGATCCGGTGCAGTTGACCCCATGGGTCGAGCGCACGACTTTATCGTGCTGCCAGCGGGCACGGTAGCCATCTTCCCAGTCTCGGGATTCATCACGAGTCTCGCCATGACCATCAGCAAACTGCGGGGGGCGTTTAGTCAGATATTTCAGTCGGTCGAGAAAGTGGCTCATTATGGCTCTTCTCCTCATTTGGTCGCCCTTCATTGGGCGACCCGGGTGGCGATCCTAGGAATGAACGGTCTTGACGCCGTTATCTTCAGCAGCAGGAGCTACTGGTTGTGTTGTCTCAAAGCGAATCTCTGCGCCTTTGCGGCTGTAGTAGAACCAGGTCAGTACCATGCAGGCGGCGTAGAACACGATGAAGCCGGTGAGTGCCGCACTCACGCCTCCGGTAAGGTCGATCGAGGTGCCGAAGGACTTGGGAATGAAGAAAGCGCCATAGGCAGCAATGGCGGAGGTAAAGCCGATGATGGCTGCTGACTCGCGCTCGGCATGAGGAAGCTGCTCTTCTGGAGGCAGGTGAGGCATCAAGCGTGCCACTTCCTCGCGGAAGATCGCTGGAATCATCTGGAAGGTACTGGCGTTGCCGACTCCCGTTGCGAGGAACAGCAGCATGAAAGAGGCGAAGAAGCCGTAGAAACCGAAGCTGGCATCCTTGTTGGAGAGGAAATACATCACTCCCATAACGCCGGCAATCATGGTGATGAAGGTCCAGAAGGTGACCTTGGCGCCACCAAAACGATCAGACAGGCCGCCACTCCAGGCGCGGCTCAGAGCACCGACCAGCGGGCCGAGGAAAGCGAACTTGAGAGCATCGACCTCGGGGAACTGGGTCTTGGTCAGCAATGGGAAGGCTGCAGAAAAGCCAATGAAGCTGCCGAAGGTGCCTGTGTAGAGAATACACATCAGCCAGTTATGCTTGCGCTTGAAGATGACGGCCTGTTCCTTGAAGGAAGCCTTGGCACTGGCAATGTCGTTCATGCCGAACCAGGCGGCCACGCTGCAAAGCGCGATCAGCGGTACCCAAATGAAACCCGCATTCTGTAGCCACAGTTCTCCACCGTTACCAGTGGTCTGGCCTTGGCCAGTGACAAAGGTGAACATGCCGGTGGAGATCACCAGGGGCACCAGGAACTGCATCACCGATACACCGAGATTGCCCAGGCCTGCATTCATGGCCAGCGCCTTGCCTTTCTCATGCTTGGGATAGAAGAAGGAAATGTTGGCCATGCTCGAGGCGAAGTTGCCGCCACCGAAGCCACACAGCAGGGCGAGGATGGCCATCACCAGATAAGGGGTGTCAGGGTTCTGCACGGCGAAACCGATCCAGATAGCAGGCAGCAACAGCGAGGCAGTGGAAATGGCCGTGAAGCGGCGTCCACCGAAGATCGGCACCATGAAACTGTAGAACACGCGGAAGGTGGCACCGGAAAGGCCAGGCAGGGCGGCTAGCCAGAATAGCTGGTTGGAGCTGTAGTTGAAGCCGACCTGGGGCAGCTTGGCAACGACGACGGACCACACCATCCATATCGAGAAGGCCAGCAATAGGCAGGGGATCGAGATCCATAGGTTGCGGGTGGCAATACGCTTGCCAGTGCTGGCCCAGAACGCTTCATTCTCGGGGAACCATTTTGTCAGCACGAAGCGCGATGGCGTGGATAGTTCGGGCAGGTCAGTGGATTCACAGCGGTCACGAATCTCGATGCGCTCAGCCCGGAGAATGGCATAGTGCATCCAGGCAAGGGCGGCGACGACGATAACAAACAGCAGCATGAAGCAGCTTTGCCAGATACCGATGACATCGTTGAGCATGCCGAAGGTCAGAGGCAGGAAGAAGCCGCCCAGGCCGCCCACCATACCCACCATGCCCCCGACGATACCGACACTCTTTGGGTAGTAGATGGGAATATGCTTGAATACTGCTGCCTTGCCCAGGGACATGAAGAATCCCAGCACCATGGTCAAGAAAATGAAGCCCATCAATGGCATGGCGAAAGAGAATGTCACCGGACCATGAACGCCCGCGACAATGTACTCTGTCGGTGGATAGCTGAGCAGGAACAGGCAGACGAATGAGGCAATGAAGGTCCAATACATTACCCGGCGAGCACCATAACGATCCGATAGCCAACCACCGAGAACACGAAACAGCGAAGCCGGGATGGTATACAGCGCAGCAACGATGCCGGCTTCTGCCAGGCCCAGGCCATAGACTTCAATCAGATAGTGAGGAAGCCACAATGCCAGGGCAACGAAGGCGCCAAAGACAAAGAAGTAATATAGCGAGAAGCGCCATACGCGAATATCGCCGAGCGGAGCGAGCTGTTCGACCAGCGTGGGCTGCTGTCCGAGGCTCTTCTGGCGTGCGGGATCATTCTGAGCGAACAGGAAAAACGCCACTCCCATGATGGCGAGCACTGTGGCATAGACCAGTGCCGTTCCTTTCCAGCCAGCAGCCAGCAACAGGAAGGGAGCTCCAAAGTTGGTAACCGCCGCCCCGACATTGCCAGCACCGAAAATACCCAGTGCCGTGCCCTGGTGTTCCTTGTCGAACCAGGTCGAGGTGTACGCCACACCAACGATGAAGGATCCTCCCGCCAGGCCTACACCAAGGGCACCGACCAGCAGCATGGGATAGCTGTTGGCAAAGGTCAGTAGATAGACACAAGTGGCTGTGGCCAGCATTAACAGACTGAATACCCAACGGCCACCGAAGCGATCAGTCAGGACACCGAGAAACAAGCGGCTGATGGAGCCGGTCAGTACCGGTGTTGCCATCAGCAAGCCGAGTTGGGTGTCGGAAAGACCGAAGTCCTCCTTTATTTGAATGCCAATGATCGAGAACAGGGTCCAGACGGCAAAACACAAGGTGAATGCCAGTGTTGATATTCCCAGCGCCCTATACTGCCTTGCGGGGGAGGGAGGGTCGTAGAGATTCATCGGCTTTCCTTCGCTTATGCTGATGCGGTACCTATGACTCTGCTACAACTGATTTAAGCGGTATTTGATTTGTGTCAAAAGATCACGTGCCGATTCGTGCGTCAATTTGTCCGACTCGGCGCTACTCTTTGCACATTCGTGCATTAACTGGCGATCAGGACTATTAATGGAATGACTGTGATCATCCTATCGGGGAGCTTTTAAATTGGCTGTTGCTCTCTCTCTACGCAGGTCGTTGATGCTACGTGTACTTCTGGTCATTACAGTGATTTCCAGCTTGGCACTGTTAAGTATATTTGGTTCTATTTTCGTCGTTGTGAGCAGTGTCGGGGTGGGGGATGCTATCGATAAAAGCAGCTCATTGAGAATGCACGCCTATCGCCTGATGGTGGCAGCCGAGCACCTTCCCCTGGAACATCCGCAACGGATTGCTCAGATGGAAGACATGCAGGCGCTCATCACGGCCCCCGCCCTCCTGCGCTTTATCCCTGAGCAGAAAGACAACGCCATGCATAAGGCATATCAGGATCTGGTCGATACTTGGAAAGTTTCACTTTATCCAATACTTTCGAACTACGAAGCAGGGGAATATAAGACACTCAAGAAAGAAACCGATGAGTTTATAGAAAAAGTAGATGTTCTGGTAATTAAGATTAAGGAAAGAATTAGTTGCAAAGTATTATTTCTTGAAGCATTTCAAGGTGGAATTCTCATTATTCTTGCTCTTGTCATCGGACTTTTTTTCTATCACTTCATTGTCAGTATTATGCCGCCATTTAGAGATCTGGTACGTGTGGTGGAAGGTGTCATGCTGGGGGACTTCAGCGGAAGGACCACGTATCAAGGTGGCGATGAGATCGGGTTATTGTCGCGTACAATCAACAGAATGAATGTCAGTCTGTCAGAGAAATACGGACAGTTGAAAAACAGAGTCGCAGCCAAGACCCAAGAGCTGAAGCTTAGTAATGATGCGCTGAGGATGCTATACCTCACCGCGCGAAGGCTGAACGGCATCACACCTTTGACCCATGAGGAGCTGATCGAAGTCCTTCGCCAGCTAGGCGCGGTAACTCATGAAGGACCCTTTGAGCTGTATTTGATCGTGGCAGACAATCCTCAGGAAATGGTGTGTCTGTCATCCGAGGGCGATGAACCTCATGTGGTATCGGCAATGCCTAACGTTGGCACGGCGAATGAGTACGCCGTGCGGGTATGTGAGGCTGACCGTGATTATGGCGAGCTGCGTGTCATGCAGCCTTCCGGTCAAATACTGGCTCAATGGAAGATTGAGCTCATCGAGACAGTAGCGGGGTTGATTGCGGCGGCTATCTCTCTGTCGGAAAAGGCCAACAAGCAGCGCCGGTTGGCATTGATGGATGAACGGGCCGTCATCGCCAGAGAGTTGCATGATTCGCTGGCACAGTCTCTTTCCTATTTGAAAATTCAGGTGACACGTCTGCAAGTGCGCCTGGATCAGCAGCGCCACGATGAAGTCTCCCTGGTAGTGGGAGAGCTGCGCCATGGCCTCAACTCCTCATATCGACAGTTGCGTGAGTTGCTCAACACCTTTCGTCTGCGAATCCACGAAGCCGGGCTGGAAGCGGCAATGAAGGAAACCGTGGCGGAATATTCCCGACGCGGTGACTTCAACCTGAGCCTGAAAGGCCAGTGGAATGGGTTGTTCCTGACGCCCAACGAGGAAATTCATGTACTGCAGATAGTGCGTGAGGCCTTGTCCAATGTGGCACGACACTCCAAGGCTCGCCATTGCGAGGTCAGCCTGGAGCAGAACGAATTGCATCAGTACCAACTATCGATCCGCGATGACGGTATTGGTGTCGGCCAGTCTGCCGGCTCTTCCATGTCCCATGGCATGACGATCATGGAAGAGAGGGCCAGAAGTCTATGTGGAACCTTATCCATCGGAGCTGCACTGCCTTATGGCACCGTGATAACGGTGTGTTTTCTCCCTCGAGGGTTCGACCGACTTTCCTCCGCGATCGGGTGAATCGAGCACCCCATAACAGGATAGTAGCTATGAGCATTATTCGATTGATGATTGTTGACGATCACCCCCTGTTCCGCCGCGGCGTGCGCCAGCTTGTCGACATGGATCCTGACTTGATCGTGGTGGCGGAGGCATCGGATGGTATCGAAGCCGTGAACAAGGCCGTAGAGCTGTCTCCCAACCTGGTTCTGCTTGATCTCAATATGCATCCTATGGATGGCATTGAAGTGCTGCGGCGTATGCGTGATGCCAAGGTCGATAGCCGTATTGTCATGCTCACCGTATCGGATGCTGATGAAGATGTGGTGCGTGCTTTGCGCGAAGGAGCGGATGGTTACCTGCTCAAGGATATGGAGCCGGAGGAAGTGCTACGCCAGATACGAGAAGCTGCTCAGGGCCAGGTCGTGATGGGCCCCAAGATGGCTTCCTTGCTTGCCAGCGTTGTGAAGGGAGAGCTGCCGGTGACAGGGGACGAGGTGTTGTCCTGCCTTACCGCCAGGGAACGTGACATTCTGCGTATTCTGGCGCGTGGTCTGTCGAACAAGATGATTGCCCGGGAGCTGGATATTTCCGAGGGAACGGTCAAGGTTCACGTCAAGCATCTATTCAAGAAGCTTGATCTGCGCTCGCGAGTGGAAGCGGCGGTATGGGCGAGCAAGCATGGGTTGGGGTGAGCGAGCGGCAATCCGCTCGAGCTGTAAGTCACCAGCTATAAGCTGTAAGTAACAGAAAACCCCGAAACCATGAGGTCTCGGGGTTTGATCTGCTTACAGCTTACAGCTTACAGCTTAGGCCTTGCCGTTGACGGTCGCGACAGCCTTGGCAATGTAAGCCAGGTTCTCATCAGAGAAGCCTGCCACATTGGCACGACCAGAACGTACCATGTAGATACCGAACTCATCACGTAGACGGTCGACCTGCTCCGGGGTCAGCCCGGTGTAGGAGAACATCCCGCGCTGTTCGGCCACGTGGGCATACTTCTCGTCGAGGCCGTAAGGCTTGAGTGCTTCGACGAAGTTGCGACGCAGAGTGTTGATGCGGTCGCGCATTTCGGTCAGCTCTTCGCGCCATGCTGCGGTCAGTTCTTCTGAATGCAGGATCTCGCTGACGATGGAACCGCCGTGGGCCGGTGGGTTGGAGTAGTTCTCGCGAGCAACGATGGCAATCTGCGAACGTACGTTCTGCATCTCTTCGTTGTCCTTGGCGACAACGATCAGTGCACCAGTACGCTCATTGTAGATGCCGAAGTTCTTGGAACAGGAGCTGGTGACCAGCACATCGTCGAGATTTTCGGCCAGCAGGCGCACTGCATAGGCATCCTCGTCGAGACCCTCGGCAAAGCCCTGATAGGCAAAGTCGACCAGCGGCAGCAGGTTGCGCTCCTGCAGAACCTTGAGCACTTCTTGCCACTGCTGTTGGTTGAGGTCGAAGCCGGTCGGGTTGTGGCAGCATGCGTGCAGTACGACCACATCGCCTTCAGGAATCTTCTTGAGTGCGCTCAGCATGCCATCGAAGTCGAGACGATTGTCGGCGTCGACATAGGGGTACTTGTTCAGCTTGATGCCAGCAGCGGTGAAGATGCCATGGTGGTTGGGCCAGGTCGGATCGCTGACCCAGATGCCCTTGCCAGGCAACTGGTGGGCAATGAAGTCGGCGGCCAGGCGCAATGCACCGGTGCCACCCGGAGATTGGGTGGCACTTGCACGACCCGCTTCGATGACCGGAGAACCGGCACCCAGCACCATCGGCAGCACCACGTCGCCGTAGGATGCGGCGCCGTGTGAACCAATGTAGGTCTTGGTGGTTTCGTTCTTGAGCAGCCGGGCTTCCGCTTCCTTGACCGCGCGCATCACTGGAGTGGTGCCTTTGGCATCGCGGTAGACACCTACACCAAGATCGACCTTCTGGGGATTGGTGTCCTTGTTGAAGGCGTCAATGAGACCGAGGATGGCGTCCCCGGGAACCCGCTCAATATGCTCGAACATTTACTTCGCTACCTCGTCGGTTCTGGCTGCCAGAATGAAGTCATTCTTGTGCAGGCCCTTCATCTCATGAGACCACCAAGTAACGGTCACCTTGCCCCATTCGGTCAGCAGGGCAGGATGATGACCGGCTTCCTCGGCGATAGCGCCAACCTTGTTGGTGAATTCCAGGGCCTGACGGAAGTTGCGGAACTTGAAGCTCCGCTCCAGTTGCATGATGCCATCGCGCTCGACGATCTGCCACTCAGGGATTTGTACTTTGTAGTCTTCAATTTCACTCTGAGTGACGTGGGGAGCGTCCCAGCTGCAGGCTTCGCACTGTTGTTCGGTGAGTTGGCTCATGTCGACTCCGTATGACGGGTGTTCAGAAGGAATAACTGATTTGCACTTGAAATGTGGCACAGACTGAGTGCCGGAGTTCAATGCGTTCCGGTCTTGGGCGGAAAGCGAGGCTCGAACAGCCCCTTGTCACGCGCCTGTTCAACCAGCGCCATGATGTCGCACTGTGACAGGTCGTGGAGGGTATCCAGACCGTCCAGCACGTAGTAGAGCGGCTGCAGGATATCGATACGATAGGGCGTGCGCAGTGCACTCACAGCATCAAAGGGCTCGTGTACAGGAGTATCGGACAGCGCATGTAGAGTTTCCTTGGGTGAGGAGATGATACCGCCACCGTAGATGCGTCGGCCCTGAGGGGTATCGACCAGGCCAAACTCCACTGTCATCCAGTACAGGCGCGCCAGATAGACGCGATCCTTGGGCTCGGCATTGAGACCCAGGCGCCCATAGGTAGCAGTGAACTCGGCGAACGCGGGGTTGGTCAGCATTGGGCAATGGCCGAAGATTTCATGAAAGATATCCGGCTCTTTCAGGTAATCGAGTTCTTCCGGTGAACGAATGAAGGTGGCGACCGGGAAACGACGATTGGCCAACAGCTCGAAGAAGGTATCGAAGGGAATCAGTGCCGGTACCTGTGCTGTCTGCCAGCCTGTTGCCTCAAGCAGGACCTTGTCCACGTCTGCCAGTTGCGGGATATGGTCGTTAGGCAAGGCCAGGTGCTCCAGGCCATCAAGGTATTCCTGGCACACCCGCCCCTGGACCAGCGACAGCTGGCGCTCCATCAGCGTTTGCCAAGTGGCATTCTCTACCTGGCTCCAGTGAATGATGCCGTGTTCATCCGGCAGGCGAGCCTGGTAGTGGGTGCCCTTGGATGCGACCTTCCCGTTGCTCGCGGGTTTGGTCGTGGAGCCATGTTGGCTGTGGTCGGAGCCACTGTGTGCATGGACTTCTGGTGCTGTACTCATGCTTTCTCCCCGTAGCAATACGGTGGCGTATCTTTAGACCGCCCGTTATTGAAATTGTTGAGGTTGCTTGAAAGAGGGATGTCCGAAGTCTAAGGCGCTTGAGGTCAACCTGAAGGGGGATATCGGGGACGAGAAGGAAGCGTCGGCAGCATCAAGCGTAAAGATTGCCTTACACTGGTGTCTGCCAAGGCCCCGATTTTGTGGAAAGGTGTGATGAACCGGCGAGACGCAAGGACGTTGGCCGCGTATGCTGTAACGTAAAGTTGACAGTCCAGTCAGCCCATCGTGACAACAGATTGGTTGTCCTGAGGCTGGTCTATGGTTGGTCCAAGAGAGATGAGCAATGCGTCTGAGATTTCACTGCCAGAACCGTATCGGCATCTTGCGCGATATTGTTGCCCACTTTGCCGATTATGGCCTCAATGTGGCGCGGGGGGAGGTTGGCGGTGAGCATGGCAATGCCATCTACCTCCATGTTCCTAACTTGCTGAACGCCCAACTGGCTACCCTCAAGCCTGAGCTGGAACAGGTGCCAGGGGTGTTCGGTGTCCGCCGTGTCAGCCTGATGCCCAGTGAGCGCCGCCATCTGGAATTGGATGCTCTACTGTCATCCCTGACCGATCCGGTCATGTCGATCGACATGGAGGGCCACCTGGTGGCGGCAAACCGGGCAGCCAGCCAACTGCTTGGCGTGCGTATCGATGAGGTACCAGGGCTGTCGCTGGACCGTTACCTGCCGGACCTGGATTTGCCGGAACTGATTCGGCGCAGCAATGCCCGGGTCAATGGCCTGCGTATCCATCTGCGTGATGCCACTTTCCTGGCCGATATCGCCCCCCTGCATCGGGAACATCACGATGATGTCGCCTCTCTCGCCGGGGCTGTGGTCACACTGCATAGCGTCGATCGTATCGGGGAACGTATCTATCAGGTCCAGCGTCAGGAGTTCCGCGGCTTCGAGGCGATGTTCTCGGCCAGCCCCAGGCTGGCTGCACTGATCAACGAGGCCCGGCGCATGGCGCCACTGGATGCGCCATTGCTGATCTTTGGCGAGACAGGAACCGGCAAGGAGGTCCTGGCCCGAGCCTGCCACCTGGCCAGCCGACGGGGGCAGGCACCGTTCATGGCACTCAACTGCGCGGGCCTGCCCGAATCCATGGCGGAAACTGAACTGTTTGGCTATGCCCCTGGTGCTTTTGACGGGGCCCGCCCTGAAGGCAAGCTCGGGCTGCTGGAACTGACGGCCGGTGGCACCATCTTTCTCGATGAAGTCGGCGAGATGAGCCCGCGGCTGCAGGCCAAGTTACTGCGCTTCCTGCAGGATGGCGGCTTTCGCCGGGTAGGCAGTGATGAGGAAACCTATCTGGATGTGCGCGTGATCTGCGCGACCCAGCAGGATTTGCTCGCCTTGTGCCAGTCAGGGTTGTTTCGCCAGGACCTTTATCATCGCCTCAATGTGCTGTCCCTGAACGTGCCTCCATTGCGCGATTGTCTTGATGGTATCGAGCCCATGGCCCGGCATTTTCTCGATCGTGCTTCTCGCCAGATCGGTTGCCCATTGCCCAGCCTGTCTCCTGCCGCGTTGGCACGCATGATGACATACCACTGGCCAGGCAATGTGCGGCAATTGGAAAATGTTCTGTTTCAGGCGGCCTCTCTGTGCGAAGCCGGTGTCATCGAACCTTCGCATCTGCGCCTGCCTGATTCCGGTGTGGCACCCGGCCTGGATGGAATCGATCTGGATGGTTCTCTCGGCGATATCCTGGCTGAAGTGGAACGGCGCGTGTTGTCTGCGCTTTATCCCGAGCATCCCTCCAGTCGTCAGTTGGCCAAGCGGCTCGGGGTTTCCCATACCACCATCGCCAACAAGCTCAATCGTCATGGCATCGGTCAAGAGCGCTAGGGATTTCTCGTATGGCATGTCATGTACAAGACCTATGACTTGTACGGCTGGTGCTTTCCGAGGTCGATTTCTTCCAGGGCGTGGCCCACAGCCTGAAATACCTGCATGTAGCGATGCTGTTCCAGGCTGGCGAAGCCAGGCAGGCGGTGGGCCTTGGCCCTGGTGAGAAGGGGGGAAGTGATGCCGCACAGGAAACGTGTGGCCAAGGTGGCGTCCAGTTTGTCGGAGGCTCCAGCCGTGACCAGGGCCGTGACGAGTTCGTCAAGCCAGGTGCGCAACTGCTCGGGGTTCGGCAGAGGCGGTGGGGTGACATCGAGAAGTTGCGCGGTGTCGCCTCGACAGGCACTGCAATGGCCACATTGCTGTGGCGCCTGGCTATCGCCGAACCATTGGGCCAGCCGGGCACTGAGGCAGTCCTTGGTCTCGAAAAGTTCGAGCATGGCGGCAAGCCGGCCAAGCTCCGCGCTAGCTCGTTCCACACAATCTCGATAAAGGTGTTCAGCAAGGGATATGTCCTGAGCCCCTGGCATTGTACTGAGGTTGCGGGTGATGACCTCGTACACCTCGGTCATCTGCTTGCTTTCCAGGCTGAGGAAACCTTTTTCGGCAAGATAGTCCAGTGCGCGAAGCACTCGCGGACGCGACGTATCCAGATTTCTCTCCTGACCCAGCCGATCGAGTGTTTCAAAGTCCAGGGTGCGCCAGGTACGGGCCTGTGGAGCAGCATCGAAAATAGTCTGCACAAATACGCCACGTTCGCCGGGGAAAGCGGCAATCACGGATTCGACAGACGTCTCCAGGCGCAGGCGATACTCGGCAAAGTAGCTGTGACTTGGGCGCAGGATACCAAGCAACTCGAGCTTTACCAGCAATGTCTTTAGCGGTAGTGGACGAATATCCGTGGCCTGGGACAGGGCATTGAGCGATAGCTCCCAACGCTGGTCCGACGACTGGATATCGTCCAGCAGCATCTGAATGCCGCTTTGGGGTGGAACGTCACCGAGGACAAAATTTTCCAGCACGGCCAAGTTCTCGCGGCCCGCCAGCATCAAGCATTCTGAGCGTTGGCCATCGCGTCCGGCTCGGCCGATTTCCTGGCTGTAATTCTCGATGGATTTAGGTAAGTCGAAATGCACCACATGGCGGATGTCCGACTTGTCGATGCCCATGCCGAAGGCGATGGTGGCGACAATACAGCGTTGTTCACCTGCCATGAACTGTGCCTGCAAGTTCTCGCGCTTTTCATGATCCAGGCCCGCATGGTAAGCCGCGGCAGAAATGCCGGCGGCCCGAAGATAAGCCGCCAGGCGTTCGGCGCTTTGCTGCAAGGTGACATAGATGATGGTGCCGCCACTGTCGGCCTGGCGAGGCTTGAGCCATTCGGCCAGGTGGCGGGGGCGCTGGTCACTAGGCACCGGCGTCACACTGAGGTCGAGGTTGGGGCGATAGAAGCCGGTGGCCACGACATCCTCATGGCGAATGTCGAAACGCTGACACATATCCTCGATGACTCTGGGGGTCGCTGTCGCGGTGAGCAGCAGGACTTGATCGATGGCAAACTCTCGACGGTAGCTCGGTAGCTTCAGGTAGTCGGGGCGGAAGTTATGGCCCCATTCGGAAATACAGTGGGCTTCATCGACCACCAGCAAGGAAATAGGGACTCGGCGAAGAAATTCGCGAAAGCGCTCGTTCTTGAGGCGTTCCACTGACACCATCAGGACCTTCAACTGGCCATCCACAGCGGCACGCATGGTAGCGCTGGTGTCCTCTCTGCTCTGGGTGGAGTCGATACTGGCCGCGGTGATGCCCTTGGCTTTCAATGCATCGAGCTGATCGCGGATCAAGGCCAGCAGCGGTGAGATGACCAGCGTCAGACAGGGCAGATGCAAGGCGGGCAACTGGTAGCACAATGACTTGCCGGAGCCTGTGGGAAAGATCGCCGCCGCAGAGCGTCCCTGGGTGACGGCTTCGATGACCGGACGTTGTCCGGGGCGAAACTCACGGTGGCCGAAGACCTCGGCCAGAGTCTGTTCGATAGTGGCGGGCATGAAGCCTCCCAGGGGGCACTGGCGGAAGTGTTCGCGACCAAGGGTTGATGGGGCAGGGGCTGATGGAATGTTGCAGCCTACCGGGAAAGGCGGTCCGGTGCGAATGCCGGGCTCCCGGCGTTGTGCCTGACCGCTGGCATTGTTCAGGTCATGACCCGCACGGCCGAGCTTGGCATAATGGCGATCATTTTGCGTGCTGTGGGGAAAGCATGGCGTTCGACCTTCAGGAATCATTATGACTGCATGGAGCAAGCTGCTCGTTGCCACGACCCGCTTGATTGACCTGCACGACAGTGCCCACGAACCTGGCTCGCCCTTCGTCCAGGTCAGTCAGGAGAGTCGCCGTGGATTGCGCGACGGCTACTGGCTGGATCTTGGCTGTCTGCTGCTGGATTATCTGCTGGATGAGGACTTTGCCACCAATAGTGCCTTTGTGTCGCAGACTCGCTGTCTGGCCGCATTGCGTGAGTATTATCCAGCGCTTTGCCATGATGATCTGAGCTTTGTGATCAATCTGCTCGCGACTCCCAGTGAGCTTCATCTGCGGGACGAGGGAGAAGACATCGAGCGCGTACGACGCAGTACCAAGCGTACAGCGCTGGTGGAGAAGCAAGGGCAGACCGGGCAGGTGCGTCTGACGGCCAGTGGGCGCCAGGCCGTGACGCTGGCCAGTGCCGTAGAGGACCTGCTGTATTCCGAATATGATGCAGCCAAGGTGCTGGCGGCTTTGGCCAGGGATGACTTTGGCCGGGTACCAGATATCACCAATCAGATTCTGCTGGCCATTCGCGGACTCACCCAGGAGCTGCGTCGGGTCCGGGAAAACCCCACCCGAGAGGGCAAGCTGTCGGTACTGCTCGACAACGAACGCCATTATCACAATGCACTATCGAGCATTCAGCGCACCTTGCTGGATGCCCGGGCTCAACTGGCCAGCCCTGCGCTTGGCGAGCGTTTTGATGTCTGGTGCTCGAACCAGGACGACGAATGGGATCTGCGTGTGCTGTCCAGTGCCATCGGTCGAGTGCTGACAGCCATTGAAAACCTGTCGCGGCGCTTGTCCGAACTGATCGCGGATATTGCCGAAGGGCGGGTACAGTCCATGGGCGTAGTGGACTTCAGTGCGCTTGCGGCACAGATACTTCAGGCACCACTTCCCGAAAGGCTGGCCGAGCCAGTGGTCAAGCGCATGATGCCGTTCTTTCAGGGGGTTTCCTTTCCTCGCGTCATGCCTTTGGTGCCATTGCTCGAGACGCGTCGTGCCGAGTCCAGTCCAGTGGCTCTGGTATATGACGAGGCTGGTGATACGCACCTGGAAGAAACGCAGTTGGCGCGTTATCTCTCATCGCGGGGCACAGAACTGCGCCAGCGGGTTGCCCAGGCGCCATTGTCGCTGCCCGATGCATTGTCTGAAGGCTGGCATCTGTGCGAGCTGGGGGATTGTCTGCCGCAGCTGATCAACACCTTTGTCGATACTGGCCTGCTGTCCGAGTCCCTGGTCGTGGGCGTCGAATACAAGCCCTTTCGTCTCGTCCTGCCTGATGGAAGGGTAATCGATGGCCCCGTGACGCCGACGCTACGTCTGGCGGCCGACGGCATTGTCCATCACGCTGCCGAAGAGGCTCTACCTCCCACCTCTGCCAAGGAAGTTTGATCATGAACATGACGGAAATGGGCGAGGTGGTCGCCTACCTGCTGCGTTATCGTGCTGTTGAACGCCTGCCGTCAGGAGGGCGCAAGCGCCGGGCGGCGAGGGACGGTCAGCTGTCGGAGCGTGATGTCTGCGCTCTGATTGATGATGCCAGTGACCTCGAACGTGAGAACCTGAGGGATTTTCTTGCCGGGCAGGGCTTGAGGCTGAAGGTATTCGAATCCGGCGATTATCCAGGGATTGCGCCGGGGTCTCGCTACTATGCCCTGTTGCCAGATCCGGACATGGACCAGCCACCGCTGTATACCCGTGAACCGGTATTCGATGCATTGCGCCTGCGCCAGGAAAGCCGTGCTGAGCTGGCGACGTGGTATCTGCAACTATGGCTGTTGATGCACACCCTGATGTACACCCGCTATAACCGAGCGCTGTCTGACGTCAGCCGCTATCAGGAAGCCACTTTCAGTGGCGCGGAGCTGCTCGACCTGCTGCGTGACCAGGTCGAGACATTACGAAGCCTGGGCGATGGTGCCAATGAGGTCCAGCGTAGTCTGCTGGATGAGCGGGGCGAGGACCTCAGCCGGCGAGTGAGGGCCTTCATTGACCTGCATGTGAGAGCGGGATTTCTGGAGAGCCTGCGGGATGATGACCCGTTGGCCGGAGATGTCTGGCAGCAGACATTGCTGGGGGCGTTGGAGAGCGAACAGGTTGGCGTGCATCAGTTGGAGCACTTGCAGGCATTGGCGGATGGACGGTCCGTCGATGGCCATGTTGCGGGCCGGGAAGACATGGTCGCGGATGATGTGGGCCAGGGCGGTATGGATCAGGATGATATGGACCAGGGCACTGGCGGTCAGCGGGTGGTGAGCCAGGAGGTGACGCAATGAGTGTGATCAATCGCATCGAAGTCGCCAACCTGCTCAACAAGCATGGCGATGTTTCCTCGCCATGGGATGCCAAGATGCGCCATCTGATCCTTGATCTGCGTGGCCAGTCGAGTGCGGTCAGCATGGAAAACGGCTTCGGCAAGACGACTCTGGCGGAAGCTCTGATCGGCCTCCTGTCACGCGATCGCACGCTGCTGTCACGAACCCGGCGCAAGTGTTCACCCTCCAGCGTAGAAGGGCGTGGCCGCAGTTGGTCGCACTTGCGTGTGGAGTTCCGCAGTCGCTCGGAGCAAGGCGGCCAGGAAGATCTGCTGGCCAGTGCTGGGGAAGAAGTTTCCGGCGCCACCTTCGTGTTCGGTTTCTATGGTTACAGCGATGGCAGTGGTCTGTCTTTCTATCACTATGCCGGGCGTCTCGAAGACGTGCCGGTGCATCACCTGACCCAGGACGCCAAGCTGGCGCTGTATGCCAATGCTGATGTGAAGCAGGCCATGGGTCGCCATGGGGTGCGACTGACGCACAATCGCGATGAGTGGCTGGATGCCATCAACGCGCATGTCTCACGTCGGGAACTGGCCCAGTTGGCTGCTTTCCAGAAGGAAGGGGGGGCCGACAAGAGTCAGATCTTCAATGCGATAAAGCCTCGTGGTGGAGAAAAGCCTGACCAGGCCTTCTTCTTTGAAGTGCTGGCGCCGGAGATCCTGGCGGGTGCTACCCGAGGCGAGACGGATGAAGGCGAGGAACTGATCGAGGAAGTCATTCTCAATTCCGGCACCAACATCACTGAATTGCGCCACCGCCTCGAGGATGCCGAGACGGATCAACGCCGTACTGAAGCGAAGGTGGCCTGCCTCGATGAAGTCCGGGCCCTGGGTATCTCACTGATCGAGGAGCGTGCCAGTCTGGCGCGCTTGGATGATGGTCTGATGCTCAGCGAGCGCCTGCTGGCCGGCCAGGTGCTCGCAGGTTTGCCGGGTATTCCACGCTTCCCTGATGAGAGTGCTGGTGAAGGGGTTGATAGCAAGGATGTGGTTGATAGCAAGGATGTCGCAGGCTTGGCATGGGTTCGGGGCGATACAGGGAGGCCGCGAGTATCCGTGTGGCTGCTGGCTCGGCTCAGTCGTCAGTCGGAACGTCAGGTGCGCGAGGCCCTGAGCGAGCTCGGTGTGCGCCTGGATGCTCACCGCCAGTTGGTGCATCTGGCCGATGCCGAATGGCCCGCCAGTCGTGAGCCGCACCATCTGGCCTTCGATGCCGCTCGTGCCTGGCTGGACGATAGCCATGCGTTTACCGACGATGCCGCGCGTTATCGTGCCATCAAGCGTCTGGATGAGGCTGCCGAGGCCTTTGAATCCCTGGATGGCAATGTCTTTCGCGACGAGGTGGTGGCCGATGGGCTCTATCGCAATGAGCTGAAGTCGGACATCCAGGCCCTGGAAGCCCGTATCGAGTCAATGGACCAGGAGCGGGAAAGCCTGGCCTCCCGCCAGCGGGAGTTCGTCGATAATCAGAGTTTCTATACCCAGGCGTTGGCAGAAGGTCTGTTCAGCGAAGCCGAACTTAACGCGCCTGAAGCGACGCTCGAGGGCGCACAGCAGGAGCAGCAGCAAGTCCGCGATGCGCTGTCCCGCCATCTTGGGCGCATTGGCGAATATCGTCGCCTGGATGCAGATTACCGTGCTTTTTGTACGGCCAATCCCAGTGTGGAACCGGCACAGCTGCTGGCCGAGAAAAGTGAGCGACTCGAGGCCCTGGACGAGCGCCTGGCGGAGCTGCACGAACAGGTGCAGCATTCGCGGGAAAGCCTGGAATCTGTCCGGCAACAACATGAAGGCCTGATTTCCGAGCGTGCTCGACTTGAAGGTGAGCTGGCACCGCTACGTGAGGGACAGTCCGCCTGGGAAGCCTACCAGGAGGCCTGGCCGGATACTCCGGTAGAGGGGCTGTGGGCCAGCCGTCAAGCAGCATTGTCCAAGCTCGAGGCAGAAGTGGAGCGCCTGGAGAACCGCCAGCAGGCGGCAGGGCAGCTACGCAAGCGGCTGGTGCCATTGGCGGAGTCTGCCGAGTCATATCGACAGGTGCATGGTGACGACGAGCCCGTGCATCTACGTGATCGCCTCTATGCCCAGGCCAGAGAACTGGATGATGAGCGCCACCGTCTACAGCGTCAGGAAGAGCAGTGTCGCCAATTGCATGCTGCCCTGATGGCGTTTCGCCAGCAGCACGACGGCAGCCCTGAAGATTGGCTGGGGGAAGCCCGGGCAGGCTATCCGCGCTTGCTTGGCGAGCGTGAGGTTCTGGAGCAACGCATTGCGGCACGGGAAAGCTATCTGGAAACGTTGGCGGGAGACCCGCTTGCCCGCCAGGTTGCCGAGAGTGAAGCACAGCGCCGCCTGGATGCCGAAGGTATCACCTTTTCGCCCTTGCACCAGGTGTTGGCTGAACTGGCTGACAATGACGCTTGTCGGCGTGACTGGCTGATACAGGCGGCAGGCCAGCTGTTTGCCCCTGTGGTCGTGGAAGATCAGGCCGATATGGCGGCCCGATGCATGATCGAGCATGGCCTCAATGTGCCGGTACTCAGTCGAGAACGTCTTGCGACCTGCCTGTCGCAAGGGCAACCGCCGTTGGGTGCTATCTGTGGCGCAGAAACCTTGGCCGTCAAGGCTGCCCTGAACCCTGAATATCTGGTCGAGCTGCGCAGTGAGACTCAGGCCCGTCTGGCCCAGGAGCAGGAAGAGCGCAAGCGTCTGGATGCCGACATTGCCCGCTTCGATCCACATGGAGAGACATTCCTGCAAGCGCTGGCCGCTCGTCAGGCAGTGGCGGAAGATGTGGAAGGCGAACTGGAACGCATTGATGTGCGCCTGACGGAGCTGGATGCTTTGGCAGCGCTGTTGGCCCCGCGTATCAGCGAGGCAGCCTTGCAGTTGATCGACGATTTTCAGCGTTACCTGACAGAAGGCGGTGACAAGGCGCTGCAGGAAGCCAGCGAGACGTTGGCTGAAGTGGATATCGAGCTGGCGGCGTTGGCCCCCAGGCTGCAACAGGCCCGGGAAGAGTTCTCTGTCCATGCTGATGCCTGGCTGGCTGCCGAGGCGTTCAAGGCGGCAGGTGGTGTGGAACGCCTGGCCTCCATTGATCATCGTTTGCTGGAGCTTGGTGAACGTGAGGCCGCTGCGGCACAGCAACGTGCTGCGGCAACCGAGCAATGGGAGTTGCTCAGCCGCGAAAGTGAAGCGATTTCCGGTCAGCGTCAGGCAGTGTTTGATGATGGGGAGCGGGATCATCTGGCCACCCTGGAACGTTATGTCGAGACAGGCGGCCCGGATTTCATGGCGACGGCGGAAGACGTCCAGGCCGAACTGGAAAGCGCGCTGCAACTGGCCCAGCGCCGAGCCAGCCTGGATGTCAAACGCATTCGCGCCTATCTGGATGTGCGTGACGAGAAGGGCGCGGGCACGATGCTGGCTTCACGCATTGCCAGGCTCAAGAAGGAACGCGATGAGCTCAATGCCGAGCGGCGCTCCAAAGGAGCTGAGCTGGTTGATGTGGAACGGCGCCTGGATGTTCAGCGCCAGGCCCTGAACCTTTGCGACGAGCTGGCCATCGCCTGGTTGACGACATTGCGTGAGCTATCTTCCGGCTGGCGCGAGCGTCTCCAGGGAGTGGATGGGCGCGGTTGTTCGTGGCCTGCCGATCATCCAGATGTCGATGCACTCGATCAGGCTCTGGAGCAATGGTGGCTGCTGGCGAGTGGCAAGCATCAAGATGACGGCGAAAATGTCGACCATGAGCTCAGGTTGGAAGGGCTCTCCCAGAGTGCCAGCCAGTTGCAGGATGGCTTGACCCGCCTTGGGCTGGGCGAGCGAGCCCGTGTACGCGAACGTCAGACCAAAGAGGTTCAGGCGCTGGAGCAGCGCCTGGGCAGCGCGCTGGAGGAAGCGGCAAGCAGCCGCCTGTTCAACGAGACCGAGCGAGCCCGCCTGGGTGTCATTTCCGGACCGCAGCACAATTCCGGAGCGCAACATCATGGCGCAGGCAATGCGGCCATCGAGCAACTGACAGCACTGCATGCTCAGTTGGAGTCTCAGCTAGGTACTCATCGTGAGCGGGTGGCTCATCTGCAGACTTCACGCCAGCATATCGAAGGCACTCTGGTCGAGCGTCTTGGCTCGATCATCAGTGATGCCGCCGGCAACCTGGATATCCTCAAGCGCGTTGCCCGCAAGGGGAGTGAACTCTCTCGAGAAGGTGATACCCAATCCGGGGCCTGGTTCGAGGTCAAGGCAGCCTTGATCGACAGCGATGCCCTGCGTGAGCTGATCATTACCCTGCTGGCAGATATCGATGAGCACCAAGCGGCCGTGAAGCGACGTGCCGAGCGTGATGGCATTGCCCTGGAAGAAGGCGAACGCCTGCGGCGTGATGATGACCTGCTTGGACGTATTCGCCGGCGCATCTATCGTGGCCTGTTCAAGGATGTGACCATCCGCCTGCGCCATCCCGCCATTCGTCCCCATGGGCGCCTGTTCTCCTTGAATGAGGCGATGTCCGAAGGACAGCGTGAAGCGGTGTCGTTGATGTGGCTGGTCAAGTTGTCCGAATTTGCCATTGAGCGTGAATTGCATGAGTTACCTGGCCAGCGTCGCCGTGCCCGCGCCATGCGCGAAAGTGTCATCCTCCTCGATGGACTGTTCTCCAAGCTGTCCCATCGACGCCTGATCCAGGATTCTCTGGAGTCCCTGCGTAATACACGTGGCCGCTTCCAGATGATTGGCCTGATCCATAACCCCAACTATGAGAACGACCCCGAGATCTTCCCCACTTACCTGGTCGGCAGTGTTATCGGCGGTGGTCAGGGGGGGCACGTGATGGTGCGCGATGGCAAGGCGCTGGCGCCGGAGGATCAGGGCAGAAGTGTGGGCGAGGCAAGCCTGTTCGGCATCCATGTCACGGCAGCCGAGGCAACCTGAATGCTGTGTGTCGATCATGGCCGGTATCAGATGATACTGGCCATGATCCAAGCCTTGGCGGCAGAAGCCTTGATGTTGAAACCCAGATGCTGAAACCTGGGAGTTGAAACTCAAGTGCTGAAGCCGTTGGGAGCATGAGCATTAGCAAGCGTAGGCACAGGCACTTTTGCACAGGGCCTAGCGCGGAGCGTCATAACGACCGCTTTTACCCTTGGAAAACGCCACTTGCCATAACTGCAGATTGCGTGCACGGAAGGCCCCGGCGCATACCGATAGATAGTAGCGGAACATGCGGTGGGTTCTTTCGTTGTAGTTGTGCGCTATCTGGTACCAGGTGGCATCCAGGTTGTGCAGCCAGGCCATCAGCGTGAGATCGTAATCGGCACCGAAGTTCTGCCAGTCCTCCATGACGAGATAATCTTCACTGGCCTGGGAAATCTGGCGTATTGATGGCAGCACGCCATTGGGGAAGATGTAGCGGTTGATCCAGGGGTCGGCGGAGACGCGAGAGGTATTCGAGCCGATGGTGTGCAGCAGGAACAGGCCGCCATCCGGCAACAGGCGATCTACCGTGCGGAAGTAGGTGTCGTAATTGCGCTGACCGACGTGTTCGAACATGCCGATGGACACGATACGATCGAATTGACCTTCCAGTTCGCGATAATCGGTCAGGCGAATCTCTACCGGCAGCCCATGACAGCGTTCCCTGGCCAGCTCCGCCTGCTCCTTGGAAATAGTGATGCCAGTCACCTTGGCGCCGTGATGGCGGGCGGCATGTTCGGCGAAACTGCCCCAGCCACAACCGATATCCAGCACGTGCATGCCTGGTTCGAGCTTCAGCTTTCTGCATGCCAGTTCCAGCTTGGCTTGCTGGGCTTCGTACAGGTTCGATGCCTTCTTCCAGTAGCCGCAGGAATAGGACATGGTGGGATCGAGCATACGCTCGAACAGGTCATTGCCCATGTCGTAGTGGGCTTCGCCGACGATGTAGGCACGTGCCTTGCTTTGCAGGTTGAAAAAACCTGACTGAAGGCGATACATCAGTCTTTCTGATGGTGTATGGGCCCGCTCGCCAAGACCATGACGCAACACCAGGTACGTGAATTCATCGATGCTGTCGGCTTCCCACCAACCATCCATGTAAGCCTCGCCAAGCCCCAGAGTGCCTTGGTGCAGCACTCGGCTGAACAGGTCCGGGTGATAGACCTTGAGATCCTGAGGAGCATCGCCGTTCAAGCGCACTCCGGAGCCTTTCAGCAGATTTTCCACCACGCGCCGGGCCCGGGTATCGGGCAATGCGATGGGGTGAGGACGTGAGTCGCTGGTCATGGAACCTCCCCTTTCCGTAGGCGGCGACACGCCGGTGAGCCATGCCGGGTGAGCGGGACACCCGGGAGGGCGCTATGTTTACGCTTCAGGAAACACTGAATAAATATCTGTGCTACGAGTCTGCGCCCTGGACACCTTTCGACCCACATGGATGTGAGAAGTGCGATCGTTGGTCAGGAACGAACGTAGCCGCTTGAGCATGCTCGCCGAGTTATTCAGTACTTCCTTGGGAACTCTGTATAAATGTCTGCGCAGACGAATTGCTGCGTTGCGCGGTGCTCGAAGGCTCGCCTAACCCCATGTTATGTCTCGCCTTCTGTGCTCCGTGCGCCTTGCACTTCATCCTGCTCGTCGAGTTATTCAGCGCTTCCCTTGGTACGGGTTGTTTCAGTGAAGGTTTAATTTCTGCATATGTTGCAAAACAGCATAGACCAGTCATTCAGAAAAGTGAGTGATGGCCATGCACAGGCATGAGTGAATGTCATGCCCAATGAGTTCAAGTAATAGCACAATGTCGCCATAAAGTTTAGGAGACTAACAAATGTATGTCATCGTCGATCTATGCGTCGTGCCCCTGGGAGTCGGAGTCTCCGTGTCCGAGCACGTTGCAGCGTGCCAGAAAGAGATTCGGGCTTCCGGATTGAGCCACCACATGCATGCCTATGGCACCAATATCGAGGGGCCGTGGGATGAGGTCATGGCGGTGGTCAAGCGTTGCCACGAAGTGGTCCATCAGATGGGAGCGCCACGCATCACCACCACCATGAAGCTGGGCACGCGCACCGATCGTGACCAGTCGATGGCCGAGAAGGTCCAGAGTGTGCATGACAAGCTGGACACATGATGTACAGGAGCATGTAACCGTAGCCCCTGGGAACGTAGCCCCTGGGAACGTAGCCGCTGGCAACGTAGCCCCTGGAATGTGCTGAATTCAGAGCGGGGTGAGCGAGTGCTGCGCTTCCTTGGCCAGGTGGCTGGCAAGGGCTGACAGCAGGTCGCCGCCATGTCGCCAGTAATGCCAGTACAAGGGCACATCAAGGTGGATGCCAGGAACGACGTCTACCAGTCGACCTGTTTCCAGTTCCTGATGCGCTTGGATTTCCGGCATCAGGCCAAAGCCGATTCCCGCCAGGGCGAGTAGCAGGAAACCCTCGACAGAGCCGCACAGATGATGGGGGAATGGGCTTTCTACGCCAAGCTGTGCCAGGTAGCGGTGTTGTAGCTGGTCGTTAGGACCGAAGACGATGACAGGTGTCGTCTTCAGGTCCTCTGGCCTCGGCCCATGTGGCAGGTGTTTGGCGATGAAGTCCGGTGTCGCCAGGGCGCGATAGCGCATCACTCCCAGGCTGACCACGCGCGCGCCTTGCACGGGTTGATCACTTGCACACAGGCAAGCTGCCACTTCTCCCTGGCGCATGCGCTCCAGGCCGACGTCCTGGTCTTCGATGACCAGGTCGAGCTCTATGGAATGCTGCTGCACGAAAGGTCCCATAGCCTGGGGCCACCAGGTTCCCAGGCTGTCTGCGTTGATGGCAATGCGCAGGCGCTGACGCTCTCCGGCCAGTTGAGGCAGGGAAGTGGCCAGCTCGTTCTCCAGCAACTGGACCTGTTGTACGTGGTTGAGCAGACGCCGGCCAAGGTCGGTTGCCTTTGGTGTCGGAGTGCGTATCAGCACAGGCTGGCCAAGCCGTGCCTCCAGCAGTTTGATGCGTTGCGATATGGCGGATTGGGTTAGCCCCAGGGCCTTGGCCGCGCGTTCGAACCCTTGGTGATGCAGCACAGCAGCAAGGGCTTCGAGCAGTTTGTAATCCAGCATAAGAAACTCTAATGGGTCATTTCTAAGATTCGTTTCTCTTATTTAAGCCTCATCGGTAGTGTGCGTAAACAACCGCCAGACACAGATGATGATGTTCTGGCCCGGGCACATAGAAAAACCGTAGAGGAGGCGCAAGGATGTGGTGGTCACTATTGCATGGACTGGGTACCGGGGCAGGACTGATCGTCGCCATCGGGGCACAGAATGCCTTTGTACTGGACAAGGGGTTGCGTCGCCAGCATCCGTGGCGGGTGGCGTTGATCTGTGCCGCCTGTGATGCCGTGCTGATTGGCCTGGGTGTGCTGGGGCTGGGCACGCTGATCGCCCAGAGTGAAACGGCCATGAGCGTGGCGCGTTTCGGTGGTGCCGCTTTTCTGCTGTGGCTGGCCTGGGGAGCACTGCAGAGAGTGTTACGCCCCAAAGGGCTGGAGGCACAGTCGAGCGTCATGGGGCGGCGCCAGGTCATGCTGGCTACCTTGGCGGTGACCTTGCTCAATCCACAGGTATATCTGGATACGGTCGTCATGTTGGGAGCCATTGGCGCGGTGCAGTCACATCCCGTTGCGTTCTATGCAGGAGCAACATTTGCCTCCTTTACCTGGTTCTTTACATTGGTCGGCGTTACCGGCTATCTGGCACCGCGGCTGAAAAGCCCGCGAGTGTGGCAGGTCATTGATGGCAGCATCGTTGTCATCATGCTGGTGGTGGCATGGCAACTGCTTTCTCTCACTCCGCCACAAGCCGCGCTGTAATGGTCGAGCTGTAACGTATTTCTTACGCGATGTAAGGATTATTTTACGCCTGGAGGGCAGAACAACTGGGGTTATCGAGGGTGTCAGAAAAACGATACGCCTGGGGCAGAAAAACAGTGGCTGAACAAGGCTGAGTAGGACGTTGGAGCGATTCCGGTACTGGCCGAGCCGCTCTAATCTGGGGGCATCCGAGGAGAGACTTCCTTTCTGACAACGACAATTCTGATAATCCCTGGAGGCATCCCCATGACCGCAGTCGCTCCCATCAACACGGCCAATCCTATCGGTACCGACGGTTTCGAGTTTGTTGAGTTCACGGCGCCTGATGCTGCTGGTATCGAGGCCCTGCGCGAACTGTTCGTGAAACTGGGTTTTACCGAGACTCGCCGTCACAAGAGCAAGAATGTCAGCCTGTTTCAGCAGGAAAACGTGAACTACGTGCTCAATGCCGAGCCTGACAGTCATGCTGCTGAATTTGCCAAGATCCATGGCCCCAGTGCCTGCGCCATGGCCTGGAAGGTCGCTGATGCCAACCAGGCGCTGGAATACGCCCTGGCCAATGGTGCCGTCCGCGTCGACAACCCGGTTGGGGCAGGAGAAGTCGGCATTCCTGCGGTGCGCGGCATTGGTGGTTCACTACTGTACTTCGTCGACAACAAGGTCGATGACCAGGGCCGCACCATCTATGACATCGATTTTGATCCGGTTCCCGGCACCAGTGCACAGGATAATAGTGTCGGCCTCGAGGTGCTGGATCACCTGACGCACAATGTCGAGCGTGGCCAGATGGATCCATGGGCGGATTTCTATACCCAGATTGCCAACTTCCGTGAGAACCGCTATTTCGATATCGAAGGCAAGAAGACTGGCCTGCATTCCCGGGCCATGACGGCACCCTGTGGCAAGATGCATATCCCGATCAACGAGTCTGCGGACGACAACTCCCAGATTGCTGAATTCATCCGCGAATACAAGGGTGAAGGCATCCAGCACCTGGCCATGGCGACCGATGACATCTACGCCACGGTACGCAAGTTGCGCGCCAATGGCATTGCCTTCATGTCCACGCCAGATACCTATTACGAAAAGATTGATGTGCGAGTGCCTGACCATGACGAGGATGTCGAGGCGCTGCGTGAGCTCAGCTTGCTGATCGATGGGGGCAAGGGCCAAGGGGTATTGCTGCAGATATTCACTGACACGGTGATTGGCCCGATCTTCTTCGAGATTATCCAGCGCAAGGGCAATGATGGCTTTGGAGAAGGTAATTTCCAGGCATTGTTCGAATCCATCGAGGAAGATCAGATCCGTCGTGGCGTGATCAAGGCGGATGACTGATAGCGACCCTGCGCTAGCGTGATACGCCAGTGCCCAGGCCAGTGCCGCTCGAATCAGAACAATTTGTCACTGGCCTGCACAATGACAACAAATTCCGTCACAATAGTGGTCGGGGACGGTATCCCTTGTTCCCAACCATGCCGATAGGCGGGTCATAACAAGCAGAGCGATGTCTGGTGATTCATGACGACCAATGAACAACCCCGTACCCAATGGCTTGGCCGTTGGGGATTCGTGCTGGCTGCTACCGGTTCTGCGGTAGGGCTTGGCAATATCTGGAAATTTCCCTACATGACTGGTGAGTACGGAGGAGGGGCCTTCGTACTGGTTTATCTCGCCTGTATCCTGTGCATCGGCATGCCGGTGATGATGGCTGAAATAGCGCTGGGGCGTCGCGGTCGCGGAAGTCCCATTGATGCCATTCGTCGTGTCACTACGGAATCTGGCCGTAGTTCAGCCTGGTCGCTTTTAGGCTGGATGGCCATGGCCTGTGGCTTCATGATCCTGTGCTTCTACGTCGTGGTCGCAGGTTGGGCGTTTTCCTATCTGTGGAAGATGCTTTCCGGGGGCTTGGCAGGTACCAGTGTCGATGACATGGCCGCCATCTTCGGGGCCAACAATGCCAATCCCTTCAATCTTGGGGCATGGAGCACATTGGTCACGGTGGCCACCATGGTCATCGTCGGCAAGGGCGTGCAGGCAGGTATCGAAAGAAGTGTCAGCTGGATGATGCCTGGCATGGTGGTCATGCTGTTGATCATGATTGTCTATGGCATGTTTTCCGGCGGTTTTGGCGATGCGCTGCACTTCCTGTTTGCGTTCAATGCCTCGGACCTGTCCAGTGAAGGCACCCTGGCCGCAATGGGACATGCTTTCTTTACTCTGTCGTTGGCGTCAGGCGCAATTCTGACCTACGGCAGCTATCTGCCACGCAATGCATCCATCGGTCGTACCACCTTGGCTGTGGCGGCGGCAGATACGGCGGTCGCGTTGATGGCGGGGCTGGCCATCTTCCCGGTGATCTTTGCCAATGGCATGGAGCCGGGTAGCGGTCCCGGCCTGATCTTCATGAGCCTGCCCTTGGCCTTCCAGGCCATGCCCTTTGGGACGCTGTTCGGCATCCTGTTCTTCATCATGCTGGCCATGGCGGCGCTGACATCGTCCATTTCCATGGTCGAGGCCACGGTGTCCTGGTTGACGGACAACAAGGGAGTCAGCCGTCGGGCGGCTGCCTGGGGAACGGGTATCGTGTTGTGGATCATCAGCACGCTGGCCATGCTGTCGTTCAACCTGGGTGCGGACTGGACCGTGGCAGGCAAGAACTTCTTCGATTGGCTGGACTTCCTGACATCCCGTTTCATGATGCCATTGGGTGGCCTGGGCATGGTGCTGCTGGCTGGTTTCGTGCTGAAGAGCCAGGTCATGCGTGATGAGCTTGCGTTGTCACCTTTTGTCCATGGCCTGTGGCTGTTCATGGTTCGCTATGTCAGCCCGCTGGGGATCCTGGTGATCTTTGTCGATGCCCTGGGTTGGATCAGTCTTGATTTTAGCCTGCACTGGTATTGGCTGGCGCTGATCCTGATCGTCATTACCGTTATCGGTGAACTGGCAAGTCCGCGTTTGTGGCGGCTGGCTGGCTCCAAGGCTTGATGTCAGTCTGAAGTGAATTGCCTGGTTGTGAGATGCCCGGCCATGCATGAATAAAGCTTCTGCTGACCGTTAAATGCCGTGCCTTCGGGCACGGCATTTTTGTTGGCGAGATCCCGTCTCTGGAGAGGTCACTATTCGATGGGGAGGTTAAATGAGGAATAAGGATTCTAAGGTTTAATTCCTATGTGGCATAATTGGTAGTCTCATGCCATGCCTCATGCCCGCGTTTCCGGAGTTGTTTCATGATCACATCCCAGGCTTCCTCTCAAGTGCCGATGCCGCCTGCCAGTTCTTTTCCTCAGGGGCATGTCTGTCTGGTCGGGGCTGGCCCTGGAGACCCCGAACTGCTGACGCTGAAAGCCTGGAGGCGCTTGGCTCAAGCGGAAGTGGTGCTGCATGACCGCCTGGTCAGTGAAGAGATTCTGGCGTTGGTGTCGGATACGGCTCGCTGTCTCTATGTGGGCAAGGAGCGCTCGCATCACAGTGTGCCGCAGGATGGTATCAATCAGGCCCTGGTAGAGTGGGCCAGGCAGGGCAAGCGAGTGGTGCGCCTGAAGGGCGGGGATCCTTTTGTCTTCGGTCGTGGTGGGGAAGAGCTGGAAGCGCTGGTGGCAGCGGGAATTCCCGTGGAAGTGGTTCCAGGTATCACGGCGGCTGTTGGCTGCGGTGCCTATGCTGGTATTCCTCTGACGCACCGGGAGCATGCCCAGTCGGTGCGCTTCATTACCGGCCACCTCAAGGAAGGCAACTGCGATCTGGATTGGCCGACGCTGGCAAGTCCTGGCCAGACATTGGTTTTTTATATGGGGCTGGGCAGCCTGGCCATCATCAGTGAAGAACTGCGTCGCCATGGGCTGGCTGGCAGCACTCCTGTGGCATTGATCGAGCAAGGCACCACTCGGCGTCAGCACGTGCATGTTTCCACTTTATCTAATTTGCCCGAGCTCCAGGGACAGGATAATATTCGACCGCCCACATTAATCATCGTTGGCAGTGTTGTTTCGCTGCATAAAAAGTTGGCCTGGTTTGATCATGAGCAAGCTGGAAGCCGTGGGTGGGTGCACGGCAAGCATCCTTCGCCGTCCGAGCGCTCCTGATCCCGGCACCTTTGGAAGAACTGACTATACTGGCTGTGTTCGAGGCTGGTTTGCTGGCCCGTACATTTGCACATGAGAGCTAGGTGGCTGTTGCCTGCGTGGTCTATTGGCAACAGCACTCTGCTGTCAGCTTCTAGGTTGAAATCTTTTAAAGATGGACAGCTTTCTAGGCTGAAAGCGAGAGGAGTCAGTAGTTCTTCCTCGGATGTATCCCCATTGGGGCTTCATGAGGCTAAGGATGAGAAATGTCATCAGGTTGATGCGATCGGTACGCCCGACGCTAAGCGCTATGATCATGACCGCGGCACTTGCCGCTAGCGTTTTCCCTTCCGCCGCGATGGCGCACGGGGCCGACGACCAGGACGTAATTCAGCAGGGAACAGCTTCTTACTACGCAGACAGGTTCCAGGGGCGACGCACTGCCAGTGGTCAGCCATTCGACCAGCGGCAACTCACCGCTGCACATCGCTCTCTGCCATTCGGGACCAAAGTGTTGGTCACCCGAGCAGATACCGGGCAGTCGGTGGAAGTGACGATCAATGATCGTGGCCCGTTCGTGAAAGGCCGAGTGATCGATCTGTCGAAGAGTGCGGCAGATGAACTGGGAATGCTCTATCGTGGTACCGCGCCGGTGCGCCTGACATATCTGCCCTGAAATCGCTCGTCGAAGAGCAGGGACTACAGTAGTCAGACCCACCGGTACGATGAAGGAGGCGTACCACCCGCACATCACTTGGCAGAAGCCAGGGGATGGGCATGTGGAAATGCACTTCTCGAAATGTCTGTCGTGGTTATATCAATCCCCCAGGGCTTTACGGCCTTGGGGGATTGTTTTTGGATGCATGGAAGGCCTTATGGTGAAGGCTTTATGGGAATAGCGTCTGCGGCCCACTGAATTCGCGTTGCCATCGGCTCAGTAATGCGCGGCGCTTGAGATCGTCCAAGGTGGTCAGAAGCCCGGGGCCAAGCGGAGTTGGCCTGAGCCCCTCTGGTCTCAGGCGGTACAGTGCATTGGCGGTACCAGGTCCATCAAGCTCAGGATGCAGAGCGCCGAGATGCCCTTCCTTGGCCAATATGTCCTGACCATTGACGCTCAGCAGGTAGTCGAGGAAGTGTTTGGCGTTGATGGAGTGAGGTGCCTGACGAGGCACAAATGCCAAGCGCTGAATCACCAGGGCATAGTCGTTGGGTATTCGCCATTCCAGGTCGGGATCGGCGTCGATGTCCTGGCGAACATAACTGCCAAGCAAGTTGTAGCCGATCAGATAGCGGCCATCCTTGAGGCCTTCCATCATGGCTCCCGTTGTGTTGACCAGCGCCGCGTCGGCATGCCCGAGTGCTGCGATCAGATCCCAGTATTGAGGGGAGAGGCGAGACTCTTCAATGGCATAGGTGTAACCCGCCCCGCTGGCAACAGGGTCGTAGGTAACGACCTTCCCGCGTAGTTCATCTCCATGATGGCGCAGAAGATCAAGCAGATCGGCATGGCTATCAACGGGCCCATAGCGCTTGATGATGGCGCGGTTGACGACCATGATCACGGGCTCAAAGGTGAAGGCAAACAGTTCCTGGCGCCATTTGGCTTCTGCCGGCCAGCGCCGAGTGACAGGCGTATCCACCGCCTGGGCATAGCCATCGTTGGCCAGGCGATACTGCCAGGGCATGGCAGAAGAGATCATCAGGTCCGCTTCGTCGGGGGCCGCAAGAAAGCGCTCATCCAACTCCAGCGTGGCGAAGTTGCGATAGGTGATATCGTATTGGGGATTGCGCTGGTGGAAGTCTTCCAGCAAAGGTCTGACATAGGGCAGGTCCAGAGCGGCGTGAATCACCAGAGGAGCAACTGGCTCGCGTTCTGCCGGCAGGTGCAATTGCTCGAAAGCACTGGCTGTGAATGGCCAAGCCAGAGCAGTGATGATAGTAGCCATAAGGAACAACGAACGCAGCCTCATGATGTCCTCCTTGTGCCAGTGGACGGAGAGAAGTGCAGCTCCACCGACAACCCCGGAGGCTGAGCATCGCTGGCATCTTCCAGGACAAGCTGCGCACCGAGGCTTCTGGCAATGCCATCGACAATGGCCAGCCCGAGCCCCGAACCATCAACAGAGGGGAGGGAGGGGCCCTCAGCGGTTTTGGGACAAGAGCCCTCAGACAATACACTCCCTCGATGGAAAGGCCTCAACATCAATAAACGTTGTTCAGCCGGTATACCGGGGCCATCGTCTTTCACCCACAGCGTCGGTGGGCTGGCATTTACCCCTACGGTGACCTGCTGCGCACCATACCGGCATGCATTATCGATCAGGTTGGCCAGGACCTCGGCCAATTGCCAATCCTGCGCATCCACCATTACCGGGGTGTCCGGTGCCTCGAGCCCCAGGTCCACACCCTGACGCTGGCAACTTGGCCAGTGTTCCTTGACGGCCTCCCTGGCCACGTCGGTGAGATCGGTAGATACCAGTTCGGGTTGGTACTCCGGGTTGCCCAGGCGAGTCAGGGACAAGAGTTGCACCGCAAGTCGCGAGGCCTTCTGACTAGTGTCCTGCATGGCGAGCAAGGCCTCCCGCCAGGCTTCGGGATTATTCTGGCGCAGGGCCAGTTCGGCCCGAGCAGACAGCCCGGCCATGGGCGTTCGTAGCTGATGAGAGGCATCACCGATGAAGCGCTCCTGATTAGCCTTCACTCGGCGCATGCGGGCCAGCAGTTCGTTGAGTGTGTCACGCAGTTCGGCCAGTTCTCGCGGTAGGCTGAGTTCCAGCGGAGTGAGGGTGCGCGGGTCTCTGGCTCGAATGTGGCGGCGCAGTCGGGTCAGAGGGGCAAGTGCCAGGCGAATGGCTACCAGCAGCGCAACGATGGACAGGGCGGCGAGTGCCAGCAGGTAGGCCAGGCTCTGGCGAAACAGCTTCCAGGTCAAGGCGTCGCGTCCCTCGCGAGTGTGGGCGACACGAACCTCGTAGGCTTCGCGTACACTCCAGTTCTCCAGGCGCGCCTTGCGTACCCCCAGGCGCAGGGGCATGCCGTTCCATTCGATGTTGCGAAAGGCCAGGGGAGCATCTCCTGTGCCTGTCGTGCGTGCAATGCCGGGAAGATCTGCATTTCCGGTGACGACTTTCCCCTGAGCGTCCACCAGAGAATAAAATACTCGCTCATCATGTTGGGTGGCGAGCATTTCCAGAGCCGCAGGAGGCAGATCAAGCCATAAACGATTTTCCTGCCATTGCGTCTGTTCGGCGATAGCCAGGGTGGAGGCTTCCAGCAGTCGATCGAAGGCTCGGTCCGCCGTGCGATGAGCATCCAGCCAGGCTTGCCACAGCACTAAGGCACCCACCACCGCCATGGGTAGCAGCAGCCAGGTGAGCAAGCGCCGGTTAAGAGAGTCGGAGCCGAACATGAGCTTTCAAGTGTTCATTAGGTTTCAAATGTTCACGAAGTTTCAAGTACATAGCCCAGTCCTCTTACGGTTCGCAGGCTGATGTCATGCCCGGCAAGGCGCTTGCGCAGGCGGTGGATATACACCTCGATGGCATTGTCACCAACGGCATCATCATCGCCAAAGGCCTGCTCCACGAGTGTGGCCTTGTCTACCGGCTGGCCAGCATGGCGCATCAAGTAAGCGAGCAGGCGCTGTTCCCGGGGAGGAAGGGCGAGGGGCTCTGCATTCAGCGTGAAGCGTTGGGCCAGGCTATCGAACCCCAGGCTGCCAATGTTGAGCTGGGTCGTGGAGCCGCTGCGACGCAGCAGGGCTCGAATACGTGCCTCCAGTTCCTCTAGAGAGAACGGTTTGGCCAGATAATCGTCAGCCCCCAGGTCCAGTCCTTTGACTCGGTCTTCGATGGCCGCCCGGGCAGTCAAGATCAGGACGGGGGTATCGCGATCATGCTGACGCAGGACTTCCAGCACCTCTAGCCCTGTGCGGCCAGGCAGGTTGAGATCCAGAAGTATCAGTTGGAAGTGGTGGCCATTCTGCAGGGTGGCATAGGCCGCATCGCCATCACCCAGGTACTGCACCTGATGCCCACTATCTATGAGTGCGTCGCGCAAAGTGGATGCGAGTAGCGCATCGTCTTCCACCAGCAGAAGGTTCATGGCGCCTCTCCTTCCAGCCTTGCCGCCATTATCTCCAGGTGCTCTGCGAGCTGTTCGGCATCAAGACGTCCCGAAGGGCCCGACAAGGCCAGCCACAGCCGCGAATGGTGCGCTGAATGACTGGCCAATGCCAAGGGGCGGCAGATCATCAAGCCTCCATTCAATTGCTGGGCGGGAGAGGCATCGTCATTGAGTGGCCAGTGGCTGCCCGTGACAAGGTCGTGCCGCAGGCTGGTGTCGGGAAGGGCAGCCAGTTTGCACGAGACGGTATCTCCGACGACCTCCAACAGGCTGGCGGTTTCGCCGCATTGCCGGGCCAGGGCGGTCAGCACTGGCTGTACCCGGACCGCCAGGTCGCGACTGGGAGGGTGGCGCTGTGCCAAGCGCACCGGTGCGCTACCCAGCATCCAGCGACCGTCTTCGCCACGTTCGGTGTAATGGAAGCGTTCCAGGGAGGCCAGCAGACGCAACAGGGTACTTTTGTAATACCCCGTGGCCTGGGCCAATTCTGCCAGACTAAAACTTTCCTGTGCCGAGTCGAAAACATCAAGCACGGTGAGGGCGCGTTCGACGGCCTCTACGCGATCCTGTGCCATAGCCGTTTATCTCTGTGGTGCAAGTCATCCAAGCATGGGCTGCTTGGTCAAAGGGCTAAATCAAAATCCAAAGGCTGAATCAAGACCCAAAGACTAAGGTAAAGCCTAGGGCTCGCTGAAAGCAGACGGCTCTCATGAACCAAGTAACGCCATTCGGGTTGCATGAGGCGTTTGGTCCGGACTGTTCGTGCGAGCTGCTTCGGCACACATCGTAGCCTTCTGTACAGGTGCTGCTCGACAGGTGTTGCCGACAGGTGCTACTAGCATTCAACTTTGGTCGGAATTGTGCATTAACGCGTTGACCCGACCCAGGGTCGCCATTAGCTTTCCACTCTAAGGAACGATGTTCTGCCTTACAGAATTGTAAGGAAAGTGTCAGGTTCCAGCAAGCCTTAACTTATTTTGCTCCGTTTAAACCTGAAGATGTCACGTCATATGAGTTCTGACCGTGATACGACGCCAACTATAAAAGGGGATATCTCCATGGCACGCTCCAAGTACTCATTCAAGGTCATTGCGATTGCCGCACTGGCTGGCTCGGCAGCCCTTGCAAGCACCACCGTTCTGGCATTTGAGCCGAAAGGCAAGGTTGAGTGTATTGCTCCCTCCGACCCGGGTGGCGGCTGGGACTTCACTTGCCGTAGCGTTGGCACGGTGCTGGAGGAGCTGGACCTGGTTCCGCGCAGTGTGCAGACCGTGAACATGGCGGGTGCGGGTGGTGGCGTGGCATACGCGCATACTGTCAGCAAGCGCGCTGGTGATGAGCAGTTGTTGGTGGCGGCCTCTACCGCGACTACCACACGCCTGGCTCAGGGACAGTTTCCGGGCATGGATGCCGAAATGGTGAATTGGATCGGTGCTCTGGGGGCAGATTATGGCGTCATCGCAGTGTCGGCCGACAGTGATTACCAGACCCTCAATGACCTGATGGACGCCTTGAAGGAAGACCCGCGGGCCGTCAAGTTCGCAGGGGGGAGTGCCAAGGGCGGCTGGGATCACCTCAAGGTGCTGATTGCCGCTCAGGCTGCCGGTGTCGAGAACCTGCCGCGTATCCCGTACCTGTCCTACAACAACGGCGGCGAGGCCATGACGCAGGTGATCGGCCATCATGTCGATGCCTTCACCGGCGATATCACTGAGGCGCAGGGCTTCATGGAATCCGGTGACCTCAAGGTGCTGGCAGTACTGTCTGACGAGCGCCTGCCGGGTGAGTTTGCCGATATCCCTACGGCCAAGGAGCAAGGTATTGATGCCGTTGGTCCGAACTGGCGTGGTTTCTACATGCCGGCGGATATTTCGGACGAGGCCAAGGCTTATTGGACGGAATCTCTGGATAGTCTGTACGACAGCCAGCAATGGCAGGATCTGATGTCTGCCAATGGCCTGATGCCTTTCCACATGAGCGGTGATGAGTTCGACACCTACGTCAAGGAACAGATCGCCGAGATCAAGCAACTGTCTACCGATATCGGACTGATCCAGCAATGAATACCATCAACGACCGTATCTTCGGGGTCCTGATGATCGTCCTGGCCGTCGCGTACGGCTGGGGCGCTACCCAGTTTCCGGAGCCGTTCGGGGGCACTGAAGTGGTAGGCCCCAAGACGTTCCCTTATCTGTTGGCTGTAGTACTGGGCCTGTCGAGCCTGTATATGGTAGTGCGCCCCGATCCGGATAATGCCTGGCCGTGGAGCCGTACCGGTGTCGAGTTGATCATCGCACTGCTGGTACTGGTGCTGTACGCCGCGTTGCTGCAGCCGCTGGGCTTCATCATCAGCACCACCCTGGCCGTGGGCACGCTGTGCTGGCGCATGGGCGCACGTCCGCTCAATGCCTTCATCACCGGAGCGCTGGCCGGCGTGGTGGTGTTCTTCCTGTTCAACTTTGCGCTGGACCTGTCACTGCCGCTGGGTCTGCTGTCCTTCCTGGAGGTGGGTTGATGGAAATCTTCGGCTATCTGATCGATGGTTTCGGGGTCGCGTTATCCCCCGATAACCTGATGTTCGCGCTGCTGGGGGCTTTCCTCGGCACGCTGATCGGTGCCTTGCCCGGCCTGGGGCCGGCCAATGGTGTAGCGATCCTGATTCCGCTGGCGTTCTCCCTGGGCCTGCGTCCGGAAACAGCGTTGATCATGCTTACCTCGGTGTATGCCGGGGCCATGTATGGCGGGCGCATCTCGTCCATTCTGCTCAACATTCCCGGCGACGAGCCAGCGATGATGACCTGCCTGGATGGCTATCCCATGGCCCAGAAGGGCAAGGCCGCCGAGGCCCTGGCCATCTCCGCCATCGCCTCCTTCATCGGCAGCCTGATCGCTACCATCGGCCTGATCCTGCTGGCACCGATCCTGGCGGACTTCGCCCTGACCTTTGGTCCGGCGGAATACTTTGCCCTGTTCATGCTGGCCTTTGCCACCCTGGGCGGCATTACCGGCAAGAACCCGATGAAGACGGTGGTCGCGGCCTGTCTAGGTCTGATGATCTCGACCATGGGCATCGACAGCACCGGGGTGCAGCGTTACACCTTCAATGTGCTGGAGTTGTATGAAGGGATCGACTTCATCATCGCCATCGTCGGTCTATTCGCCATTTCCGAGCTGCTGTTCTTCATCGAGGACCGGGTCGGCAAGGGCAGGAAGACCATCGCGGTGAGCAAGCTCAAGCTGAGCTGGTCGGACATTCGCGGCATCTTGCCGTCCAGTCTGCGCGGCGGCGTGCTGGGTTTCATTGCTGGCGTGTTGCCGGGAGCCGGGGCCTCGCTGGGCAGCTTCATCAGCTACACCCTGGAGAAGAAGATCGTCGGCAAGAAGGGCCACTTCGGTGAAGGCGATCCGCGTGGCGTGGCGGCGCCGGAAGCCGGCAACAATGGGGCTTCCAGTGGGGCGCTGGTGCCCATGCTGACCCTCGGCGTGCCGGGCAGTGGCACCACAGCGGTGCTGCTGGCGTTGTTGATCTCGCTCAACATCACCCCGGGCCCGCTGATGTTCACCCAGCATGCGGATATCGTGTGGGGCGTGATTGCGGCGCTGCTGATCGGTAACTTCCTGCTGTTGCTGCTGAACATTCCGCTGGTGGGCATCTTCGTCAGACTGCTGTCGGTGCCGCCGATGTACCTGCTGCCGATTGTCACCATGGTGGCCTTCGTCGGTATCTATTCGATCAGCAACACCACCTTCGATCTGTACTTCATGGTCGCCTTCGGTGTCGCGGGCTACTTGCTGCGCAAGCTGGAAATCCCGCTGGTGCCGGTCATCCTCGGCCTGCTGCTGGGTCCGGAAATGGAGAAGAACCTGCGCCACGCCATGGACATTTCCGATGGTGACTGGATGGTGCTGTGGAGCAGCGGCCTGTCCATTGGGCTGTGGGCTTTCGCCATTGCCGGTCTGATCCTGCCGTATATCGTCGGGCCGATCCTGCGCCGGCGCATGGCATTGAAGACAGAAGTGACGGGCGATTGATTCCCGTGTGACTGATGCAGGGCTTGATGCCCTCGTCCGACACCTTTTGGGCACCTCGACGGTGCCCTTTTTTTGTGTCTTTCGCATGGGCTGCACCGGCGCGGTGCCAGGCATTTTGTTCATGCACGGTAATGAAGCGCTGCATGCTCACAAGTTCTCAGGAGAGAGCACGATTGGTGCAGCAAGGAGTTGCAGGAAGAACCGTTGGAAAGATAGGTATAAAGGCAGGTGTCAGGACAGCAGGAAGACGATTGGCATGACAGTTAGCAAGAAGTTGGCAGGACTCTTGCAGTGTGTAGAAGGCATAGAACATGCCTAGAGCATGTATAGAACATTTATAGAACAACAAGCCTCGCACACAACAACAATGCTGGAGAACACCATGTCACGCATTCCTCTGTCTCTCGTTCATGCTCTCAGCGTCACTGCCCTGACTCTGGGTAGCAGCGGATTTGCCCTGGCGCAGGATGATGGGCCGATCAAGGTCGGTATCCTGCATTCGCTTTCAGGCACCATGGCCATCAGCGAGTCGACGCTGAAAGACACCATGCTGATGCTCATCGAACAGCAGAACGAAGCGGGAGGATTGCTGGGACGAGAGCTTGAGCCTGTCGTTGTCGATCCGGCCTCCAACTGGCCGCTGTTTGCGGAGAAGGCCAGGGAATTGCTGGCTCAGGAAAAAGTGGATGTCATTTTTGGCAACTGGACGTCAGTGTCACGCAAGTCGGTATTGCCGGTCGTAGAAGAGCTCAATGGCTTGCTGTTCTATCCCGTCCAGTATGAAGGCGAAGAATCTTCCGAGAATGTCTTCTACACGGGGGCAGCGCCGAACCAGCAGGCAATTCCTGCGGTGGACTACCTGATGAATGAACTGGGCGTGGAACGCTGGGTATTGGCTGGCACTGACTATGTCTATCCGCGTACTACCAACAAGATTCTGCAGGCCTATCTCAAGTCCCATGGCGTCGCTGAAGACGACATCATGGTCAACTACACACCTTTTGGTCACTCCGACTGGCAGAACATCGTTGCCGAGATCAAGCAGTTCGGTAGCACAGGCAAGAAGACGGCGGTGGTCTCGACCATCAATGGCGATGCCAATGTACCGTTCTACCGGGAACTGGGTAACCAGGGTGTCGACGCGGCGGATATTCCCGTCGTGGCTTTTTCAGTGGGCGAGCAGGAGCTGTCGGGTATCGACACCGCGCCACTGGTCGGACACCTCGCGGCCTGGAACTACTTCATGAGCGTGGATGACGATGCCAACTATGACTTCATCGATGCCTGGTATGAGTTCACTGGTGACGACAACGCGGTGACCAACGATCCCATGGAAGCCCATTACATCGGCTTCAACATGTGGGCCGAAGCAGTGCGCAAGGCTGGCACCACAGAGCCGGATGCGATCAAGGAAGCGATTATCGGTGTCAGCGTACCCAATCTGAGTGGCGGCTACGCCACCATGATGCCCAACCACCATATCACCAAGCCTGTTCTGATTGGTGAGATTCAGGATGATGGCCAGTTTTCCGTTGTCTGGCAGACACCATCCTCCGTGGCAGGTGATGCCTGGTCCGATTATCTGGAAGGTTCCAAGGACCTGATCAGTGACTGGAGGAAGCCTCTGGAGTGCGGTAACTACAACGTGGTCAAGGGCTCCTGTGGTGGTGCTGAAGTCGCAACGGCCGAGTGAAGTTCGCCTACCACATGCCATGGGCGGGGGTGTCACCGGTGTTGAGACACCCCGCCTCACGTTGAAGGAAACTCTCGATGAGACGATTGTCTTGCGGTCGCAGGCTGTGCATTGGGCTGGCCATGATCTGCATGCTGCTGCTCGGCCAGGGCGTCAGCGCCGCTCCAGCCAGTGATGATCCTGGCGCTATGCTGCTCGAGAATCTGGCAGAGGCCAGTTTTCGCGACAAGGAAGCGGCTATCGACAGCATTGCGTCCAGCGGCGATGAACGCGCCCAACAATGGCTTGAAGCCTTTGCCGATGGACGGCTGCAACAGGTCAAGGACAGTGGGCAGTTTGTCATTGTTCTGGAAAGTAGAGGGCGTGAGTGGCCGATTGCCGACGCCTTGACACTGAAACCCATCGGCGAGATGTCGCGCCGTGATCTTTCCCGCATCAGGATCAACAATGCACTGCGCAGCCATCTCGATGGCATGCAGACGCTTCTCGACTTGAATGCCGAGGATGCCGAGCTACGCCTGAAGGCAGCCCGTGATCTGTTGGGCGAGGTTAGCCAGGATAGCCGCGAGGACATTGCCCGGCTTGCACAAGAGGAAGAGGATGCAGATGTTGCAGCAGCCTTGAATCAGGCCTTGGCCATCTATGCCCTGGGGCAGGGCAATGCCTCGGCCATCTCAACGCTTTCCGGCAGTTTGAATCCCAAGGTGCGTGCGGCGCTGGTACAGGCGTCCCGCAGCGAGGATGGCTATCTTGCTGAACGGGCTTCTCAGGCCTTGGCGGATATCGAACAGTTGCTGACGCTGAATCGTGCTGCTGAAACACTGTATTTTGGCCTGTCTCTGGGATCGGTGCTGGTACTGGCCGCCATTGGCCTGGCGATTACCTTTGGTGTCATGGGGGTAATCAACATGGCCCATGGCGAGTTGATCATGCTGGGAGCCTACACCACCTGGGCCATGCAGCAGCTGTTGCCGCATCAGCCTGGGGTTGCCTTGCTGCTGTCGATTCCTGCCGGCTTTCTGGTGGCTGCCCTGGTTGGCGTCGCTATCGAGCGTGGTGTCATTCAGTTCCTCAAGGGACGTCCTCTCGAGACACTGCTGGCTACCTTCGGTGTCAGTCTGATTCTTCAGCAACTGGTGCGTACGTTGGTCTCTCCACTCAATCGCAGCGTGGTGACGCCAGAGTGGATGAGTGGTTCGGTGATGATCAATGACGCGCTGTCGTTGACGTTGAACCGCCTATATGTGCTGGGCTTTGCGCTGGTGGTATTTGCGGCCTTGATGCTGGTGATGCGGCGTACTCGCCTGGGCCTGGAAGTGAGAGCAGTGACACAGAATCGTGCCATGGCTCGAGCCATGGGAATTCGTGCGACTCGAGTCGATATCCTGACGTTTGCCTTGGGCTCCGGCGTTGCCGGCCTGGCGGGTGTGGCGCTGTCGCAACTGACCAATGTGGGACCCAACCTGGGCCAGAACTACATCATCGATTCCTTCATGGTGGTGGTGTTCGGAGGTGTGGGTAATCTGTGGGGCACGCTGGTGGCGGGGCTGTCGCTTGGGGTCATCAATCAGGTGCTGGAGCCGTGGGCAGGCGCTGTGCTGGCCAAGATTCTGGTACTGGTGCTGATCATCCTGTTCATTCAGAAACGCCCGCGCGGAATGTTTCCGCAGAAGGGCCGTGCCGCAGAGGGCTGATGCATGTGGCTGACAAGACCTTTCAGTGAACGCTCGACGCTTGTCTTCATGGCGGTGCTGGTCGCTGCCATGGCGCTCGTGGTGGCGGCAAATCTTCTGATCCCGGCAGATCATCCACTGCATGTCTCGACTTATACCGTTACCTTGCTGGGCAAGTATCTTTGCTACGCCTTGCTGGCGGTGGCGGTGGATCTGGTGTGGGGCTATCTCGGCATCCTGAGTCTTGGCCATGGGGCTTTCTTTGCCCTGGGTGGCTATGCCATGGGCATGTACCTGATGCGCCAGATCGGTGATCGAGGCGTCTATGGAGACCCTGTTCTACCGGACTTCATGGTGTTCCTCGATTGGGACACATTGCCATGGTACTGGCAAGGCTTCGACATGGCGGGCTTCGCCTTCTTGATGGCGATGCTGGTGCCCGGTGTACTGGCCCTTGTCTTCGGTTTCCTGGCTTTTCGCTCACGGGTCACGGGGGTTTATCTATCGATCATCACCCAAGCGTTGACCTTCGCACTGATGCTGGCCTTCTTCCGCAATGAAATGGGCTTCGGCGGCAATAATGGCCTGACGGACTTCAAGGAGCTGTTGGGGTTCAATATTGCCGCCGACTCCACTCGTATAGGACTGTTCATCGCCTCTGGCCTTGCCTTGGGATTGGGCTACGTCCTGTGCCGGGCAATCGTTGCCAGCAAGTTGGGCCGGGTATGCGTGGCGGTGAGAGACGCTGAAGCCCGTACGCGCTTCCTTGGCTACCGGGTCGAGCGCTATCAACTGTTTGTGTTCGTGATATCGGCCATGTTGGCAGGGGTGGCGGGGGCGCTGTACGTGCCCCAGGTAGGCATCATCAATCCCAGCGAATTCTCCCCGTTGTTCTCTATTGAAGTCGTGATCTGGGTAGCCCTGGGAGGGCGTGCCACGCTGTACGGTGCAGTGATCGGAGCCCTGGTGGTGAATTATGCCAAGAGTGTCTTCACCGGGGTGATGCCGGAAGCCTGGCTGTTTGCCCTGGGGGCGCTCTTCATTCTGGTGACGGTATTGCTTCCCAGGGGGATTGCGGGGCTGCTCAGGCAGCGTCAGCGAGGTGATGAAGAGATGCAGGATGAGACTGCATTGACCAGGGAGGTCGGCGCATGAATTTTCTATCCCACCTTGCCGACCGAGAGCATGTCTTTGATTTTCTGATTCCAGAGGATTCTCCCGTCGATGTGCGCCATGGGCCGATCCTGTATCTCGAGGATGTGTCGGTCAGCTTCGATGGTTTCAAGGCAATCAACGCTCTCAATCTGACTATCGATGATGGCGAGTTGCGTTGCATCATCGGGCCTAATGGAGCTGGCAAGACCACCATGATGGACATCATCACCGGCAAGACTCGGCCCGATAGCGGAAGTGTCTGGTTCGGCAGCCGCCATGACCTGCTCAACATGGACGAACCACAGATAGCTCGCCTGGGCATCGGGCGCAAGTTCCAGAAACCTACGGTATTCGAAGCCCTCAGTGTATTCGAGAACCTTGAGCTGGCCATGGCCACGGACAAGCGCCTGTGGCCGACGTTGACGGCGAGGCTGACGGGGGAAACGCGCGATCGTATCGATGAAGTGCTCGACACCACCGGGCTCACTGCCTTGGCGCGGCGCGAGGCTGCCATTCTGTCCCATGGTCAGAAGCAGTGGCTGGAGATCGGCATGCTACTGATGCAGCGGCCGCGTCTGTTGCTGGTCGATGAACCTGTGGCCGGCATGACCGAGCAGGAAATGGAGCGCACCGCTGAGTTGCTGATGGGGCTCGCTGGCCGCCACTCGGTGGTGGTCGTCGAACATGACATGGGGTTCGTACGCTCCATCGCGCGTACGGTGACTGTGCTTCACCAGGGCAGTGTGCTGGCTGAAGGCAGCATGGACAAGGTGGCCAGTGACCCCAAAGTCATCGAGGTCTATTTGGGTGGCGAAGAGGAGGTGGCCTGATGCTGAGTATTCAGGGGCTGGACCAGTATTACGGTGAAAGTCATACCCTGTGGGACCTTGATCTGGACGTGCCGCGAGGTGCCTGCACCTGTGTATTGGGACGCAATGGTGTGGGCAAGACCACCCTGATGAAGGCAATCATGGGTGAGGTGCCGATACGTGGCGGGCAAATGCACTATGCCGGAGAAATGGATCTCGGAAGGCAGCGAATGGAGGCCCGTTCCCGCCTGGGAATCGGCTATGTGCCTCAGGGACGACAAATCTTTCCCTTGCTCAGCGTGGAAGAAAACCTGCGAACAGGTCTCGCTGCCAGTGGGCTCAAGACAATTCCTGAACGTATCTATGAGTTGTTTCCTGTACTCAAGGAAATGCGTCAACGCCGTGGCGGTGATCTATCGGGTGGGCAACAACAGCAACTGGCCATTGGGCGGGCGCTGGTGCTTGAGCCACGCCTGCTGATTCTCGATGAACCAGGAGAGGGCATTCAGCCCAATATCGTCGCCCAGATTGGCGAGGTGATCCGCCAGTTGATAGCCGATGATGGTCTGACTGTCCTGCTGGTGGAGCAGAAATTGCCCTTTGCACGAAAATATGCCGATTACTTCACCATTCTTGATCGCGGGCGCCGTGTGGCCAGCGGTGATATCGATGCCCTCGATGAGGCCATCATCAAGCGGTATCTGACGGTCTGAATCAGCTCTGCCTCAAAAAGGTGCATGTCGATTCGATATGCACCTTTTTTGTGAGAAAACAACATGTTGTATACAGGGTTGTATTGAGTTCTTGATTCTTAAGGTTTTGATAATAAAAGGTTTCATAGCCTGTCAGTTCAATTTGGTACAGCAGTTGCACCGTAATTGAGCAAATGAAATACCTTGGGTCGTGCATTAGGGGAGTCATATGACTGCGCAGCAACCACCTCAGCGTAGTGCCTGGTCATCGGGGCATCGTTTCGATGACCAGCGTTGCTGGGAGGCCCGCTTGCGCCTCGGCTTCCAGGAAGACGGCGGTGTGACCCGCCTGAGAGATGTGGATCATCACGGGCCCCTGCGTGTGCAGCGCCCCTTTTATCCCGAAGGTAACCATGGCCCTTGTCATGTCTACCTGCTGCACCCACCGGGTGGACTGGTCAGTGGCGACAGGCTGCATGTCGATGTTCGTGTGGAGCCAGGTGCCTCTGCGTTGCTCACCACCCCTGCAGCGAACAAGCTCTACCGCGCCGACAGCCATGGCGTGGCCTGGAAACAGCACACGCGCCTCAATATCGCCGATGCGGCCTTTGTTGAGTGGCTGCCTCAGGAAACCATTGCCTTTGACGGTTCTCGCGGCATTCAGGAAACGGAAGTGGTGCTGGAGAAAAGTGCCCGCTGTCTGGGCTGGGAAGTCCTGGCCCTGGGACGTCCTGCGAGCCAGATGCCATTTGTCAGTGGTCATCTAGAGCAACGCTTTCGTCTGACGCTGGATGGACGCCCATTGTGGCTGGAACGTCAGCCTCTGGATCCGTTGCATCGCCGCTTCCATGGTCGTTGGGGCCAGGGTGGACACCAGGTTCAGGCCACTCTGTGGGCCGCGGGGCTGGCCGATCCCTTGGCTGCGGTAGAGGAGATACGTCGGCAACTGGACAAGATGGCCTCTCCTGGCTGGGCGGTGACCCAGCGTCATGGCGTGTTGTTATTGCGCTACCTGGGAGACTCGCGCGCTCAGGCCTGGGGGCTGTGTGAGGCCGCCTGGGCAGCGCTGCGCCCGCTGTTCAACGGTCGCGAAGTGTGCCCACCACGCATCTGGCGAACCTGAAGCCTGCCACGAACGATCATTCATTTAACTGCATCTTGAAGGAGACGACAGCCATGGAGCTGACGCCAAGGGACAAAGACAAGCTGTTGCTGTTCACGGCTGGGTTGTTGGCAGAACGGCGCCGGGCCAAGGGGCTCAAGCTGAACTACCCGGAAGCGATAGCCCTGATCAGCTGCGAGATCATGGAGGGTGCACGGGAGGGGCGCTCGGTGGCAGAGATGATGGGGGCTGGTCGGCGCATCCTGTGTAGAGAGGACGTGATGGATGGTGTGGCGGAAATGGTGGATGAAGTGCAGGTCGAAGCCACTTTCCCTGATGGTACCAAGCTTGTCACCGTCCATAACCCGATCACCTGAGCCGTCGAATATTCCAAGCGTCTGTCATTTCAATCGTCTTCCACGTCAACAACTTGCCGTGTCAACAAGAAGGAAGTCGCGATGATTCCGGGTGAATACCAATTGAACAGCGACGACATTGAGTTGTGCAAGGGCCGTCCACGCCGAACCCTTGATGTCGCCAATACCGGCGACCGCCCGATTCAAGTCGGTTCCCACTACCATTTTGCCGAAACCAATCCAGCGCTGAGCTTCGATCGTGCGGCTGCGCTTGGTCACCGTCTGGATGTGCCAGCAGGAAGCGCTGTGCGCTTCGAGCCTGGGCAGACACGTGAAGTGGTCCTGGTGCCTTTCAGTGGGCGTCAGTACATCTATGGTTTCCGGGGAGAGGTCATGGGCAAGGTCTCGATTGCCGCAGACAGCGCCGGCAGTGCCGTGCAGGACCCGCTTTCCCGTTCGCCTGACCAGGGAGCTGAACAATGAAGATTTCACGTCAGGCCTATGCGGACATGTATGGTCCTACGGTTGGCGATCGGGTACGTCTCGGCGATACCGAGCTATGGATCGAAGTGGAGCAGGATGCCACCCATTATGGGGACGAGGTCAAGTTCGGCGGTGGCAAGGTCATCCGCGATGGCATGGGACAGAGTCAGCGTGCCGATGATGCTGTCATGGATACTGTCATCACCAATGCGTTGATTCTCGACTGGTGGGGCATCGTCAAAGCGGATGTAGGGCTTCAAGCCGGCCGCATTGCCGCTATTGGCAAAGCCGGTAATCCAGACACTCAGAGCGATGTGGACATCGTCATTGGACCAGGCACGGAAATTATCGCGGGAGAAGGCAAGATCCTCACCGCGGGTGCCCTGGATGCCCATGTGCATTTCATCTGTCCTCAACTCATCGATGAAGCCCTGGCCAGTGGCATTACCACCATGCTGGGTGGCGGAACGGGGCCGGCGACAGGCACCAATGCTACCACTTGTACACCAGGCGCCTGGCATATCCACCAGATGCTCAGGGCTGTCGATGAGATACCCATGAACATCGGTTTCCTGGGCAAGGGCAATGCCAGCCAGCCCGAAGGCCTTGAAGTCCAGCTCAAGGCGGGGGCCATGGGGATGAAACTCCATGAAGACTGGGGAACCACGCCAGCAGCCATTGATAACTGCCTGAGCGTGGCCGAGCGTTACGATGTACAGGTTGCGATTCATACCGATACGCTCAATGAAGCCGGGTTCGTCGAGGATACGCTGGCCGCTTTCAAGGAGCGTGCCATCCATACCTACCATACCGAGGGGGCAGGGGGCGGCCATGCGCCGGACATCATTACTGCCTGTTCGAAACCCTACGTGTTGCCATCCTCGACCAATCCGACACGGCCCTACACGGTCAATACCGTGGATGAGCATCTCGACATGCTGATGGTATGTCATCACCTCGACCCGAATATTCCTGAGGACGTGGCCTTCGCCGACTCGCGCATTCGCCGCGAGACCATCGCGGCCGAGGATATTCTCCAGGACCTGGGCGTGATCTCGATGATCTCCTCCGACTCCCAGGCCATGGGTCGTATCGGTGAAGTGATCTGCCGCACCTGGCAGACCGCACACAAGATGAAGATCCAGCGCGGCCTGCTTGCTGAAGATGCTGAACTGGGCGCCGACAATCTGCGTGCCAGGCGCTACGTGGCCAAGTACACGATCAATCCGGCCATCACTCATGGTATTGCCCATGAAGTGGGTTCGGTGGAGGTCGGGAAGCTGGCGGACCTGGTGTTGTGGGATCCGGCTTTCTTTGGTGTGAAGCCCGCGTTGGTGCTCAAGGGCGGCATGATTGCCATGGCGCCCATGGGCGATGCCAATGCCTCGATTCCAACGCCTCAGCCTGTCCATTACCGGCCGATGTTCGGCTCCCTGGGGCGAGCCGCCAGCGCTACCCGGGTGAGCTTCGTTTCCCAGGCTGCGCTGGATGCGGGTGTCGGCGATGAGCTGGGGCTCAATAGCCGCCTGGTGGCCTGTCGCAATACGCGTTCCGTGCGCAAGAGCGATATGAAACTCAACGATGCTTGCCCACAACTTGAAGTGGATCCCCAGACCTATGAGGTGAGATGCGACGGTGAACTGCTCAGCTGTGAGCCGCTTGCCGAGCTGCCATTGGCACAGCGCTATCACTTGTTCTAGGCGCGCTTCCATCCATCGGGGAAGGCCATACACAAGGAACCTTATATGAGCATGCTTCAATTGACTGAAAGGCTGGGGCCCATCGCCGCGACAGATGCCGACGATAGCTTGACCCTGCGTTATGACGATCGCATCAAGGGGCGCCTGCGGGTGACCCTGGACAGCGGGCGTGAGGCTGGCCTGTTTCTCGACCGTGGCCCGGTGCTGCGCCATGGAGATGGGCTGCTGGGTGCCGACGGTAGCCGCGTTCAGGTACTGGCTGCAGAAGAGCCTGTAGTAACGGCACGAGTCGAGGCAGGATTGCCCTTGGCGCGCCTGTGTTACCACCTGGGCAATCGCCATGTGACCCTGGGCATCGGAGAAGATGAGCAGGGAAGCTGGGTACGCATCACCCCGGATCATGTGCTGGAAGATCTGGCCGAGCGCCTTGGCGCCAGACTGAAGCATCATCAGGCGCCTTTTGACCCCGAGCCAGGTGCCTACACCATGGCGGGACATTCCCACGGACATTCCCACGGACATTCCCACGATCATTCCCACGGGCATTCGCATGCCCATGATCACTCGCATCCCCATGACCATGCTCACTGAGAAAAATGACACAGTCCCGGTGGCAAGCGACCTGGCGCTATTGGGACTGATGCAGTTGGTCAGCCCTGCGCTTCCTATTGGCGCCTTTGCCTGGTCTCAGGGGCTGGAAAGTGCCTTTGAACTGGGTTGGGTGAGCAACGAAGACGAGCTGGGCGCATGGCTGGAAGGCGTGCTGGACGATGGCCTGACTCATGCCGAACTGGCAGTGATTGCCCGCATGGTGCCGGCCTGGAGGCAGGGGGATAGTGCCGTCATCGCCGAATGGGATGGCTGGTTGGCCGCTTGTCGCGAGACCCATGAACTGGCAGAGGAGGATCGTCAGTTGGGGGCTTCACTCCTGCGTCTGATGACCAATCTGGATATGGCACCGGCTGCCGAAATGCTTCCCGACAATGCCGGCTACGTCACTCTGTTCAGTGCCATGGCGGCCATCCGGGGAGTTGGCACTCATGATGCCATGCTCGGTTTTGCATGGGCTTGGCTTGAAAACCAGCTGGCAGTGGCCTGCAAGGCATTGCCGTTGGGCCACAGTGCTGCCCAGCGCCTGATCGAACGATTGCGACCTGCGCTGGTTGCTGCGGTGGCGCGTGCCGAAGCCCTTGAAGACGATCAGCTTGGCCCTGCACTACCGGGCCTGGCATTGGCCAGTGCCCAGCATGAGACCCAGTATTCGAGGTTGTTTCGCAGTTGATCGCTGCAGCGGTGAACCCGCGGTCACGCTGGACTAGCCGGATCAGTGAATCAATGACGTACCTCATGATGAACAACAGGAGAACACCATGACTTCAATTGCCACCTCTCAAACAGCGCGCCACTGCCTTCGGGTCGGTGTGGGTGGCCCGGTGGGTTCCGGCAAGACAGCGCTGTTGAAGCAGCTGTGCCTGGCATTGCGTGAACATTACGACATTGCCGTGGTGACCAACGATATCTACACCCGAGAAGATGCAGACTTTCTCACCCGTCATCAGGCCCTGACTCCTGATCGTATCCTTGGCGTCGAGACTGGTGGCTGTCCGCATACCGCCATACGTGAAGACGCATCCATGAACCTGGCTGCCATCGATGACCTTCAGGCGCGTCACCCAGGGCTGGAGCTGGTGCTGGTGGAATCCGGGGGAGACAACCTCTCTGCCACCTTCAGCCCGGAACTGTCTGACCTGACTCTTTATGTGATCGACGTTTCTGCTGGGGACAAGATTCCGCGCAAGGGCGGCCCCGGCATCACCAAGTCCGATCTTCTGATCATCAACAAGATCGACATTGCCGAGCAGGTGCACGCATCCCTGGAGGTAATGGAACGGGATTCACGCAAGATGCGCGGCGAGCGTCCCTTTGTCTTCACCAATCTCTATGACGGTGTTGGTCTGGACACCATCGTCGATTTCATCATCGAGCAAGGCATGTTGCCTGCACGGCTGGCACGGCCGGACAGCGCAAAGGTCGAGAAGAGTGATGCCTGAAGTGGAATTGCTCTGACGGCATCACGTGGAACCCGATAAATTTTTGATCATTGAGCAAGGAGACATTGCATGGAACCTAAAACTGTCGCGGCATCGACCAAGCGTCGCTGGACCTGGTTGGGGGCTCTTCCCTTGGTGCTGGCTTCTGGTGCTGCGCTGGCCCATCCCGGACATGAAGTTGGGCACGTTGGGTTCGTTGCTGGGCTTGGCCATCCCTGGCTGGGGCTGGATCATCTTCTGGCCATGGCCGCCATCGGGTTGTGGAGCCTGAAGCAGACGCCGCGCTTAAGAGGCGCCACTCCTTTATTGATGGTGCTTGGTATGGTGGCTGGCGCTGGGCTTTCGCTTTTCGGTGTGGCAGTGCCTGGTGTCGAGCAGGTGATTGCCTTGTCGGTGTTGTTGGTGGGTATCCTGCTTGCCACGTTTGCACGAGTGCCCGCAAGCGCGGGTGCCATTCTGGTCATCGCCTTCATGATGTTCCATGGCTATGCACATGGCAGCGAAATGCCGATGGGCAGTTCCTTGCTTGCTTATATTGCGGGCTTCACGGTTTCCACTCTGGTCATCACTATGTTGGCACGGCATTCAGGGGCCTGGCTGATGCAGCGCGAGCAACGCGTCCTGCGTGTCATCGGGGGCTTGATCGCGGCCTGCGGAGCCTTCTTCGCATTTAGTTGATATTAGTCTCGTTCAGTCATCATGCCCGGCAGACATGCCGGGCATTTGTGTTTATGCGCACGGCAATCGATCATTGTCGGCAAGGCAGGTCGAGTCGACGCGTCAGGGACGATGATATGGGCAAGCGTTTCAAGCTGATTGGTATCAAGTGGTTGGGGGCGGGATTGGCCCTGGCCTGGTTGAGCATGGGGATATGGCAAAGCGTGAAGCCGTTACCTGAGGGGATAGGCAAGGCGTGGCCGGAACGCAAAGTGACAGATGTGCGCTTCCTGGCAGATCGGACCTGGTATGACGCCCGTGGCAAACGTCATATGGATCAGCATATTTTTGATGAAGCCTTGTCCATGATCCTTGGGGCACGCCGCCTGATCGTGATGGACATGTTCCTGTTCAATGCCCTGGAGGGGCAGGATGCGCCTGTCGGCTTGCGACCCATCGCCGAGGAACTCAGCGATGCGCTGATCGAAGCCAAGCAGCGTCACCCCGATATGCAGGTGGTCATGATTACCGACCCTCTGAATACCGTCTACGGAGGGGTGCGTCTGAAGCACCTCGAACATATGAAGGCGGCTGGTATTGATATAGTCATCACTGACCTGGATCGCCTGCGGGCATCGAATCCACTGTATTCGGGGCTCTATCACCTAGGGTTAGACAGGCTCGGTAATGATCCGGATGGTGGCTGGTTGCCCAATGCCTTCGGTGGTGATCCGGTGACATTGCGCAGTTATCTGGCGCTACCCAATTTTCGCGCCAATCATCGCAAGACGTTGGTGGCCGATGACGGTCAACAGTGGGCCGCACTGGTCGGCAGTGCCAATCCCCATGATGGCAGTAGCCGGCACGGTAATGTGGCCTTGCGCGTGGAAGGCGAGATGGCCCATGACCTCGTTGCCTCGGAGGCTGTGCTGACCTCTTGGGCGGGAGTCGAGCTTGCCATGCCGACGACACCTGCCATCCATCCTGCGGAAGAGAAAGTCTCCACTGGTGCCACCGTTCAACTGCTGACGGAGGGGGCAATTCGTGATGCCTCCCTTGAAATGATCAATGCGGCAGGTCAAGGGGATCGGCTGGATCTGGCCGCCTTCTATATTTCCCATCGCCAGGTCATAGAAGCACTGAAAGGTGCGGCTGCCCGGGGCGTCAATGTTCGTGCCTTGCTGGACCGCAATCGTGAAGCCTTTGGTTTTGACAAGGGAGGCTTGCCTAACCAGGCTGTAGCGGCTGAGCTGGCCGCAGCAGGCATCCAGGTGCGCTGGTGCCTGACGGCCGGAGAGCAGTGCCACAGCAAGGTATTGAGACTGCACTCGGCCGCATCTTCGGATGAAGCGATCCTGGGGTCTGCCAATCTGACGCGGCGTAATATCGATAATCTCAATCTGGAAACCAGTGTGTTGCTGAAAGGGGAGGCAAATCTTCCGGCCCTGCGTGATCAGGCGGGCTGGTTTAATGAACGCTGGGCGTCATCGCCTGATCATCGGACCAGCCTTGCGTGGGAACCCGATGATGATCCTGGGCGATTTTCTGCCTGGCGCTATCGAGTAATGGAGGCGATCGGGCTGTCCACTTTCTAGCCAGGGGCGCGTCCTGGTTGCCAATACTCTCGTAGTACTCGCAAGTGGCTGACTTGACAGCAATGGTCGAGGATTCCATGTTCCTCAAGCGTCTCGATGTGTTTTCAACTTACTTGCTCCCTTGGGGAGAGGTAGGAACGCTCGGGGATATTCAAGGAGAAAAGGTCATGGACAAGTTCTGGTTGGCAGTAAAGGTGGTTATCCTGGCGCTGATCGTTGTTCTGGTAGTGCAGAACATCGAAGTGGTTCATGTTCAGTTGCTGGGCTGGACCATCGGCATGCCGATGGCGCTGTTGGTGGTGATCATCTATTTGCTGGGGATGATCAGCGGTCGTGGCTTGATGGGGTTGATTCGCCGCCTGAGAGGGAAGCAGGGCTCTCATCATCATTGATGGCATCCTGGTCATGATACTTGTGTCCAGGATCCTGATACCACGGTAGCCCCAAGCGGGCATTGTGCTCCAGCTCAGCAATGACCTGGGCGCCAAGCAACACGATGGCTGCGCCGATTTCCTGGCTCAGTAGTAGGACGATCAGCGTGGCCAGTGGCCCGTAGACATCGCTGACGAGCGACAGGTTGGCAAAGTAATAGACCAGGGCGAAACGTGCGCCTTCCCATAACAGGGCCGCGGCGAATCCTCCCGCCAGTGCCCGGCGCAGCGAGATGCTGACAACGGGCAGAATCTTGTAGATGGCGCTGAACAGTAGAAAGACGCCGATGAAGCTGCATAGATTGAGCACTTCTTCCGACAAGGATGCCACTATCAGTTCCTTGCCATGCATCACCATCCACATCGCATTCATAGTGCTGGCCAGGCTGACTGCAATGGCCAGGGCCAGCAACAGCATGCTTAATACCAGCATGAAACCGTAAGGCAGCAGAAAGGATACCCAGACACTGCGGGTGTCCTTGACGTCTGGCTTGTGGAAAATGACTGACAAGGCATTCTCAAGCATGCGAAATGCCACCGAGCTGAACAGCAACAGTACTGGAAGGCCATAGAGACTGATGATCTCGCGGGAATTCAGCAGAGCCTGGACCGATTGCAATACCACATCGGCATGACCCGGTGCGATATGGCGGGCTTGAATGCTGATCAGCATGAACAATTGTTGTTCGTCGACCAGTTGGGCCAGAACCACCACGATCAAGGCAAACAGCGGAATACTCGACAGCAGAAGATTGAAACCTACCCCACTGGCCAGCAACATGCCTCGGTTGTGCAGGAAATTGGTGATGACTCGCCAGGCGAACATGGCCAGATGCGGCAGCAGGGTGAAGAGAGCATGGTGATACCAACGGGATTTTGTCATCTACCAGTTCATCCGTGACGGTGAGGAAGACACCGTTAAAGTCTGACGAGTATACTCGGGTATTGGAAGTTTTCCGGGTAGTGGGGATTCCGGCTGCCCGAGCCCAACGTATAGGAGCGATTCGTGATCGAAGGAGTCAAGCATATCGTTGCAGTAGCCTCCGGCAAAGGTGGTGTCGGCAAGTCTACCGTGACGGTCAATCTGGCCTTGGCCATGGCTGCCGAGGGGTATCGGGTTGGTGTCCTCGATGCTGACATCTATGGTCCCAGTCAGGCACAGATGCTGGGAGTCGGCGAGGGCGTTCGGCCTCAGGCGGCAGGGGAGAACCGTTTCCTGCCCTTGGAAGCTCATGGTATCCAGGCCATGTCCATGGCGTTCATGGTCGACGTGCGCGAGCCCATGGTATGGCGGGGGCCGATGGTTGCAGGTGCTTTCCAGCAGATGCTGACCCAGACCAAATGGGATGATCTGGACTATCTGTTCATTGATATGCCACCGGGTACCGGGGACGTTCAACTGACACTGGCCCAGAAGGTGCCGGTGGATGGTGCGGTGATTGTCACGACGCCCCAGGATATCGCGCTGCTGGATGCTCGCAAAGGCATAGAAATGTTCCGCAAGGTCAAGGTCCCGGTACTGGGGGTGGTCGAGAACATGAGTCTTCACACTTGTTCTCAGTGCGGCCATCAGGAGCCGGTCTTTGGCGCTGGAGGCGGGGAGCGCATTGCAACAGAGTACGACACCCGAGTATTGGCGCGCCTTCCTCTTGCCCTGTCGATTCGGGAACAAGTGGATGGTGGACGCCCCAGCGTAGTGGCTGAGCCAGAAGGTGACATTGCTGCCAGTTTCCGTGACATGGCCCGGCAGGTGGCCGAGCAGATTGCGGCATCGGTTGGTGACAGCGGTCCCTCCATCAGTTTCAGTGAAGAGTAGAGAAAGTCTTACCCTTCGTGACGCCATCGTCTGGGGCCGCTATCATAAGACCCCGATTTTCCCGGCTCCATGTTGTTGAGCCACTGTAACCGTTATCCACCAGGAAATCCCATGAGCATCAAGTCTGACCACTGGATTCGCCGCATGGCTGAACGCGAAGGCATGATTGAGCCTTTCGAGGCCGATCAAGTACGTTACGTCGATGATCGACGGGTCATTTCCTATGGAACTTCGAGTTACGGTTACGATGTACGTTGTGCCGATGAATTCAAGGTATTCACCAACATCCATTCTGCGGTAGTGGATCCCAAGGCCTTCGATGAGAAGAGCTTTGTAGATGTCAAAGGGGATGTCTGTGTGATTCCGCCGAATTCCTTCGCATTGGCACGCACGGTAGAGTATTTCCGCATCCCGCGTAGTGTGCTGACCATTTGCCTGGGCAAGTCGACCTATGCTCGTTGTGGCATCATCGTCAATGTCACTCCGCTGGAGCCGGAATGGGAAGGGCATGTGACGCTGGAATTCTCGAATACCACCAACTTGCCGGCCAAGATCTATGCCAATGAGGGAGTAGCCCAGATGCTGTTCCTGGAGTCCGATGAGGTATGCGCGACTTCCTACAAGGATCGTGGCGGCAAGTACATGGGCCAGCGTGGCGTGACGCTTCCGAGGACATAAGTCCGAGTTGCGAGCCACGAGCTTCGAGCAGTAAAGAGACAGCCCCATAGGTATGTGCCTATGGGGCTGTCTTGTTGGCGTACCAGCCATCGGCAGGTGATGGCCTAAGTCAGACACCGATTACATTATTGTGCTCGAAGCTCGAAGCTACTCGTCTTCGTCCAATTCGTCGGCTGCATCTTCATGGGACAGTCGCATACCACAAAGCGGTAGTGGCTGGCCATCGATCGTTGCCAGGTTGCCTTGCAGCTGCAGGCGGCCTTCCAGAAACCAGCGTACGGCGATGGGGAAGATCAAGTGCTCGCGGGTCAGAACTCGAGCCTTGAGATTGTCCTCGTCATCATCTGCAAGAACCTTCACGGCTGCCTGCACGATGACAGGGCCACCATCGAGTTCTTCCGTCACGAAATGCACACTGCAGCCGTGTTCTTCGACACCATCCGCCAGGGCGCGAGCATGAGTGTGCAAGCCCTGGTATTCCGGCAGCAGAGATGGGTGGATATTGATCATCCTCCCTAGAAATCGCTGCACGAAGCGCGGGGTGAGGATGCGCATGAAACCGGCCAGGACCACGAGATCTGGTTCATGGCGCTCGATCACCTTTATCAAAGCACCATCGAAAGCATCGCGGGTCTCGTATTCCTGGTGAGGGAGTACCACGGCATCAATGCCTGCATCCCGGGCTCGCTGCAGTCCGTAGGCATCGGCGACATTCGACACTACTGCCACGATCTCTCCACCCAACTGGTCATGAGTCTGGGCATCGATCAGAGCCTGAAGGTTGCTGCCGCCACCGGAGATCAGCACGACCACTCGAGGCTGGGTGGCTTCTTCTGGAGTGAAGCCGTTCAGGGTGTCGTCACCATTCATGCCAACTGGACCTGTTCTTCATCACCTTGGCGCGGAGCAATCTGGCCGATACGGTAGACCTGCTCACCCAGGCTCTCGAGCTTGGTGACAGTAGCGTCGGCCTTCTCGGCGGGCACCACCAGCACCATGCCGATACCACAGTTGAGTACGCGATACATTTCACGCTCAGCCACGTTGCCTTTCTGCTGCAGCCAGTTGAATACAGCCGGGCGCTGCCAACTGGACGTATCGACATGAGCGGTCAGGTCTTCGGGCAGCACGCGAGGCAAGTTTTCCAGCAGGCCGCCTCCTGTGATGTGGGACAGAGCATGGATGGCATAATCGTCGCTGCGCAACAGCTCAAGCAGTGACTTGACATAGATACGGGTAGGCGCCATCAGGGCATCGGCCAGGGGCTTGCCGTCAATCTCGGTCGTCAGGTCTGCGTTACTGACCTCGAGGATCTTGCGGATCAGTGAGTAGCCGTTGGAGTGAGGGCCAGATGAGGCCAGGCCAAGCAGAACATTGCCCTGTGCCACTTTGCTGCCATCGAGGATGTCGCTTTTTTCCACTACTCCGACACAGAAACCTGCCAGGTCATAGTCGTTGCCCTCGTACATGCCGGGCATCTCGGCGGTTTCTCCTCCGACCAGAGCGCATCCGGCCTGTTCACAGCCAGCGCCGATACCGGTGACAACGTCGGCGGCGACATCGACATCCAGCTTTCCGGTAGCATAATAGTCGAGGAACAGCAGGGGTTCGGCACCGGCGACGACCAGATCATTGACGCACATGGCGACCAGGTCGATGCCGATCGTATCATGGCGGTTGAGATCCATGGCCAGGCGCAACTTGGTGCCGACTCCATCGGTACCGGAAACCAGTACTGGCTCGCGATAACCGCTGGGCAGCTGGCACAGGGCGCCGAAACCACCGAGTCCCCCCATGACTTCTGGGCGAGCAGTGCGTTTGGCAACACCCTTGATACGGTCGACAAGAGCATTTCCGGCATCAATATCGACACCGGCGTCCTTGTAGCTGAGCGAGGCCTGTTCGGGGCGGGAGGAAGAGTCGGTCATGACGGATCCTGTGGATTCAGTCGTCCCACGCAGTACGAGATCAAAGGTTAGCGGTCTGGTATTGCTGCGTGGTGGTGACATGAGACAATGAGACGTTGGGGGCCGGATTGTAGCACTATTTTCAATCGTTATGCTGCGTATCCCGCAAAGCGGATCATGCGTTGCATGAAGAAAACAGGCATTACGCTTCATTTCAGGGAGAACAGAATGCGTAGGCAATGGTGGGTCGTCGCGGTCGTAGTGGCCATCGCGCTTTGGTTTTTCGCCAATATAGAGCCGGTTCTGGCTCCCTTCTTCATCAGTGCTGTGCTGGCTTATCTGGGGGATCCGATCGCTGACCGCCTGGAGACTTGGGGGTTGTCCCGGCGCTTGTCGGTCACGGTGGTATTTGTCCTGCTAACCTTTCTCATCTGCTTGACGTTGTTGCTGGTGGTGCCCGCCCTCGGGCGTCAGATCGGCCAGTTGGCTGAAGCCATTCCCGCCATACTGAACTGGGTGCAGGAAAGTGTACTGCCCAAGCTGCAATCGCTTACGGGCCTCGACTTGAATACCGATTTTGACCAAATGAGAGAGGCATTGGTAGCCAACTGGAAGGAGACCAGCACCGTGGCTGCGACGGTATTGGCCCAAGTTTCCCGCTCCAGCCTGGCGCTGGTTGCCTGGATAGGAAACCTGGCCTTGATTCCAGTGGTCACTTTCTATCTATTGCTTGATTGGGACCGCCTTGTGGCCAAGCTGCGGGACTCTTTGCCACGCCGTTGGGAGCCCGCTGCAGTCCGCTTGAGCCGGGAGTGCGACGAGGTGCTGTCGTCCTTCCTGCGCGGACAGCTGATCGTAATGCTGTGCCTGGGAGTGATCTATGCTGTCGGCCTGACGTTGTTCGGTATTCGTTTTGGCCTGTTGATCGGCTTGCTTTCGGGCCTGGCCAGTATCGTGCCCTATCTTGGTGTGATCGTTGGCATCACGGTGGCGGGTCTTGTGGCATTCTTCCAGTTCCATGATCCACTAATGCTGTTGGCGGTGCTGGGTGTGTTCGGTTTCGGACAGCTTGTCGAAAGTGTGGTCCTGCAACCGAAGCTGCTGGGTGACAAGATTGGCTTGCATCCGGTGGCTGTCATCTTCGCTGTTCTGGCGGGAGGGCAGTTGGCTGGATTTACTGGCGTATTGCTGGCTTTGCCTGTCGCTGCTGTGGTAATGGTAGTGTTGCGTTATCTGCATGAAAATTATAAAAAATCTTCTCTGTATGATAGTTCGGAAAAGATCGGTGCCGAGGAGCCGCACCAGTCAGAGGAGATTCCCCCTTCAAGGGGAGACAATGAGGAACCTTCATGAGGCGTGCGCCCTCACAACTGCCATTGGGGCTCGGTCTGCGTGACGATGCCACCTTCAGCAATTTTTTCCCTGGTGCCAACGAGCCGTTGGTCGGACGCTTGCTGCATCAGTTCGACGCGGACGGGGAACCATTTCTGTATCTATGGGGGCCGCCCGGGGTGGGGCGCAGTCACCTGTTGCAGGCGGCCTGTCATCAGGCTTCTGCTCGGGACCTGCGCACGTTGTTTTTGCCGCTTGAGGAGTTGGGGCATTTCCCGCCACTGATGCTGGAAGACGTGGAACGGCTTGACCTGCTGGCCATTGATGATCTGGAGCGGGTCGTCGGACGAAAGCGCTGGGAAGAAGCGCTGTTCCATGCTTTCAACCGACTTCGTGACAGTGGAAAGCGGTTGGTAATTGCTGCTGACAGACCGCCTCGCCAGCTTGACGTGCAACTGGCAGATCTGGCTTCACGCCTGACCTGGGGCGTGACTTTTCATATGGGGCTGCCGGGGGACGAAGAGCGCCTGGGAGCCCTGCAATTACGGGCATCCTTGCGTGGTATGCAATTACCTGATGAAGTGGCTCGTTATATTCTGCATCGTGGGCCTCGGCAATTGGGAGATTTACTGCGCTGCCTGGACGTTCTCGACAGCGCGTCACTCTCCGCCCAGCGCAAACTGACGATTCCTTTCGTCAAGAATGCACTGGGTTGGTAACCGCCGGGGTGGAATTGCGCTGAAGGTCTAGCGAGTCAGTTCAACTTCTGTTGTTCGATCGTTGCTCAGGGTTGCTTCCTTGATGATGATCTCACGTTCACCGGTGCTGGGGTTTTCCACGATACCGGAGACATAGAAGTTGCCAGGCGGCAGGTTGCTGAGTATGAAGTAGCCGTTTGCATTAGTGCGGGTGCTATGGGTGTACTCCTGGGCTCGGGGGTCGGCGCGTTCGACAGTCTTGCCTGCCAGTGCCTGCTCAACGGCTTCTGCGGAGTAAGGGGTTACGGGGGCTACGGAAACACCCTGTTGTGAACCGATGACAACCCCGTTGCTGGTGTTGAGCGTCAAGCGGCCAGTCACTACCGCACTACCTGTCTTGGGCAACTGTGCATACACTGCTGGATCGAACGCTACCGTGCGGCTGACTCGCTGCACGGGAGGTGGGGTGGTAGGTTTCTCTGCGGGGGGTGGTTGGCTTGGCTCGGTCTGGCCGATGTCAACCACATCGGGCCCCTGGCCTCTATCGGTTGGAATGATGCTCTGGCAACCTGCAAGAGCGATCGCTAACGTCGCCAAGGCCGTAAGCGGCAAGTAGCGGCTGGATAGCTGGGTCATCTCCGTATCCCTCATGACAAACTGGGTGTGTTGATTCCGCAAGCACTGGATCTTGCCGGAATCGTTCCTTTTTTATGCCCTGTGCCATGACAGCCTAATACAAAACCGGCTTTCGATGGGTATCGAAAGCCGGTTTTGATTATCTCGCTAGTTTCAGCACATGTTTTATTGTGCAGTGCTAGCCTTGGCCGCTGTGTCACTCGCCTTCTTGACGTTGGCTTCAGCCAGTTTCTGGCTTTCTGTCACGAAGTCTCGCTGCAGAGCGACGACCTTTTCGGCGTCGCCCTTCATGCGCTCTGTCAGATCCTTGGCGACTTTCTGCTGGCCTTCCATGTAAGAGCGCAGGCCATCGACGTCCTTGACGGCAGTGAAGGCACGAACCTGAGCCAAGCCGGTCTCAGTATAGGCTTTGGCAGCATCAAGCTGGGCATTGGTCAGCTTTTCGGCAAAGTCGACGGATAGAGTGGCATAGGCGCGAGCAGGGGCGAAAAACAGTTCTTCCAGCTGCTCGTTGTTGAATAGGGTCTTGGCGTCGAATGTACGGACCATGGTGATGTCTCCTGCTAATGGGTAGATGTTGCGTTTATCTCTGTCGCTTGAAGGCATTGCCCACCAGGGCCGGAGCCTTCTACTCACATTTCGACTTCTGTTGCAGTGCACAATAGCACTGCGAACCATGCGCTGCAATATTTTTTGTGCGATGCAGCATAAAGCATGTGATGAAGGAACTGTCAGCATAGATCCGGGGTATGACGAAGCTGTGACTGATGTCCTGGAAAGTTGTGACGCATCTCCTGTAACGCGACGATGCATGCCCTGAATGGCCACGATGTTCACCATTGTCGTGACGCTTGTCATGGGAAGAGGGAGTTGCCATTGTGAAGGGAGATGTCGGTATGTTCACCAATGGAGGTTCCAATGCATCACTCTCGGATAGAGCGCGATAGCATGGGAGAGTTGGAGGTGCCAGCAGATGCCCTTTATGGCGCTCAGACCCAGCGTGCGGTCAATAACTTTCCTGTCTCTGGCCAGCCAATGCCTGCGCCTTTCATTCATGCCATTGCCCGGATCAAGCGAGCTGCTGCCAAGGTGAATCACGACCTTGGCCTGCTAGATGAGGCACGTTGCCAAGCTATCGTCACAGCAGCCGATGCGATCATCGCGGGGGGGCATGATGATCAGTTTCCCATCGATGTGTTCCAGACCGGTTCCGGCACTTCCAGCAACATGAATGTCAATGAGGTGATTGCCCACCTGGCCTCGACCGATAGTCTCGAAGTAAGGCCCAACGATCATGTGAACATGGGGCAATCGAGCAATGACGTGATTCCTACAGCGCTACACTTGTCTGCAGCCCTGGAAGTCGTCAATGTCCTGAAGCCAGCCCTGGAGCACTTGCGAAAAGTGATCGAGACCAAGGCTCAGGAGGTCGGGAGCGTGGTCAAGACCGGTCGTACACACCTGATGGATGCCATGCCTCTGCGCTTGAGTCAGGAACTGGAGGGGTGGGCGAGTCAGGTGGGGCAGGCCATCGAGCGCCTGGATAGCGCACTGGTGCGCCTATGCCGACTGGCTCAGGGAGGGACTGCGGTAGGAACGGGCATCAATGCACATCCGGAATTTGCCACCCGCATGTCCATTGTTCTGTCGCGTCAGACAGGCTTGTCTCTTGTACCCAACGACAGTTTCTTCGCAAGCCTGGGGTCGCAGGATGCTGCGGTAGAGCTATCAGGGCAGTTGCGCGGACTGGCCTGCGTGGTCATGAAGATCGCCAATGATCTGCGCTGGATGAATTCTGGGCCTCTGGCCGGTCTTGGCGAGATTGAACTGGAGGCTTTGCAGCCAGGGAGTTCGATCATGCCTGGCAAGGTAAATCCGGTCATTCCAGAATCTGCAGCTCAGGCTTCTGCCCAGGTGATCGGATTGGATACGGCTGTGACCGTAGCAGGGCAGAGCGGTAACTTTCAGCTCAATGTCATGTTGCCGCTAGTGGCCAGCAACCTGCTTACCGCGATCAAGCTGATGTCCAATACCTCGCGCTTGTTGGCCGACAAGGCCATTGCCTCGTTTCGTGTACGTGAAGATCAATTGCAAGGCCCTCTGGCCCGAAACCCGATTCTGGTAACCGCCTTGAATTCGGTCATTGGCTACAATGCTGCCGCAGCTATCGCCAAGAAAGCGTATCAGGCAGGGCGTCCTATCATTGATGTCGCATTGGAGGAGACGGAGCTATCCCGTGACGAGCTGGAGCGCTTGCTGGATCCTGTTGCCCTGACTCATGGCGGGATTCCCCACTAGGCCCCAACCAAATGTGTCTGATAAGACGCCGCTGCAAGAGTCTGGTTGCCTATCGTCATGAAAGCAGCTGGATAGAACGGGTGCCTGGGAAAGAAGTGGTATCAGAAAAGGTAAACGGGCTGCCGGTGCTGCCCGTTTATCTCTGGAATCATCGCTGGGTCGTCTGCCTGGTTACTTGGTCATGCCGTCGTACAGGTTGTGCCGTTTGGCGACATCAGCGAGGTCAATGATGTTACTGACATTGAGCTTTTCGAAGATTCTCTGTTTGTAGGTGCTGATGGTCTTGTTGCTCAGCAGCATCAGGTCAGAGATTTCCTTGTTGCTCATTCCCTTGAGCAACTGCTGCAGGACGATCAACTCGCGATTGGAAAGCTTGTCGGCGACATCTTCGTCATCGTTGATCTGTTCGTACTTCTCTGAAGTAACGGAGCTGGGGAAAAACGTATATCCATCGACGATGCATTGCACTCCTCGGACGAGCGCAGACATGTCCAGGCTCTTGTTGATGAAGCCCGAAGCTCCGGCCTTGTGGCATCTACGGGCATAAACATCTCCGTCGAACGATGTCAGCACCAGGATGCCAGGGGGATTGTCCAGGGCCTTGGTGCGCTTGATGACAGTCAACCCATCCAAATTGGGGATGCCAATATCGAGGATCATGACATCTGGGGTGAGCTGTTTTGTCAGTTGGATGGCGTCTACACCGTTGTCTGCTTCTGCCACGACATTCATGCCTGAGCGTTCCAGTGTGATGGCAGCGGCCATGCGGATCATCGGATGGTCATCCACAATGATCACAGAGGCCTGACGTCGCCTGCTTTCATAGCTTGCCTTCGACCTTCTTTGTGTCTTCTGCTCCATAATGAAACATCCTTAATCTCATTGTTGTGTGGAATGTTCTTATTGTTTCAGGATGGTTAATAACAGTTCAATTGTGTAAATTCTGATTCTGTTTGTAAGAAAAAGACTAAAAACGATGTAATCTGTGCCGTATAGAGCGGGAAATGCAGGAAAAATGGTGAGAGCCTCAAGGAGGAGGGCTGGGAAAAGGTTGGAAGGGTGGAGGAGGGCAGGAACGAGGAATATGACGGATGGGGAGAGCGATGCAGGATAGGGCAACAAGTGTTCCGGGATCATCTGGGCAGCGAGCCACTTCCACCAGGCCAACGGTCACGCTCCCCTTGAACAGGAAAGGCCCGCCATCATGGCGGGCCTTTCCTGTTCAAGGGGAGGCATCGGTCAATGGTTGACTTGTCCCAGCAACAGAAACTCGATCAATGCTTTCTGGGCGTGCAAGCGATTACCTGCTTCCTGCCAGACGACCGCACGTGGATCGTCAAGCAGTGTCGTGCTGATTTCCTCGCCCCGGTGAGCCGGCAGGCAGTGAAGGAACAGCACGTCATCGGCAGCCGTATCGAGCATGGATTCTGTGACCTGGAAGCCGGCGAAGTCCGCCTCGCGCTTGGCTTGCTCTTCCTCCTGGCCCATGGACGCCCATACATCGGTCGTGATCAGGTCTGCACCTTGAGCGGCTGCCATGGGGTCGCGCATCAGAGTGACGTGATCACCTGCTGCGGCCATGATGTCTTCTCGAGGTTCATAACCTTCCGGACAGCAGACTCGCAGGTTGAAATCAAACTGGCGTGCAGCATTTATCCAGGAGTGGCACATGTTGTTGCCATCACCGATCCAGACAGCCGTACGACCCCGAACGCTGCCGCGCAGTTCGGTCCAGGTCATCACATCGGCCAGCAGCTGGCAGGGATGATAATCATCCGTCAGGGCATTGATGACAGGCACAGAGCTGGCGGCAGCAAATTCTTCCAGCCCTGCATGAGAGAAGGTGCGGATCATGACGAGATCGACCATTTCCGATAACACTCGTGCGGTATCGGATATGGGCTCCCCCCGGCCGAGCTGAGTGTCACGGGGGGATAGAAACAGTGCATGGCCACCGAACTGCGCCATGCCTGTCTCGAAGGAGACCCGCGTGCGAGTGGATGACTTCTCGAAGATCATGGCCATGGTGCGATTGGTGAACGGAGTGTAGGTCGGGCCATGAGCCTTGAGGCCGTTCTTGATGGTGATTGCGCGTTGAATCAGATAACGCAGTTCTTCGGGACTCAGGTCCAGAAGCGTCAGGAAGTGGCGTGGGCCCATGACTGCTCTCCAGCGGAAAAAAGAAACCATCCTATGACAGGCCTTCAATGATGCGCAATGTGCGCTATGGACGTACAATGCGCGCAACAATAAAGTTGAGTAATATCGTCGGATATGGTCAAGGCCGGATTCATGTAACCATCTTGCCCTTGAAGACTTGCTCTTGAAGTCAGGGCAAGCGCCCCCATGTCACAGGTAATGCCTAAGCGTTACTGTAAAGCACTATTTATCAAGGAGCCGTGATGAGCACTACTCTCGACAACATTCAGCGCCAGATCAGCGAGAACCCGATTCTTATCTACATGAAGGGGTCTCCGCAGCTGCCGCAATGCGGCTTCTCTGCGCGTACCGTTCAGGCTCTGATGTCCTGTGGTGAGCGTTTCGCTTTCGTCAATATCCTGGACAATCCTGACATTCGCACCGAGCTGCCCAAGTTTGCCAACTGGCCAACTTTCCCGCAGCTGTGGGTTGAAGGGGAGCTGGTCGGCGGTTGTGATATTGTCCTTGAAATGCATGGCAATGGTGAACTTGAGCCGCTGATCAAGCAGGCTGCCGAGCGCGCCCGTCAGCAGGAAGAAGGGCAGGCCTGACAGTTTCCTGATGCCAGCCTAAGACCACAAGGCCCTGCCGGTTATCCGCCAGGGCCTTGTGCATTTTGAGGCGCACGTCACAGTGAGCGCCGTGTTGATTCAATCGTCGTCCTCGAAGCCTTGTTCCTGCAGGGCCAGTCGCCAGCCGCCCAGGTCCTTGTAGCGATTGACCATGGCGCAGAACAATTCGGCGGTACGTTCGGTATCGTAGCGAGCAGAATGGGCGGAACTGTTGTCGAATTCGATGCCAGCAGCCCGACAGGCCCGGGCCAATACGGTCTGGCCGTAGACCAGCCCCGCCAGGGAGGCGGTATCGAAGCTGGAAAATGGGTGAAAAGGATTGCGCTTGATATCACATCGGCTTGCAGCGGCATTGAGAAAGCCGTGGTCGAAGGCAGAGTTGTGTCCAACCAGAATGGCCCGGGTGCACCCGTGGGCTTTTACGGCCTTGCGGACCGGGCGAAAAATCTCGCCCAGGGCTTCGTCTTCGCTGACAGCAACTTGTTGGCGTAGTGGATCATCAAGGCGAATGCCGGTGAAGTCCAGTGCTGACTGTTCGACATTGGCACCTGTAAAAGGTGTCACGTGATAAGCATAGGTCGCATCGGGCAGCAGGTTGCCCTCGGGATCCATGGTCAGCGTCACGGCAGCAATTTCCAGCAGGGCGTCCTTGTGCGGATCGAAACCACCTGTTTCGATATCTACCACTACGGGCAGGAAGCTGCGAAAGCGTTGAGCCATGAGTTCGCGGGCAATCAGCTCGCTCATGCACCTCTCCTTGGGATATATACGGATGAATGCTGAATACAGGGACGAAAGTGGCGAAAGTCTAGCAGCTTAGGGTCGTGGCGTCCCGTTGACGGTATTCGTGGCGCGCCTGGCGCGCTATAATCGCCCCTCTGTCGGCGTCCCTGACGCCCACCATGGTTGACCCCTCATATTACCCCTCAATAAGAAGGAGCCGCTCGCATGTCCGATGTCAAGAAGGTCGTGCTCGCCTATTCCGGTGGTCTGGACACCTCCGTAATTGTCAAATGGTTGCAGGAAACATACGACTGTGAGGTGGTGACCTTTACTGCTGATATCGGCCAGGGGGAAGAGGTCGAGCCAGCACGTGCCAAGGCCGAGGCTCTGGGCGTGAAAGAGATCTACATCGAAGATCTGCGCGAAGAGTTCGTGCGCGATTATGTATATCCGATGTTCCGTGCCAACACCATCTATGAAGGTGAGTACCTGCTGGGTACCTCTATTGCGCGCCCTCTGATTGCACGTCGCCTTATCGAAATTGCCAACCAGACAGGGGCCGATGCCATCTCTCATGGTGCAACCGGCAAGGGCAATGACCAGGTGCGTTTCGAGCTGGGTGCCTATGCCCTCAAGCCGGGGGTCAAGGTTATCGCACCATGGCGGGAATGGGACCTGAATTCCCGCGAGAAGCTGATGGCCTACTGTCAGCAGCACGACATTCCGGTGGACTTCTCCAAGAAGAAGAAGTCGCCATATTCCATGGACGCCAACCTGCTGCACATTTCCTATGAAGGTGGAATCCTCGAGGATCCGTGGGCAGAGGCCGAGGAAGACATGTGGCGCTGGAGCGTATCTCCGGAAGCTGCCCCGGATGCCCCGACCTACGTCGAGCTGACCTACGAGCGAGGGGACATCGTTGCCCTTGACGGCGTGCCGATGAAGCCCCATGAAGTGCTGGCCAAGCTCAATGAACTCGGGGGTGCCAACGGTATTGGTCGCCTCGATATCGTCGAGAACCGTTATGTCGGCATGAAGTCTCGTGGCTGCTACGAAACACCAGGGGGCAGCATCATGCTTCGCGCCCATCGTGCCATCGAGTCCATCACTCTGGATCGTGAAGAGGCACACCTGAAAGATCAACTGATGCCGAAATATGCCGAAGTCATCTACAACGGCTATTGGTGGAGCCCGGAGCGCCGTATGTTGCAGGCTGCCATCGATGAGACCCAGAAGAATGTCTCTGGCGTGGTACGCATGAAGCTGTACAAGGGTAATGCCAGTGTGGCCGGTCGTCGTTCGGATGCCTCCTTGTTCGATGAGTCCATTGCGACTTTCGAGGACGACCAGGGTGCTTACAATCAGAAAGATGCCGAAGGCTTCATCAAGCTCAACTCCTTGCGTCTGCGTATTGCGGCAGGTAAAGGGCGTCGTCAGGACTGACTGTTTTTGGCAGGGAGGTATCGCTCATGTTGAAGAAGCTGCTGGGTGGTTTGTTCAAGGGCGGTGAGCATCACTCAGAAAATGAAACCACGGGGACGGAGTACGAGTACCGTGGTTATCTGATCACCTCCTTGCCGCAGCAGCAGGGAGGGCAGTATCGGGTGAGTGGCATTATCCGCAAGTCGGCAGGAGACGGTGAGTTCGAAGAGGCTTTCGAATACCGTTTTGAACGCTCAGATATACTGTCTACTCGCGATGCCTGCGATGAACTGATGCGGCAAAAGGCCGAACGCTTCATCGATGAGATAGGCGACGATATGTTCTCTGAGCGATAGACTGTCCGAAACACCGATAACGCCCCCATGCTCCACGAGCATGGGGGCGTTGCTTATTGGCGACGTATCAATGGGGCAATGTCGTTGAGTTTATGAGCATCAGTCGCATAATAGATGCATGAATAACCAGGCAAAGGGGTCAAGATTATGCTGAGATCACTGATATTGACAGGTGTCCTGATGGCGGCCAGTCAGGCATATGCCGGTAATGTGGAGCCTTTGGTCAGCTCGGAGTGGCTGAATGATCACCTGGGTGACGAGGGGCTAGTGGTACTCGATGTCCGTTCAAGCGTGGATGATGGTGGTGACCGCTCCGATTATGAAGCTGCTCATATCCCCGGCAGTATCTATTCCAACTACAGTGAAGATGGCTGGCGTGAAACCCGTGATGGTGTTGTCGGAATGCTGCCTCCAGTGTCGAGTCTGGAGCGTCTCATCGGTAGCCTGGGGATTGGCAATGACGATACCGTCGTGATCGTACCTGCGGGTACTGGGCCTACCGACTTCGGTAGTGCTGCCCGGGTCTACTGGACCTTCAAGGTCCTCAGCCACGATGAAGTGACGATTCTTGATGGCGGTTTTGCCGGTTGGCAGGAGGCTGGCCTGGAAGTGGCCAGTGGTGAGGAGGAATACGGTGATCCGGTGCGTTTCGAAGGCAGACTGGATGAGTCATTGATTGCCACTACCGACGATGTCATGGCTGCCCGTGAAGCGGGGGAGCAACTGGTGGATGCCCGTCCGCAAGATTTCTTTGCCGGCCGGACTCAGGCCCCGGATGCCAAGGCTCCAGGTACTATCCCGGATGCACTCAACCTTCCTAATCAAGATTTTCTCTCCAATGATGATGGTGCCTGGTATCTGAATACGGCAGAGGTTGAGGCGCGTATCCAGGCTGCAGGTCTGGACCCCAGTCTGCCGACCGTGTCCTTCTGCAATACTGGACACTGGGCGTCCACTGACTGGTTCGTGCTGAGTGAAATTGCCGGTTTTGACAATGTCGCTCTCTATGATGGCTCCATGGTCGAATGGACTCAGGATGATGGTCGTCCCCTTGCCGTGGCCAAGAAAGGCCTGGGCAAGATATTGGACGCGTTTGGCGTTGGTAAAGAGTAAGCAAAAGGGCCTTGGATCTAATGACTCAGTCATCCTCTGTAATGACAGCTGCGGAGCGCCCGGTAGTTGATACCTTTGTAGTGGGCGTGGCATTGGTGGGAATGCTGGTTCTGGGCGGATTGATCTGGCTTGAAACCGCACCATTCCTCGTTGCCCTGTTTGCGGTCGGTATTGTGCTTGGCGTAGCCCTTTATCATGGCGCCTTTGGCTTCACCGCCGGCTGGCGCAATCTGGTGACCACCAAGCGTGGTGCTGGAATGCGTGCTCAGCTGATGTTGTTTGCTCTAGCCTCTCTGATCATGATTCCGCTGCTGGGTAGTGGTCAGCCGGGCATGACCGGAGCTGTGGCTCCTATTGGAGTGTCCCTTGTCGTAGGGTCCTTCATGTTTGGCATCGGTATGCAGCTTGGTGGTGGATGTGGCTCCGGTACGCTCTTCACCGTAGGGGCGGGCAATATTCGCATGATGGTGACGCTGCTGTTTTTCATCGTTGGTGCGGTGCTGGGTTCCATTCATCTTCCCTGGTGGCTGGACCTGCCAGGTTTTGATCCGGTGAATCTCATCACGCTCATGGGGGTTCCCGGTGCTATCGCTGTGCAGTGGCTCGGTCTGGGGCTGGTGCTGTTGTGGGTCAATCGTGTCGAGCGACGTGCTCATGGCAGTGTTGAGCATGGCGAGTTGCGCGTGATGCCCGTGGATGGCGGCGTGTGGCGTACCTTGTTGACAGGGCGCTGGCCTTTTGTCTGGGCGATTGTGGTGCTGGCGTTGGGCAATGCGGCAACACTGGCCATCGGAGGGGCGCCATGGGGAATCACCTTTGCCTTCAATCTGTGGGGGGCCAAGGCATTGCAGGCATTGGGCGTGGACATGAGTCAGTTCGAGTTCTGGACCTGGGATTATCCCGCCATGGCGCTGTCGGACTCGGTATTGGTCAACATCACGTCGGTGATGAATTTTGGCCTGCTGTTGGGTGCCATGTGGGCCGCCGGCATGGCCAACAAGTTCAATGCCGCCAGCAATCAGCCCCTGGTCGCTCGTCAGTTCATTGCGGCTATCGTCGGAGGCCTGCTGCTGGGCTACGGCGCACGTCTGGGGTTCGGCTGCAACATCGGGGCACTGTTCTCAGGGTTGGCATCGGGTAGCCTGCACGCGTGGGTATGGTTCGCCTGTGCCTTTGCCGGTTCGTTGATCGGCATTCGCCTGCGCCCGTTTTTCCGCCTGGCCAACTGATGACTGTGAGGAAGTTCCATGAAAGGCATGTATAAACGTCACCGAGTGCTCGGCATCCTGCTGGCAGCTCTGGTGCTGATCATGATGGATCACCTGCACAGTCCGACCTTTGCCTTCAATATGGGGGATGGGCATGCCAAGGCATCCTTGAATCAGCGTGACGCTTCGGCTTGTGCACCTTGTGGAGCGCCGTGCCCCTCAAAGCGATGAAGGGTGTCAGGGCACTGAGCTCCCTTGTGCAAGTGTCCATTGAGTGCAGATATGAATCAGGCGCCACCGAAACGGTGGCGCCTGACGTATGCATGCTGACGATCAGTGATCGTTGTCTGGTGTCCTGGAAGGTTGTGCGATCTTGGGGCCCAAGGGACCTAGCCATAGCCAGACTTGCAGTACCACCAGAATGGGCAAGAGCCAGGCAGGAGCATCGAAAGTCCATACTAGCACTCGATGGATCATGAAGGCCGTGATGCCACCCAGCAGGCCAAGGATTGGAAACATCAGTGGGCGTTGACTCCCCGGTCGGCCTGTAAGACGGAACAGGGAGCCAGTGAAGGCGCCGAAGCTGGCTGCCATGGCGAAAGGAATCAGCAGTTCGTGTACAGCGTCCTGCATCGCTAAATGCTCATGTCGAGAGAATGCCTTTAGCCTAACGGCTTGGCAGGACAAGGGCGTTACCACTTTGGCATGACAACCATGGCATGACGACCACCATGGCATGAGTGGCAGCCCCTAGAGCTCGGTCTTGTCCTTGAACTCGCACAGATCCTCAATGACACAACTCCCGCAACGGGGCTTGCGAGCCACGCAGGTGTAGCGGCCATGCAGAATCAGCCAGTGGTGAGCGTCCTTCTTGAACTCCTTGGGGACGTGGCGCAGCAACTTTTGCTCCACTTCCACAACGTCCTTGCCCTTGGCGATGCCGGTGCGGTTGGACACTCGGAAGATATGTGTGTCCACGGCGATGGTGGGCTGGCCGAATGCAGTGTTGAGAACCACGTTAGCCGTCTTGCGTCCGACTCCTGGCAAGGCCTCCAGGGCAGTGCGTGTTTGGGGAACCTCGCCGTTGTGGCGCTCCAGTAGAAGATGGCAGGTCTTCATGAGGTTTTCGGCCTTGGTATTGAACAGGCCAATGGTCTTGATGTGCTCTTTGAGACCATCGATACCCAGGTCGATGATGGCCTGTGGCGTGTTGGCTACCGGGAATAGACGGGCAGTCGCCTTGTTGACACCCACGTCAGTGGCCTGGGCGGATAACAGCACCGCCGCCAGTAACTCGAAGGGCGTAGACCAGTTCAGCTCGGTAGTAGGCTCGGGGTTATGTTCGCGTAGGCGTGTGAAGATTTCGAGGCGTATCTGGGCATTCATGAGTGAGCCGATATCAGAAGTAAGGACAAGGGTTGCGTCGTCCCGGCGCCTGAGGTGATGCCGGGACGTCACAAGGCCCTGTAGCGTCATCAGCGCCGATTATACATTACCGCTCCGATGGGCTCGCCTATCCAGATGGACATCAGGACGGTTGGGCGGCACGAGCATCGGCAAGTATCTGCTTGGCCTGTTCAAGCTGTTGTTGCGCATTGGCGATGGCCGCAGGGTCGTTCTGACGCACAGCGTGGGCAAGTTGCTGCTGGGCTCGGCGCAGTGATTGCTCCGCTGCACTGACGGCAAAGCGGCGCTGACGCTGGCCTGGACCGGGCTGAGCTGTGCTGGTATTGCTCAACTGCTGATCGATATCGGCGAGGCGTGTGCGCAACTCGGCTGCACGCCGCTCCAGCTCGGCACCTTGAGCATCCGTAAGCCCATTCTGTTGCTGCTGTCGGGACACACGCTTGAGACTGGCCAGCAAACTGACGCGTTTGGTGCGCAGGCTGCTGGGTGACACGCTTGATGCATGCGCTGGCTGGCCGGTGCTCTGGTCTGCGCACGCATGTGCATCTTTTTCCATGCCTTGGCTGGTATTTCGACTTGCCAGACGTTTGGCGCGACGTTGGCGGCGTTCTTCTGCCTGTCGGGCCAGTCGCTGGTTGCGTGCCAGGAAGCGCTGGCGGGCATTGCTTGCGCGCTGAGCGAGGTAAGCCTGGCGCTCGGTATCATCGTTGGCCGCTTGCCAGCCGGGGTGCGGCAACAGGTCGATGCAGTCAACCGGGCATGGCAAGATGCACAGTTCACAACCAGTGCACTCGTCAGTGATGACCGTGTGCATATGCTTGGCTGCCCCCAGAATGGCATCGACAGGGCAGGCCTGAATGCACTTGGTACAACCAATGCACTCGTCTTCACGTATCCACGCTGTCAACGGTGACTGAGCAGGTTGTTCGAGCGGCAGGATGGCGCGGTCGGTGAGTTCGGCAAGCCGTACGATGGTTGCTTCTCCACCGGGGGGGCAGCGATTGATGGGTTCTCCGGCCGCGATGGCTTCGGCATAGGGGCGGCAGCCGGCATGCCCACACTTGCCGCATTGAGTCTGCGGCAAGGTGGCATCGATGGCTTCGATCAGGGCGTGCTGATTCATCACCGTTGGCTTAGCTGACGCGCTGGCCCGGCTTGGCGCCGCTATGGGGTTCCAGTAGGTAGATGCCATCGTTGTCGCCGGCAGCCAGGACCATGCCTTCTGACATGCCGAAACGCATCTTGCGCGGAGCCAGGTTGGCAACCATCACGGTCAGCTTGCCTTCCAGTGCTTCAGGAGCATAGGCCCGGCGAATACCGGCAAACACTTGGCGGGTTTCACCGCCAAGGTCCAGCGTCAGCTTCAGCAGCTTGTCGGCACCTTCCACATACTCTGCCTTTGCAATGCGCGCAATGCGCAGGTCGACCTTGGCAAAGTCGTCAAAGGTGATCTGTTCGGCAATGGGGTCATCTGCCAAGGGGCCCTTGGGTGCCTCCTTGAGCTTTTGTTCTTCCACCAGATCCTCCTTCGATGCTTCGATCATGGCATTGATACGATCTGTCTCGACGCGGGTCATCAGTGGCTTGAACTTGGCGATCTCATGGTCAACCAGCCACTGTTCGCGGCTGTTCCAGTCCAGAGAGTCAAGCTTCAGGAAGCTGGCCGTCTGTTCGGCCATGGCCGGGACCACGGGAGCCAGATAGACCATCAACTGGCGGAACAGGTTGATTCCCATGGAGCAGATGTCCAGCACTTCCTGTTCGCGGCCATCTTCCTTGGCCAGGGCCCAGGGAGCCTTGTCGGCAATGTAGGTGTTGGCCTCGTCGGCCAGCTCCATGATCAAGCGCATGGCACGGGCGAATTCCCTGTCTTCATAGTAGCTCGCGATTTCCTCGCCAGCCGTGATGAAGCGTTCGCGCATCTGAGGTTCGGTGCACTCGGCGGAAAGACGGCCACCGCCGAGCTTCTTGACGAAGCCGGCGCAGCGGCTGGCGATATTGACGACCTTGCCTACCAGGTCGGAATTGACGCGCTGGGCGAAATCCTCGAGGTTGAGGTCAAGGTCATCTACGCGGCTGCCAAGCTTGGCCGCGAAGTAATAACGCAGATACTCCGGATTGAGGTGTTCAGCGTAGGTTTCTGCCTTGATGAAGGTGCCGCGAGACTTGGACATCTTGGCACCGTTGACGGTGACGAAACCATGGCAGTTCACGGCGCTGGGAGTACGCATTTCGGCACCATGCAGCATGGCCGGCCAGAACAGGGCATGGAAATAGACGATATCCTTGCCGATGAAGTGGTAAACCTCGGCATCGGAGTCCCTGCGCCAGTAGCTGTCGAAATCGAGACCGTCGCGCTCGCACAGGTTCTTGAAGCTGGCCAGATAGCCGATGGGGGCATCCAGCCAGACATAAAAGTACTTGCCTGGAGCGTCGGGGATCTCGAAGCCGAAATAGGGGGCATCACGGGAGATGTCCCATTCATTGAAGCCGGACTCGAACCATTCCATCAGCTTGTTGCGAATCTGGGGCTGCACGTGTCCGTCATCGATCCAGGATTTCAGGAAGTCAGCGAAGTCCGGCAGCTTGAAGAAATAATGGGTAGAACTGCGGACCTCTGGCGTAGCACCGGAAATGGCCGATACCGGATCAATAAGGTCAGCCGGCGTATAGGTGGCGCCACAGGCTTCACAGTTATCGCCGTACTGATCTGCGGTATGACACTTGGGGCAGGTGCCTTTGATGAAACGGTCAGCCAGAAACAGTCCCTTGACCGGATCGTACATCTGCTCGATGTCACGCGTGGCAATATGCCCCTTGTCGCGTAGGCGCTTGTAGATCAATTCGCTGAAGTAGCGATTTTCTTCGGAATGGGTCGAATGGTAGTTGTCGAATGCCACGCCAAAGCGGGAGAAATCGCGTTGATGTTCCTGCGACACGCGGTTGATCAGTTCTTCGGGGGTAACGCCTTCCTGTTCGGCCCGTAGCATGATGGCAGTGCCATGGGCGTCGTCAGCACACACATAATGGCACTGGTGGCCGCGGCTCTTCTGGAAGCGCACCCAGATGTCAGTCTGGATGTATTCCAGCAGATGACCCAGGTGGATGGCACCATTGGCGTAGGGCAGGGCACTGGTGACCAGGATCTTGCGCGAGGCAGGTGTGGCGTTGGACATGGCAGTACAAATATCCCGTTAAAAATAGGCGACGATTGTAGCTAGGATCCAGCCTCAGGGAAACGCTGGATCCTCCGTATCGGTGATGACCTCAGGCCTGGCTCGACTTGCTGCTCAGCACGGCAACATGGACGAATCCCTGGCTCCTGAGATGTAGTGCCTGCAGGCGGCTCATGATGCCCTGTTCGCAGTACAGGACGTAAGAGCCTTGCGGATCAAGCAGGCTACCCTGTGAGGCAAGCTCGTAGAAGGGGATATGCCGTATATCCCAGTCATCGAGTTGAAGCGGGTTGGCTTCTGCCTGGTCCGGGGCCCGGACATCAATGACTTGAGGTCTTGGCCCGCTCAACTCATGCAGTTTGGCAAGGCTGATGGTGTCGATCTCGTCGGAGTCCTGTGCGTCATCAGGTTCCATGGGGGCATCAACAGCACAGCGATGTAGATTGGCAATGGCCTTGTCGAGTAGATCCTCCGGCAAGGCGGCTTCTGCTGCTTCCACAAGTGGCCAGGGCGCTTTGACGTGAGGCTTGCGTGAGATGACGGCGCAATATTCAGGCATCACCTCGGATAGCTCAGCTGTTTCAATGTGTCTTGCGATATCGATGATGTCCTGCTTGTCATCCGTCAGCAAGGGACGCAGGATCGGCAGGCGACAGGCCCCATCGATCAGGCTCAGGTTGGCCAGCGTCTGGCTTGATACCTGGCCGATGGCTTCACCCGTGACCAGTACGGGCAGGCGGGCACGTATGGCAACCCGTTCGGCGGCACGCATCATCAGGCGTTTCAGTACGACACCCATCAGGCCGTCGGGAACATCACGGCGAATAGTATCGATAACGTCTTCGAAAGGTATCGTAGTGAAGGTGATATTGTGAGAAGAGCCATGCAATTGCCATAGGCGCAAGGCAATGGCTCTTACTGCGCGCTCCTGATCTTCTCCGGCAAAGCGGAACAATAGAAAGTGGCATTTGATGCCGCGCCGCATCATCTTCCACGCTGCCACGGGTGAATCAAAGCCACCAGACATCAGTACCAGAGCCTGGCCTTGAGTGCCAATGGGGAAGCCTCCGGCGCCAGGCCAGTTTGTGTCTTCCTGCATGACGATTTGCTGGTCGATGCGCAAGCGCACATCGACTTGTGCTGCGGTCAAGCTGACACGGGCATCATCGGCGCGTTCAAGGAGGGCGGTTCCCAAGCGGCGCTCCAGGTCAACCGAACGAAAGTCGTGCTGGCCGCTGCGCTTGACGCTGACCCGAAAGCTGTTACCGGAGATGCGTGGTGCCCATTCATCCGCCACCTTTTCAATCAGCGTGTCCAGATCACCAAACTCCGACATTCTTACCCGGGAAATGCGGTGGATTCCTGGTATTCGGGTCATGGACTTTTCGAGAATTGCGCGCAGGTCAGCAGAGAGTTTCTGGGGAAGGCGCACGATCAATTGGTCCCACTGATTCAATACGACAGCCTGAGGCTCTGAGCGGCGCAATGTATTGCGGACATTGCGGGCCAGGCACTTTGTCAGGTGGCGGCGTACCGAGCGGGACTTGATAGTGATGTCAGGAGCAAGTGTGAGGTGATAGTCCATGGGAAACTTCAGATAAGAAAATGCAAGTCCGGCAACGGATTTAGTGAGCGAGGTAAAAGAAGCCAGGGCGAGTGGTGGATGGGAACATGTGGGCCGCGACCGACAGGCCACGGCGTTGCTCTCTATGATGTACTGGCCTGATGCGCTGTTCTGATGAACCGGGAGTCAGTCGTTTCGAGTGCGCTGTCAGTAAAGGGCCTGTTCTTCCTGTATGACTTCTTTCAGCAGCTCCAGGAACAGTTTATCGGCTTCCGAATGATCGTCGGGGTTTTCGGGAATATGGATGCTGGTGGTGTCGGATATTTCGTTGGCAATGGCGGCCATGACGTCGCCTTCGGCATTTTCGGACAGGTGCCGGCGGGCGATTTCCAGAGAGGCATCGAGAATCTTGGGATCCTGGAGCAGCTTTCTGATAAACCCTTTTAGCTCATTGATAATCCGGGTTTTTTGAATTTCGGAAGATGCCATTGGCGCGTTCCTCATGGGCAAGCTAAGCAATGTGCCACCAAAATACCACGTTTGGTGGGCGTGCGTGACAGTGACGCCGCGACGAAGCCGCCGGGCTGACCATTTCATGATAGCGTCCAGGCAGATGGTGCGACGCTATCATGTTTCGAGTCTGGAGCTGCTCAGGCCTGTTCGGCGGGCGTGTCGATTTGAGTGGCCGGGGAGGCCAGGCGCGCCACCATGGCACCGACCATGCGACTGGAATGTTCGGCAGCCTGCTCGAGGAAATCCTCGAAGGATAAATGGTTGTCTCCTTGACCAGCGATGTCAGAGAGCGCGCGGATGACCACGAAAGGGCAGCCATAGAGATGGCAGGTCTGGGCAATGGCTGCAGCTTCCATCTCTGCTGCCAGCATGGTCGGGAAGCGGGTACGGGTGCGGGCAACGAGATCTGGGCAAGCCATGAAGACATCTCCAGTGGCGATCAGGCCTTCGGTGACCTTGACCTCGCCCATGGCCTCGACACATTCGGCTGCCACCTTTACCAGGCGCTCATCGGGGAGGTAGGCGGCTGGCATGTTGGGTACCTGGCCGTGCTCATAACCGAATACCACAGCATCGACGTCGTGATGGCGAACTTCGCTGGAAACGACGATGTCGCCAATATTCAAGTCCTCGCCAAACCCGCCGGCAGAACCGGTGTTGATGATGGCTTCTGGCTGATAGTTATCCAGCAGCAGTGTCGTGCCAATCGCGGCATTCACCTTGCCAATGCCGGATTGCAGCAGGATTACCTCTGCGCCGTGCAAGCGGCCTATGTGGAAGGTGGAGCCGACATGGGTGCGAGTGGTAACGTCTTCCAGTTGGCTGGCCAGAATGGCAACTTCCTGAGCCATGGCGCCAATGATGCCAATACGTTTCATATAGGGTGGATTCTCCTGAACGAAGTGAAATGAGGGCTCAGGCGAAGACCTGGGTCCATTCGTCACGCTTGGCCAGGAGGTCCCTTGCCAGTGCCTGGGCGCCTTCCAGGCTATGGCTCGCAGCCCAGCCGCACTGCACTTCATTGCAGGCAGGCACTTCTGTTGCGGTGAGTACATCCTTGAGAGTGTTCTCGATCAGGCTGAGGACATCGTCATAGTCATCATGATTGATCATGGCAACATAGAAGCCGGTCTGACAGCCCATGGGGCTGATGTCCACTACCTTGTCGGAGTGATTGCGTGACAGCTCGGCCAGCAGGTGCTCCAGCGAGTGGAGTGCAGGCATTTCCATGTGTTCGCGGTTCGGCTGGCAGATGCGCAGATCGTACTTGTGAATACGGTCACCATTCTCGCCAGTCTTGATGTCGGCCAAGCGGACATAGGGGGCCTTCACCTTAGTGTGATCAAGGTTGAAGCTTTCGACATTCATCTTCTTGTCGCTCATGGCGCGGACCTCGCGAGAAACTGATGTAACGATAAAAGAAAAAGTGGGCGCTCATTCTACTAAAGTGTTGAGGCGTCCGCACCAGAGGACGCCTCAGGGAAGCACGACATGTATTCCTATGCCTAGGAATCAGCAGATTGCGCACGGATGATGCCTTCAATCTTGTTCAATAGAACTGGCTGTCCATGCAGATGATCAGACTTGCTCGGCATCATGCAGTTCTGCTGCCATCAGCGTGTTCTCCAGCAGGCTGGCGACAGTCATGGGGCCGACGCCGCCCGGTACGGGAGTGATGTAGCTGGCGCGCTCTGAAGCGGTGGCAAAGTCCACGTCACCTACCAGAGTGCCATCTTCCTGTCGATTGATCCCCACATCGATGACGATGGAGCCTTCGCGAATCCACTCGCCCTTCACCAGGCCGGGCTTGCCGACAGCGACGACCAATACCTCTGCACGGCGGACATGCTGTTCGAGGTCTCGGGTGAAGCGGTGGCATACCGTGGTGGTGCAACCTGCCAGCATCAATTCGAGTGCCATGGGGCGACCGACAATGTTGGATGCCCCGACCACTGTGGCATTGAGGCCGCGCACCTTGAGCCCAGTGTGCTGGAGCAGGGTCATGACGCCCTTGGGAGTGCAGGGGCGAAGCAGAGGAAGGCGTTGTGCCAGGCGGCCCAGGTTGTAGGGGTGAAAACCGTCTACATCCTTGCTTGGTAGAATGCGCTCGAGGATTGGGCGGGAGTCGAGGTGGTTCGGTAGGGGGAGCTGAACCAGAATGCCGTCAATGCTGGGGTCTGCATTCAGCTGGTCGACCAGTGCCTCCAGTTCTGCCTGAGTCGTGGACGCTGGCAAGGTGTGCTTGACGGAGTGCAGGCCCGCTTCTTCGCATGCCTTGTGCTTGTTGCGCACATAGACCTCGGAAGCGGGGTCCTCTCCGACCAGCACGACCGCCAGTCCCGGGACCCTGGCGCCGGCTTCACGGCGTGCCTGCACTTGGCGGGCAACTTGCTGGCGAACAGAGGCGGCTATCGATTTACCATCGATGAGTTGGGCGGTCATTGGCTTCCCTCAGCACAAGAAAAGTGGATAGGCACAAAAATGCGCAAGGATTTTCGCATGCCGGGTCGTTCAGTGGAACCGGCTTGTTGCATGACTTCCTCTCAGTATCTTCTGTATCTCCGGATCATGCATAGAGAGATGGGCTCCTTGATGCGGAGGCTGATGTCCCAGGGTGTCGAAGGGTAGGGGGCATGGCGATGCACAGATTGAGTGTGTAGGTATATGACGGATTGAGCGCGTTGGCATATAGATGTAGGCGTTGTGTCGTTGCATAGTGTTTACAAGGAATTTTATCTATCCGCTTGACGCCGGGTCAGATTTCCGTAGAATACGCAGCGCTTGGCAAGACCTGTGAAGGCAGCGTCAAGGGCCGTGCAACTTGTGCCGACGGGGTGTAGCGCAGTCTGGTAGCGCGCCTGCTTTGGGAGCAGGATGTCGGGGGTTCGAATCCCTCCACCCCGACCACAACTTGTTGATTGTATTGAAGAATATTCTTCGGCAAGGTTGTGGTGAAGCATGTGGTTGTGTAGTATGCGCCCATAGCTCAACCGGATAGAGCAACGGCCTTCTAAGCCGTAGGTTGCAGGTTCGAGTCCTGCTGGGCGTGCCACGTCGTGTGGCGGCCAATCCTGGGTCTTCCGGTGGTGTCAGGCAAGCTGTTATCGATATGGTGGATGTAGCTCAGTGGTAGAGCCCCGGATTGTGGCTCCGGTGGTCGTGGGTTCGATCCCCATCATCCACCCCACTCGATGCAGTAACTGATTTTGTAGTGACTTGCTGGTCCATGTCTCGTGTAGACGATGATCTGGGTTGGCTGAAGGTCTACAAGGCAGATCTTCAAGGTTGTGGTGGATGTAGCTCAGTGGTAGAGCCCCGGATTGTGGCTCCGGTGGTCGTGGGTTCGATCCCCATCATCCACCCCATTGCCTTGACCTTTCCTGTATGCTTCTCTTTCTTCTCGGTTCTCCTTCGCCAAGGCGCTTGCGCTGGCGTGCTCTGCTGGCAAGGTTTGCTAGAACACATCTCGTTCCTGGTCTTCTGGCCTCTGATTTTCATGTGGATGTTGTCGATCCTGCAGGCTGCCCTCATTGTTTCGTATTGTATTGATGCACTGTGTTGGGCATGGTCGACATGATCCGGCATCGTCATCACGACAGTTTTTGCGCATGTTGCCATGGTTTTGCCCTTGTAATAGTGAAAAGGGGCCCCATAGTGGTAGGGTTCGCGCTTGCCAGTGCTCAAAGGGATTCATAAAATCCTTTCTTTGATGTTTTACATTGTTCCAGTACGACTCCAGTCGGTAGAGGATTATTCATGCAAGTTTCCGTCGATACGACCTCCCAGATCGAACGCCGCGTCAACATCCAGGTGCCGGCCGCCGAGATCGACGAGGCCGTAGCCGCCCGTCTCCAGGATGCCGCCAAGAATGTCCGTCTCGACGGCTTCCGCAGGGGCAAGGTGCCGATGTCGGTAGTTCGTCAGCGCTATGGTCAGGAAGTACGTAACGAGGTCGTGGGCGAAGTGATGCGTGAGCGCTATGTGCGCGCCATCACCGATGAAAAGCTCAATCCGGCTGGTTGGCCCCAGATCGAGGCCAACGTTAATGAAGCCGGCAAGGACCTTGAGTTCACTGCCGTCCTCGAGGTGTACCCGGAGATCGAGCTGGCGTCTATCGAAGGCGCAGAAGTCGAGCGTCCGGTGGTCGATATTGCCGATAGCGATGTCGATGAGATGATCGAGACTCTGCGCAAGCAGAATGCCGCCTGGGAAGATGTCGAACGTGCTGCGGCCGATGGTGATCAGGTCAGCATCGATTTCGAAGGTTTCCTCGGTGATGAAGCTTTCGAAGGTGGCAGCGCCAAGGGCCACAACCTGGTGTTGGGTTCTGGCAGCTTCATTCCTGGTTTCGAAGATCAGCTGATCGGTGCCGCTGCTGGTGAGGACAAGGAAATCAAGGTGACCTTCCCCGAGGATTACCAGGCCGAGAACCTGGCGGGCAAGGAAGCAACTTTCAAGGTCAAGGTGCATGGCGTCCAGGGTCAGGCTCTGCCTGAAATCGATGCGGACTTCATCGAGAAGTTTGGCGTCGAAGGCGGCGATGTCGAGGCCTTCCGTGCCGAGATCAAGAGCAACATGAGCCGCGAAGCTGGCCAGGCGGTGGAAAACCGCGTCAAGAGCCAGGTACTGAGCGCTCTGCAGAAGGCCAACGATATTCCAGTGCCTCAGACATTGATCCAGCAGGAAACCGATGTCCTCAAGCGTCAGGCTGCTCAACAGTTTGGCTTGGGTGAGGACTTTGATGTCAGCCAGCTGCCTAACGAACTGTTTGCTGACCAGGCCAAGACCCGTGTCAAGGTTGGTCTGCTGCTGGCCGAAGTGATCAAGGCCAACGAGCTGGAAGCCAGCGATGATGAGATCAAGGCCAAGGTCGAGGACCTGTCCAAGCAGTACCAGCAGCCGGAAGAGGTTGTCGAGTACTATATGAACAATGAGCAGATGAAAACTCAGGTGAAATCTGCTCTGCTTGAAGAGAAGGCTGTGGCTCAGTTGCTTGAGCAGGCTACTGTGAAGGACGTGGAAATGTCCTACCAGGATGCTCTGGCGGCAGCGCAGCAGCCGGGCGATGACGACGAGCAGGAAGGCGAAGACGCCTGATAGCACGCCGCAGGCCGGCCCGCTGGGCCGGCCTTGTCGTCTCTTCCCCCAATCACACCGGATGTAAGGACATCTTCCCATGCACAACGAGTTCGACATTCGCGCCGCCGGGGGCCTGGTGCCCATGGTCGTCGAGCAGAGCGCCCGCGGCGAGCGTGCTTATGACATCTATTCCCGCTTGCTCAAGGAACGCGTGATCTTCCTCGTGGGACCGGTGGAAGACTACATGGCCAACCTGCTGGTGGCCCAGTTGCTGTTCCTCGAGTCCGAAAATCCGGACAAGGATATCCATCTCTACATCAATTCACCGGGCGGTTCGGTAACGGCGGGTATGTCAATCTATGACACCATGCAGTTCATCAAGCCTGACGTGTCTACTGTATGTATTGGTCAGGCAGCCAGCATGGGTGCGTTGCTGCTGACTGGAGGCGCAGCCGGCAAGCGTTACTGCCTGCCCAACTCACGGATGATGATTCATCAGCCCTTGGGTGGTTATCAGGGGCAGGCCACGGATATCGAGATTCATACCCGTGAGATCCTGGGAATCCGTGAAAAGCTGAACAAGATTCTGTCCCATCATACTGGTCAGGACCTTGACACCATTGCCCGAGATACTGACCGTGATAACTTCATGAGTGGCGCTCAGGCTGCAGAGTATGGCCTGATCGACGCAGTGCTGGATAAGCGGCCAGTATCCTGATAGCGTGCAGTCTTGCGCGCTGTGAATACGTGATTTCCCGGTGGCCATTCGTGGCCACCGCTGTCAGAGAGGTACGCGAATGGCCGACGGCAAAGGCAAGGACGACAATGGCAAGCTGCTGTATTGCTCGTTCTGTGGCAAGAACCAGAATGAAGTACGCAAGCTGATTGCCGGTCCTTCCGTGTATATCTGCGATGAATGTGTCGACCTGTGTAACGACATCATTCGCGAAGAAGTTCTCGATGCCGATGCCGAGAGTGAAGAGGAGCGTCTGCCCGTTCCGCGCGAGATTCGCCACACTCTCGACGATTATGTGATCGGCCAGGACCGCGCCAAGACGGTGCTGTCTGTGGCGGTCTACAATCATTACAAGCGTCTGCGTCATGGGGCGAAGAGTAGCAGCAAGGATGACATCGAGCTCGGTAAGTCCAACATTCTGCTGATTGGGCCAACGGGGAGCGGCAAGACGCTGCTTGCCGATACGCTTGCGCGCTTGCTCAATGTTCCCTTCACCATTGCTGATGCCACCACGCTCACTGAGGCGGGGTATGTCGGCGAGGATGTCGAGAATATCATCCAGAAGCTGCTGCAGAAGTGCGATTACGATGTGGACAAGGCCGAGAGGGGTATTGTCTATATCGATGAAATCGACAAGATTTCACGCAAGTCCGATAATCCTTCCATCACCCGTGACGTATCGGGAGAAGGGGTGCAGCAGGCACTGCTCAAGCTGATCGAAGGCACGACGGCTTCGGTACCTCCACAAGGTGGACGCAAGCATCCGCAGCAGGAGTTCCTGCAGGTTGATACCAGCAATATCCTGTTCATTGTTGGTGGCGCTTTCGCTGGCCTCGACAAGGTCATTCGCGACCGTGCCGAGACCGGTGGCATCGGCTTCAATGCTGAGGTCAAGAGCAAGGATGAGAGCAAGGGTGTCGGCGAGCTGCTTGGTGAGGTGGAGCCAGAGGACCTGGTCAAGTTTGGCCTGATCCCTGAGTTTGTCGGCCGTCTTCCCGTGATTGCGACGCTGACAGAGCTGACCGAGGATGCCTTGATCCAGATCCTCACTGAGCCGAAAAACTCCCTCGTCAAGCAGTACAGCCGCTTGTTCGAGATGGAGGGTGTCGAACTGGACTTCCGTGAAGATGCGCTCCAGGCTGTGGCCCGCAAAGCCATGGCTCGCAAGACGGGTGCTCGCGGTCTGCGTTCCATCATGGAATCGGTGTTGCTCGATACCATGTATGAAATCCCTTCTTTGGAGGGTGTCTCCAAGGTGGTCATCGATGCCTCGGTGATCGGAGGAGAAAGTGACCCTCTGCTCATCTACTCTCAGGCTGAGCAGGAAGAGCAGGCCCGCGTTGATGGCACCGATGGTTGATGTCACACATTCGTGCGTGACGCCGGTCGTCGCGACACTGCTTGCATGATGCAGAATAGGGGGCCGCAAATGCGGCCCCTTCCATCTGCAACACTTTTACCAAGTCCCGGCCAATGGTGTCACTCCCCTTGCAATTCCAGTGGTGTGCCCCCATTCCTCTGGTATTAACCCGCCATGTTTGAGGAACGTCTGCGATGCAGCAGAACGCCGAACAGACCCTGAGTCTGCCCCTTTTGCCGCTGCGTGATGTCGTGGTATACCCGCAGATGGTTATCCCCCTGTTCGTCGGTCGAGAGAAGTCGATCCAGGCGCTGGAAACGGCAATGGCCAACGACAAGCGGGTCCTGCTGGTGGCCCAGCGCGAAGCGAGCAAGGACGATCCTGATAACGAGGACCTGTTTTCCATCGGTACCGTTGCGGAGATCATGCAGCTGCTCAAGCTGCCTGATGGCACTGTCAAGGTACTGATCGAAGGAGAGTCCCGCGCCGACATTCAGGAAATCATCACTAACGAAGATGGCTTCAGCGAAGCCGTCGTCATGTTGCGTGATAGCGAACCGCTCAGCGAGCGTGAGCAGGAATCTCTGGTGCGCGTATTGCTCAATCAGTTCGAGCAGTACGTCAAGATGTCCAAGAAAGTGCCTAATGAGGTTCTCAATTCCCTTTCTGGTATCGAAGACCCCAGTCGCCTGGTTGATACTATCTGCGCCCACCTGTCGCTGAAGATCGGCGATAAGCAGGAATTGCTCGAGATGGATCGGGTGCGTGATCGTATTGAGCACTTGATGGCCCTTATCGAGGCCGAGATCGATCTGCTTCAAGTCGAGAAGCGCATTCGCTCTCGGGTCAAGGACCAGATGGAGAAATCTCAGCGCGAGTATTATCTCAATGAACAGCTCAAGGCCATCCAGAAAGAGATGGGTGATCTGGAGAACTCGCCAAACGAGGCTGATAAGTACGAACAGGCCATCGAAGAGTCGGGGATGCCCAAGGAAGCAGCCGACAAGGCGCGCCAGGAGCTGGGCAAGCTGCGCATGATGTCACCATCTTCCGCAGAGGCTACGGTGGTGCGTTCTTACCTGGACTGGCTGGTGTCGGTGCCATGGAAGAAGCGCACCAGGGTAAAGCATGACCTGCTTCATGCACAGAAAGTGCTTGATGAGGATCATTATGGCCTGGAGGAAGTCAAGGAACGTATCCTTGAGTACCTTGCGGTGCATAAGCGTGTGAAGAAGCTCAAAGGGCCGGTACTGTGTCTGGTCGGGCCTCCCGGCGTCGGCAAGACCTCTCTGGGCAAGTCCATTGCACGGGCAACTAATCGTCAGTATGTGCGTCTGGCCTTGGGTGGGGTTCGAGATGAATCCGAGATCCGTGGCCACCGTCGCACTTATATCGGCTCGCTGCCAGGCAAGCCTATTCAGCGTATGGCCAAGGCGGGTGTGAAGAACCCGCTGTTTCTGCTGGATGAGATCGATAAGATCGGCATGGACCATCGTGGTGATCCGGCTTCGGCGTTGCTTGAAGTGCTTGATCCGGAACAGAACAATACTTTCAGTGACCACTACCTGGAACTTGACTACGACCTGTCCGAGACGCTGTTCATCTGTACTGCCAATTCGATGAACATCCCAGGGCCTTTGCTGGACCGCATGGAGGTCATCCGGCTGCCAGGCTATACCGAAGACGAGAAGCTGGCCATCGCGACTCGCTATCTGGTGCCGAAACAGCTCAAGGCCAATGGTTTCAAGGAAGACGAAATCACCTTTGGCCAGGATGCATTGCTTGAATTGATTCGTTACTACTCCCGCGAGGCAGGGGTGCGCGAGCTGGAGCGTCAGATTGCCAAGGTCTGCCGCAAGGTGTTGCGCGAACGTCTGGAGAAGGAAGGCAAGGAAGGGGCATTGGCCCCGCAGGCGCTGGCGGCGGAAGACATCGAGGCCTATGCCGGCGTACGTCGTTATAGCTATGGACTGGCTGACCGTGAAGACCAGGTTGGTCGTGTCACTGGGTTGGCCTGGACATCGGTTGGTGGCGAGCTGTTGAGCATCGAGTCTGTTGTCACTCCCGGAAAAGGGCGTATCAACAAGACAGGATCCCTTGGCGATGTCATGAAGGAATCCGTCAGTGCTGCTCACACGGTTGTGCGTGCGCGTGCTAAAGCACTGGGTATCGATCCGGAGCGTTTCGAGAAAGAAGATCTGCATATTCACGTACCGGAAGGCGCAACGCCCAAGGATGGTCCCAGTGCCGGCGTTGCCATGGTGACGGCCATGGTGTCCGCATTTACGGGCCGTGCAGTGCGGTGTGATGTCGCGATGACTGGTGAAGTCAACCTACGTGGTGAAGTCATGCCCATCGGCGGACTGAAGGAGAAATTGCTGGCTGCAAGGCGTGGTGGTATAAAGACTGTGCTTATACCTGAGGAGAACCGCCGAGATCTCAAGGAGGTTCCCGCGAATATCAAGGATGCCTTGGATATTCGCCCGGTTCGCTGGATTGATGAGGTTCTCGAGGTAGCGTTGTCGGATAAGGTGGATCCTAAAACAGATGATTCATTGGCCTCCGATTCTGCTTCGTCTCATTCAATGGTCAGCACACACTAATGCCTTTTTATGCATGATGATGAGAGTAAAATCCCGTCATCACGCGGATTGGCAGGGAAGGTTGCTTGACAGATCTTTCGCAGCATTGCTATAAACTGTCGCCATGCTGCGATCGTGCCTGTCGGCAGGAATAATCGCTGTTTAGTATCATTATCCGTAACAGTTAAGGGGTGAAGTGTGAATAAGTCCGAGCTGATCGATGCCATTGCTGCGTCTGCCGATATCCCGAAAGCCGCTGCTTCTCGTGCACTGGACGCCATGGTGGATTCCGTCACTGAAACTCTGAAAAGCGGTGGCAGTGTATCTCTGGTAGGTTTCGGTACCTTCTCCGTCAAGGAGCGTGCTGCACGTACTGGCCGTAATCCGCAGACCGGCAAGCCGATTCAGATTGCCGCGGCCAAGGTCCCCAGCTTCAAGGCTGGCAAGGCCCTGAAGGATTCCGTCAACTAAGGTATTGCTCCTGGTTGCGTGCTCCGGCCAGGCCTATTGCTGAGGCCGGTTGCTGAAAGGCGCACCGCTTTGGCGGTGCGCCTTTTTTCGTATAATGTGTCGCGACCCGACTAAACTCTTTCGCAGAGGCGTGCATGCTGCAAAGTATTCGAGAGCGCTCCCAGAGCTGGATCGCCAAGATCATCATCGCTGTACTGGTGCTGGCCATGGCGCTGTTCGGAGTGGAATCTCTGATCAGCGTGTTCGGAAAATCCGGCGACGAGGTCGCCAAGGTCAATGGCGAGCCCATTACGCGCCAGCAGGTGGAACAGACAGTGCAGAGAGCCCTGCGCAGTGGTCAGGTTCCTCCTGAACAGGAGAGGGCATTGCGTGGTCAGGTGCTGGACAGCCTGATTGCCGAGCGCCTGATGGCCAGCTATGCCGAAGATGGTGGGCTGGCCATATCCGATGCCCAGCTTGATCAGGTCATCGTGAGTTTGCCTGAGTTTCATGATGCACAGGGCAAGTTCAACCAGGACCTGTTCCGTAGCCGTCTGAATGGCGCTGGTTATTCACCGCTGACTTTCCGGGCTCAGCTGCGTCAAGATCTGGTAGCGCAGCAGATTCAACAAGGCTTGATCAGTAGTGATTTTGTCCTGCCTGAAGAGCAGCAGTACCTGCTTGATCTGCAGCGTCAGACGCGTACCTTCCGCTATCACACCTTGACCGATGCAGATCTTGAGCAGCCGGTGACTGTCAGTGAGGCTGAGCAGTCGGCCTATTACAATGAGCACCAGCAGGATTATCTGCGCCCCGAGCAGGTCAAGGTGGCATATGTCGTGCTGGATCGTCAGGCCATGGCGGCAGATGCCGAGGTTGACGATGAGGCGCTGCGCAAGGCGTGGGAAGCCCAGGCCGCGCAGGCGGATCGTCGTGTGTCACATATCATGGTGAATGTCGGCGGAGACCGCAGTCGTGAGCAGGCGGAGACAGAGCTTGCCGAGGTCAAGCAACGTCTTGAAGAGGGTGAAAGTTTCACGGACCTTGCTGCTGAGTATTCCGATGATGCTGCTACCAAGGACAAGGGCGGGGACCTGGGGGTTGTCGTCAAGGGTATCTTTGGCGAGGCCTTCGACAAGTCAGCTTTCTCTCTGCAGGAAGGTGAGGTGTCCGATATCGTCGATACAGGCGATACCTTGCACCTGCTCAAGGTAACGCAGATCGATTACCCGAGCTTCGAGGAATCCAAGGACGAGCTGCGTGACCAGGTTGCTCAGCAGCAGATCGAGCGCGCTTTCAATGACAAGGCACAACAGCTCATCGATGAGAGCTTTGCTGCTGAGGATCTCAAGAGCGTTGCTGATGATCTTGACCTGAAGCTTGAGCAGAGCGATTGGATTGCCCGTGACGCAGGCGAGGGTGTCCTGGGGGAGCCGGGAGTCATGGATCAGGCGTTCAGCGAAGATGTGCTGAATAATGGCTACAACAGCGAAGTCATTGAGCTGGATGATGATCGGCGCATGGTTCTGCGCATCACTGACCATCGCGAGGCAATGACATTGCCTCTAGAAGAGGTCCAGGAGCGTGTGACCGAGGCTGTGCGTCAGGACAAGACTCGAGACGCTCTGATGGAGATGGCGGCCAAGCTGGCGGAGCAGCTCAAGGATGGTCAGGAGTTGGATCTTTCCTGGCAGGCAGCTTCCAATATCACTCGGCAACAGACCAGCCAGGTACCTGAGGCGATCGTCGAGACGGCCTTCCAGTTGCCTCATCCTGATGAGGCGGGCTCCTTGGTGTATGGGCGTGCCGTGGATGGAGATCAGGTCACTCTGATTGCCCTGGAGTCGGTGACGAAAGGAGAAGCCAATGAACAAATGGAAGGTTACGTGACTTCCATGAGTCGTCGGCTTGACGCCCAGGCGATGATTCAGGGGCTTATGGAATACTTGCGTACCACAGGTGATATTGAGCGCTAGACGCGCACGATAGCACTGCAGGTTCGCAAGCAAGAACAGAAGGGGCGCCTATGGGCGCCCCTTTTGCGTCGCTTCCAGGCGGCATTCTGCCGTAGCTGATGCGAGAGGCCTGGCCAGGTATCGGTTGGTATTGCTGACAGTTATATTTATACCGTTATCTAAGTTGCTAAAAAAACCGAACTCGAATAACCCCGTGAACAGTGTGTGAAGGGGAGTATCGCTGGCATGAGGTGTTGGATATGTTATTGTTACTATATAACATTTAAGGAGGCGTCAATGGCACCCCATTCCCGGATTCCCACCCATGTCATTACTGGTTTTCTCGGTAGCGGCAAAAGCAGCCTGATTCGTGAACTCATTGCCCAGAAGCCTGAGGGAGAGCGCTGGGCGATTCTCGTCAATGAGTTTGGTCAGGTGGGGATCGATCAGGCCATGTTCGAGGACAAGCCAGAGCAAGGTCGTTATGAGGGAGAGGTGCATGTTGAAGCGATGGCTGGGGGATGCTTGTGCTGCCAGTTGTCGATCGTGTTACGGGCGACGCTGATCAGGCTGGTGACACGCTATCGGCCAGACAGGCTGATCATTGAACCGTCCGGGCTTGGGCATCCATCCGGGCTGGTGGAAGTGCTGCAGGATGAGCACTTCTCTGAAGTGCTGGAACTGAATGACATCCTGGCATTACTGGATCCGCGGCGTCTAGATGACCCCAGGTCCCGGGATCACGAAACATTTCGTGACCAGCTGGCACTGGCAGATGCGCTCGTCATCACGATGGGGGATCTTGCCACTGAGGAGCAACGCCAGTATGTGGATGAATGGGTTGCCAGGCGCTGGCCTGCGCCGCGCTGGGTGGCCTGGGCAGAGCACGGGCGGCTGCCCATCTCACGCCTGCTTGAAGGTGCCGGACGGCATGATGAAGGCCATTCGCAGGCATTACCTCAGCCTACCAGCCATCGCATGGCAGCCGCCGTAGAAACAGCGCCACCCATGGTGTTCATGGAAGAGGCGGCACCTGCTCCGGGCAAAGGTATCAGCTCTCATGGAAGTGCCTTGGGTTACATCACGCTGGGGCTGCGCTGGCATCCTTCTGAACGCTTCGATCTGGACCGCTTGAGCCTTTATCTGAGTGCCTTGCCAGGAGAGTGTCGCATCAAGGCGGTGATGCATACTGATATCGGCTGGCGGCTGTACAACAGGGGAACAGGGCCATCAACATTGGCTGCGAGTAGCTGGCGACGAGATTCGCGCCTTGAGATCATCTGGCCGCAGGAGACCCATCTTGATCCGGAGGAGGTGACAGCTGGCATTGAGGCACAGCGGCTTGGTCGTGCATGAGCCTCAATGACTGCCGGGATGATACACTGGATGTCAGAGCATCAAGGCTGCTCTTCGTAGGCAAAGCGGCTGAGCTTCAGCGGCTGGCCGGGTTCCGAGCGAATTTCCCAGCCATGGGTGCGACCCCAGTCTCCCAGCACATATCGCTTGCCGATAGTGTCAGGCAGGTTGATATCATGCACATCAGGGCGATGTGTATGTCCATGAATCAGGGTGGAGACACCCTGTTCGGTCATGATGCGAATCACCTCATCCGGCGTGACGTCCATGATGTCTTCGGCTTTGTTGCTGTTGGCTTCTCCGGATTGCTCACGCAGCTTCTGGGCCAGGGCCAGACGCTCAGGGATCGACATGGCCAGAATGCCTGCTTGCCATTGTGGGTCGCGAGCCTGGGCCCGAAACGCCATGTAGGCAGCGTCCCTTGTGCATAGGCTATCACCATGCATCAGCAGGACATTGTCGGTGCCGAGCTTGACAAGAGTGGGGTCGCCGATAAGTTCGGCGCCGGCAGCGCTGGCAAAGTGCTCGCCGAGCAGGAAGTCACGGTTGCCATGCATCAGCTTGATCCGAGCGTCACGCTCGCTGGCAGCTCTCAGACGGCGGGCGACTTCACAGGCTAGAGTAGCATGGCCGGTAGGGTCGTTATCCCCCAGTGCCATCAGGTCGTCACCGATCCAGGCGTCGAAAAAATCCCCGAGGATATACAGTTCCGCTGGTGACTGGGTGTTGCGTTCGAGCCAGGCGAAGAAACCTGCGGTTATCTCGGGAGCGGCGGGGGTCAGGTGAAGATCGGAGATCAGCAGAGTGGTCATGGCGTGTCATGGGTCCTTGACGGATCACGCCCGCTGGAAGGCGGGCGTGAGAAAGGGCGGACGTGCTTACTGGATATAAGCGCGCTCGATGATCACATCCTCTTCGGGTACATCGGCGTGCATGCCTCGACGCGTGGTAGCAACGTTCTTGATCTTGTTGACCACGTCCATGCCGTCGACGACGCGGCCGAAAACACAGTAGCCCCAACCTTGCATGCTCTTGCTGGTATGGTTGAGGAAATCGTTGTCAGCGACATTGATGAAGAACTGTGCAGTGGCAGAGTTCGGGTCCTGGGTACGGGCCATGGCCAGTGTGCCGGCATCGTTCTTGAGGCCGTTGTCGGCTTCGTTCTCAATGGGGTCGCGAGTGGGCTTCTGCTCGAAGTTGGTGTCGAAGCCACCGCCCTGGACCATGAATCCGTCGATGACACGGTGGAAGAGGGTACCATCGTAGAAGCCATCCTTGACGTACTGCTCGAAGTTGGCTGCGGTCTTGGGGGCTTCGTCGTAGTTGAGTTCGATGCTGATATCACCGAAATTGGTCTGCAGAATGATCATGGGCGGGACCTTATTGATTACTGGCGCAGGAGTGTTCCACTTGTCACGGAAGATTACCCCTGATTATGTCTGACATGGCTTGGCGCCTTGCCATTGCGTGACGTTATAATACCGGTTTTGCTTCATATCGCGAAACGGGAACGCGGCCGTTCCTTCATCCTGCGATTCGTCAAGACACAGCCACCAGAGGTTGACTCATCAACATGACCACCGAGACCACCAGCGCGCCAAATTTCATTCGCAATCAGATTCGCGAGGAAATTGAGGCCGGACGGTCACAGAAGATCGTGACGCGCTTCCCGCCCGAGCCGAACGGCTTTCTGCATATCGGGCATGCCAAGTCGATCTGCCTCAATTTCGGCCTCGCGGAGCAATTCGGTGGTGATTGTCATCTGCGCTTCGATGACACCAACCCGGCCAAGGAAGAACAGGAATATATCGACGCCATCAAGGAAGACGTGCACTGGCTGGGTTTCCAGTGGAGCGGTGATGTCCGGCATGCTTCCGATTACTTCGACCAGCTGTATGCCTGGGCTCAGCACCTGATTCGTGAGGGCAAGGCCTACGTCGATGACCTGTCCGCGGAAGAAATCCGCGAGTACCGTGGTACCTTGACCGCGCCGGGTAAGCCGAGTCCCTATCGTGAGCGCAGTGTCGAGGATAACCTCGATCTGCTCGAGCGCATGCGTACGGGCGAGTTCGCCGAAGGTGAGAAGGTATTGCGTGCCAAGATCGACATGTCTTCACCCAATATCAATCTGCGTGACCCGATCCTTTATCGTATCCGCCACGCGCAGCATCACCAGACCGGCGACAAGTGGAAGATATATCCATCCTACGACTTCACTCATGGGCAGTCCGATGCGATTGAAGGCATCACTCACTCTGTGTGTACTCTGGAGTTTGAGGACCATCGTCCGTTGTACGAGTGGTTCCTGGATAATCTACCGGTACCCGCTAAACCGCGCCAGATCGAGTTTGCACGGCTCAACCTGAATTACACTCTGACCTCCAAGCGCAAGCTCAAGATGCTGGTGGACAACGGAATCGTGGATGGTTGGGATGACCCGCGCATGCCGACCATCTCAGGCCTGCGTCGCCGTGGTTATACACCAGGGGCGATCCGTAAGTTCTGCGAAATGATCGGTGTGACCCGGGCCGATGGCGGCCTGGTCGATATCGCCATGCTGACGCACGCAATCCGTTCGGACCTGGAAGATAACGCGCCGCGTGCCATGTGCGTGCTCAAGCCGCTCAAGGTAGTGCTGACCAATGTTTCTGAAGAGCATGAGGAAGTCTACGAGGTGCCAGGACATCCGGCGCGTGATGATTTCCCTGTGCGTCGGATCCCGTTCACCCGTGAACTGTGGATTGATCAGGACGACTTCATGGAAGATGCACCGAAGAAGTTCTTCCGCCTTGCCCCTGGCAAGGAAGTCCGTTTGCGCAACAGCTATGTGATTCGTTGCGATGATGTGATCAAGAACGCTGCCGGTGAAGTGGAAGAACTGCGCTGCAGCGTGGATTTCGACACCTTGGGCAAGAACCCGGAAGGGCGCAAGGTCAAGGGGGTTATCCATTGGGTCAGTGCCAAGCACGGTGTGCCTATGGAAGTGCGCCTGTACGACAACCTGTTCCTGGTCGAACAGCCCGACAAGGACAAGGATGCGGATTTCCTCGACCACCTGAATCCCGAGTCCCTGGCCGCTGTTCAGGCGATTGGCGAGCCGAGCTTGGCGACGGCCAATGGCGAGGACCGTTTCCAGTTCGAGCGCGTAGGCTATTTCTGTGCTGATCGCCACGCCAGTCGCCCGGGTCACCTGGTGTTCAACCGGACCGTGGGCCTCAAGGACAGTTGGGCCAAGATTCAGAAGAAGGGCTGACATGCAGATCTACAACACACTGACTCGCACCAAGGAAACCTTCACCCCCATCGAGCCGGGGAAGGTGCGCATGTATGTTTGTGGCATGACGGTCTATGACTACTGCCATCTGGGACATGCTCGGGTGATGGTGGCCTTCGATGTGATCACTCGTTATCTGCGCTATCGGGACTATGACGTCACATATGTGCGCAATATCACGGATATTGACGACAAGATCCTGCGTCGTGCCGATGAGAATGGCGAGACCATCGGTGAGCTGACCGAACGCATGATTGCTGCCATGCATGAAGATGAAGGACGCCTGTTCGTCAAGCGTCCTGACCATGAGCCTCGTGCGACGGGGCATGTGGCCGAGATCATCAGCATGGTTCAGACCTTGATCGACAAGGGCTATGCCTATGCTCCGGGTAATGGCGATGTCTATTACCGGGTACGTAAGTTCGAAGGCTACGGCAAGCTCAACAACCGTGACCTGGATGAGATGCGAGCGGGTGCGCGTATCGAGGTCGATGAACACAAGGAAGATCCACTGGACTTCGTATTGTGGAAAGCTGCCAAGCCTGGCGAGGCACATTGGCCATCTCCCTGGGGCAATGGGCGTCCGGGCTGGCACATTGAATGTTCTGCCATGTCCACATGTTGTCTGGGCGATACCTTTGACATCCATGGCGGTGGTCCTGACCTGACCTTTCCGCACCATGAGAACGAGATTGCCCAGAGTGAAGCGGCAACAGGCAAGCCTTACGTCAATACCTGGATGCATGCAGGGGCGGTGAGAGTCGATAGCGAGAAGATGTCCAAGTCCTTGGGCAACTTCTTCACTATTCGTGAGGTGCTCGAGGAGCATGATCCTGAGGTGGTGCGCTATCTGCTGGTGGCGAGTCATTATCGTAGTGCCATCAACTATGCTCCGGCCTCTCTGGGAGAGGCTCGCAAGTCCCTTGAGCGGTTCTATACGGCTCTCGAAGGGCTGGAAGCTGTGGAAGAGAATGCTTCAGATAGCATTTCTTCGGGTAGCCTTTCTTCAGATAGCATTTCTTCAGATAGCTACGCCGAGCGTTTCACGGCTGCCATGGACGACGACTTCAATACGCCGGAAGCCTTGTCTGTTCTGTTCGAGCTGGCGCGTGAACTTAATCGGGCCAAGCAGGGTGAGCAGGCCGATGCTGATCGTGCAGCTCGGCTGGCTGGGGAGCTCAAGCATCTCGGTGGAGTGCTGGGACTGTTCAGTCAGGACCCGGCCACTTTCCTCAAGGGGGCTGCCGGTTCACTGGCCTTGTCTGCCGAGGAAATCGAAGCTCGTATCCAGGCTCGTGCCGAAGCCAAGAAAGCCAGGGATTTCGCGGCGGCCGATCGCATCCGAGATGAGCTTGCCGAGCTCGGCATCATCCTCAAGGATTCCCGTGAGGGAACCACCTGGGTCGTGGAAAAAGGTTGAAGCCAGAACAGAGCCAGAAGCGTTGGGGAGAAATTCCAGGACAGCCTTGCTGATAGCCGTGGGAAGTGTCCTGGAAGAATCGCTCTAGGCCAGTGGGGGCAGAGGAATCTGCCTTGGCCAGTCGTCCCCTACCACAAAGACGCGTCGTCCAGCATATTTGGACGGCGCGTCTTTGTTTTTCTCGTCGGCATGACATTGAAGCGTGAAAGGAAGGTCGGAGAAGTACTGTGGTTCGGCACACAGCATCAATTGCAAAGGTGTGGCATAGGTCGCGAAATGCGCTGCCAGGGTGCGGCTCAGAGAGGTGCGCGACATCCAGTGGGGCGGCAGCGGTGGTGCAAGCCAGTGAGGCTTGGCCAGGCAAGTGCCAAAGCGCATCTCATCCAGCTCTGAGCACAGTCGTGACCAGTCGCTCCAGTGACACCAGAGCCCCTGATAGGCGTCGGGATTGAGTTCATCGGGCACGGGCAAGGGGTGATTCCAGGGCGAAAAGAGCACTCCGGGCATGGCCAGTTGCACTTCGGGGCAAGACGTTGCCAATGCATTCCGTGTTGCCGGTGCTGCTCCGGGCAGTTCACTCAAGACGTCATTCAATACCTGGCGGGCTTCCTTGGTCTGTGTCAGTGGCAATTGGTGGTGCAGCAGGTGATGAACCTTGAGTGACAAGCTGTCCAGGCCACCGGGGCCTATCCAGCGTGCCATGTCGTTCGGAGAGCGGGGGCCATGAATGAGTCCAAGGAAGAATTTCACGGCAACTTCGAGATGCACCACGGTACCATCATGCTTGCGATAGACCAGATCCAGCTCACCCAGCGTACGCCGATCGGCACGGACCGGGATATTGTGGGCAAGTAGTGTCGTGGCAGGCGCTGTGTCGAGAAGAAACTGCCAAAGGCGTTCATGATACTGGCCCAGGCGGGTAAAAGCCGCCTTGCCCGTGTGTTGCTCCAAGGACTCAGGATGTCTTTCGACACGAGCAAGATAGCTGGCCAGCACACCAGGGTCTTCCAAGCCCAGGTCATGGCGTGTAGGGCGTCCGGGCCAGGTCGTGTTAACAAGATCCGGTGCGCCAATCAACCATGCTAAATCACGCACCAGTGGGTGGACCAGTGGCGGCCTATTTGAGGCAGGCGAGAAGAGATGGCATGGTGACATGAACAATACCTGATGCTGAAGTGTGTCTCGTTCTTACCTCTTCTGCTTAACATACTTCTATATTGGCTAGCGACTCTGATGACAAGAACGCGGTTGGTTCATGTTGTAACGGAACTATAATCACTACGGATAAGAATACTCTCATGAAAGCATCTCTTGCGCTTGTTTCCGTGACTGTCTTTTCAGCGATGATGTCCGCTACTGCAGCTCAGGCTGCGGATGCAGTGGTGGTGTCTTCCAAGATCGATACTGAAGGTTCGGTATTGGGGCAGATGATCCTGCAGCGCCTGTCTGCTGCTGACATTGAGGTCGAAGACCGCTTGCAGCTTGGGGGCACCAGCGTGGTGCGGCAGGCCTTGCTCAATGATGAGGTCGATATATATCCGGAATACACCGGTAATGGTGCTTTCTTCCACGATATGACCGACAGCGACGTATGGCACGATGCGGCGGCAGCCTTTGATACCGTCAAGCAGAAGGATGCCGAGCTTGGACTGGTGTGGCTGACTCCCGCTTCAGCCAACAACACTTATGCCATCAGTGTGCGTGGTGATGTTGCCAGGGAAAATGAATTGACCACCCTTGATGACATGGCGGCCTACATCAATGACGGTGGTGATTTCAAACTGGCAGGAAGTAGCGAGTTCGTTGAATCGGACTTTGCGCTGCCTGCCTTTCAGGAGGCCTACGGTTTCACCCTGGATGAAGACCAGCTACTGGTGCTGTCTGGAGGCAACACGGCTGCCACCATGCGAGCTGCTGCCCAACAGACCAGTGGGGTCAATGCCGCCATGACCTACGGTACCGACGGTGGCCTGCAAGCCCTGGATCTGCTCGTGATGGAGGACACCAAGGGAGTACAGCCGGTTTACCAGCCAGCGCCGGTGATTCGCCAAGCAGTACTTGAAGCGCATCCGGAAATTGCTGACCTGTTGGCACCCGTATTCGAATCCCTCGACCTGGAAACACTCCAGCGCCTCAATGGCGAGGTGGCAGTCAATGGCCTGGACCCGGCCAAGGTCGCAGGGGACTATCTGGCCACTCTCGAGGAATGACAGATCGAGCAATCTGATATGCCACAAGGACAGGCCCAGGGACGGGCCAACTTCGTGCTGTTGAGCCTGCTGCTGCTTGCCATGCTGGCATGGTGGAGCCTACCCAGTGTCAGTCTGGCGCCGAATCGCATTGTACCGGGGACGAACTATCATGCCTGGGCTGTGGCGGGTTGGTCACTGGCCATCGCGTGGGCTTTGCCATTGGCGATGGGGGCCTGGTTGTGCAGAAACTTCTCACCCCGACATGCCAGGGCAGTGCTGGCGCTGGTCACGATCAGCCTGATCGGCTTGCCACTATGGATGACATTGGCGTCGCGGCAACTGGTAGACCCTGATTTGCCCCAGGCGCGTCTTGGTATTGGAGCCAGCCTGTGGGTGCTGTTGTTTGTTCTGCTGCTGGCCATGGTCGAATTGCGTTCGTACCTGAAGTTGGCTGCCTGGCAAGTATGGCTCTGTGTGTTATCTCCCGTGGTAGTGGGGGCTATCTGTATTCCTCTCGGTCTTGATTCTCTGGCGCTATGGCAGGAGTACCTTGGGCGTCGCGAAGGCTTGTACAAGGCCGTCGTCGAGCACTTGCTGCTGGTCAGCGCAACCGTCGTGCTGAGTCTTTCATTGGGTATCGCCATAGCCCTGGCAATACGTGCCGTACCTCGTTTGCAGAGCTCTGCCTTTGCTGTATTGAACTTCTTTCAGACGGTGCCAAGCCTGGCATTGTTCGGGCTTTTGCTTGGCCCCTTGGCCTGGCTGGCCCATCACTACACTTGGCTGGCGAATCTTGGTGTCAGCGGAATTGGTTGGGCTCCTGCGTTGATTGCCCTGGTGATATACAGTCTGCTGCCGATGGTGCGTAATACATTTGTGGCGCTGGAAGGCGTCGATGAAAGTGTCATTGATGCCGCTCGTGGTATGGGAATGAGCCGCATCCAGATATTTGCCCAGGTCCGGGTGCCATTGGCCTTGCCAGTGATGCTCGAAGGTGTCCGCATCACAACGGTACAGGCTATTGGCCTGGCTGCTGTCGCGGCTCTGATTGGTGCCGGAGGGTTAGGCAGGTTCATCTTCCAGGGCCTGGGACAGGCGGCCATGGACATGGTGCTGCTGGGGGCTTTACCGATCCTGCTGATGGCGGTGGCTGCCGATGCCCTGTTGGCTGCGTTGTCGCGGTGGGTGCGAAGAGCGGAGGACGCAAGTTGATCGAGCTGATTCATGTCACTAAGCGATTCTCGGCGGCGACAGCTGTCGATGATATATCGCTCACGGTGAAAAATGGCGAATTCTGTTGCCTGATAGGGACCTCTGGCTGTGGGAAGTCGACCACGTTGCGCATGATCAATCGCTTGATCGAACACAGCGATGGTGAAATCCATATCGACAATCAGCCAATTCGCAGCTTTCGTGGGGAAACATTGCGACGGCGCATTGGCTATGTCATCCAAAGTACTGGTCTGTTTCCTCATTGGACGGTAGCACGCAACATTGCTCTGGTGCCGAATCTGCTGAAGTGGTCTGGATCTCGTATTGAACAGCGTGTCGAAGAGCTGATGGAGTTGCTCGGTCTGCCGGTCGCCGAGTTCGCCAGCAAGTATCCTCATCAATTGTCTGGAGGCCAGGCCCAACGTGTCGGTGTGGCCAGGGCTCTGGCGGCAGACCCTGACATACTGTTGATGGATGAACCCTTCGGTGCCCTGGATCCGATCACCCGCGAGGCCTTGCAGTTCGAGTTGCGCGAGCTGCAGTCTCGCTTGAACAAGACTGTGGTCTTTGTCACCCACGATATGGACGAAGCCCTGCGCCTGGCCGACCGGCTGGTCGTGATGCATCAAGGGCGTATCGTGCAGCAGGGACATCCATTGGAACTACTCCGGCAGCCTGCTGATGATTTTGTCGCTTCCTTGCTCGGTGGTGAGGACCGCGGTCTCAAGGAAGCGGCCTTGTTGCCGGTGCATGAACGCATGACACCACTGGGGGCTGGAGGAGTGGCCAAGCATCGTATTGCTCAGGACGCCTCCTTGCGTCAGGCGCTGTCGATGATGCTCTGGCAGCGTGTCGAACGGCTGGCCGTCGTCGATGAGGACGATATTCCCATCGGGGAGCTGAGTTTTCGGCGCCTTGCAGGAGCACAGAGTAATGACTGATCAGGCAGTGGGGCGTCCGCTTGCCTGGCGTTGGCTGATGCCTCTGGTGTGGTGGTCGCTGTTGGTGGCAGGTTGTCTGATGATGGATTGGCTCGAGCCGTTGCTGAGATTGATCGAGCCTGATAATCGTCAGGTGGTATATGCCCGGACCGACCTGTTGGTGCTGCTGGGGCGGCATCTGCTGGTGGTGGGAGTGGCTGCACTCCTGGCCGTGGTAATCGGTGTGGGAGCGGGAATTGCCGTGACGCGTGCCTGGGGGCGCGATTTTCTCCCTCTGGTGAGCCAAGTGGCATCCCTGGGTCAGACTTTCCCGCCCGTGGCGGTGCTGGCGCTGGCAGTACCTGTCATGGGCTTTGGCACCTTGCCGATCATTGTGGCGCTGTTGCTCTATGGCCTGTTGCCTATCGTGCGCAATACCCTGGCAGGCATCGAGGGCATTGATCCTTCGATCAAGGAAGCGGCACGTGGCATGGGCATGTCAGCAAGGGAGGTGCTGCTCCAGGTGGAACTGCCTCTGGCGGCTCCCGTCATCTGGGCGGGTATCCGGACTTCCGTGACGATCAACATTGCTACAGCCGCACTGGGCGCGACAGTAGGGGCCAGTAACCTGGGTGATCCCATCATTGCCGGTATCGTCAACGGTAACATGGCTTATGTAGTGCAGGGAGCCGTGCTGGTCGCGTTATTGGCCCTGAGCGTGGATAGCGTCTTTGCACAATTGTGCGACTAAAGTCTCGTCTATTAACTTCTTTCAGTTTACGTTAACGTCACATCGTGCGTTGACCGTTCGCAGGGCAATCCCCTGGCGAGACGGGGAAATAACGACAACACTGCCCTCAAAAAGGGTAAAGGAACAGCACGATGACAACGACAGCTCAGATTCACGAGCCGGACTTTCTGGCCGGCGACGAATTTTTCATCCCGACCTACAGTGTCCTGACTCAGGATGGCACGCTTTTTCCTGGCGCCACGGCACCTGATCTGGGCAAGGAAAAGGCTCTGCGTATCTATCACACCATGGTGAAGACCAGAGTGCTGGATGAACGCATGATGGCGGCCCAACGTCAGGGACGCCTGAGTTTCTACATGCAGTGCACCGGTGAAGAAGCCGCAGTGATTGGCAGTGCTGCAGCTCTCGATGATGCCGACATGATCATGGCTCAGTATCGAGAGCAGGGCGCCTTGATGTATCGCGGTTTCAGCATCGATGAGTTCATGAACCAGCTGTTCGGCAATGAACTCGACTACGGCAAGGGCCGCCAGATGCCGGTCCATTACGGGTCGCGCAAGCTGCATTACATGACCATCTCATCGCCTCTGGCGACTCAGATTCCTCAGGCCACTGGCTATGCTTATGGCCAGAAGCTGGCTGGCAATGGTAACTGCACCATCACCTACTTTGGTGAGGGAGCTGCCTCAGAAGGTGACTTCCATGCCGCCCTGAACATGGCTGCGGTACATGAAGTGCCAGTGATCTTTTTCTGTCGCAATAATGGCTACGCGATTTCCACGCCATCAGTGGAACAGTTTGCTGCGGACGGTGTGGCTCCCCGGGCTTTCGGCTATCGCATGCACGTGATCCGTGTCGATGGCAATGACGTGCTGGCGGTGTATCACGCCACCGAGCGCGCACGTCAGCTCGTGGTGGAACATAACAAACCGGTACTGATCGAGGCGATGACCTACCGTCTCGCAGCGCACTCATCCTCTGACGATCCCTCTGGGTATCGCTCACGCAAGGAAGAGGACGCCTGGCGCGAAAAAGATCCGCTTCGTCGCATGCAGGCCTGGCTGGAGCATCAAGGCTGGTGGGACGAGGAGGAGGAAAAGGCTCTTCAGGATAGTCTGCGTCGTGAAGTGCTTGAAACCATGAAGCGCGCCGAGAAACGCCCGCCACCTGCATTGGATACTCTGGTGACTGAGGTCTACGCCGAGGTCACGCCGGCCTTGCAACATCAGTTGGATGCGCTCAAGAACCATATCCGGCATTACCCCGAGGCCTACCCGCGTGGTGCCCGTTTCCTGGATACCACGCTGCAGGAAAAGGATGCGGATAACGAGCAGGGAGGTGCTTGAGATGCCGACGATCAACATGCTTCAGGCCATCAATCAGGCATTGGATATCGCCATGGCCGAAGATGAACGTGTGCTGTGCTTCGGTGAGGATGTGGGCGGGTTTGGCGGCGTATTTCGTGCCACCAGCCACCTGCAGGAAAAATATGGCAAGGCCCGCTGTTTCAACACCCCCCTGGTGGAACAGGGCATCATTGGTTTTGCCAATGGCCTGGCGGCTCAGGGTTCTGTGCCGGTGGCCGAGATCCAGTTTGCCGATTACATCTATCCGGCCTTCGACCAGATCGTCAACGAAACGGCGAAATATCGCTACCGCTCAGGTGATCTGTTCAATGTCGGTGGGCTGACCATTCGTACACCATACGGCGGCGGCATCTCCGGTGGCCATTATCACTCTCAGTCACCAGAAGCCTATTTCGCGCATACTCCTGGTCTCAAGATTGTGGTGCCCCGTAATCCCTACGAAGCCAAGGGGTTGTTGCTGGCATCGATTCGTGATCCTGATCCGGTCCTGTTTTTCGAGCCCAAGCGTCTGTATCGCGCCGCTGTCGGCGAAGTGCCGGAAGAAGACTACCAGCTGCCCCTCAGTGAAGCGGAAGTGACCAAGGAAGGCAGTGACATCACCGTGCTGGGCTGGGGCGCTCAGATGGAAGTCATCGACAAGGCTGTGGAAATGGCCGAGAAAGATGGGGTGTCATGTGAAGTCATTGATTTACGCACCATCCTGCCCTGGGATGAGGATACTGTTGCTGAGTCCGTACTGAAAACCGGGCGTCTGGTGATTACTCATGAGGCGCCACGTACTGGTGGCTTTGCAGGTGAAATTTCCGCCACCATTCAGGAGCGTTGTTTCCTGTACCTGGAATCTCCCATTCAGCGGGTGACCGGGTTGGATACGCCTTTTCCTCTGACACTGGAAAAGGAATATCTGCCAGACCATCTCAAGATCTACGAGGCCATTCGTGCCGCAATGAATTACTGAGCCGCCAGCCCGCCGAAGGTGGCTCGTTGAGACAGGTACGGACAGGAGAGACAAAGATGACGGAATTCAAATTGCCCGATATCGGCGAAGGCATCGTCGAATGTGAGGTCATTGAGTGGAAGGTGGCCGAGGGCGACACCATCGTCGAAGACCAGCCGGTGGTGGAGGTGATGACCGACAAGGCCCTGGTCGAAATCACCGCACCGACGGATGGACGCGTGACGCAGTTGCATGTGGCCAAGGGTGAGATGGCCAGGGTGCACGCGACATTGTTCAGTTACGATGCCCTTGATGGCGAAGGTGAAAGCACGACTGCCGGCAAGAGCCAGGAGCCAGCAGAAGACAGTGCGGCACGCTGGGAAACGCCTCTCGAACATGGTTCCTCGCAAGTGGCGAAAACCAGCGCTGGGGCAGTGGACTTCATTTTGCCGGATATTGGTGAAGGTATTGTCGAATGTGAGGTGGTCGAATGGCATGTCGCCGTAGGTGATCGCATCTCTGAAGACCAGCACCTGGTCGATGTAATGACTGACAAGGCCATGGTCGAGATCACTGCTCCGGAAGATGGCGAAGTCAGCGCATTATATGTTGCCAAGGGGGAAATGGCCCGGGTCCATGCTCCGTTGTTTGCCTACCGTGCAGAAGGCAGCCACTCCGCTGTCGAGACGACCGAGAAGCAAGAGAGGTTCGCTCCTTCCGCCGCGATGGATTCTGTGGTGGCATCGGGGTCGCATGCGCCAGATTCTCGTATGCCGGGTGGTGTTGAGGGCGCTGGCGTCAATGCCACTACGGGAAAAAATGCCACTACGGGAAAAAATGTCACTACGGGAAAAGGAGCCCATGGGCGTACACCGGCGAGTCCTGCCGTGCGCCGCCTGGTGCGTGAGCATGGCCTCAAGCTTGAGGTGGTTCCTGGTAGTGGCCGTATGGGTAGGGTACTGAAGGAAGATGTATTGGCCTATCTGGCGCAGGCCGAGAACACAGAGATCAGGCATCCTGGCGAGAGACCATCCGACAGGGCAGTCGTACAATCGTCAGCGACGGGGTCCGAGAACATTTCGCACACCGAGCCCATGCGGGGCATTCGTGCAGCCATGGCTCGCCAGATGGTGGCTTCTGTCAGCACCATTCCCCATTTCCACTACGGGGAGGAAATCGATGTCACAGAGCTTTTGGCGTTGCGTCAGCGTCTCAAGCCCCAGGCTGAGCTACGACAACTACGCCTGACATTGATGCCGTTCTTCATGAAGGCCATGGCCCTGGCCGTACGCGCCGAGCCTATTCTCAATGCACGCCTGAGCGAAGATGCCAGTGAGATCCAGTATCTGGCCCGTTGCAATATTGGTATGGCGGTGGATGGCAAGGCCGGGCTGATGGTGCCGAATATCAAAGGGGTCGAAGGTCTCAGCGTGCTGGATATTGCTGCCGAGGTTCAGCGCCTGACCGAAGCTGCCCGAGAAGGGCGTGTCAGTCAGGAAGATCTCAAGGGCGGCACGATCAGCATTTCAAATATTGGCGCCATGGGAGGAACTTACGCCGCGCCTATCATCAATGCCCCGGAAGCGGCTATTGTGGCTATCGGCAAGAGCCAATGGCTGCCCCGCTTCGATGAACATGGTGAGGTGACTCGGCGGGCAATCATGACGGTGACATGGGCCGGTGATCATCGTTTGATCGATGGCGGGACCATTGCTCGCTTCTGTAATGTATGGAAAGGTTTCCTGGAAAGCCCGGAAACCATGTTATTGCATCTGTCCTGATGCCTCTGTAGATGTCCCAGGCCCAGTTACAGCAGTTCTACATTCCCGAAGAGCAGTCGATTTATCTGCTCAGTCAGGATGATGCGCGCAAGCTCAAGGAGTGGGTTGCACTATGCCAGGCCCAGCTTGAGCAACTGGGCTACCGTGATATCGGGTTGATCGGCAAGGGCGCCTATGGCTTTGTCTTTGCCGGTATCAATAGCATGACCACGGCATCCCGAGAACATTACGTATTCAAGTTCTCTCGGGTGACACTACCGCAGCACCTGCAGGATCGTCTTGAAGAAGAGGCGTTCATGCTGGAGCAGGTGGATCACCCCCGGGTGCCCCGATTGGTGGCTTTCCAGCGAGTGCGTCATCAATCGATCATGGTCATGCAGCGGGCTCCCGGTATCAATCTGGAAGAGTTCTCGCTGCATAATGGGCGCCTGCCGCCGCGTCTGGTGGTGCGAATTGCCGATCAGCTGGCAGATATCCTGCGCACCTTGCGCCAGGAAAGGACACCAGAAGGCAACCCTCGGCGTCCGGTGGTGCACGGTGACATCAAGCCTTCCAATCTGGTGTTCGATGAACAGCATGAGACCGTTGCACTGATTGACTGGGGATCGTCCGTATTCGCCCAGCTTGATGCCCGTCTACAGTTCGTTACCGCCAATGTCATGGAGCTGATGTCGGATAACCTGCAGCAGACCAATGCCCGCCTGGGAGATGTCTATTTCATTGGCGATGACCAGTTGAATGGTGCCTTGTCGTCTCCACGTTTCGACGAGCAAGGGGTGGCCGGCACGCTCTATGCCCTGGCGTCGGCTCAGTCCTGCCGTTTTGGCCAACGTGCTATTCCGGCACGTTCGCTTGGCTTGCCCATGGAGTTTGCACGGGTGCTGGACGGTATGCTGGATCCTGACCCCCAGACACGCCTCAAGGCCGGGGATTATTTCCTGCGTGAGATGCCGCGCATGGGACGTCTGGTGATGCTTGACCTGCCGACCTCGCCCGAGGCCCCGCTTGTGCCGGTCTGGAGTCGGGCAGCGACCCGCGAGATCGACTGTGTGGTGTACAGTTCACGCAAGTCCTTTCTGCGTGAAGAAGGCGTGGAAGAAACCCTCAACGACGTCAATGACGTGCAACTGGACCGCTATTACCGCAACTTCATGCAAGGCATGGGAGAAACCGAAAAGGCCTTTCTGGCCTCGGTCAGCCGCCTGGGCAAGTATCCGCTTGTCGGTGGGCTGGCGGTTCGCTGGGAAGCGGATGGGGTCTATATCGATTCATCACTGAATCTCTACGACCCACAACTGAAGCCCGCTTTCGTCACGGCAGTGAACAATATGGTGACCCTGGCCAGGGCCATCCATCGCCGAGGGATTTTCAAGAGTTGCCTGTTCAATGCCAGGGATACGCTGCACCTGGAGCGGGAGGGGGTCGAGTACCCCTTCATTGTCGACCCGACCATGCACCTGTCGTATGAAGTGAGTGCGGTACCTGAGCTGGAAGACCGCTCACGGCTGCATAGCTACTTCGAGGATGGCCCGGATCCCGAAGAACTGCTTGTCCTGCCGGAGGCCATCATCAGTGCCTTGCAGGAGCTCAACGAGATCCACCATACCGGTATGATCATCTTCGAGTCCCTGCCTGCCCATCTGAAGATTCATCACCATTACCGCTTGCTTGACCCATCTCGGGAAGAAGAGTTTCGTGATCGCCTGGAGGATATCCTCGATGCCGTGCGGCTGATCGAGGGGCTGGGCATTTCCGGCTTCATGAAAATGCCCTACAAGGACACGCGTTTCTTTCCCCATGTGGCCAGCCAGCCCGAGCGCTATTATCCACGTGACCCCAGGGCAGCACTGGCCAAGTGGCAGGAAACATCCTCCCTGCAGGCATCCCCGGCAGCATCGGGTGCTATGCCAGACCCTGGCGAATCATCACCTCCGTGATGATCGGAACGGGGCTCATCAAGTGTTCACGCATCATCTGGCGGGCCTTGGCCTTGTTTCTGGACAGTACGGTTTCGGTCAAGGCGGCATGTTCGTCACGCTTGGCTGCCAATGCGGCGCTCGACAGCACGATTTCGCGTAACCACAGGTGACGATAGCGCTCGACCTGATCGAACAGTGTCTGGCGTACCTGCAGCAGGTGAGGAGAACGACAGCCTGTGACGATAGCGGTGTGATAAGCCTTGTGGCGGGCATCCCACACATCGAGCTGTTCTTCCAGGCCACTGACCTTGACGACCTTGGACAGAGTGTGCGCGCAGGCCAGTATTTCCGCTTCCCAGTCATCATCGCCACGCTCCATGGCCAGTTCCAGCATCAAGCCTTCCAGTTGGGCGCGAGCGTCGTAAAGATCGTTGAGTTCGTCAAGAGACATGGGAGCAACACGATAGCCGCGTTGGCTGATAGCCACGACCAGGCGCTCGGCGACGAGTTGAGACAGGGCTTCGCGTAAAGGTCCGGTGCCTAGCGCATAACGCTCCTTGAGCCGTGCCATCAGCAGTTTCTCGCCAGGAAGGAACTGCCCCCGAATGATGTCCTGCTTGAGTAGTCGGTAGCCACTGATGGCGAGGTTCTGCTTGCCTTGTGGTTCCATGTCTGGCTGTTCCATATACGGCTGTTCCATATCCAGCGTTGCCCCTTGGATGAGGCATTCATGATACCAAATTGCTCAGCATATCCAGATTCGCCAGCAGGGCATCAGGTTTCGTGTTCATGCATTCCTGGGCTTCTTGAGTTCTGCCCAGGCTGCATAGGTGCTGAGAAAGACCCGGCCCGTGAGGTCGTCAAGGAAGTCTGATCGCTTCAGGCGATCCATGACAGGGCCTTTGACCTCAGCCAGATGCAGAGTGACTCGTGAATCCTTCAGGCGCGCATTGATGGCATCCAGGCTTTCCAGCGCAGAGGCATCGATGAGATTGACCGCTGAGCAGATCAATACCACATCAGTGAGTTCGGGACGTTGTGCCACCAGGGCGTACAGGGTGTCTTCCAGATAACGGGCGTTGGCGAAATAGAGGCTCTCGTCGATGCGCAGCAAGGCCAGATGGCTGGCAGTCTCGACTTGATGACGAGTGACCGAGCGAAAATGTTCGCTGCCGGGAATGCGTCCGACGATGGCACTGTGAGGACGGCTGGTGCGATACAGGAACAGGCCGATGGACAAGACGACACCGACGATGATGCCTGCTTCGACACCTTCCGTCAGTGTCAGTGCCATGGTGGCGGCGAGGGCCGAGAAATCGCTGCGCGAATAGCGCCATGTCTGTCGAATCAGAGGGATGTCGACCAGCGTCAGAATGGCAACGGTGATGGTAGCTGCCAGGGTGGCAATGGGCAGATGCTCAAGCAGTGGTGTCAGGAACAGGGTAATAATACCGATGCCGAGGGTAGCGAAGATGCCGGCAAAAGGGGTCTGAGCACCTGACTCCTGGTTGATCACTGTGCGCGAGAGCCCTCCGGACACTGGCATGCCACTGGTAATGGCGGCGGCGATGTTGGCGCCTCCGAGTCCGATCAGTTCCTGGTTGGGGGATATGCGTTCGCGGCGCCTGGCAGCCAGCATCTGGGCCATGGAAATCGACTCGACAAAGCCCACGATGCTGATCAACAGGGCGGGAACAAGCAGGGCATGCCATATGCGGGTGTCGAGCAGGGGAAAACTCAGGCCTGGCAACCCGGAAGGTACCTGCCCTACGGTGGCCACTCCGCTGGCTGCCAGGTCAAAGTGCCAACTGATCAATGTGGCCATCACGACAGCGACCACTGGACCGGCACGAACGAGAAGAGCGGCGATGGCATCCGGAAGCAACAGCGCTTTCAGGGCACGCAGGCCGTACAGGCGAACAAGATAGAGGAAAAGCAGGCTACTGATTCCGATGCTCGCAGTAGGCCAGTGAAAACTGTCCAGATGGCGTAACAGACTGCCTGTCAGCTCAAGGCCGTTATAGCCACTGGCTTGCATGCCGAGAAGGTTGGTCAACTGGGTCAAAGCGATCAGCAGGCCGGAAGCAGACAAAAAACCACCGATCACCGGATGGCTCAGGAAGTTGGCGAAGAAGCCAAGGCGCAGAAAACCCATGGCGGCCAGCATCAGGCCAGAAATCAACGATAGTGCCAGCGCCGCTTGTAGATACTCTTCGCTGCCCGGTGCCGCCACTCGCGAAAGAGCAGCACCGGTCATCAAGGCAATGATGGCCACGGGGCCCACCGCAAGGGTGCGACTGGTTCCGAATAGGGCATAAATGACGACGGGCAGCAGACTGGCATATAGCCCGACTACGGCAGGCAAGCCGGCAAGAATGGCATAACCCAGGGACTGTGGAATCACCATGACCGTCACGATGAGCCCGGCAAGGAGGTCGGCACCACATAGACGTCGATTGTAGTGAGGTAACCAGGCGAGGATCGGCAGGTAGCGCTTGATCATTCCGGAGGCAGGCCCTTGGCTTATAAGATTATGTCGTTATGACCTTTCCAGATTAACGCAAACGAGTTCCCTGGTAGAGAGGGTGCAGGGGAAAAGTTCGCGCAGTGAAACCGGTCATGCAAAGGTGTTCAATCGGGCGGAGAGCGGCGCAAGTGATCGAGAAAGCGTCGGTCAAGATGGCTCTTGAACAGGCTGGCGAGTCGTCCGCCCCACCACCAGCGGCCATAGAGGGCGAGTCCTTCGCCGTCTCCCAGATTGAGAATCGACAGTGCCCGTGGCTGCGGCTGATAGTGGCGTGGCGGTGAGCCCTGTAGCTTGGCGAGCAGATTATGGAGAAGAATCGGCCCCTGGCGTACGCCGTAAACACCAAGACGCGGCAATACATGACCTTCCATTGCTGCACAGTCGCCAGTGGCGAAGATGCGTGGATGATCGATGACTGTCAGGTCGGCATGGATACGGAGGCCACGGTTTATCACTGGCAAGCCGATGTCGAGGGTAGTAGCGGTGGGTCTGAGCCCTGTGGCAAGGATGCGATGATCGACATGTTGGTCGCTGCTGCGTATTCCGGTTATCTCAATGTCTCGTCGAGCCAGGCGTTCAGTTAACCAGTTCTGGGCATTTCGAGGGATTTCTGGCATTAGCCCCATGGATGTTTCAGTGGCATGGTGGATGAGACGAATGAACAGGCGACGCTCGTTCACCCCCAGGCGCTTGCCCAGTGTCCGCAGGGCGCAGGCAATTTCCACGCCACTGGCACCCGCTCCCACCACCTCCACCGAGAGAGACTGGCCCTGATTGAGCTGGCGAGTGATGCGGCGCTTGAGCCTGAGTAACTGGGGAACCGGCTTGACTGGCCATTGTTCCGGTCCTTCACCCGATTGAGGCAAGCTGGCTGAGGCAGAGCCAAGGTTGAGGCTCAAGAGGTCGTAGCGCAGGTTGTTCCCATTGCCGAGCGTGATGGTCTGTGCGGGATCATCAAGTGCCACCATGCGTTGGCGCAGCAGGGTGACGCCCCGCTGCCGACAAAGGCTCACAGGGTCCAGGCGATCATCTTGCGGAGGCACCTCGCCAGCCAGCATGGAACTGGCCAGGCCTGAATACCAGAAGGCACCAGGCTCTACCAGAGTGAGCCTGGCGCTGCGCAATTTCTCTGCCTGGTCCAGCAGGTGAAGGTGGGCATGTCCTGCCCCGACCAGCACAATATGAGGGACGATCACCTGGGCTCCTTAAGTTGAGGCCGCCCTGGAGGGGCGCTTCCAGGAGGAAAGACTATAGAGAGCCAGGCTCACCCAGATCAGCGCGAAAGTGGTGAGCTGTTCTATCTGCAGAGGTTCGCCGAATACCCAGATGGCAATCAGGAACTGCAGCGTGGGGTTGATGTACATGAGGAAGCCCAGGGTTCCCAGGGGCAGGCGTCGGGCTGCGCCGGCGAAGGCCAGCAGCGGCACAGCGGTAATGATGCCACTGGCGATCAGCAGCATGCTGGTATGGGTTGCGGAGAAGAAGTGAGACAGCTCCTGATGGCTCAACCACACCAATCCTATTCCGGCCAGGGGAAGCAGTAGCAGGGTTTCGACGAAGAGCCCGGATAATCCATCGAGCTTGACCTGCTTACGCAGCAGCCCATAGACGCCAAAGGAAATGGCCAGTGCCAGGCTGATCCAGGGCAAGTGGCCGAGTTGAATCAACTGCAGCAGGATGGCAGTACCTGCAAGAGCAATGGCAATAAGCTGAAAGCGGTTGATGCGTTCCTTCAGCACCAGCATGCCAAGTGCGACATTGACCAGCGGTGTCATGAAGTACCCCAGGCTGGCCTGCAGCACATGACGGGTTTCGACAGCGTAGATGTACAAGCCCCAGTTCACAGCGATCAGAATGGCACAACCAAGGACACGCCATAGCCCGGAGGAGTGTGCAAATGCCGCCATGACGTGATGCCAGCGTTGCAACACACTGATCACCAGAATGAGGAAAAGGCATGACCAGAGAATGCGATGAAGCAGGATTTCCAGTGCTGGCACACCATCGAACATCGCGAAGAACAATGGAAAGCATCCCCACATGCCGTAGGCCAGCAAGCCATACATGACTCCCTGGCGCGATGCCGAGCGCTGTGTCATTCCTTTTCCCCCATGCGAAAAGCATAAGGTAACATAATCAGTAGGTTCCTAAGGAAACATGCACTTCAATCAATGAAGAGGATAGCGAGCGTCACGCAACAGGGTACGGTAACCTAGTAAGCAGAGTACTGGCTTCATACACCATCAGACGAGCCTATCCATGTCTCAGTTGCAAACGATGTCCCAGTTGCGAACCACCCTGGTGCAGTGTGACCTGCGCTGGGAAGACCCTGCCACCAATTGTCGTCAGCTTGAGGACAAGCTGGCTGACCTGAGCTTTGCTGATACCGACCTGATCGTTCTGCCGGAGATGTTCGCCACAGGCTTCACCATGAATTCCCGGGAAATGGCCGAACCCATGGAAAGCAGTCTGGCAGTGGACTGGCTCAAGCGTCAGGCCATGAAGCGTGGCTGTGTCGTGACGGGCAGTGTGGCAATCCAGGAGCAGGATGACTACTTCAACCGCCTGGTGTGGGCGCGACCGGATGGAGAATTGATCTGGTATGACAAGCGCCACCTGTTTCGCATGGCCGGTGAGCATGAACGCTATGCCATGGGAGAACAGCGCGTCATCGTCGAACTCAATGGCTTCAGAATCCTGTTGAGTGTCTGCTATGACCTGCGCTTTCCGGTATGGCTGCGTCAACAGCCCTCTGCTGGGGAACATTTCGAGTATGACGCTATCTTGTGCGTGGCCAATTGGCCGGCTCCCAGGCGGCATCCCTGGCGCACGCTGCTGCAGGCCAGGGCAATCGAGAACCTGTGTGCTGTGATCGGTGTCAATCGTGTCGGTCAGGATGCCAACGGGCTCGATTATGCCGGGGACTCCATGCTGATCGATGCCAAGGGAGTGGCGCTTGTCGACCAGCCGGAAGGCCAGCCGTTCATCCAGACAGCCGTGCTGGATGGCGAGGAACTGCGCCAGTTTCGCGACAAGTTTCCTGCCTGGCGTGATGCTGATCACTTTTCTCTCAGTTGTGGAGTAGGTTACTGATGCGCCTTGATCGCTTCCTGGCGGAAACCACGGATCTGACACGCAGCCTGGCCAAAAGGGCATTGTCCAATGGAGAAGTCCAGGTCAACGGTGAAGCCGAGAAACGCCCGGCTCGCCACATCAATGAAGATGATGCAGTTGCCTGGATGGGAGAGCCCCTTGCCCTGGTCGGGCTGCGTTATGTGATGTTACACAAGCCTCTCAATGTGGAATGTACCGCACGCAGAGGCTTGTATCCGCGCGCGATGGATCTCATCGATCTTCCCAAGGCTGAACGCCTGCAGCCAGTTGGACGCCTGGATGTGGACACCACCGGCCTGTTGCTGCTCAGTGACGATGGTCAGTGGTCCCACCGGGTGACATCGCCGCGTCATCGCTGTGCCAAGGTCTATCGCGCTCACCTTGCACGTTCGCTGGAAGGTCAGGCCGCGTTGGATGCTGTCGAGGCCTTTGCCCACGGCGTGTTGCTGGAAGGCGAAGACACACCGACACGACCTGCTGAGCTTGTCTGCCTTTCTGCCCAGGAAGTACTGCTGACGGTACACGAAGGGCGCTACCATCAGGTGCGTCGCATGTTTGCCGCCATTGGTAACCATGTAGAGGCATTGCATCGGGAATCCATCGGTAAACTCAAGCTGGATCCGCAGCTGGCACCGGGCGAATGGCGAGAACTGACTGAAGAGGAAGTGGCTCTGTTCTGACGGAATCATTCCGCCATGGTGATGCGAGCGCGACCGGATTGCTTGGCGCGGTACAAGGCATTGTCAGCAATTTCCAGCAGGGTATGGGGGTCAGAAGTGTGACAGGGAAAGCTGGCAATGCCACAGGATAGCGATACCGTACCCAGTGGCTGGTGAGCATGCTTGAAGTTGGTACTTGCCAGTATTTGAGTCATCTGGTCGATGCGCATGAGTGCATCATTGGCTTGTGCATGTGGCAATAGGATGACGAACTCTTCACCGCCCAGTCGACATACCACGTCATTATCGCGAAAACTTTCCGCAAGAAGCTGTGCCACACCACATAACACGACATCTCCCGCAGAGTGACCAAAGCGATCATTGAACAACTTGAAATGATCAATATCCACGATCGCCAGAGTCAGAGATGTCTGATTCCGCAATGCTGATACCGCTTCATGAAACATCAGCTCTTCGAAGTACCGCCGGTTGCGCAGGCCTGTCAGTCCATCGTTATAGGACAGCGTGGCAAGCTTTTCCTGAAGTGAAATGCTGGATAATACCAACGCTACCCGAGTGATGCCGGTTTCGATAAGACGCCGGGTCCGTTCGTGATACTCCGAGTTCGGTAGTAACCGAGTATTCGGTTCCAGCCACAATATTCCAAGGTGCAAGGCGTCTTGTTGCGGACGCGGAATATCCAACGGAAACAGCCAGGATGGAGGTCGATTGTCAGTGCCACCCGATGGAGATGAAGGGAGGGTGGCTGGGACCTGGTAATCCTTGGGCCAATGATGTGTGAGGCTCAACAGCGGCTCATCAGTGTTCTGTCGATAGAATGCCCCACGTAGAGGGCTCGTCAGTTCTGGCAGGGCATCCACGATGATTTCCAGTGCATGCTCCAAGGCAGCGGTTCCTTGCAGGCGATCGATCAGGTCGGCGAGTGCCTGGCTTTTGCTGTGTTCCAGGGCGATCAGCGATGCACGCTGGTGCTCTTGCTTCACATGACTTTGCAACTCGCTGGTGCGTTCGGCAACTTCACTCTCCAGGAAACGGTTGAGGTGGTTGAGCTCGCGCTGAGTCTGGGTGTAATGGCGTAGGGAGATGATGACCATGGAGAGGGTGAAAGCCAGGGCCCCAAAATGTACTGGTACCTCGAACCAGTCAATGATGCTGTGAGCGACAGCCATGTCCAGCATCAGGATGAAGACAAAGGCAGCATAGCTTGCGAGTACCAGGTACTGGTGAATATTGAAAGTATGGCACCGGCGGAGCGCTAGCAAGGCCATCAAGATGGTCGAAATCAACAGCAGGACGTCAAACGAGGGAAAGGTCGAGGACAAGGAAATCATTCCCATCAATGACATGCTCAGAGCGATGGTGAGATAGGCGAGCAGGGCCAACCAGATGAGACGCAAGAAACGAGTGCGAACCTGAGGAAACCAGTGCTCCAGGATCAAGCCCATGGCGATGGGTAGTGAAAAATAAGTGGCAGCAGCCAGATAGTTCCACAGTAAAGGAATATCCAGCAACAGTTTGCGTGAGTCGTTCTCGGCCAACAACATGATGCCGATTGCCAGGGAAAAGAAGCCGACACTGCCCAAACGCCATTGTCGAGGAGGAGACAGTACCAGCAAGCTGGCGAGAGAACCGACAATCAAGCAGAAAGTGGCGACAACCAGTCCTTCCCAGGAAGTGGCTAGAATCATCGGCAGCACGGCACTTTCGTCCATGATGGCGACTTTTCCCCATAGCCCGATATCAGAGTAATCGGAGTGGATCCGCAGATAGAGAACCTTTCCTTCAGAAACGTCGGGCAGTGGAATGGTGTGCCAGCTCCAGCCGGCAAACTGTACTTGGCCGTTTGAGTCCAGAGAGCCATGTCGAAAGATTTGCTGGTTGTCGATATAGGCTTCACCGATCAGGTCGATACTGGAAACGAACAGGACAGGGTGGTGCCATTCCCCGGCAGGTAGCTGGTGACGCATCCATAGCGTTTCGTTGCCATGCCGGTGCGGGGGGTTGGCTGTGCCGGACATGGGTAACCAGCCAGATGTGCCAGTAGGCTCACTGGCCCACAGGAAATGCCCGTTGGCATCCTGAGGCGAGTCTCCCCAACGATATTCCCAGCCGTTGCGGAGGGAGGTTTCAGTGGCCAGGGCCGCCTGAGGGAAAAACCAAATCCCAAGGGTCAGCCACAGTATTGCTAATAACCCAAGCCGATGGTGCTTGCGGGTCATGATAGGTACCGGCGTGAAGAAATTTTCCGGCAGTATAGAAGATGATGGCTCCGGGGAGTGGCCTGTCTCATCTATTTGCCAACCTCTTTGCAAGTTGGCTTGTCAGCGAGACATCTTCTTGCCTGCATCCTGCAGGCAGTTGCCGGAATCGATGAGCAGTCAGAGAAAATGCCTCAAGAAACTGCTGTGATCAAAAGGGGGCTGGAGGTCGTAGACAGCTAGATAGCAACTTCCCTCGCCAGGCTGGAGGCAGCAATCAGCGCTCTGGTGTAGGCACTCTGTGGTGTAGCAAGCACCTTGTCACAGTCGCCCTGTTCGATCACCTTGCCTTCTTTCAGCACCATCACACGATGGGCCATGGCGCGTATCACGGCCAGGTCATGACTGATGAACAGGTAGCTGAGGCCGCGGCGGTGCTGCAGTTCTCGCAGCAGAATGATCAACTGTTTCTGAATCGTGCGATCCAGGGCTGAAGTCGGCTCATCAAGGATGATCAGGCGTGGTTCGAGAATGATGGCGCGTGCGATGGCGATACGCTGGCGCTGGCCTCCGGAAAACTCGTGAGGATAGCGCTGGCTGACATCTTCGGGTAGGCCTACTTCATGCAGGGTGTTGCGTACGCGGCGGTCAATTTCCGCTTCCTGCAGATCAGGCTGATGAAAGCGCAGTCCTTCACTGATGATGTCGGCAACCGGCATGCGAGGTGACAGGGAGCCATATGGGTCCTGAAATACTACCTGCAATTGGCGTCGTTGCTGGCGCAAGGGGTTGCCGCTGAGCAGGTCCAGGCGGGTGCCATCGAAGTTGATTTCTCCTTGGCTGGTTACCAGGCGCAGCAGGGCGAGTGCCAGCGTGGTCTTGCCTGACCCGGATTCTCCGACAATGCCGAGCGTTTCGCCTGGAGCCACACTAAGGTCGATGGGAGACAGAGCTTCGAAGGCCGGAGGTCGACGTTGGAACAGGCGCTTTGGGCGTTGGAATTGTACGCCAAGAGACCTGGCCATCAATAACGGCGTCGAGTCCTTGATGGCGGAGGGACGGCCTTCTGGTTCTGCGCTCAGCAGTGCTTTGGTGTAAGCGCTCTGTGGCGAACGGAAGACATCTGCAACAGGGCCCGTTTCCTGCACTATGCCATGCTGCAGAACGCACACGCGGTCGGCATGACGACGTACCAGATTGAGGTCATGGGTGATGAATAGTATTCCCATACCATGATGGTCTTGAAGATCCGTGAGCAGTGCCAGGATTTCCTGTTGCACCGTGACATCCAGTGCCGTGGTCGGCTCATCGGCGACCAATAATTCTGGCTGGTTGGCGATCGCCATGGCAATCATGACGCGCTGGCGCTGCCCGCCGGAAAGCTGATGAGGCCAGGCATCTAACAGCTCTTCAGGACGGGGCAGCCGGACCTGCTCAAGCAGCTCCTGACAGCGATGGCGTGCTGCCTTGCCATGCAATCCCTGGTGTAGGCGCAAGGCTTCGCCCAATTGGCGGCCAATGGTATGCAGGGGGTTGAGTGATGTCATCGGTTCCTGAAACACGAAGCCGATGCGGTTGCCTAGGAGTGCCTGCCATTGGCGCGAATCAAGTGTCGAGAGGTCGGTATTGCCCAGGCGTCGAGTTCCCTTCACCTTGGCGTTGGCTGGTAACAGATTGAGAGCACCCAAGGCAGATACTGACTTGCCGGAGCCGGATTCTCCTACCAGTGCCAAGGTCTCGCCTCGAGCCACGCTCAGAGACATGTCCTTCACCACAAGCTGATCGTCGAAAGAGATGGATAGCTGATCAAGGATGAGCAAGGGCTCAGCGGACATGGCCATCACCTCCTTTGGCAATTTGCTGTGCATGGTCTGGTGCTATCGAGCCCGGAGATATCTGGGTTGGGCCTTGCTGCACATGGCGAGGGTCGAAAGCGTCTCGTATCCCTTCACCGATGAATACCAGCAGGGACAGCATGACCCCCAAGGTGGCAAAGGCGGTGATCCCTAGCCAGGGGGCCTGGAGGTTGTTCTTGCCCTGGGCGACCAGTTCACCAAGTGAAGGAGAGCCAGGTGGCAATCCGAAGCCAAGAAAGTCCAGGGCTGTCAATGTGGTGATGGCGCCGGTGAACAGAAAGGGGACAAATGTCAGTGTGGCCACCATGGCATTCGGTAGCACATGGCGCCACATGATCAGCCTGGATGGCAGGCCCATGGCCTTGGCGGCACGCACGTATTCCAGGTTGCGTGCGCGCAGGAATTCGGCGCGCACGATATCCACCAGGCCAAGCCAGGAAAACAGCAGCATAATGCCGAGTAGCCACCAGATATTGGGTTGCACCAGGCTGGCGAGGATGATCAGCAGAAACAGGACAGGTAGCCCGGACCATATCTCGATGAAGCGCTGTCCGATGAGGTCGATCTTGCCGCCGAAGTATCCCTGGATGCCGCCAGCCATGACGCCAAGGATCAGTGAGCCTGCCGTCAGTGCCAAGGCAAAGATCATGGAAATACGGAAGCCGTAGATGACACGGGCAAGCACATCGCGACCTTGGTCATCGGTACCTAGCCAGTGCGTGCCGTCGGGTGGTGAAGGCGCGGGATGGTCCAGGTGCATGTCCAGCGTGTCATAGGTGAAGGGGATCAATGGCCAGAGCGCCCAACCATTCTCTTCAATGGCCTCGCGAGTGAAGTCATCACGATAATCTGCCGGTGTAGGCAGGAAACCACCAAACTCGGTATCAGAGTATTCCTGCAGCAGAGGGAAATACCATTGCTGCTGATAATGGATGACCAGCGGTTTGTCGTTGGCGACCAACTCAGCCCCCAGGCTGATGGCAAATAGAATGGCGAACAACCACAGTGACCACCAGGCCCGGCGTTGCTGACGAAAGACCTTCATGCGCCGGCGGGTAATGGGTGACAGCCTTGAGCGTGTGGATCGCCCGGAATCCGGGCGTCGTGAAAATATCGCCATGCTCAGGACTCCCTCGTTGCAAAATCGATGCGGGGATCAACCCATACATAGGTCAGATCCGAGACCAGCTTCAACACCAGTCCGATCAGGGTGTAGAGATAAAGCGTGCCGAAGATTACGGGGTAGTCCCGCTGCATGACGGCTTCGAAGCCGAGCAGGCCAAGGCCATTGAGGGAGAAGATCACTTCGATCAGCAAGGAGCCAGTAAAGAAGATGCCGACAAGTGCCGAGGGCAGCCCGGCGATGATGAGCAACATCGCATTGCGGAATATGTGAGCATAGAGAATGCGCCGTTCGCTTGCGCCCTTGGCACGGGCGGTGAGCACATACTGGCGATGAATTTCGTCGAGAAAGCTGTTCTTGGTCAGCATGGTCAAGGTTGCGAAGCTACCAATGGTGGAAGCGGTGACGGGCAGTACGATATGCCATAGATAGTCCTTCACTTTGCCCCATGCCGACAGGTCGGCAAAATCCGGCGAAGTCAGCCCGCGGAGAGGAAAGACTTGCCAATAACTGCCTCCGGCAAACAATACGATCAGCAGGATGGCGAAGAGAAAGCCGGGAATGGCATAGCCGCCGATGACCAGACCCGACGTCCATACATCAAAAGAGCTGCCATGTCGCAATGCCTTGCGAATGCCCAGGGGGATGGATATCAGGTAGACCAGCAGAGTTGTCCATAGCCCCAGGGATATCGACACTGGAAGACGCTCCAGCATCAGGGTGGTGACCTTTTCGCCACGGAAGAAACTTTCTCCAAAGTCAAAGGTGGCGTAGTTCACCACCATATCGAAGAAACGCTCATAGGCCGGCTTGTCGAAACCAAACTGTACTTCCAGATGCTTGATGTACTCTTCCGGTATACCTCGGCTTCCGCGCGAGGTTTCTCCGGCGGGGCCGGCAACAGTGTCAGCGCCGCTTTGGAGACGAGTGCTGGCATCAACCGAAAGCCCTTCATAACGAGCCAATATCTGGTCGATGGGGCCGCCGGGAGCGGCCTGGACGATGATGAAGTTGAGCAGCATGATCCCCAGCAGTGTGGGGATCATCAGCAGCAGGCGGCGCAGGATATAGGCGGCCACATGGTATCCTTATGCGTTGCTGATAGCGGCAATGGTCAACGGTTCTTGATGGCCTTGGCCTTGTCGGGGGCGACCCACCAGACGCTCAGGTCCAGATTGTACTGCGGGAAAGGCTCTGGCCAGCCAAACTTGTCCCAGATAGCGACGCGAGTGGCAGGAAGGTGGTACATGGGAACCACATAGAACCCCCAGCGCAGCACGCGATCCAGAGCTCGGGCCGCCGTATCCAGACTTTCCCGTGTATCGGCGGCATTGATGGCGTCTACCAGAGCGTCAATGGCAGGGTTCTGCAGTCCGATCAGATTGCGGCTCTGGGGTCTGTCGGCATATTCACTGCCCCAGTATTCACGCTGTTCGTTGCCCGGATTGAGTGATTGGGCGAAACCACCAACGACCATGTCGAAATCGAAGCTGCGCAGCCGGTTGAGATACTGGTTGACGTCGACGATACGAAGATTGCCCTTGATCCCGAGGCGCGCCAGATTGCGCAGCAAGGGTTGAGCGACGCGTTCGAACTGCGCGTTGTAGAGCAGTATCTCGATGTTCAGTGGTCTGCCACTATCGGCATTGACCATGGTGCCGTCCTTGAACGTGTAGCCGGCTTGTTGCAGCAACTCCAGTGCCTTGGCCAGGCGTTCACGCAGCCCCTCGGGTTCGGCAATGGGCAGCGCTTCATCGAATACCTGCGAAGGCAACTTCTCGCGCCAAGGCTCGAGCAGGGCCAGTTCATCCGCTGAAGGCAGGCCGGTTGCCTCCATTTCTGAATTCTCGAAGTAGCTGTCGGTGCTGGTGTAGGCGTCGTAGAACAGATTCTTGTTCAGCCAGGGGAAATCGAAAGCCAGGTTGATGGCCTCGCGTACTCGGACGTCCTGAAACTTGTTGCGGCGCAGGTTCATCACGTAGGCCTGCATACCTGCCGGCTGGCCGTCTGGAATCATCAGCTTCTTGACCAGACCCTGCTCCATGGCTGGAAAGTCGTAGGCGGTGGCCCAGTTGGAAGCACTGGATTCTATCCGGATGTCGATATTGCCGGCCTTGAAGGCCTCCAGGGCGACCGTTTGGTCACGGTAATAATCGTAGATCTGTCGATCGATGTTGTGACGCCCACGATTGAGGGGAAGGTCCTTGCCCCAATAGTCTTCGACGCGCTGATAGACGATGCGCTTGCCAGGATCGACCTGAGCAATCCGATAAGGGCCAGAGCCAAGCAAGGCGTCGCGGGTGACTGCTTCGAAGTTGCGACCTTCCCAGAAATGCTTGGGCAATATCTGCATCTGGCCCAGGATCAACGGCAGTTCACGGGATTTGGTATCTCCCAGATCGAAGTGCACGGTGTCTTCGTCAACGGCGATGGCCTTGGTAACATCGTGATAGTAGGCTCGATAGAAGGGAGCGCCTTTGCTGACCAGCGTCTCGAAAGAGAACACGACATCTTCTGCAGTGACTGGCTCGCCGTCATGGAAGCGGGCCTCCGGACGCAGGTCGAACTCCACCCAACGGCGCTGGGGATCGAGGCGGATGCCCTCGGCCAGCAGGCCATACATGGTGAACGGTTCGTCGGCACTTGATTCGAGCAACGTATCGTAGATCTGCATCGACCCGGCTGCGGGGGTGCCTCTTACGATAAAAGGGTTGGTCGAATCGAAGCTGCCCTGGGCAGCACTGATCATGCTGCCACCCTTGGGAGCTTCCGGATTGACGTAGGGAAGGTGATCGAAATCGGCAGGAAGCGCCGGATCACCGTAGAGCGCAAGGGCGTGAACCGTTGGAACTTCCTCCGGTTCAGCCGCCTGGAGCAGGGCGGGCCATGAGCTTATCAGGCCCAGCATACCGATACCTGCACTCAGGCAAACACCAGTCACCGTGAATCGCATGCAGCCACATCCTTTTAAGCAGGTGATTCGTCGACGTTCAGGAAGACAGTCGCTAGATGATCTTCGCTGAACGTCTGCTGTCAACTACCGGAAAGTGTCAGTTGCTGTCCTGGTTGTAAAGCCTCTGGATTGGAGATGCCGTTCCAGCGAGCGAGATCGGTCATCGACAGGTCATGCTTCAGAGCAATCTTGGACAGAGTCTCGCCATGTTCTACGACGTGCATGCCTGTTTGGCTGGTGTTGGCGGCAATGTTGATGGCCTCACGGCCAGAGGAGAGTGACGCGAGCCCTTCTCGAAGCGTAGCAGCCTTGTCAGCTGGCACCAGAAGTTGCTGGCTATGACTCGGGTCAATGGTAGACGACTTGAGCCCTGGGTTGAGTTCCGCCAGCTCGATAGTGGAGACGCCGGCCATGGTAGCGGCTTGTGCCAGGCTGATGGGGTTGGTCAGAGCCACCTTGGCGAAGGCGGCATTGCCATCGATCTCTGGCAAGGCGATACCATAATGCTCTGGGTCATTGATGATTTGGGAGATCGCCAGCAGCTTGGGAACATACGCCATGGTTTCCTTGGGTAAGCGTAGATCCCAGTAGCCACCTTCCAAGCCACGAGACTGGGCGGAGCGACGTGAACGATTGACGTTGCCGGCACCGGCGTTATAGGCCGCCAGGGACAGCATCAGGTCGCCGTCGTACCATTCGTCAGCCTGCATCTCGATGTAGTCAAGTGCAGCTTTCGTGGACTTGACGACATCCACTCGCCCATCCCAGGCGGAATTGCGCTGCAGGCCAAGTGCATCACCTGTTCTTGGCATGATCTGCCACAGGCCGGCAGCACCGAAGTGGCTGCGTGCCTTGGGGTCGAAGGAGCTTTCTACAAAGGGAATCAGAGCGATTTCACCAGGCAGGCCACGTGCCTCGACCTGTTGTGTGATCCAGGCAATCCAGGGTCGGGCACGTTCTGTAATTTCAACAATGTTTTCAGGCTTGGAACGGTAATATTCGATCCATTCCTGTACCCGCGCATTCATGGCTTCATTCTGCCATTGAAAATCGTCACGCAGCTTGGTCCAGGCATCCTGCGACTCAAGCTGCAGTTCATCCCAGAAACGGCGGGTGAGCTGCGATGATGCACTGTCGGCGATTGATGCAGGTGGTGTGAGATTGGTCAATCCAAGCTGTCCGCTCGTGGTCTGAGTGGATGCATAGCTGTTGGCCAGGGCGACCAGCGTCAAGGACCCCATCAGGGCCAGGCTGCTGGCGGCACCAAACAGTCGTCGTCGTGCAGTGTAAAACGTCATGCGTAAGGGGTCTCCTGGCCGCTGCCATGGGCAAATCGACCTTGACTGAGTAATGGATATTGGGGACGCAGGCGCATTCGTGGGAAGGTCTTCAAAAACTGTCCTTCCAGGCGCGTAACGTGGCAAAAGTGGCGTCCTTGCTATCAGTTGACCCATGGGCCGAGGCAGCTTTCCTGACACCCGCATCATCACAACGTAAAAAAGGGTTGATGCGCCGCTCGCGTTCCAATGTCGAGGGCAAGGTTGGGCGGTCAAGTTCGCGCGCGCGCTCACATTCCTGGAGAGCCTTGGCCACGTCCTTATTGTCTGGGTCAGCGGCTTGTGCGAAGGCGAGATTGGCAAGCGTGTATTCGTGTGCGGCGAATACCAGGGTATCGGCAGGCATCTCGTTGAGCCGTTCCAGAGAAGCATTCATCTGCTCTGGCGTTCCTTCAAACAGCCGACCGCAGCCAGCACTGAACATGGTGTCACCGCAGAACAGCAAGGCGGGGATTCCAGAGGTGAAGAAGGCCAGATGATCCAGGGTATGTCCTGGTACGGCAATAACTTCAAAACGGCGGCCCATGACACGAAACTCATCGCCATCGGCGACACGTTCCTGAATGCCTGCAATACTGGGATTGTCGGGGCCAATGACACGTGGTGAATAGCGTTTTATCAGTTCGGCCAACCCACCGGTATGGTCGTGATGGTGGTGGGTGATAAGCACACAACCCAGGGTAAGTCCCTCGCGTTCGAGCACCTCGATGACCGGTGCCGCATCACCAGGATCCACTACGCATACCTCTTGGCTCGAGTCCTGGCGCAGCAGCCAGATATAGTTGTCGCTAAAGGCAGGGATCGGTGTCACGCTTAACATGGATTGATGCATTCCTTGATGCGAGCGGCTCAGATTGAGGGGTCCCGTCGGAGTCGGAGACTCTGGCTCTCGCTGGTTATTCGATCACGGATTGTTCAATAAAACGGTTCGCTGAGTTTACGTAATATGCTATGCAAAATCCGACACTGTGGGGGGTAGATGGCTATCATGTCAAATGCGCCAACACCGATTGACCTGGCGGAACTGATCTCAATGGGTCGCCAGTTCTGGGCCTCCGAGGGTGGTCGGGCGATCCGTCGGGCTGAACGAGCGTGTCTCGGTCCCATGACGGAGCGTTGGGCTGGCGTACATGGTCTGGAGATGTCCCTGGGCGCGCCCATCGTAGATATGTCTACCATTCCCCACTTGATTCGATGGTCTCCGACCCGCGAGTGTGCGGAAAGTTCCTCCACGTTGGTGTGCCACCCTGATGCCTTGCCCCTGCCCAACGGTTGTCTTGACCTGGTGGTGCTGCATCATGTGCTTGAGGTGATGCCTGAGCCTCACCATGTGTTACAGGAGGCGGCCCGGGTGACGGCACCGGGGGGGCGTTTGATCATTGTGTCGTGGTCGCCGCTTTCGCCAGCAGGCATGGCGCGTTGCTTGCCTGGGCACAAGCAACGCTTGCCGGGGCAGGGGAGCTGGCGGCGGCCAGGCAGGTTGCGTGACTGGTTGGCATTTGTGGAGTTCGAGATCGAACGGTTAGACTATTGCGGCTTTCATTTGCCCGGTATGACGCCGCGTAATGCGGTACTGGAAACCTTGGGGCGGCGCCACAATCTGCCCATGGGAGATAGCTACATCATCCAGGCCCGCTGTCGTTCCCGGTTGGCACGTCACCAACCCCAGAGACCCCTTTTCGGTGCGGTTGTCGGGGCGACACGGCTGGGGCTGGATTCCCGCTCTCGGGATGTCGCCGCCCGCACGAGTCAGGACAATGCTATATCTGTTGCACAAGGGGCGGCCAATGAGGATGTTGGCTGACGTTGCTGCAAGTAGCGATCCGTGACCAGGTGGCCAGCGAACAACCGGGCAATCCACTCTGAAATTCGGACTTCAAGGCGGCCCTTTTGACACAGGCTTCATCTTCACTTCCTAGCGTCATCATTTATACCGACGGCGGCTGCCGAGGTAACCCTGGGCCCGGTGGTTGGGGCGCTTTGCTGCGTAGTGGCGAGCATGAAAAGACGCTCAAGGGGAGTGATGCATCGACCACCAACAATCGAATGGAGCTGACTGCAGCGATCATGGCCCTGAAGGAGCTGAAACGCCCCTGCAAGGTGGTGCTGTGGACAGACTCACAGTACCTGCGCAAGGGGATCACAGAGTGGATTCACGGCTGGATCAAGAAAGGCTGGAAGACCGCTTCCAGGCAGCCGGTCAAGAATGCGGATCTGTGGCAGCAGCTGCTTGAACAGACCGAGCGCCATGAGATCGAATGGCACTGGATCAAGGGGCATAGTGGTAACCCAGGGAATGAGACCGCCGATCGTTTGGCCAATGAAGCCATCGATGAATTGCTCGAAGGCGCCTGACATCTCTCTGTGTCTACGGAAAGAACTGGATAAATCAGTGGTTCCTTGAGGAACCTAACGTTAGGAAAGAGTCCGAGATGCGTCAGATTGTACTGGATACCGAAACGACAGGTATCGAGACCCGTGATGGACACCGCCTGATCGAGATCGGGGCTGTGGAGGTGATTAACCGCCGCTTCACCGGAAACACTTATCACCAGTACATCAATCCAGAGCGGGAAATTGATGCTGAAGCGATAGAAGTCCACGGCATCACCAATGAGCGTGTTGCCAACGAGCCCGTATTTGCCGAGGTCGCCCAGGAGTTCTGGGATTTCATTCGTGGTGCGGAGCTGGTGATTCATAACGCTCCCTTCGATGTTGGCTTCATTGACCATGAGTTCAACCTGCTCAAGGCTGTGCAGCCCGAGCTTGATCTTGGCCCTGTACGTGAGCATTGCCGTGTCCTCGATACGCTGGTGATGGCACGTCAGATGCATCCTGGTCAACGCAACAGCCTGGATGCGCTATGCAAGCGCTATGACATCGATAATGGGCATCGTGTATTGCACGGCGCCTTGCTCGATGCCGAGATCCTTGCTGATGTCTACATGGCCATGACGGGTGGCCAGACAGCCTTGACCCTGGATGCAGGAGATGACGAGCAACAGAAGGCAACGACTCCGGGAGAGTTCTCGGTGCGTCGCTTGTCGTTGCCGACAGGACGGCTGAAAGTGGTACGCCCTGATGATGGAGAACTCGCGGCGCACCAGGCCAAGCTTGAAGGTGTCAGGAAACAGGCTGGGGAATGCCTGTGGGATAGCCTGCCAGAGCACTTCGGCGGGCTTGGAGTCAGTGCTGCCAATCAGGACGTCGAGTAATGCTGCGTCGCGAGCTACCGCTGGGTGAGACAAGAGGACGTATTATTCGCTTTTCCCAGGGGCGCATTGCTCCTGGCGTGAATCGTACTCCTCTCATGGAAGAGAGTTTCTGGGGAACTGAGATTCAGCCACTCTGCTGGTGGCATGATGAACCTGTAGGGCTGCTGATTGAAAATCAGCCTGATGATGACTGGCCAGATGGCCGTGCATGGTTGGCAGAGTTGCCAGAGTCCTGGTTCCCCCTGATTTCCACTGTACTGCAGGTGGCCGAGTGGTCACGCAACCATCGCTTCTGTGGGCGTTGTGGCGCCTCGACCCGAAGGGTGGATAGCGAATTTGCCATGCATTGCGATAGCTGCGGCCATCGTAACTATCCACGCATTTCCCCATGCATCATCACGCTGGTCACTCATGGGGAAGACCTTTTGCTGGCGCGCAGTCCGAGGTTTCCACCCGGCAGGTACTCGACCCTGGCTGGTTTCATCGAGCCAGGAGAGTCTGCTGAACAGGCTTTGCATCGAGAAGTCTACGAAGAAGTTGGCCTGACCATAGGGCGGATGCGTTATGTTCGCAGCCAGGCCTGGCCTTTTCCTCATTCATTGATGCTGGGGTATCTGGTGGAAGCGGCCAGCCGGCGGATCTGTATTGATGGTCATGAGATCGAGGATGCTGCCTGGTTCTCGCCGCGCCGCCTGCCACAATTGCCGCCTCCCTATTCGATCTCTCGAGAGTTGATCGAACTGCATCTGGCAGAGGTGCGTGACGGTCGTTGAATGCTGGAGCCAGGTAAAACGAACCCCGCCCTTCGGGGCGGGGTTCAGGCTTGGGTACCGCTGAAGCCAGGTCGGCGGAAGCTCAGGGAAACAGCTGGTTCAGTTTGGTCGCCAGCATGATATTGCCGGTGGCCTTGATCTTGCCGGTCATGAACGCTGTCATACCATTGACATCGCCGCTCATGAGACCTTTCAAGGTCTCGGTGCTCATCGACAGGCTGACGGAAGGATCGTCATGTTCACCCTGCTGGATGTCGAGATCGCCATCCTGGATGCTGACGTAATAATCGTCGGTATCGCTGAAATGGAACTGAAACACTTCGTTGAGGCCTTTTGCAGCCTCGGGATCGAAGCGGTCGCGCAGGGTATCGAGAGTTTGTGACATTGTGCCTCCTGAGTCAGCAGTCAAGCCTGGATGTGGTGTGTTTGGGCTCTTGGGAGCCTATTTCAAACAAGTGTTTTAATCAAGCCTGGATATTATTTCTCTGGTATCAGAGTCTCCAGGCAAGTTGAATGGACAGATCGCAGATATCTCAACGCAAGGAGAAGGGATATGGGGCAATGGTTGGCTGATATGGGGACCTTCCTGGTTCAGCTGGTTGCTGTCGGCGCCGTGGTAGCCGTCGTTGCACTATTGATTGGGCGTAGTCGTCGGGGTGATGCCTCCGTGGGGGATCGCTTGCGTATCATGGATCTGGGACGCCTCCTGGAACAACGCAAGCAACGTTTGTCGCTGGCCCTGCATGGGGCAAAAGCCCGGCGTGCGCTGCTCAGGCGCTTCAAGCGCGACACCAAGAAGGCCGACGCCAAGTCCGAAGAAGGCAAGGTGACGCATTGGGTTCTGGACTTTCACGGTAATATCAAGGCTTCAGGTGTCGAGCGTCTGGCCCAGGAAGTTTCGGCGCTGTTGCTGGTGGTGAAAGAAGGGGATGAAGTGGTGTTGAGGCTTGAGTCTCCCGGTGGCCTCGTGCATGCCTATGGCCAGGCGGCTGCCGAGCTTGACCGGTTGCGCCAGGCAGGTGTTCGTCTGACAGTGTGTGTCGACAAGGTGGCTGCCAGCGGTGGTTATCTAATGGCCTGCAACGCTGATCAGATTCGCGTGGCGCCATTTTCTGTCATCGGCTCGATTGGTGTGGTAGCACAAGTGCCTAACCTGCATCGCCTGCTCAAGCGGCACGATGTCGATGTGGAGCTGCATACCGCAGGACGCTTCAAGCGGACCCTGACAGTATTGGGAGAAAACACCGAAGAAGGCCGGGAAAAATTCCAGGAGGACCTGGAGGCAACTCACGAAAAGTTCAAAGGCTATGTGGCTGAGCGCCGCCCCGCCGTTGATATCGAGGCCGTTGCAACGGGTGAGATATGGTATGGCCAGGAGGCGGTCGACAAGGGACTTGCTGATGTGGTCGGTACCAGCGAAGCCTATCTGATGGAAGCGGCAGAGCAGGGGCGCGTGCTATCCGTGCGTCTTGAGCCAAAGCGTGGCCTGGGGGCTCGCTTTGGATTCGGTATTTCCCTTCTGGTCGAGCAGGTATGGGAACGCGTTGAAGAGCGCCTGGAAGCTTCGCGCTGGGAACGTCGCTGAGCCTTGGCAAGCTTGTAAAAGATAATAGAGAGAAATGCGAGAAGGCCGGCGCATGCATGCGATTGCAGCATAAGCCGGCCTTCTCGCATTATGAGTACACCTTTGTTGCTGGGCCCCTGTATGGCAGGGAGTTGTTGCTAAGCGTTGTTGCTGGGTGTTGTTGGGAGTTGACGTTGGGAGTTTTGTTGGCAGTTGCCATCAGGTGTCATTGGCGGCGTTGAGTTTCACAATGGCCGCAATCACCAGGCTTGCACTTTCTCCATTGAGCGAATAGTAGATCGTCTGAGAACAGCGTCTGGTGGCGACCAGGCTTTCACGGCGCAAGATCGCCAAGTGTTGGGAAAGTGCGGATTGGCTCAGATTCAGTTTCTGGTTGAGTTCAGTGACGGACAGCTCTGTGCCTTCCAGCAAGCAGAGAATTCGCAGGCGATTGTCATTGGCGATGGCTTTCAGCAAATTGCTGGCTTTGTCCATAACGGCGTCTCCGCCTTCCAGCAAACGACCTGCCACGCGCTGCGGGCTATTCATCGGCAGTCCCTCCTCCAATGAGACTTGAGGCGATCGTCAGGCGGCATGATTGTCATCCCATTATTCTTGTGCCTGTGTAGTACTGCTCAACACGTATTGTCTGGCACGTTATTGTTTTGTACTTCACGGCATGATCATAGGGCCGTTCATGCTGTGAGCGACGTGATTGACGTGCTACATCAATGCAACGCCAATACAGACATCCTAGATGTGCTTCAGTATTTCCAACATCATAGCCCATCGCTACTGTTAACGCGCCTTAAACGCTTGTTTATAGGCGATCTGGGAAAAAGCCGCCGGCTGTTGCTTGTTTAGTGGTTGATGGACAGGGCGGTGAGGTGGTTCAAGGGAGATGAGGTCGAACCCGACATAATGGAACAGGTTGCCCGGTTCACGTATACTGCGAGCCGTCTCTAGTCCAGTCGTTTATCAGGGTTCCCTCACCCCTGGCCAAAAAGGTGCTCCATGTTTGCCCTCTCTTCGTTGCAACGGCGTCGTCTCCTGACGCTGATGGTCAGTTTCCACATCACTGTCATTGCCGCCAGCAACTACCTGGTTCAGTTGCCTTTTACCATCTTTGGACTGCATACCACCTGGGGAGCTTTCAGCTTTCCGTTCATTTTCCTGGCCACTGACCTGACCGTTCGCTTCTTCGGTAAAGGTCCGGCCAGGGCGATTGTGATTCGGGTGATGTTCCCGGCGCTGTTGGTATCGTATGTGGTTTCCGTCGTTTTCCCCCAGGGCGGCTATGCAGGCATGTCAGCACTGGGTGAGTGGAATCTGTTTGTCGCCCGTATCGCCCTGGCGAGCTTCATGGCATACCTGCTTGGCCAACTGCTGGATGTCCAAGTATTCGACCGCTTGCGTCGGCTGTCCTTGTGGTGGGTGGCACCTGCGCTATCCACGGTATTTGGCAATCTGGCAGATACGCTGGCGTTCTTTGCCATTGCTTTTCATAATGGTCCGGACCCTTTCATGGCACAGCACTGGCCAGAAATTGCCAGTGTTGATTACGCCATCAAGCTGGTAATCAGCCTGCTGTTCTTCCTGCCGCTCTATGGCATTTTGCTACGTTGGTTCAGCCAGCGCCTGATGTCGCTGACAGATGAACGTGAGGGTGAGCACCGCAGGCAGAGCGGTGACGCTCCTGAGTTGCCATGAATAATCGCCCCTTGCCATAGAAGGAGCCAAGATGTCTGTCGCGCTGTATTTCACCGATACCGGAGGAGAAGGTATTCCACTGGTCATCGTGCATGGGCTGCTCGGTAGTGCCGACAACTGGCGCTCCCACATCAAGTATTTTTCCCAGCGCCATCGAGTGATCGCTCTTGATCTACGCAATCATGGTCGCTCTCCTCATGCCGAAGGCATGAGTTATGACGACATGGCGGCAGATGTTGAAGCGGTGCTGGATGCCTGCCAGGTAGAACAGGCCCATCTGCTTGGGCACTCCATGGGTGGCAAGGTCGTGATGAGTGTGGCACGACGTCGACCTGAACGTGTGGCTTCGCTGATGGTGGCGGATATTGCACCGGTGGCGTATGAGCATCATCACGATAGTGTATTTGCTGCATTGCGCCGGGTTGAGGAAGGCCAGCCAGAAGATCGCCGTGTTGCGGATGAGCTTATGGCCGAGTACGTTCACGATAAGCCCACTCGAATGTTTCTGGCGACCAATCTCAAGCGCGATGAGGGTGGTGTATTGCGCCTGCGTGTGGGAATGGACGAGATTGAACGTGGATATCCCGACATCATGCAAGTCCCGGCGGGAGAGGGTGCAGTACACCGGCCTACCGTGGTCATACGCGGAAGCCGTTCCGATTACGTCAGTGAGACGTATATGTCGGCTGTGCGTGAGGTTTTGCCCGAGGCCCGAATTGTGACGCTTGAAGCCGGGCATTGGTTGCATACGGAAAGAGCCGAGGAATTCCAAGGAGTTGTTGAGGAATTTCTCAGTTGATCAATGGCAGGGATAGGCACAAGAGATAGGCACAAGAGTGCGCCCGCAGTTCCACAGGGGCATCGGTTTCACAGGGGCATCGCAATGCCCCTATTTCATATAGGTTCATGTGAATGGCCGTAAGTGACTAAAACGTTCTGTGGTCCATGAATGTATTACATATCACCGGCTGTAATGTAAGGGTCGTGAGGCGAGCTTAACCTGGATCGATGGCAAGCTGGTCCGGGGGGGTCTGGTTGCCAATGATGTTCTGCTCCCAGAGGAAGCGCTCCATGCGCCGATAACGCGCCATGTCGACAGCTCCTGGGCGGAGGCTGAGTCGGCTGCGGATGTGTGGCCAGGCTTCGGCATTGGCGGCAGTATTGATCGAGGGTTCTCTTTCGACCAGCATGTCCCAGGCTTGGTTCGGGTGGTCGAGAATCCAGCGATCGGCTTCTCCCAAGGCATTGACCAGGCGTCGAATGGCATCGTGCTGCACAGCATAGTGGTTGCGATTGGCGACCAGAATCAGGCCATCGTGTATGGGGATGCCGAGGCGTTCGACGGGAATGACCTGTGTGGCGACACCAAGATCGGCCAATTGCCTGGGCAGGCCGAACCGTTGTCCATCTATCACCGCATCGATGCGTTTCTCGCTCATGGCAGGGATGACGCTGAAATGAACGTCGCGTGGTTCCACATGGGACAGGTTCAGCCCCTCCTTCTGCAGGATTGCTCGCATCAAGACGCTATAGCTGGTCTGCCTGGAATAACCGATGCGATGGTCGATCAGTGACAGGGAAGATTTGATCCCCGTGCTCTTGCGGGCAATCAGCGCAGCCATGGGGAGCTCAACCAGAGTGGCTACACGCACCAATGGTTTACCTTCATCGACTAGGCGGTGCAATGTCGGTTGATCGGTAATTGCCAGGGTCACGCGGGATGCCGCCACCAATTTGGGTGGCACGTCGGGATCTGCCGGGGTGCTTAGTCGCACCGTCAGGCCGCGTTGGCGAAACAAGCCAAGACCTTCGGCGACAATCAGAGCAGCATGCTGCGGGCCTGGGAACCAGTCCAGAACAATATCGACAGGAGTCTCGGGTGGCAGAGCAATCGCCCCCGGTGGGGCTTCTGTGGTAGCCGGTGGGGGCTCGATATCCTGTACTTGCAATGATTCAGCACGTTGGGAGAGTTGGGCAGCAGGTGCCTCAGTAGCGGCAGCCCCCTTGTTCAGGTAGCCGAAGAAAACCACTCCGATGATGAATGCCATGAGCAAGGCAGCATATTGCCAAGGTCGCCGAAGGCGAGTCAACGGCATGACAGATCTCCCAGAAGTCACACGTGGTCACTCAGTGATGAAGCACGTTGTTGTGAGTAAATAGTTGTGAGCGAATAGTTATGACTGCATAGCCGTACCTGCGTCGGTGCAATTGTGAACCGTGCAGTCGTGCCGTGTAGTCGTGAGCCGTGTAGTAGTTAATCACGTGGCAAGTAACAATGAGCAGCCACATGACAATAAAATCGTTACGAGGGCGCTAGTTTAGCCAAGGGCGGTGCCTGCCTGCCAGCACCAAGAACCCGCAGCTCGTCATCGCGCAGTGGGAACTGACATGTGATAATACGCACAGTCTTAGCAAGGAGTGCCCATGGATTCGATCAACACCCTTTTTCTTTTCTGCGGCACCTTGATCGCATTGAGCGTATTGGCCAGTCGTCTCTCGGCAATGGCTGGAGTGCCGTTGCTGTTGCTCTTCCTCGGACTTGGCATGCTGGCCGGGGAAGAAGGGCTTCTGGGCATTGCCTTTGATGACTATTCACTGGCCTTCGTGATTGGCCATTTGGCTTTGGCCATGATTCTGCTCGATGGTGGCCTGCGTACTCGTCTGAAAACTTTCCGCGTGGGCTTCCGCCCAGCTCTTGGCCTTGCCACCATTGGCGTTTTTATTACCAGCGGCATTGTCGGTGTGTTGGCCATGTGGGTGTTCGACCTCACCTTGATGCAGGGCTTGCTGGTTGGAGCCATTGTCGGCTCGACGGATGCCGCAGCAGTATTTTCCATGCTCAGCGGTAGTGGCTTGAATCTCAATGAGCGGGTAGGGGCCACGCTGGAAATCGAGTCCGGTACCAACGACCCTATGGCGATCTTCCTTACCCTGGTGCTGATCGAGGCGTTGGTAGGGGATCTCGGTGGCCCCCTGGATATGCTGTGGTTCTTTATCCAGCAGTTTGCCATGGCCGTGGTCATTGGCTTGGGGGCAGGTTGGTTGAGTGCTCGACTGCTGAGTTATCTCGATCTGGCGCCAGGATTGTATTCCTTGCTGGCCCTGGCGCTGGGCTTCTGTGTATTTGGCCTGACGGCGGCACTGGGAGGCAGTGGCTTCCTGGCGATCTACCTGACGGGACTAATGATCGGCAACCGCCAGGGGCGGCATCTTAATTTCATTCTTCCGGTTCATGATGGCCTTGCCTGGCTGAGTCAGATCGGTCTGTTCCTGGTGCTGGGGCTGCTGGTGACTCCCTCGGCGTTGCTGGAAGTGATTCTGCCGGCCTCTATTGTCGCTCTGGCGCTGATCTTCATCGCCCGCCCATTGGCGGTAGTCCTGACGTTGAAGCCTTTCTTTCATTTTCGTTGGCGGGAAGTGGCTTTTATCTCCTGGGTCGGCCTTCGGGGGGCGGTGCCAATCGTGCTGGCCATTTTCCCGGTCATCGGTGGGGTTGAGCATTCTGCGCTGTATTTCAATGTGGCCTTTGCCGTAGTGCTGCTGTCGTTGTTGATCCAGGGAGGGTCTTTGCCTTGGGTGGCCAGGCGGCTCAAAGTGATGGTTCCTGACCGCGTGACGCCGAACCATCGCGGCCCCTTGGGGGTTCTCCCTGAGAATGATTTTGAGATGTTTGTCTACAGAGTCGAGAATTCGGATCTCGAAGATGTTCCTATCCGCCTGTTGCGGTTCCCCTCCGGGGCGTTGATCTCGGCATTGTTCAGAGAACACGTGATGCTTCACCCCAAGGGAAGTACACGCTTGAGCCAGGGAGATGTCATCTGCGTCATTGGGCGTGATGATGATCTACCCGCGTTGAACCGACTTTTCAATGGTGAGGCGAAGCTGAAACAACAGAGGGCCTTTTTTGGTACCTTCACTCTAGATGCGGAAGCACGGATGGGGGATGTTGCGGATGCCTATGGCCTGACCTTGAGCCCGGGAGAGGCTGCCCTCAGCCTGGGAGATTTCATGGCATTGCGCGTTGGTGGGCATCCTGTGGTAGGAGACGATGTCGACTGGCATGGCATCCATTGGGTGGTCAACGAAATGGAAGGCAACCACATCACCAAGGTAGGCTTGCGTCTTTATTGAGATTGTCGGGCGCAAGCCGAAATGTGTAGAAGTAAGCTGAAGTGTCAGGAGCAAGAATCTAGCTTACTGTGAGGTTTGCTGGGCGTCGGTGTCGCGACGATAGAGCTCCCATGTGTCCACCAGCGTTCCATCTGGCAGGCGGCAATCACTGCTCTCTCCGGCTGCTGTCTGTCGGCGCTCTAGGGTGCCGCCTTTTTCCAGGCAGTGCACGGAGGCAGGGTTGGGCATGCCAATGCTTTTCTGGTTGTCCGGTTGTGGTGGGTTCTGCGCGGCGCATCCTGCTAACGTCAGTGAGCATGCCATTGCTGCTATCCATTCCTTCATGAACTTTCCTCTCTACGGTGAGATACGGCTGCCTATCCGGGCAGCCCCGGAGTGACAAGAGTAGCGAACGTTGAGGGCGGCGCAAAGACATTCGCTCACCCAAAAGCCGGACATGCCTGATTGAAATGTAAAGATATCCTGGCCGTATCATCGACTTTGATGCGGTGATCGGGTTGCCATGGAGGATGACATAAGACTGTTGTTTCAAGCCCAATGCTCATTCACCCGCTGCTTCATGTCTAGAGTGCGCCCTCGATTGGGCTGCCAACCGCAAAGGTATTTCTGCTTCCTTCTGTCTTGCCATGCTGGATGCCCATTATGGCGAGACGTTTGCCATTCATTATGAAGAATTGATGTGGGGTATTGCGCGATGACGCATTTACCACCAGCATAGTATTGTCGGTCAGTGGATCTGGACCGATGTCGCAATGCGAAAGCCAGTGAAAGACGCAGGTGTAGATAAGGCATTTGGGATAAGCATCTTTCCCAATCTGCTGACAGGAGAATGTAATGAATAACTATGAAATCCATGATCTGGCTTCGGAAATGGCTGAGTCTCACAGTGCTTACAAGCTGGCACGTGAGGTGTTGAAATTGCGTGAAACAGTAGCGGGGCTGGAAGCTGAACGTGATGCTCTGACGGTGAGGTGTGAGCAGCTACAGGACGCAATAGGAAAAGTCTTCGGCAATTCGAAGTCGAATGCATGAGCAGTATAGTAAAAAAACACTAGGCTTGTTCATTACAAACCTAATGCTTGTACGATGTTTTCTCTAGTAAACTATGCTGCCATGATATCAGAGGAGGAAATAGAGTAGGCTGGTCGGGCATAGTGGAAAAAATAGCGAGAAGTACGCCCTGAATGGAATCGGGGCGTAAGATGAATTCCAAGTCAGATATTCTCCCCATTATATATCTTGTTTGCTTGTTTTTATGAAATATTCGGCCATATAAACCACGCGCTACATGCTGAGAACGACTATTGGCTGGCATCATTTAAAACTCATGACTCCCGTGTTTATTTTCCTTGCATGTGACGAAATAGAAGGCCTCTAATATGATCGTCCATCGATTATTAGAAGTTCTGCCTTCTCATCGTTCATTCTCGCGTATTCTGGTGCCTGATGAGATCAGGAAGTGGAGGAAGTAGTTTGCTCCCGGTCATTGCTTGCGCGATTTGGCATATAGTGCAAAATGACAGAAGGACTAGCTCTACTTGACCTACCCAAGGGGAGTGGTCGCGATATGCGAGTTCTTGCTGGCTTGAGAAGCAGAGCTGTGAGGCAGTGGTGTCGCCAGGCGTTCAGGGGGATGCGCAATGAACAGGCAGAGGGAACTGATATATGATGTTGGAACTCGTTGCGTCAGCAGCACCCTAGGGCGCTATGAAGCCTTCGCTCCAGATCTCCCCGGCTTTCGTGTTGAGATGGATAGTGAATTTGGTGCTTACAGACAGGCCCAGCAAGCGCTAATCGAGCACCTGGCATCATTGAGTGCAGCAGGAAAGTCGATTCCTGTCCCTCAGATGAATGGTCGTTACCTGGGCGACAAGCACTATGCCGGTGTGGTGTGGCACTTTCTGAAAGTGAACCTCGGACCCAGAAAAGCGGGAACGCCGATGGTGGAGCCAGTGTTTCCTGACTTTCTGGAAGATGAATTTACACATCTGGACTGAAGATGTCATTGCGCTGTCCGGATGATGCATCATCGTGTCACTTTGCACTGAAACGATCGTGTCGGTGCTCCAGAGGTCTAGATTCCGTCAAGCGCCCCTACCTATTGTGCGCTCAATGCTTGCTGGCACAACAAGGATGGCCCGTGTAGCATAACCCTACAATTATTGGCGCCCCGATGATGAGCTTGATCGATAGATGAACTTGATCCGTAAAGGGTTTTTGCAATGAGTGCACCTGAGAACCGCTTTTCTGATGTTGAGCGGCAAGGGCTTTATCGTGCCATTCGTGAGCGACGGGATGTGCGCTCCCAATTTCTCCCAGATCCAGTTCCTCCCGATGTGTTTGCGCGCTTGCTGCAGGCCGCGCACCATGCGCCTTCGGTTGGGTTCATGCAGCCTTGGGATTTCATTGTTATCGAGAGCCTGGAAGTGAGGCGTGCCGTCAAGGCGATTTTTCAGCAGGAAAATCGCAAGGCATCCGAGAATTATGCAGGAGATCAGGCGGCACTTTATCGTGGCCTGAAGCTGGAAGGCATTCTGGAAAGTCCGTTGAATCTCTGCATCACCTGTGATCGTAGGCGGGGTGGTGCTCATGTGCTGGGCCGTAACAGTATTGTGGAAACGGATCTGTTCAGCACTTGCCTGGCAGTTCAGAACCTCTGGCTTGCTGCACGTGCTGAAGGCATTGGAATTGGCTGGGTCAGTATCCTGGACCAGGAGCAGTTGGCAAAAGTCCTGCGGTTGCCTGACGAGGTATATCCCGTAGCCTATTTGTGCCTGGGGTATGTGAGCGAATTTCTTCCCCGGCCTGAGCTTGAGGTGAAGGGATGGCGTTCCCGGCTGCCCTTGCAGGAGCTGGTGCATGGCGACCAGTGGGGGCAGACGCTGGAGAATGACCTGCTGGAATCAATGCTGATGAATGAGCATGACGCTCGTTGAGTTGAACTCAATACCAAGTATGCGAAACGTCTAGCCAGGAAGTCCAACGAACTATCTACGTTGATCGGGCAAAAACAAGCGAGGTTCCAGGCTGCGTGGGCTACGTTAATAGGTATCGATGACTTTCGATGATTGCTGACGCTGAGCCAGCAAGCGGAAGGAGGCGATTATGATAAAACTGATGTGCGCCCATGATCACTGTCCTATTTACCTCAACCCGGTTCATATTGTGTGGATGAAGCGGGAAGAGTCAGAGCATTGCACCAAGATCGTCACGCTGGAGGACCCTGAAGGTTACTATGCCGTGCAGGAAGCACCAGAAGATATTCTTGAGCTGATAGGTGATGAAAGTTTTCGCTGACCACTCATGAACGCACCCGAAACCTGTGAGGATTCAGGTTTCGGGTGTACCTGCTAGCAGTATCAGGCGATAGACAGAGAGGCTAAGGCTCTACCTGTCTTAGAAACGATAAGTGAGGCCCGCCCCGATAACCAGAGGATCGATTTCAATCCCGCCGACATCCTTATCGTTGATAGTGATATCCGGGTCTACTTCAGCGTAGTGCCCATACATGCCTACCAGAATATTTTCGGTGATGCTCAGGTCTACGCCTACCTGAGCGGCAAAGCCCCAGGAATCATCAATGTCCGCATCGAAATTGCTGTCAGTGTCGAAGTTGGTGTAATTGACACCGATACCGGCGTACGGCTGGATGCGTGACACATGTCCACCGAGCGGGAAGTAGTTGAGCATCAAGTTGACCGGGGTGCTCTCGATGGTGCCATGGCCGCTCAGTTCCTGCTTTGCAGTCTGGCTGCCGTTCAATTCCACACCGAAGTTGTTGTGGAACAGGTAGCCTGCGCCATATCCGAAAACGATGTCATCGTCGACACTCTGCTTTTCACTGTCGACCTTGAAGGTGCTCGAAGAAGAATCGGTCTTCTCGAAACCTGCGCGGACATAGATGTCACCAGCCTGGTAAGCCAACGCTGACTGGGCACTGAAAGCAGTCGTCGTCAATAGAGTAATGGCACCTAGCATACGTGCAGTTTTCATTGGGTGATCCCTTCCTCGTGAATGGTTTATGGCGATTGTGCTTATATGCTGAATTTATATGAAGTGCTTATGTTCTTACTTATATGCGTACACATATAAAGTGCTTGTAGATAATGCTTACAATTACATTCGGCATGCTGCCTATTGTAAGGGGGTGGCTATTTTCATAAGCCTTTTACGTGGCGATCCTGCATTTCAAACGCACGTATGTATATTCAAACGCTTGTATGCAGGTGTCGTGAAAATGCCTCATAACCTTAACATAGACTCCATGTCCGCACTCATAAGCGCTACATGCAATTCGAAGCAGCTAGTATGATCAAGAAACCCACATCCGGATGTTGGTTAATTGTCATATGTGGTAACACATGTTGTCGAACTGGTTGGTTTGTGTGGTTTGTGTGGTTCATTTGACTATTTACCCAGTGGCCATCCAAGCAGTAATACTGTCAGTGTCGCTATACCCACGATGGCATTCATTGGCAGGCCAACACGCAGGAAGTCGGCAAAACGATAGTTTCCCGGGCCGTAGACCATCAAGTTGGTTTGGTAACCAAGTGGTGTCGCGAAACTGGCCGAGGCAGCCATCATGATGGCAAAGACAAAAGGCTCACTATTCAATCCTGACTGTTCAGTCAGTTGCAGTACGATGGGCAGCATCAGAATGGCAGCAGCGTTATTGGTAATGACTTCCGTCAGCAGTGATACGGTGACATAGGTCAGTACCAGCAAGAGCCAGGGATGCCCTCCGCTGAGGTTGATGATGCTGGATGCCAGGTACTCGGCGACACCGGTTTGCTCGAGTGCATTCCCCAATGCGAAGGAAGCGGCGATGGTCAGGATCACGCTCAGGTCCAGGCTACGCTCAGCCTGGCTGATCGAACAGCAGCGAGTCATGAGCATGAGGCCTGCGCCGACAAGAGCGGCATTGAGCATGCTGATGACCCCGAAGCTGGCCAAGGATATGACGCCTATCAAGATTGCCCAGGCCAGCCAGGCTCGGCCATGACGCGGCGTTTCTGCATCCAGGTCACTGACCAGGAGAAAGTCCTTGTTGTAGCGCTGGCGGCTGATGAAAGCGGGGCGCGCTTCCAGCAGCAGGGTGTCTCCTGCTTCGAGTCTGATGGTACCTAGGTTGCCACGAACTCGTTCGCCATTTCGGGCGACGGCCAGTACAGCAGCGCCATATCGATCCCTGAAGCGGGCATCACGAATGGCATGGCCTACAGCAGCACAATGGGGAGAGACGACAGCTTCGACAAGACAGCGTTCAGGTCGCTGTTTCATCAATGCCTGTGAATGGCCGTTTTCGGCAGATGGCACGATACCGTGGATTCGCAGCAGGTCAGAAATTGATTCGGTGTCCCCGGCGAAGACCAGGCGATCACCTCCGCGCAGTCGCTCTTCCGAGGAAACCGCTGCGAGCACGTTACCATCACGCTCGATTTCCACCAGATAGACACGCTTGAGGTGACGGAGTCCGGCGGCCTCGATGGTCTTTCCCACCAATGGTCCATCGTGTGCGACGGTGACTTCCAGGGTGAACTCACGAAGATTGGCAAACGCCGACTGGCTTTCATGATTGGGCAGCCAGCGAGGGAAAAACAACCAGATAAAGAAAAGGCCAACCGCAGCCACAGGAAGACTGATAGCCGTAATAGCAAAGATTCCAAAGCCATCGTTTCCGGTCAGGCTCTGATACTGAGCATTGACGATCAGGTTGGTGCTAGTGCCGATCAGGGTCAGGGTTCCGCCAAGGATGGCGCAATAGCTTAAAGGGATCATCAACTTCGATGGTGCAATACCGATCTTGCGCGACCAGGTATGGATGGCCGGGATCATGGTCGCGACGACTGGCGTGTTGTTGAGAAAAGCACTGAGCAGAGTGACCGGGCCGAAAATGCGTAGCAATGCCGTACGCTCATTTCTGGGGGTTCCCAGTGTTCGGTTGACGAGCATGTCCGCGGCACCTGAGGCGTGCATGCCAGCTGCGACCACAAACATGGCAGCGACGGTCATCAGGCCGGAATTGCTGAACCCAGCAAGTACAGCACTGCTATCCAGGATGCCGGATAGGCTCAAGATGGTCAGAACCCCCATCATGACCAGATACGGCTTGATCGGGGTGAAAACCAATGTCAGCAATGCGCTTGCCATCAATGCAAGAGACACCCAGCCTTGCCACTCCATGTCCATTTACCTTCTGCTTGGGAAAGGGCAAGAGTACTGGGTGTCCTAATAACCAAAAATATTAAATCCAGATATTCTTATCAGGAAAAAAGATAAGTGGCTGCCGGAATCAGCATCGCCAATGGTTGGCCTTAGGCGAGAGTGTAGGGGGATTATGATGCATGTGCAGTGGATGATATTAAAAGCATGATGCAAGTTACGTCACGTTACGAAAAGAAAGATAATGATTTAAAACAGAACGATATCCGTTTGACGTCTGCAGTGGCGTCGGCAATAGTCAATCATGCGGTCCAGAAATAATTAATACTAACGCAGCATCTGGAGGGGTTATGTCTGAGTCTACTCTACGTGTTTTGAGTAACGATGAAATCGACGTGGTTGCCGGTGGTATCAGCTTTGATGATGCTTATAGCGACTTCATGCAAGGTGGTGCTCTGCTCGGTGGCGGTGCGGCTAGCCTGATTGCTAGCGCCTACACGGGTATTGCTCTGACACCTGCTCTCATCATCGGGTCTCTGACTGGTCTGCTGGGGAGTCTAGGCGGGCTGACAGGAGGTCTTACAGGTGGCGTGACAGGAGGGCTGCCGCTCCTGTCATAAGCCTTCTGGAGCGTCACTCAAGCACCTGGAATATCATGTAGTTGAAGGCAATGCCCTGGAGGCATTGCCTTCTTTTGTTTCATGAAGTCGTTTGGCCAGGCTTTTCATGAGAGCAAAAGGCATGCAGCGTGATTTGATATACACATCTAGAAAGTTAAGCAGACCTCGATTGCAACCCCCATGATGATGCCAATCATCACTCCCATGGTTGTCCATATCCATAACTTCATTCTGTGTTCTCTGCGTATTGTATTCTCGATATGTCGAAAGCTGCGGCTTCTGTTGGCAGCAGTATATTTTGGGTCTCAGAGTAACCTTCGAAAGTGATGATGCAAAGTGGGGGCGACATTTGATCAACTTGTCCTACCACAATAGAGGTATATCAGTGCATATGCAGAAGGCCCCTTTATTAAGGGGCCTGTATTGGTTTGAAGGAAAGACAGTGAGCTTGCTGCTCTGCCGGTTTCGATGAAAGGATTTTTCGGCTCCGATGTCAAAAAGGCAAAAAGCGCTGCCAGAACCTTTGGAGTGCCAGGACAAGAGCGATGAACAGCATGATGATAATAGCCCAGAGGGGACTGTAGAAAGTGGTGTAGACCTCCCAGCCCATCAGCCCCAGAGCTTCGGAGTACATGGTTGGAGCTCCAGCCAGATGCCCTCCTAGAGTGCCTGCAGCGGCAAATAGAAATACTCCGAGCAGCGCGAGAATCACCAATGCCCAGCGTCGATTGCCATCGAATGCGGCACGACGAGCTCGCCAGACGAGTACAGTGATCATGCTGAAGACGCCAAGCGACCATAGAGACATCAGAATATGGTTTCGCGCCAAGGGGCTGTGAGTGCTGGCCTCCAATGGCCAGATCATGAAGCCCGTAATGATAGCAGCCAGTGCGCCGAGCAAACCGAGGATCAACACTGGAAGCAGGGTGGCGCGGCAGAGCTCGGCAATTCGGCCAGGGAGCAGAGCGCCGACCAGAATCATCAGACTGGCCAGCGCCCAGAACCCCACGGGGAAATGGACGAGCATGTGGTGCATGCCGGTCATGGCCGATGCCCTTTATGGGGGGTAGAAGTGTCAGACCGGACGGGGACACGGCGAGTATTGGTTACCCGGCTGGCGAGCCAGGAACCGGACAGAACCATGAGAGTAGATAGTGCCCAGAACCACGATGGAATGTAGATGAGCACATCATGGATGCTGATCATGGGATGTCTCCTTCATGAGTCGAACGAAAGCCGGGTAGCAAGGCGATCGTCACGCCGAGCATGACGATGAGTCCGGCAATCAGGGTCATCCACCACTGGGTGGTGATGGCATTGTTGAACTCCATTTCCACACCATAGTGAGCTAACTGTTCCTCACTATGGCGAGCGCGCACCGGAGTGCCTTCGGCGATGTCCTTGGCACCGGCATGGGCTGTACTGGTAAGCAGAGGCCAGCTCACTTGCCCCGGGTAGAACAGCGTCATCTTGAACCAAGCATTGCCCCAGGTTGGCGAGCTGCCAGAAAAGACGGTTGCCTGGATATCCGCTTTTCGACCCAACCCCAGAGAGTGCGGAAGGGAAACATAGTGCCAGCGGCTGCCAGTGGCATTGCGATAGACAGCAATGCCGATGTCGTAGAGACCTTGTTCCTTCAGAATCTTGTCATCCAGTGGATTGCCGGTATCCATATCTCGGACCAGTGTCACGTCCCAGAAACCTTTCCCCCAGCGGGCCTGGCCATGGACGGAGATGTTGCCCCGGGATTCTTGAGGAGGGCGTAGCAGGCGGCGGGGGATGACATCACCGTTCTGCCACTGGTGGCTTGGATCGAAATCCGTCGCGATATTCTCGGAGAGATAGTAGAAACTGTCGAAATCGACCTGGTCCGATATCACATCTTCCCAGCGCAAGGCCCGTTGCCCGGTGGTTTGCGGATTGAACATCCAGAGAGGCCTATTGTTGTCACTATCCCAATTGGTGGTGTAAGGGCCCGCACCTTCGTCACTGTTGCGATATTCACCGACCCATTGGTCATCCGAACTGCCGATGGGATTGGAGCGCCCTGCACGCCAGTGCCATAGGTCCAGGAAGTAGCCGGCCTCGCGTTGAGCCGCAAGGAGCTTGCTGTCAACGACACTGCGCCAGTCATTCTGGTCATTTCGAGTCGCAGGCAGGTACTTGCGAACATCCTGATGGCCCATTTTCTGGCCGAGATAGGGGTGCTGTGCGACCTCTTCAGAACTTGCTGAATTACTGAAGAAGCGCATCTGGTCGCCAATAGTGATATAGCCGCCATAACGACCGAATTCGGGAACGCTCCCGTCATCCAGTAGCATGGCAATCCGATCCTCATAGACACCTTCCGGGTTGGGTCCAGGCGTGGAGTCTCCATGACGTATCCACTTGCCGTCCTCGTAGCGCAGCATGTCGTGATAGATATGAGGACGTTTTGCGGGCCAACGATAGCGAATGAAGATCTGGGTGTCGTTATAAGCGGCTTGTACCTGCAGCGGCATGGTCAACTCTGCAGGTATCGATATGTTGCGCTCGAGGTCATCTCCGACGACCCCGTTGCCGTGGGTGATCCATGAAAGTCCCAGCGCGATGGGCAGCCCAAGTACCAGCCAGGGAATGGTGCTCTCATCAAGGCGTTTCATATGGCCTCCCTGCAGCAAGCAGGAGATATCGCTTTCTTCAGACTAGGCCCGATAGAGAGATGGATTGATGTGTCTTAAGAGCATTTGTGATGCAGGTCAAGAAAGTGGTGAAAAAGCCAAGTGCGAGTGCATTATATTGGGAGAGGACCGGGGAGAGAGTAGGAGAGAGAGTAAAAGATCGGTTTGGTAGGTGTGAAGAAAGATATCAGTTCTATTATGCAGCTTATAATGAAAAAGACGATGCATCGTAGCATGATGTGCATTGATGCATCGTCTTCGCTGTAACAGATATCGCAACGGATGTTGCGCGCACTTCCTTGAGATCAGAGGCTCTTAGAAGTTGAAGTCCAGACTGATGTCACTGAAGTTGAAGTTGATGGAAAACTCCGTGTCCAGGAACTCGAGAATGGGTTCAAAGTTGAAGTCCGGGATAGAAAGCTCAAGGCTGTACTTATTGCCACCGGTAACAGCATCGATTTCAGCAGTGTCCAGCGTTCGAATTGTAGAAACGGACATAACACCCTCCATAGCTTTATCAATAGTTTTGACCTGCGAGGTCCATGGTAGGCTGATATAGGGTTAAATCTGTACATTTTTTGTAAATAAGTGGTGAGTCAAGGAGGCCGTGAGAGAAAGATTTTTTCTAAAAGTATTTCCTATGGGGAAATATGATTCCGATGGTTTATTTTTGTCAAATAGTGTTGTCTATGCATGTTGTTGAGGCATGCCTTGCCTTAACATGATGTGAATATATGTATAGACATCAAGTTGTTCTATGATGGTTTTCGGCATGGCAGGTCAGGCGAACCTCCCCGCAGCACGTGAAGTATCTCGATGACAGCACCTACCAGCATATCACTTGCGATGTGCGGCGGAACCCTTGCGTGAGACTGGGCAGAATAAAAGACCCCGGCCTCAGCCGGGGTAAGGTTCGCAGGGAATATCTGAAGGGATACCAGAATATTCATCTGCTATATTAGACGATTACAAGAGATTGGTATGTAAGAAATCTCTTGTTTAACATGTAAGATAATGACGATACGTATATATGGGAAATTTTCTCTATATATGGAAACCTGCATGAGGTGAATGCCTTGGTGTAATAATTCTTGGCTAAGAATTGTTGTTTTAATAAAGTGATAAAGAGAATTATATGCTGCATGTTATTTACTTTTTTCTTTATAAAAATAATTTTATGTTACATGATGGAAAGTATTCTTCTAAAACTAAACAGTTAATGATTGACGTGGACGCTCTGCTCGACAATATTGTGGTAGCCAAGAAAATTTATGGGTCCAACAGCATGGCCATTATTAATTGATATTCTGGAGAACATCATGAATGTATCTGAGATTCGTACCTTAAACGAAGAAGAAATTGGCATGGTCTCTGGTGGTGCAACTTATGATCAGGCTTATGAGTCTTTCATAGACTATGGAAGTCAACTGGGAGCTGCTGTTGGAGCCTTGCTGGCAGGAAGCTATACGTCAACAGCACTAAGCCCAACATTTGCTTTGAACTTTGTTGACAGTTTCGGCGACATTCTGGAAGGTTTTGCCAGTTTCTCATAAGGCCTTGGCATGTCTCAGGCCGATGATAGGGCATTTTTGACAATGCAGTTGTCACGGTGAAATGTCATCAAAAAGGCTTTCATTAGCGTGTTTCCCTGGTAGGTATGCTCTCGCATGCTTTGGACAATGCCTCTTGGCATTGTCTTTTTTTATTGTGCATAGGCTGTGGATGTGTCATCTCTGCTAGTGGTTTTCATTGCGGTGAGGAACTTGCATGAAGTTGATGGATCGAGCAGCCTTGTATAGCCGAGCAGCCCACCAGGCGGTAGGTCAGCAAAGAAAATACACGGGAGAGCCCTATTGGCATCATCCTGCGGCAGTGGCTGAATTGGTCGTGCAGGTAGCGGGGGTGAGTGAGGAGATGATCGCGGCTGCCTACTTGCACGATGTAGTGGAAGACACTTCAGTGACTCATGATGACATCATGTTTGAATTCGGGGTGGTAATCTCAGGGTACGTACTCGAATTGACTGACCATTATGTTGACCCCGAGCTAGGCAACCGTGCCCACCGTAAGGCTCTGGAAAGGGAACGGTTGGCGCGTATATCGTCACAGGCTCAGACCATAAAGTATGCCGATCTGATAGATAACACCCGCTCCATTGTGGATAGAGACCCGGGGTTCGCCAAGATCTACATGGCTGAGAAGCAGGCATTGCTGGGGGGCATGCAGGCTGGTGATGCAGGGCTATATGCTCAGGCAAGAGCGCTGGTAGATGATTTTTATCGGTAACCATGATGCCTTGGCTGCCTCTTCAATGGCCTTCCCCGAAGGGTGATTGTGATAGCTGCTAAACATGTTGGTTGCATGAAGTTACCAATGAACATTGATCATTTGAGAATCAAACAATCTGAGTTTGACTTGGACTGATGCCTCAACAATAGTTGATTGACCATTCCACAATAAGCAACACCTATGCAGGTTCGGAGGGCACAATGAGCAAGTCAACTATGCGTCATTTAAGTGATGATGAAGTCAATGCGGTTTCTGGTGGTGTCACGGTTTCAGCCGGTGCGGAGGTCTCAGTGAGTGTAGGTGTGGATGTCTCATCCAGTGCCGAAGCCGATGTCACTTCCAGTGCCGGGGCAGATGTGTCCGTCAGCGTTGGTACAGGCATGTCATCAGGTACAGGAGCAGGATTTTTGCTGTTCTGATTGATTGGTTCTCGATATACCCCGGTTGGGCTGCATTTTCTGAACCGGTCTCCAGGCAATGCCAGATGGCATTGCCTGTTTGTTTGTGACTATGCAACTCCAGGAAGTACGCAGGTGGCCATCATGGCAGCAACGCCTGGAGATGATGTGCCAGGAATGGCGAATATAGGAAGTTGCCAGAAAAGGCGGGAGACACACATCAGGGGCAAGAGCCATCCATGGCGGGCTAGTATTGCGTCCTGTCGTGACGCGGCTGCCATCCTTGGCACGGTACCCATCCTTGGCACGATACCCATCCTTGGTAGGTCCCCATCCTTGGTGAGCCTTCTACGTCACGCATCTACTTTAGTCTAGTGTTGGTGGTGTCGCTGTAAGACATCGCTGATTTGAGATGTAGGAAAGTGGCGATATTAGGTGGGGATTTTTACAGGTTTTGTGTGGCGGATACCATATGAAGAAGAGCGGGCCCATGGGCCCGCCTGCCTCGCAGCAAGAGATGGAATGCTCAGTTGAGGGTATGGCTCAGGACCTTGAGAACCGAGGACTTTGGCTTGAGCGCTAGCTGTTGATGAAGACGTTCGGAAAGCTCTCGCAGAGAGATCAGCCCACGGATCTGCTGGTATTCATCATTCCGCACCAGGCAGTAGGGTTCGCCAGCTTCCTGCAAAGTGCTCACCAGATCTGCAACGGTGGCTTTTGCCAGATCCTTGTAATCAAGCGCAGGCATGGCCGCACGAGGCAGCATCAGGTCGGCAGCCGTCAGGCTCTCTCGGTTAATACTCAAGGTTGCCTGTGCTGCGAGCAGACTCTGCTCGGAGAGGCGCTCCAGGGTCAATAAGCCAATCAGATTGCGGTGATGGTCGATGACCAGCTTGCCATCCACCTCCTCTGTAGCCATCAACCGGGCTACCCAGAGTGCCGGAGTCTCAGCACTGACAGTATGAGGGCGGTGCTGACGGAAGTCTGTCATGAGACTCAGGGCAGGAGAATCCTGCTCAATATCGTCGAATTCCAAGGGAGTAACCAAGTGGTCTGCAGTGTTGAGTCTTGATAAGGGCAAAATTTTCATATAGCAGCCTCTGCTCCGCCCACGTATTCACGATGGGGCGGCTGTCATGAACCGGCTTGGGGAAAAGCCGGACGTCAGGTGGGGGCAGAAGCTATTGCGGAGGAGCGCGGATGGAATAGCCCGTGCGGTGAGGGCTGCGGTATGCCGGAGGGCGTAATGCATTGCCTATTGCCCTGGCGGACCAGGAGGCTGGGAGAGCGAAACCGATGAGCGCTTCGCTGTCTTCACTCCCTTCGTCGGATAGTGCCGTCGTCGTGAAGGCGTTGTCATATGTGGATGCTGTCAGAGCCTTGCTGGAGACGCGCGCGTCTTCCTCGCCCGCGAATGCGGTCGGTAGCATGACCCAGAAGAGCAGAGCCGTCAGACAGGCGGTCAGGACACGTTGCAACAAGGGCAGCAATCCTTCCTGGTGGACGCGCGACATGCGCATCCATGCCCTTTCACGCTAAAGCACTGATCGAAATAGCACAAGAGGGTTTCATGCAGGCTACATTATCTCAAGCTCGTATCCCTTGGTGTCATCAGGTAAGAGGACATGCGGAATAGAACATTAGTGATATGAAGAACAAAGTGACTGAAACGGTATGAATGAGTCTTTCAAAAAGTTAATTACTGCTGATTTTGTTGTGCGGTTTTCAGGCTTTTATTGGCTAAAATGTCAAACATGTAAAGACAGGTGTATAGACTTTTCTGTGTGAAGGGAAATCCGACTAAAAATCGTGTGACAGATAGTAAATGATCTTATTTTTACATGTCAACTTATTGATATATATGGATAATATATATTTTGCACGCAAATTTACTTAGGATTGGTTTGTTACATCTTTTCAGGTGGTAAATCCAGGATAGGTGCGAAATAAACAGGTGCTAGGGTTGCCATTGGTTGTAAAGGATAGTGATTGATCTTCTGCAACCTCACGCATGCATGTTGCGTGCAAATACAATGGATAAATGTTGCCGTTCAAAATATCTGGACCCCTGGTACTAACCGTGGATGGAGAATAGTCATGGCAGATGAAACAACGAACAACTCAGAGCTGGGAGAGATTCTTCCCTCTGTGACTCCGCCAGAAGTGACTCCCCCTGTTGGTGAGACGCCTCCTGTCGGTGAAACGCCTCCTGTAACCGAAACCCCTCCCAGTGAAACCCCGCCCGTCGAGACCCCTCCGGTTGTTACTCCTCCTGTCATCTGCTTTGCTGCAGGCTCGATGATTGCCACGGCTGAGGGTGAAGTGGCGGTGGAGACATTGGCCATTGGTGACCTGGTGATGACGGCGAGTGGTGAGCGGGTGGCTGTGAAGTGGGTTGGGCGCCAAACCTTCCGCCCCGTGGCTTCCAGTGATGAGAACCTGCAGCCCGTGCGCATCAGCGCAGGTGCTCTGGAAACTGGCAAGCCGAACCGCGATCTCGTTCTGACCGCTAGCCATGGTGTCATCATCGATGGGCTGGTCATCAATGCGGGTGCGTTGGTCAACCAGGGTTCCATTGACTTCGTTGCGTGGAATGAGCTGCCCGATACGGTGACCTATTACCATATCGAGACAGAAAACCATGAGGTCATTCTTGCCAATGGTACTGAGGCAGAGACCTACATCGACTATATCGAGCGCAAGGCGTTCGACAACTACGACGAGTACGTGGCGCTCTACGGTACTGAAACGCGAATCGTCGAGATGCCGCACCATCGTATTTCGGCTCGCCGCCTGGTGCCCCTGGCCCTGCGTCAGCGCCTCGGTATTGAGCTGGATGATTCATCATTGATGGTCAAGACAGCTTAACTATTGGTCGAGTAGAAATCGCTGTATGAAAGCGCCGGTCGGACATCCAGCATATGTCTGTTCGACCGGTGTTTGACTCGTTTTTAATCTATGACAATACTGTAATGCGGAAGAAGAATTATAGGGTATTTGTTACACAAGTTTTCCTTAATATACAGTCATGTAGATACAAGTATATCGTATGCCACAAGTATTCTTAGCCACTGCTGATTATGTCTTCGAGGCGCAAGAAATCTGTAGCAGAGCATGGAAGAATTGATGCTAGGGTATCCTCGGCGCAGATGAATAACTTCTTGTTGAGTGCTTCATTCAGCCGTTGAGCCGGTGATGTTCTCAATACAAAAATGGAAGTGAGTTTGCGCCGATATATAACCCTGATGAGCAAACTAAGGATGGAAATACATTATGGCTAACGAAACAAATAATGGTCAGGCTTTAGGCAAGCCCCCTCATGCTGGTGTGCCGGGCAAGCCCCCTCATGCTGGCGTACCGGGCAAACCTCCTCATGCAGGCAATCCGCATGATGACAAGCCCCCTGTCTGTTTCGCTGCAGGCTCAATGATTGCCACACCTGAGGGTGAAGTGGCAGTGGAAACACTAGCCATTGGTGATCTGGTGATGACGGCGAGTGGTGAGCAGGTGGCCGTGAAGTGGGTCGGGCATCAGACCTTCCGCCCCGTGGCTTCCAGTGATGAGAACCTGCAGCCCGTGCGCATCAGCGCAGGTGCTCTGGAAACTGGCAAGCCGAATCGCGATCTCGTTCTGACCGCTAGCCATGGTGTCATCATCGATGGGCTGGTCATCAATGCAGGTGCGTTGGTCAACCAAGGTTCCATTGACTTCGTTGCGTGGAATGAGCTGCCCGATACGGTGACCTATTACCATATCGAGACAGAAAACCATGAGGTCATTCTTGCCAATGGTACTGAGGCAGAGACCTACATCGACTATATCGAGCGCAAGGCGTTCGACAACTACGACGAGTACGTGGCGCTCTACGGTACTGAAACGCGAATCGTCGAGATGCCGCACCACCGTATTTCGGCTCGCCGCCTGGTGCCCCTGGCCCTGCGTCAGCGCCTCGGTATCGAGCTGAATGAAGCACCGATGGCCAAGACTGCCTAATAAGTATTTGGCAAGGCCTGAAGGTTCACGAGAGTGATACCGACAAAGCACCGGCCGGATACGGTTCATGCCCTTCTGGCCGGTGATCTTTGTCAATGTACCTCTGTGTCGAAAGTACAATGACAGGTTGATGCAAGTGCAGCTATGGACGATGTAACGGTAAAAAGCCGCTCAGGGGATGCCGAGCAGAAAAAGCGTGTTTTCCAGCAGGCACAACGCGCCATGACAGTAGGAGACCTGGACCAGGCAGAAATGCTGGTTGTCCAGGCCATGCGTTCGGGTAGCCCTCATCCTGGCGTGCGGCGCCTATGGGTTCGAAGTGCCTTGCGTCAGGGCAAGGTCGCTGCCGCCAGAATGCGAGCGGAAAGAGCTGCCAAGGCACAGCCGAATGATGCCGAGTTTCTTGTGCTTGCTGCCCAGTCCATGGCAGCGGCTGGCCGTCCTCGCAGGGCCTTGAAACGCCTTGATATAGCCATCTCGCGTTGGCCCGACGACTTTCGGCCACGGCTTTTGAAGTTCAATCTCCTGCAGCGGCTTGGACTCACCTTGCCAGCATTGAAAGTGCTGAAGCGCTTACGCAAGCATTGGGCGGACCAGCCAGATGTGCTGCTGGCTGCTGCTGAGTTCTATCGCAATCATGGTCGTCTCCGTGCTGCGAGGGGACTGCTTGAACATCTACGACACCATCATCCGCAACATCGCCAGGCCCGCGTCGTACGGATGGATCTGGCCAATGTAGCAGCTGACGGTCAAGAGCCGTCTCCATTACCCGACTTGTTGTCGACAGTGCGCGATAGTGCATTGCTTTCATCCGCTGATGCAGCGGAGCTCCTGCAGGCAGTGAAGTTTGCCAAGGTTTCGGAACTTGCATCCTTGTGCGAGGAGGCCTTGGAGCTCCTGGGAGACCGAGTCGACCAACTGCCGGAACAAGATCAACTGATGCTGTTCCGGCAAGCCGAGCGTTTGGGGCATACAGAAGTCGCACATCGAGCTCTCGCCGGGATACTGGATAGTGGCCCACGCCGGGGCCCCGTCGCTCTAGCGCTTTTTCGCAAAGCCATGACCTCGCTGGGTAGCCAACAGGCTGATGTGGTGGCATCGCGTCTATTGCGCTATATCCCGAAGGCCCAGCAGGCTTCGGTTGCGGCAGATTTTGCGCTGCTGGTGGATGGGCCGCATATGGCGCTCGATCGTTTGCGTCGCGATAAACGCCAGCGGCGCTCCCCTCAGGAAGCTCTTCAGCTTGCTCGTTTCCTGCGACTCGGCAATCCTGAGCTTGGCTTGCGCTATCTTCGCTTCTGCCGCAGGCATTGGCCTGATGAGGTTAATCTCAGCTTGTTGCATGCCAAGCTGCTGATGGATGTTGGTCGGCCCAACGCCGCGCGCAGAGTGCTCTCCACGCCGATTCCCGCTGCTCGACACAATGAGTTTACTCAGACGCGAGCTCACAGCCTGTTGGAGAGCGGGCGCTTGCGCGCGACAAGGCAGGAGCTCGAAAAGGCTCGTGACTACATCCCTGACAACGGGATTGTCGCCATGCGTCTGCGAACGCTGATCACGCTTGGACGAGAAGATGATGCACGGTCCCTCATTTCAGAGGCCCAGCGTCGAGGGATGAACAATCGAATTACTTCTGGTCATTTTTCGACTTCCCTACATGGAAGCCTGATGAGTGATCTGGCATTGTATCGCCACGAACAGGCAGCCTTGCCACCAGGTGAATACGATGACTATTTGGCGGCTCGCTACGTCCATGCCGCTAGCACCGTGATCGAGCGTCACTCCGAACACACCACTTCACCTGCCTATACCGGGCAGCGCCTGATACCGCGTCGGGTGTTCCAGTACTGGAATGAGAGTACTCCGCCCGAGACCGTGATGGAGATCATGCAATCCTGGTCCAGTCTGCCGAATGTGGAGTATGTTCGCTTCGATAGCCAACAGGCACGTACCTTCCTGAGAGACACTTTCGGGGCTGATTACGAACGTGCCTTCAGGCTGGCGAATAATACTGCGGAAGGGGCTGACCTGCTGCGTCTTTGCTACCTGCGCCACTATGGTGGTGTCTATGCTGATGCAGATGATCGGATGTGTGGCAAATGGAATGCGCTCATTCCTGCAGGGGTGGGGCTGGTCTGCTTTCAAGAGCCTTTCAATATCCTGGCCAATAACGTCATTGCGGCTGTTCCAGGACATCCTGCGATTGTGCGAGCCTCCGAGATGGCAGCTGAAGCACTGCTGTCGCGCGATAATGAGAATACCTGGAGCAAGACGGGACCTGGGCTGCTGACACGCGCGGTTGCCAGCTATCTGAAGGCGTCCAAGCCTTCACGACCGGAAGAGAAGGTGGCCATCCGGCCAAACTACATACTGCGCAGACAGGCTCAGATCCATATCCAGTTACCGCACAAGAAAACTCGTGGCTACTGGAATGCCGCCAACACGACCGGAGTTGATATGACGTCATTCTTCACTGGGGATGAGCGCGGCTAGCATTTTGCAGCTCTCATTGCTGCCATGCGCCGTGTTCTGCGGAAGCTGAAGTCGGGTAGTTCTTTTTCATTAGAATGAGGAATTACCCGGCTAATGCTTAAGTAATCTTAGAATGTCGTACATTTTTGCCGGTTGTTTATCATGCGTGGTGACTGCATTAATTCTTTTGTGCTACTGATTTCCCTTGCCATGTGCAAGAGGAAATGCAGATGTTGTCCCGTTATGGAGTGACGTCGAGGCCGTTATCGCCTAACACGCCCGACCGCGAGTGGTTAATAGTCGATATGCGAAATTCCTGTCATCACGTATATGCCAGGTTCGCTACAGAGCTTGAAGCCCGTGCCACCGCAGCCCGTTTGTGCTTTGAAGTCGAAATGGAGAGGTTGCGTGGTCCCAGCGAGAACCAGGATGAATAGTGTATGGGAAAGGGGGCTCGGAAAAGAGAAGGCCAGTAGCAGGCTAATTTTCTGGGGGGCGGTATTTTTTGCACCGTTGGGAGGAAGACGGTTGCTTGGAGGGTAGGTGCTTGATAAGGCTGGCAATACTTGCCCAATGAGCACCAGGAGCGTTATCCCTTCGTGGGGTTTATGGACATGAATACATACATGGCCCCGCGAATCTAGCGGGGCCAGTAGAGAGGAAAGCTATCCGGAAAGCGGCGAAGCTGTTTTCCGGATAGCTAGTTTCTCTCCATCGCTGTGAACGCTTGCGCGATGCGTGGCGGTGCAGTGGGGCGCTTATACATGTGTTCCAGATAAGCAAGCAGATAAGGACAATCGGCCAGCAAGTCTTGCTCATTGGCCCAGTCCATCAGATAAGCTGTCACGCAATCTGCAGCCGTGATGCTGTCTCCTGCGATAAAGCGTCGTCCTTCCATGTGCTGGTCCAGTATAGCGGCCATATCGACAAAATCCTGTCTTGCAAGCTCGATGTCAGCAGGTAGTCGCTTGTCTTCCGGATACAGCATGGTATGCCGTGCCATTCTCCATAAGGGCTGTTCGAGCTCTGTCATCGCAAACATGATCCAGCGATAGACTTGCGCCCGTTCCTTCAAGCCTGCAGGCAGTAATCCTTTATCGGGATGCTTTTCCGCTAGATAAAGGACGATAGCCGCGGACTCTGTGAGAATGAGGTCGTCATCTACCAGAACCGGGACCTTTCCTGCCGGGTTGAGGTGGAGGAAGTCAGGATGCAGGTGCTGGCCCTTGACGAGGTTGACCGATATGAACTCGCATTCTATGCCCAGCTCTTCCAAGCCCCAAAGAACACGGAGTGATCGCGTTGGACCAAATCCATACAGCTTCATTGTGATGCTCCTGTAACCAGATTCTATTCATGGTGAAAGAAGGATCTGGCCAAGTAGCTGACCGCACGTTTTTCGGCGTCGTAGCCCAGACCCCTTGCATGACACATGCCGTGCTTTGGTACATGTCATTCACTGTCAGGGTCGAACGAGCCACCGTGGTATCGACATTATTGCCGGCTACCGATCAGGTTCGATGAGTATCACGAAGTCGGCAATTTTTCATCGTCCTTGCGTTCTCGCTGTGCAGCATGGGGTGCAGAAACAATTTCGCGAGCACTTTGGCTCGAGGCATTGATCCTGTTATCGATGTGGTTCAGCAGCACCAGTTGGGCGACAAGGAAGGAAAAGCAGATGAGCAGGCTTTTTAACATGTGAGCATCCATCGTCATGCCAGGGGATTGTTAGCATGCAATGTAACATGATGTTAGCCATGTCGCAGCACGCTTGTTCGACAGCTCTATAACCATCTTTCTTCTTGGCGGGGGGAGTGGTGGTGCCGGGGATTGCGATACATCAGGTCATTGCCGTGGAAAGTCCGCAAGAAGCGTGTTTTTGGTGCACCACGCATGCTCAGGACGCATGAGAATAGAGGAAAGTGTGTTTATATGGTGCATTGAGTCATATTGTAATTCGTTGTTTCAGACTAGATAAGCACTGTTTCATGATAATACAAACTTTGTTTGACGAAATGGCTTTGCCAAACAATAGTTGACTAGCTGTCACTGCTCTAAAAACCATGATCAACGCAGGAATGGGAGAAGGTAATGTCTGAGTCTACTATTCGTACTTTGAGTGAAGACGAAGTTGGTATGGTCGCTGGTGGTATCAGTTTTGATCAGGCCTATTCAGACTTCAAGGAAGGCGGGGCTTTACTGGGTGCAGGTGCAGGTGCATTGATTGCAGGAGCCTATACTGGCATCGCTTTGACGCCAGCATTGATCCTGGGCTCATTGGGTGGCCTTCTGGGGGGAACCTTGGGCTGGGAGCTTCCGAGCGAGGCATATACTTAATCAGCCTGCCCCTGTTATGTATGGGTGGAAATAGGCAATGCATCAAGCATTGCCTGTTTTATTTGAAAAATAATAACAACCTGCCTGACGGGCTTGATAACAACAAAGTCTGTTGGACAAGGCAGGAGTTCGAGGCGTAGTGAACTCGAAGCGCGGTGTCAGACGATCCTGATTAGGATCATCCAGGATGAAGTCGTGCAGTAATTTGAAATAGTTACATGCAATGAATGTCATCCTGAGATAGGGGGTCTGACACTTAACGATAACCCATGGTAATTCCGGTGATCCGGTAATCCATAGGCCAACCCAGTCGAGGAGACATGACAATGAGTACAAGCATCGAGGATATCATCAAGGACATCGTTGAAGATGTCGTCGAGAACATCCAAGACGTGATTGAGGAAGAACTTCTGCCTGCCATCGAGGACGCCGTAGGGGATATTGCCGAACAAGTGCAAGACGCGCTTGAAGAAGCTGGAATCTGTTTTGCGGCGGGCTCAATGATTGCCACACCGGATGGTGAAGTGGCAGTGGAGACGTTGTCTATCGGTGATCGGGTGATGACCGCGAGTGGCGAGCAGGTTGCAGTGAAATGGATTGGTCATCAGACCTTCCGTCCTGTGGCTTCAGGCAGTGAAAAGCTTCGCCCCGTGCGCATCAGCGCAGGTGCCCTGGAGCCTGGCAAGCCGAACCGTGACCTCGTTCTCACCGCCAGCCACGGTGTCATCATTGATGGGCTGGTCATCAATGCCGGCGCACTGGTCAACCATGGCACGATTGACTATGTCTCGTGGAATGAGCTGCCCGATACGGTGACGTATTACCATATCGAGACAGAAAACCATGAAGTCATCCTTGCCAATGGCACTGAAGCGGAGACCTACGTCGATTATATCGAGCGCAAGGCATTCGATAACTACGCTGAATATGTAGCGCTTTATGGCAACGAGACGAGAATCGTCGAAATGCCGCGGCATCGCATCTCCGCACGCCGCCTGTTGCCTTTGGCCCTGCGCCTGCGTCTTGGTATCGACATGGATTCTGTACCTGAGATTGCCAAGACGGCCTGAGCCTCTATTGCATGATCTATAGCACGGCCAGACATGACGCATTGTCTGTCTGGTTGGTGGAGGGCAGCAGACACGGCGCCTACGGACAGAGGTTGTCCAGCGACTCGTCAGCCAGCGCCAATCGCAGAGCCAGGCCAGCAGAAGGGGCGTGTCGTGGTTAGCGCAAGACGAGTCGCCAAGTGATTTGCCAAGGAGTTCTGGTGCCCTTGATCATGTCTTGCCATGAAAGGACATTCCTTGAGCTGCGTGCCAGTGCATGCGGTGGGGCAGCTGCATGACTCAGGCAGAGAGCCAAAGGGCGAGAGGGCAGTTACACCATCTAACTCCTTGTAAATTATTGCTTATCAACTTCACGATTCAAGATTGACCTGAGCTTGGTGGGGCGAAAATAATCGCATTGAACCACCAATATTCCAATTCCGGAGAAAGTCATGAGTGAATCAACGATGCGTACTTTAAGCGATAATGAGCTCGACGCCGTTTCTGGCGGTTTCAGCTTTGAGCCGTCTATCTCAATCAATGGTACTGAGTTTTCATTCGATGAGTTGTCGGGTTTTGCACAGGGAATGCTGGAAGACACGGTAGAGAGCTTCCTGACCGGTTTCCTGGGCAGCTTCTTCCGCTGAGCTGATCTTGGTGCATCGGTGTCAATAGAGGCTCCACTGCAGAGTGGAGCTTTTTATTTGGCCGCTGTGAATTCAGGACCGGCTCCGTATGGCTGACTGACAAGTCACGACTGTGTCACCTGGTGTAGTGGGGAGCAGCCGTTTCTGTGTTGGACCCAGGACCCTCTGTCCGTGGCAGGAGCAAAGTGATCGGTTGAGATGATCGACCTGTCAGGTGGTGCGCTTGGTCTGTTTGCGCAGGGAAAAGAGGCAATCCCAGTCGACATCAATCTCATCGCCAATGAAGCTGACGCGCTGATTATGCTGGCTGGTTACCCCGATGATCCTGACATGGTAGCGGTTGTCAGACAGCAGCCTCAGAACTAACAAGGTGAGAAGCTGGCCGCTCTCGTTCTGTGCATGGGCGAGGTCCCCGGCGGACAGGAACTTGGCATCATCGCTAGGTTCGTCTGCTCGTATCAGCGCATTGTCGTCCACTTTATCGTCCACTTTCTTCACCTCTCGATGACGGTATGAGCCTAGATTCATAGCTCCATGTCATTAGAGTAGCACTGATATCACCCGAACTGAGCTGAGCGCGACCGTCTACATGTGTGCGCATTGTATTGAATCTTCACGTATTTGCCTGGAGATACCGGTTTCACCCTAGCTGCTTTCACAGATCAGTGCGGTCTGTAATGTAACGTTGTGCAGGATAATGTTCTTATATATGAAGTACGGTGTTCTTGTTTTTCTTCTGCGAATGGAAACCTAGATGCAGGGGCGCATGATTTGTCTCTTGGGTTACGTGGAAGAAATGCATGCACCTGCATGAGGCGCTGGGCGCTGTGAGTAGAAAAACCATGAGGTGTTTCCAAAAGACAATCTAAAGTTACATAAAGGACAATGACTCTCAAAAACAACACAATATATTTTTGACTCATGCTGGCTTATCGCCAATATTTTAAAAGCTGTATGTCTTTTCAAAAAAGAAAATCGCAGTCTGCAACGCAAATCTAGGGGGAATCATGTCTGAATCTACACTTCGTATTCTGAATAATGATGAAATTGATGCCGTAGCCGGTGGTATCAGTTTTGACGATGCATATGGTGACTTCATCGAGGGTGGCTCCCTGCTCCTCGGCGGTGCTGCCGCACTGGTCGCAAGTGCCTATACAGGTATTGCCTTGACTCCTGCGCTCATTCTGGGTTCCTTGAATAGCCTGTTGGGAAGTCTGGGTGGCCTCACTGGCGGTGTTACAGGCGGACTTCCGCTGCTCTCTTAAGCTCTTTTCCGGTAGCCAATGAAATATCGATACCTGTAACGATAGCTTCATGATATCGATCGCTTAATGATACCGAGAGTTCAATGATGTAGCTTCAGGCAGTGCCATTGGGCGCTGCCTGTTTTGTTGTGTGAGGATAATACTCAAGGACGGAGGCATCGTCAGGTCGGTCTTGGATAGATGAGTATATTCATCTTTTCTTCATCATTTTCTGTTTATCATCCCGTCAGGCTGACGTCGTCAGTTCCGGATCTGCTTTGGATATCTGACCTGGTTTCCATTCGTGGACAGCATCGGGCGACAGAGGCAAGAGCTGTCGCAGTAGATGAAACAGAGGAAGTACCTCTATGACTTGCACGTTAAGGCTGGCTTCGGGAAGGGTTCTGAAATTCATCGGGGCCATATCCAAGGCCTTTTCGTATGTTTTTCATAGTGTGATGCCTCATCATCGCTTTCGACTTCCTGCACAGTCCAGCGCCATATGGTTGCGTGATAATAAAACAGACCGTATTCCTAGAACTTTGTGGCAGACAAATTACACTGAACGAGTGACCTTGCCAGTATATTTAAATTATCTGGTGAATAGATTTATGGGGTTTAATTTTAACTATCGCTTCATGACCACTGGCGATAGAATGAATTATATTAAAGAGAATTTTTCATCAGATATATACGATTGTTATAGGAAATTACAGATTGGGGCCGCCCAGGCTGATCTATGGCGCCTTCTTGTCATCTACAGGGAAGGTGGGGTTTATATGGATATCGATGCGCATGCCGTATGGCCTATGGAATTACTTTTATCTCAACATCAAGAACTGTTTATCGCTACAAAGAAAGGCGAGTTATCCAATTACTTCCTGGCTGCTCGTCCATACGATCCTCGCATTAAAAGGATCATTGACACTGTCGTTGCCAATATCCGTGAGAATCAGATTTATGGTGTCTTTGACATGACGGGGCCTGGAGCAATGAATGCAGCCTTGTCCTTGGGGGAGGTCAATAGCGTCTCTAATCGTTCGATCTGCATTCAAGGCTCATTCTCAAATGAGTACTTTCAATATATTGATAAGAAAGAAGGGAAATGGACCAGGCAACAAAAAACAACCAGGGTGGTAGGCTCATAGAGCATGGGTGGATAGAGCATGGGTGGATAGGGCATGGATGGACAGGGCATGGATGGAGGCCATGAGAAAGCTTGGCGCGTGCAATATGAACTGAAGATGAATAGGATCTTCATTCTGATGACAGTTCTCTCAGGCATCATTCGGTCACATGTGGATCGGCGAACAGGCCGACAGGACATTTGATGGCCGGGAAAGCTCCGCGCGGTCACCTCAAGGAGAAACAATGTTTAAGTCGACGCGCCATACCTTGACCACATGCCTTGCCGCAGGCCTGATCAGCACGGGGCTGATCAGCAATGTGGCGATGGCCAGTGATGGGAAACACAACACCTATGGCTGGGTGGAGAAAGTGACAATCGAGCCGTCCTGGGGGCCTGAAGTCAAGGCCAAGCTCGATACTGGTGCATTGACATCATCAATGCAGGCGGAAAATATCGAGGAATTCGAGCGCGACGGAGAAGACTGGGTGAGTTTCGATGTCGAAGTGGAAGACGAGGCAACTGACGACAAGGCGTCGAAGACCTTCGAACGAGAGGTCGTGCGCAAACTGGCGCTGAGCGGCGCGGGTGGGGAGGATAGTCGTCCGGCAGTATTGATGACCGTCTGCGTCGGAGGAGAATACTATGAAGAGCAGTTCAGTCTCCGGGACCGTGACGATATGATTTACCCGGTATTGCTGGGGCGGCGTACCATTCAGGATTTGGGGGCAGTCGATGTTACCCAGACATTCATGCATGACGCAGACTGCGATGACGACTCTCCTGTCCATGAGTACAAGGACAAGGAATACGATGAAGATATTGGTGCCTGATCTCTTTGAACTCGGTTAGCCAGGCCATCTCAAGGGACCAGGAGGCGTCAAGGTGACGGCCTCCTGATCTTTTCATGATGAAAAGATACTGCCTATTCCGTACAGCCCATCACCACGGAGAGCCCATGCAGTGCATGCTGCATAGGGCTGCACAAGGAGAGTGGCGCTCTGCCGGCAACAGGCACTCAGTGATGGGCAGTTACTGCTGAAGTAAGCTCTCCACATTGTTCACTGGCCACCATATGTGAAACATCGCCGAGGCTCAGCATTCCCACCATGCGCTTGTTGAAGTTCATCACTGGCATGCGACGCAGGTGCTGTTCCTCCATTAGCTGTATGGCGGTATTCATGTCGTCGTCTTCAAAGCACCACTCGATACCTGCGGTCATTACGTCGCGGGCGGTCAGTGAGGAAATGTCTCCTAGCGCTACGCCACGGCAGACGATGTCTCGGTCGGTCACCATGCCTATCAGCTTATCGTTTTCCCCAATGGGAACCGCACCAATGTCTTCGTCGCGCAGTATTTTAGCGACTTCTGCCAATGACATGTCTGGGTGACACCAGGTACAGCCCTTGTGCATTGCCTGCTTGACGTGCAGGGGCGACATTGCTTGCTTGACTTTCATGACTGCCTCCGGGCGCTACTTGCCGAGTGCAGCTTAGGTTGACTAGATACATCAATTTTCGACTGCACAGGTGCTTCAGTACATGAGTCCCTCATATACAAGAACTCCTCATATACAAGAACTCCTCATATACAAGGACTCCTCATGTACGAAAGCACTTCATGTGCAAAAGATCTCTAAGTGCAACAGCTCTTCAAGTGCATTAGCCCTCTATAAACTCATTCGACTTTACTGTCTGAATTTTAACCATTCCATGTGCTTCGGAATCTTATCGATTCCCCAACTGATCGGAGAACGGACGCTACTCGCCGGATCGTCATCGTGATCAGCTATAGATTGATTTTAGGCCAGTCCACGGGTTTCAACAGTGGAAATCAGTCGCCATGGCGGCGAGGCAGGGTGAGCCGTCGATGTTTCATTCGTGAAGGGGCCAGGTTGTCGAAATCGCACTTGCCTGCTCGACTATAGAAGGTGGTTCCCTTGAAAGCAGTCAATCAGAGGAGTAAAGCGTCATGCCCAGTACCCTTCGCCTTCATCGCGTTCTTCGATCGTCGCCTGAGCGGGTCTATCGAGCGTTCCTTGATCCCGCTGCTTTGGTCAAGTGGCTTCCACCCAACGGCTTTGTCGCCCAAGTGCACCATCTGGACGCTCGTGTCGGTGGTTCCTACAAAATGTCGTTCACCAATTTCACTACAGGCCAGAAGCATTCTTTCGGTGGAGAGTATCTTGAATTAGTGCACGGAGAGCGGATTCGCCATACCGACACCTTCGATGACCCTGGCTTGCCTGGTGAGATGCAGGTGACCGTTGCGCTAACCCCTGTATCATGCGGGACTGAGCTGAATATCACCCAGGAAGGTATTCCCGATCTCATACCTGTAGAGGCCTGTCATGTCGGATGGCAGGAGTCACTGTCCTTGCTGGCACAACTGGTCGAGGCAGAAATTCCCGATGAGTAGGCGGTGTTGAAAGGGGGCGGTCGTGGTACCGCCTTCTGTATCAACGACATCGTGCTGAGGACTCATCTGATGGGGAATAGTGGGCCTTGAGCCGTATTGTCTGTATTTCTGCCATGTCCCTGCACCACACATGTAAAAGCGCTCTTCTCATGAGATGCGCGCATGATGGCCTGGTGTCTGGCGATTGGAGAAGAGCCGACTATGCTTATTGAACCTGCATAAGTGAATCGACATATGGCAGTGAGCGTTCTTTTGCTCTTTGTTGCTTGTGTGGATCCTTTGAGAGGTGTCCCATGATGTTGAAGAGCTTTCTCCGGCCTTTGGCTCGCTTGGCCTGGACGCTGTGTGTGGCCACATTGCTGCTAACCCCATTTGCCATGGCAGAAGAGCTTCGCCGTGGTTACTACCACTTGCCTGAAAACGGTGATGTGATTGGCAACGTCCTGGTCGTCAGGGCCAAGGAAGAAGATACCCTTATCTCTATCGGGCATGAATACGGGCTAGGTTATAACGCCATGGTTCGTGCTAACCCAGAGGTAAGTATCTGGTATCCAGGAGAGGGTACCGAGGTCGTCGTTCCGGGCCGCTTCATTTTGCCGGACACTCCGCGCAAGGGAATCGTGATCAACGTTGCCGAGATGCGCTTGTACTATTATCCGGCCAACCAGCCTGACATCGTTCAGACATATCCCATCGCGGTAGGCCGCATGGACTGGAAGACTCCGCTGGGTACGACGTCCATCACGGACAAGATCAAGAACCCATCCTGGTACCCACCGGCATCCATTCGTCGCGAGCATGCTGAAGCCGGTGACCCGCTTCCTGGCGTGGTTCCGCCAGGCCCGGATAATCCTCTGGGTAGCCGCAAGATGCGCCTGGGCTTTCGGGGTTACTTGATCCACGGTACCAACAAGCCTGAAGGTGTTGGCATGCGCGTGACTCATGGTTGCATACGCTTGCTGCCCGAGGATGTCGAACATCTGTTCGATCAGGTGGCGGTAGGTACTCAGGTACGTATCGTCAATGAGCCAACCAAGTTTGGCTGGTCTGATGGTGTGCTCTACGCGCAGTCCTATCCGGTATTGGAAGAGGAAGAGAGCGAGACGACGGTCCTCAAGCGTGTCGATGAGGCGACCGATAGGGCTGATGCTCTGGCCGAGGATAGTAGTTTCCACATCGATCACGGCATTCTGACTCAGGCGATCAAGGACTCCAGCGGTCGGCCTGTTGCTCTGGTCTCACCTCCTGCGGAGTCTCAACCGTTGCCTGGCTCATTGTATGATCATATCGGCTTGGCAACCGATGGCAGTATCCAGGTTGATTTGTCTCTGGCCGACAACCGGCCATGACAGTTCGAGCTCTCACCTTGAGTGCTTGAACCTTCTTGCGCCTGTATCGCCAGGATTACGCCGCCGTTACTGGCGGCGTATTTTTGCATTTGCTCAAAAAGTCTTTTGCAGACTAACGGGTTTATTCATTCGCCGTGACGCGTCAGACTCGTGACCCATCGTCGCGCAAGAGCGCATGCATTCTAGTTCTGGAGATTTAATGAATATCTTGCTGATCAATGGCGCCAAGGCGTTTGCACACTCTGGAGGGCGTTACAACGACACCCTGCATGAGCTGGCCCGCGGTGAACTCTCCGAGATGGGGCATGTCATCCAGGAAACCCGAGTGGATGATGGTTATGACATCGAAGAAGAGGTCGAGAAGTTCTTGTGGGCCGATGTCGTCATTTATCAAATGCCTGGCTGGTGGATGGGAGCTCCGTGGACCGTCAAGAAGTACATTGATGAAGTCTTCACCGCAGGCCATGGCAAGCTATACGCCAATGACGGTCGCTCACGTACGGACCCAAGCCGTCATTATGGCAGTGGAGGCCTGTTGCAGGGGCGTCGCTATATGTTGTCGCTGACATGGAACGCACCGAAGGAAGCTTTCGATGAGCCCGGTAACTTCTTTGAAGGTCTTGGTGTCGAAGCCGTCTACTTCCCGTTCCATAAGTCACAGGAATTCGTTGGTATGGAAGGCATGCCAACGTTTCTCGCCAACGATGTCATCAAGGCGCCTGATGTCGAGGACGACATGACAGCTTACCGAGAGCACTTGTACAGGTACTTTGCCATTGCCTGAAGTAGCGGCTTCACCCGCTGCTCTCCGGTAGACTATCTGGTAATCAACTTGGTCATTGATATTCAGCTTAGTACTTGATACTCAACTTAGTACTTGGTATTCAACTTAGTACTTGGTATTCAACTAGGTCCTCAATAGGCCGCCTGGGGCATCAGAAGGCTCCCAGGCGGAACTAGCTTAAGCACCATGTCAGGAAATTTTCCAGATCTGTAAGTGAGGCGCTTTCAGACCATTCCAGCGGGCATAGAAGTCAAGCCTGCGCTTGGCATTCGCCATCTCTCCAGGTCCCACTACTTCGTGATAAGTGTGTGCAAGGCAGCCAACCTCGACCTTGTCATGAAGCTGATGTGAGACTTCGGCTCGTGGACGGCGCCAGAACGGCAAGGCATGACGTACGATGCGAGCCTTGGGATAGTGGTGTTTCTCAGAAGGCATGTGGGTCAGCAGCAATGTTCTGTTCATTTTGCATCCCTCCAGATTCCTTGTGGATCCATGGAACTGACTCTTGGTCACTCATTGCTTGAGGGGAAAAGAATGACACCTCTATATCGTTGAGCAGGCACCATCTAATCTTCAGAGTAGTATAAAAACAATGTTCGTAAACACTGTTTTTTAATTTTCATCAAAATGCCTCACACTGTTCATGTCACACGACTCGATGGGTCAGCGGATAAAGAGAACATGATGGAGAGTGTTATGGTGATCCGCTGCAGAAGTTGGCCCGGCGGCATCACATAAGCCTTGAGCAGGGGACAAGAAGCCGCGTCATTCCGAGTATTGAAACGATAAAACCGGCTTGAACCTGCGGCCTGACTGTTGAAAGAGGGTCAGTGCTTCATGCCAGTTCTCCAATGGAATCCTCTCGACTTCAGGAAGACAGGAACCCCGCAGGAGGGACCATATTTCCTGAAACCATGCTTGCCAGGTTGAAGGCTGCAGACCGTCGAATTGATCGCGAATATGAAAGCGTGTCACGGAAGGGCCATGCATGGGGTGGGAAAAAGGCATGCCTGACAGCAGTCCATAGGAAATGAGGTGCGCATGCTTGGGCATGGAACCAAGCAAAATCGTTGCAAGATTTCCCCCTACTGCATCAAAGACCAGGTCAACGGCTCTTGCCCAGCTTGCGACTTCTGCAAGATGGCATGCGTTGACAGGAATGATGCCGTGTTTCTGCAGATCTGGAATATGGCGGGGAGAGCGATATATCCCGACGACATGGGTCGCTCCTAGTGAGAGTGCCCATTGAGCCAGGAGTCCGGCGCACGTTGATCCCGCAGCCGTGACCATCACACTTCGCCCTGCGGGATGCCAGCGTTTAAGCATCAATAGAGCTGCCAGGGGATTGATATAGGCTCGCGCGGCAAGGTGGTCAGGGATATCGTCAGGTACACTGATCAGCCAGTCCGGGACACAATCGACATGATCCTGCCATGTTCCAGGGCCCCGCAATGGGAGCACGCGCTGCCCGACAAGCCGCGTGTGAGTGGGAGGTGCTTCCTTGACGACCCCCAGTCCCTCATATCCTGCTACCAAGGGGGGAATCACGCGATGCCGATAGGCTCCCGTAACAGGAATCAGGTCTGATGGATTGATAGGGGACATGCTCATGCCTACGCGTACCAGCCCAGGCTGCAGTGGTCCTGTCTTGAAAGTCTCCAGTCTCAGCGTCTTTTCCGGTTCACCAAAGGCTCGATATACCAGTGCCCGGTTTTCTACGCTTGCCAGTTCCTGATCCACAATGGATTCCTTTGTGTCGAGCTCGCTGGTTGGACGCCAGGCAGATAGTGTTCATCCCCCTACACATGCCGATGGCTATCCAGCTATGTTCGTATCGAGGCACGTTCGTTTAGTGGCCAGAAGAACACATGGTCATGATAGCGATGGATTGCGATATGCAGAACCTCATGACCAAGGCTGTGGCCAGCGCAGTTGTGAGGCTGGAAAAATATTGAAATCATCGGAACGACGAGACGCACTCTTGAGGAAACGAGATCTTATCAATGTGGACGATTCCAACTTTTTTTGTCGCGGCACTGGCTGAGATTGCAGGGTGCTTTGCTTTCTGGGCCTGGTTGAGGCTAGGAAAATCTGCTGTCTGGCTGATTCCGGGCACTGCCTGTCTTCTGCTGTTTGCCTGGGTGCTGACTCGAGTCGATGTTGATTTTGCGGGTAGGGCCTATGCTGCCTATGGTGGCATTTATATTCTTACGTCGCTGATATGGCTATGGAGCATAGAAGGCCAGCGTCCAGACCGTTGGGACATGGCGGGAGCCATGATCTGTGTACTGGGTGCGCTGGTCATTGTGATGGGGCCCAGAACCGGGTGAGCGTGTGATTTGATCCGTATACGCCTTGGCTGAAGAGGTGTGCATGCAAGATGGGCGCACAAGAAAGCGTTGCAGGAAGCATGCAAACCGCCTGAGTTCGTCCGTTGAACTCAGACGGGCCAGAGATCGTCCGGTGACCTCATATGGCATCGCAGGGTGGGTGCCACTTGCAAGCAAGGGAAGCACCACGGGAAAGGATGTTAGCAGTGTTGGAATGGGCTGCAACTCGGTAAGGCATGGTGATTGAGAAGATCTGAGTGGAGTGATGAAAAATATCTTGATAATCAGTTTGTTATATATGTGAATGAGTAAGAATAAGCTTTCCTTTGCCTAAGAAACCTTGTGTTGAAAAAGTAACAGTTTCCACTGCTCCACAACTTACCTGCATGAAGGTGTCCAGAAATCACATGGGGCCATGGCGACCCATAGGACATTAATCGCACAGCACCTGACAACTACAAAATAAGCCATGCTGTGAAATGCTGCCTACCTCAACATGTTCGATGATCTGGTTTCATTGATGAGTCCGGTAACGGCTTTCAAGAGAAAGCGACGATGCTGGGATAATGGTTTATAGATCGGACAAAACGCTATTGGAAAGAAGGTCAATAAGAATCAAGACTAAGGGCTAGTTCGTTGTGCGGGGACTTTATCATGCCATATAACTATCGTGGTGGATGGGAACTTCGTGAGATTGAATTCAAGCTGTGTCGAAAACATCCTGTCATTGCTGCCAAAATGACTAATGGGAATGAAACCATCAGCCCATCCATTGAACTGCCTGAAAACTATAAGTCACTCACGCTGTGGGATGTGATTGATCTGTTGTGGCGAGAAGCTCCCCGAGAGTTGCCATGACCTTGAGGATAAACGGAGACGTCTCTCAATGTCACTGTGCTGAGATGATGAGTCACCAGAAAGCATAAAAAGAAAATTAACTTTACAAAATCTGAAGGTTGTGCAGCATTTATGTATAAATATACAGTTGCGGTGTGGATCATGCAGAGTAAATCATGACAGCTCACTCATCGTGCCTGGAGTTTATTCTCATGTCGCCAGAAGAAAAGCTGATACACCAAATATCCCTGATGTTTGGTGCCGCATTTAAAGTGCTAAAGGATGTTGAACCCGATAAAACTCGGGAGATGCTGGATGCGGCCATCTCTGAATGCCAGAAGACAGGATGTGGAGACGACTTTCCGCGTTCTGTAAAGACTGTCTTGTTTGGTGGGAATAACCCAGGATAATTCCACCTGGCATCCGGCGGTCAAGGGTTATGACACCTCTGCCGGGTGCCGGACTATTTCATGACAACAGAGTATTCCATGAAGGATGCTGACATCATGAGCACAAACATAGAATTATTTTCCTCAGGTTATGATGGTGAATAATGCAATAAGAAATATCACTTCAAGGCTCTTGTCTGGAAAACAAGAATAAAATATCCGACCTGAAAATAACTGCCTCAATTTTTTCCTACCATGGTGATGATCGACACGATCAAGGTCGAGCTCTCCACAGAAGCATGCCTCCCTGTATGCGGCTGGCCGGGCTGTGCGATCGCTACACGATACGCTATGCTCCCAGACCCATTCCCAGGATACGGATATCGCATGAGAAGTCTGTACAAGTATTTGGCCCCATTGTGCTGTTGTCTTGCATTCGCCAATGGTGCGGTTGCCGATGATTCGGCTTCGCCATGCAGTGACAAAGAAGCAGAAGTGCAGCGTCAGCTGCAAATCGCCAAGGATCATGGTAACGAGGATCAGGTGCGCGGACTTGAACGTGCTCTGGTTGGCATCCAGGAAAACTGCTCCCAAGAGAGTCTCATGGCTGACGCCGAGGAAAAGGTTCGCGAAGGTCAGGAGAAAGTGCGTGATCGTCAGGAAGATCTCGATGAAGCACTGGAAGATGGCGACCTTGAGGACATCCAGGAGCAACGGGAAGAGCTGCAAGAGGCAGTCGACGAGCTCAACTCCCGTATCGAGCAGTTGAAAGTGCTCCAGTAAGCAAGAAGCTCCCCATACTTTCCTACACAGCCCCTGGCAAAGGTTTGCCAGGGGCTGTGTCTTGTCTGGTTCTGGGTGATATGCGGCAAGACGTTGCTCATTGGCTATGGTCTGTCTCTCTCCTTCAGCCATAGACCAAACTCTCGTAGAGCATGAATCACTGGGCGAAGGCGCTGCCCATCATCGGTGAGCCGGTATTCGACTTTCACGGGCACCTCGGCAAAGACGGTTCTCTGGATCAGGCCTGCTTCTTCAAGGGCGCGCAGATCAAGTGTCAGCATGCGTTGAGAGATATTGGGAACATCTCGTCGGAGTTCATTAAATCTTTTAGGTCCTTCCAATAGAAACGAGACAATCAGCATTCTCCAACGTCCGCCAACAAGGAGAATGGCCTCTTCGACTGAGCAGCCAGAAACGCTCTTTTTCACAATGCCATGTCCCTGCAAGTATAAAAAATGTGCCTATATAACAAAATATTTCCTTCTATAAAACAATAACTAAAGAGAGCACACTGAGCTCCTTTCCACCTGAAGGAGGTATTTTCATGAAGTTGTTCTTTGCTCCGGACACGTGCTCTCTGTCTCCTCATATCATCTTGAGAGAGCTGGGTCTCCCTTTCGAGTTGGTTAGGGTCAACAACAAGACGAAGAGAACGGCAGACGGCAGGGACTTTTACACCATCAACCCCAAGGGCTATGTGGCGGCGCTTTTGCTCGACAACGGTGAAGTGCTCACGGAAGGGCCCGCTATCCTGCAATACCTTGCTGATCTGCAGCCGGAAGCGGGTCTGGCTCCGCCCAGTGGAACCTGGGAGCGAGTCCGTCTTCAGGAATGGCTTAATTTCATTACCAGTGAACTACATGGAGGGGCGGGGCCGTTATTCAACAAAGACCTTCCTGATAAAGCGAAGGAGATCTTCAAGGAAAAGCTATTCAAACGGCTAGATCATCTGGAGGTAAGGCTGGACAGCCATCCTTATGTGCTGGGTGAACAATTCAGTATCGCGGATGCTTATCTGTATACCGTATTACTCTGGATGCGCTTTTTCGCTATTGACCTGGGCAAATGGCCAAGCTTGCAGCAGTATCTGGGGCGTATTGGTGAACGTGCATCCGTGAGAGAAGCTATCTCTGAGGAGGCGAAAACCCAGCCAGTACTGAGCTGAGTGTAAAGAGGCATGCGCTGACGTGTCCTGGCAAATCTCAGCTCTGGTAGCCACGACAGTGGTGTACTAGAGCTGAGTGATGCGCAGGAGGAATGCCGGGCCAACCAATCCTTGGTATCAACGACTGGAAACGGCTGTCCGGCAGCACCGTTGCGACAAGCATGTTGCAAGGGCCAGTAATGAGAGAGCCAATACAGAGATGGAGAGTACGGTGCTGCTAGTGCCAAATAGTGCGCTAACGCCCATTGCTACCAGTGCAGCACTGCCAATTTGGCAGCACCCGACCAAACCCGAAGCGGTAGCCGAATGACCATGTTCGCTTGCGATGGCGCCTGATACGGCGAGTGACAACGAAGAACCGTTGGCCAAACTCACGAGACACATCGGTAAGATCATGGCGGTTGTGCTGCATATCTGCAGTGCATCCATGATCACGAATGCAGAACCGCCAAGTACAAAGCTAATGATGCCTGCTGTCACGATGCGCTCGTACGGCCAGCGGTCGAGCAGTTGCTTGGCCAGCAGATTGGCGCCAATGATGCATGCCGTCAGTGGCAAATACAGCCATCCACTCTGTTCTTCGCTCAATCCCTGGCGTGCGAACAGGAAAGGCGACTGAGTCAGGTAAACGAACCAGGCACAGTAGATCGAGCATATCAGTAATGTATAGCGGCGAAATTTCTGGTCGCCGAGTACACGTCCATATCCTGCAAAGGGAGGCGTGTATGCACGAGCTGTCTTGGGGCGTGTCTCGGGTAGAAGTGTTTGTACCATCAGCAGTGCTAGAGCGCCAAAAGCGGCGACAAACAAAAAATCAGTTCGCCAACCGAAAGTGGCCGCTAGATGACCGCCGATAGCTGGCGCCAGAGCCGGTGATAAAGAGACCAGCGGATAGACAATTGCATAAACCTTGGCCGAAGTGTGTTTATCGCAAGTATCGGCGATCAGGGCACGGCCAATGACCAAGCCTGCTGCCGAGCCCGCTGCTTGCAGCATGCGCCATGCCAGGAAAACCGTGTAGTTACTGGTAGTAGCACACCCCAGAGAGCCGATGATGTAGAGCGAAATACCAATAAACAGTACAGGTTTGCGCCCAAAGTTGTCGGACAATGGCCCATAGAGCAGTTGTGATATCGCCAGTATCAATAGGTAAACAGAAACAGTCTGCGGCATTTGCCAATCGCTGATCCCAAGTTCCGTGGTCATGCTGGGCATGGCAGGTAGATAGACATCCGACGCGATCAGCCCAAAGGTGCTGAGCATCGCAACCGTCAGGATGAATGACAATCTTGGCATGGCAGAGCTCCGAGCACGCGGGCAGTGCCTGCGGGCTTCATGATGAGAGAAGGGCAATGTCCCGTTATGGTATGCAGGCTTTCGTCATGTGAAAATGCAGGAATGTGCAGCCAGTGCATGCAAATTTGCAGCTCGGAGGGCGAATGAATTGGGATGATGTACGCATCTTTCTGGCAGTGCAGCGGGCCGGCACTCTACGAGGGGCCGCGCAGTTTCTGAAGGTCGATCAGACAACCGTTGGACGTCGCTTGGCTGGCCTGGAGCATTGTCTTGGAAGCCGACTGTTCTTGCGCACCACAGGAGGGCTTGTTTTAACCGATGCTGGTCGCCAAGTGCTCGAGACGGCTGAGGGGATGGAACGGATGGCCGTTTCCTTCGAGCGTCTTAGTGAAGGCAAGGACAAGCGGGTAGCTGGGGAAGTGAAGGTGACCACGACGGATGCATTGGCAGTGGACTTCGTGGTACCTGCTATCGAAAACCTGAAGGCCCAGTATCCCGAGGTGAAAGTGCTCTTGAATACGTCCACTCGGTTGCTCGACCTGGCTCGTCGCGAGGCTGACATTGCTGTGCGTACTCTGCGCCCAGAACAACCTGACCTGATCGTGCGTCAGCTCGGGAATTGGGAAGTAGGGCTGTATGCGTCTCAACGCTATCTGGAGAGCCATGGCGAACCTCAGCAAGGGGAAGGGTTCAAAGGGCATGATATCGCGCTGTACCAGCAAGGCGTGACGGTACGCCAGGATGACACTCTTGCAGGTGAGCCGTTGGGAGAAGGTCGGGTGGTTGCTGAACTCGATTCCAGCTTGCTGCTGGCGACGTTCGTACGTGCAGGTTTGGCACTGGGGGAGCTACCCAGTTATTTGGCACAGCGCGATCCTGAATTGGTACGAGTCTGGCCGAAGCGCAAACGAACCAATCCCTATGAAGCCTGGATGGTTTTGCATCAGGATTTGGCCCATACCGCTAGGGTGCGGGTAGTGGTAGAAGCGATTGCTGAAGCCTTCACCTCCGCGTGAGCTCACATCCAGCCTGTATTCATTACTCTCCAGGCCTCCTGTCGCCTTTATATAAATTCTTGATACTGCATCGGCCCATTGGCGGATACCAAATGTATCTCGCTACGAGAGAGGTAAAAAAAGCCGCCCGCAGGCGGCAAGTCGTTGCGACTGGCCTGGTTGGCCATGAGTGGTGAATACTGCCGGGCGAAAAGGCTGCATCCACCCCGATGGCCGCTCTGCCAAGGCTGTAGGAAGGGGGCAGGAGATACCTGTCCATTTCCTGTTGGCGATGAGCAGGACGCCCATTCTGGGCTTCTTCCGAGCAGCGGTCTTATCCAAAAACGTCAGTTAAGACCTTATTCTGCCCACTAGAACCTGCAGGCTAAGCATGAGCCCTGCCATATCGCTTTCTAGGACACTCAGACACGCTAGCCGGAGGGCAGAAAAGGATGCTCTAACACATTGATCGGACAGAACTGTTGACGTTTGGAGAAAAGCTGGTAAAGTACACCGCCGTGAGCCGGAGGGATGGCAGAGCGGTTGAATGCACCGGTCTTGAAAACCGGCGTAGGTTAATAGCCTACCCAGGGTTCGAATCCCTGTCCCTCCGCCACCTTATTCAAGGGAATCAGCTACTTAGCTGGTTCCCTTTTTCATTTCTACTGGTCAAAAAACAGCCAAAAGTGCAACGGGTGCAACGATATCCGTTACCCCCTAGCGGTGAGACCAGCAAAGAATAGACTAAAGCCTAATGATTTTGCCTATTTCACCCCTCGAGAAGCCCCTCGATATCTAAGGCAGAAACCTTCAGCACCTGCTTTGCACGTAGGTAGATTTCTGTGGTGCGTCGATCGCTGTGTTGGAGGTTTGCCTGGACATCGAGCCCTTGTCGCTCGGCATCCGTTGCATGCTTGGCTCGCAGGTCATGTTCCGTAAAGCGTTCGATCTTCCCTTCTTTGATGGCCTTCTTCATCCCGTACTGCCAACGGCTGTGGAAGTGATCCTTGTCGTAGGGCTCACCATTCTTTCGGCAGAACAGGGTAGGGCCCTGGTGTCCACGAGCCAGATTGTCAGCCTGTATCTCTGCCTCCAGGCGGCGCAACTCATCATCCCAAGGAATCACAGCCTGTTTCTTGGCCTTGCTCGTGCGCAACGTGATGCCTTGCGGCTGCAGCTGATCAAGGCGCAGGGTTAGCATGTCTCTCTGGCGTAGGCCCGTCTTGTACTTGAACAAGGCATATCGACGCACCCAGGGGGTGGTGTGGCGCAGGAATATGCGGAACTCGTCATCCGTGACATAACGATCCCGGGGCATCAGTTTGAACTTGGAGACGGGGTCCGCTGGATTGCGCTCTGTGATGCCCCAGCGCTGGGCATAGCGAAAGACATGCTTGAGTAGGGCAAGTTCATGGTTGGCCTGGGTCTTCGAGGTGATGCCTCGGGCATCCATGAAGGCGTATATGTCGTGAACGGTGATGTCCTCGATCTCGCATTCCCCAAATACCTGGCGAAGGCGCTTGAGCTCTTGCTTGTTCGCCCGCCGTGTTGCTTCTGATGGCTTAGCAGGGATGATCTCTGCTTCGTAGCGGTCGAATAGCCTTCCCATGCTCGCCTTGGGAAATAGTCTTGCTTCCCAGTCTTTGAAGGCTTCTAGAGCTTCCTCCTTAGTGGTGCCGAGCAAAATCCAACTTTTTCCTACCAGGGCCTTCTGGCGCTGGTTGCACATGTATCGCCAGGCTCCCTTGCGCCAATACACTCTAGGGATGCCGATCGATTCCTTCATCGAGCAAGAACCTCCAAGTTCGGGCGGGTGCGTTTCTGTGGCGTTACTCCTTCGCCGCACAGCACTTGTTCTACATGCCGGCGTCCAACAATCAGACCGCCTGCCGCGTTCATCTTCCAGCGAATCCCCATTCCATCGAGGGTTTCACATTGCTCCTTCCGACGTTTTCGGCCGGTGAGTTCTTCCAGTTCTTCATTGGTAAGGAACAGAGGCATAATCGCTCCTTGAGTGCTGTTCTGCGAGAGATCGCTAGGGCCGTACATACAAGAAAGCCGCCTCGGTGGGCGGCTATTCATTGCGTTTTTTTGAGTACTACAGTGATGTCGGTGTGACTCGTCGTCTTGACCACATCCAGACTGCCCAATGCGCTAAAACCGGCCAGTCTTGCTTCAAGAATTTCATGAAAGCTCGTCGCCACAATTCGGTACGAGATTTATCGAAATCGAAATGCTCCTGAAGCGTGGTGTCGTGATACCCGTTGACCATTAGTTCTAGAAATTTTGGCCATGCATCAATTCTATGAAGGAAGGTAAAAGGTGTTCCTGTGAGATTGTTATAGGATGTCCCGCAACCCGAACAGACATAATCCGTAATGCGCCTGTCTTTCCCTTTCTTTACATACTTTGGGGGTGCATCGCACACAGGGCATGCTCTTTCCTTCGTGTAGCACAGAATGTGCAAAGCTTTCTGACATTCATCCAGTTCCATCTTTACGTGCGGACTAAGTTCGGTCGAGGTCAATGATTGGTGGCTATGCCACCAGTCATGTAGAGGTTTGTCATAGGCTTCCATGACGCGGATGAAGGCCTTATCCCAGTTGAGTGATGCCTTATTGCTTATTTCTACCAGCGATGCGATACGCTCCTGAGATAAGCCGCTGAAGCGATATCGCATCCAATCGCTCCATTTAGCATGGTGCCGCATGAGGCGAAGCGGGGTACCCGTTAAAATATTGAATTGTTTACCGCAGTCTCTGCATAGATAGCTATCTCTCACATTTCCAATCGTATGGGCGGGATATGTCATGTAGATGGACTCACTTCCACACCGGGGGCAGTTGGGAGGTCTACTGAAAGGAAGGGTATCAAGGTACAAAACGAAGCCGCGTGCGGCAGATACCAAGGGTTCTGGTAGAAGCTCAAAAGGTGGGCGCTCCAGAATGAAGGACACTTCATTCATGGTGTTTTTCCGCCTTTCAGGAGCTCGGGAGTGTGTTTCCGAGTGAGCCACCTAATTTCCTCCGCTGCCTATGAATCATCATCAGAAGGGGCTCCTTCCGTGATGCCTGAGTATGCCCTGCTGCAATCCTTCCAAAAGCAAACTGTCACGCTAGCTCTTAAGAATTTCAACTACGACACGGAGATAGCAGCCGTGTAAGAGATGTCGTACAAGCAAATACGCTATTGCTTACATGGCCTGAATGGCCCCTGTTATGGGCTGATATCCGGGTTTCCTGTATTGTGTAGGGCATTTGATAATCATGCGATACAAGCGCGTAGAGGGACATGAACCATGTTCACGGATGATGCCAGTGATTTGTTGGCCCGTATCCTATCGGGGCCGCTATCGCAGCACGAACGCCTGCTGACCCTGAAGCTCGGTGGCACGGATCTGATCCCGCATCGTCTGGTCGGTGAAGAGCGCCTGTCGCGACCGTTTTCCTATACTCTCGATTGCATTTCCCAGCGCGGTGATATCGAGCTCAAGAGTCTGATCGCGCAGCCCGCCGAACTGGGCATCCGCCAGGCCGATGGCCAGTACCGCTCGCTGTCTGGATTGGTGGAGTCGGTCGCCATGCTTGGCGAGGATGGCGGCGTGCATTACTACCAAGTGACCCTGGTGCCATGGATGACCATGCTTCAGTTGGGCCACGACAGCCGCATCTTCCAGGACAAGAACGTCGTCGAGATCCTCGAGACGGTGTTCGAACCGCACGCCATTGCCCAGGGACGCTGGCGCTTTGCTCTGCGGCGTGAGTATCCCGTTCGCTCCTTCGAAGTACAGTATCGCGAGTCAGATTTCCATTTCGTCAGCCGGCTCATGGAACAGGAAGGCCTGTTTTATTATTGGGAGCATGCTGGTCCAGACGCAGAGTTTGATGGACACCGTTTGGTCATTACCGACGATGTGGCCACCTGCACACCAGTGGCACCACAGACGATCCGCTTCCATCGCCAGGATGCCACCGAGACAGAAGACACCATCACCCAATGGGGTGGTCGGCGTCGCCAGCAGCCCAACCGTGTCAGCGTCGGTACTTTCGACTACAAGCAGCCACGCTTGGAGAAGCGGACGGGTCTGGACACCATTCGTGACCAGGGCAACCTGCCGGATATCGAAGTCTACGACTATCCCGGCGAGTACTATTACCACGACTATCCACGTGGAGAGCGCCTGACCGTCAACCGTATGGAAGCCCTGGAGTCCCAGGCCAAGCGGTTTCACGGGGCTGGCGGGGTACGCCAGCTACAGACCGGCCAGTGGTTCGAGCTCAGCCAGCATGCTCGCCATGAGCGCGGTAACGAGAGCGAACGCCAGTTCCTGGTGCTCGGCCTGACCATTCATGCCGAAAATGCACTACCGGTATCGGTGCATCTCAATACTTTGCCAGGCAGCCTACAGCAACAGATAGACGATGCACGCAAGGCACATGGGCTCGAAGACGGCAGCCTGTACCGTGACGACTACCAGCAGGCCGGTACCGGTCATTACCTGGTCGATTTCGAATCTCAGCGCCTCAGTCAGCCGTACCGTTCTTCTCTTGATCACCCGCGCCCGGTGCTGAGCGGCTTGCAGACGGCCATCGTCGTCGGTCCGGAAAACGAAGAGATTCATACCGATCACCTCAACCGGGTGAAGGTGCAGTTCCACTGGGACCGCCAGGGCCAGCGCAATGACCATTCCAGTTGCTGGCTGCGCGTGTCCGAGCCCAATGCCGGGGCCGGCTGGGGCGGCGTGTTCGTGCCGCGTATCGACCAGGAAGTGACGGTCAGCTTTCTCGAGGGCGATCCCTCGCGGCCACTCATCACTGGCCGGGTGTACAACGGCGACCAGACTCCCGAATGGCACAGCAATGGCCTGCTGTCCGGCTTCAAGACCAAGACCTATCGTGGCGGCAAGTACAACGAACTGGTGTTCGACGACGCCACTGATCAGGAGCGGGTACGCCTCAATTCCGAGTATGACAAGAGCCAGCTCAACCTTGGCTATCTGATTCACCAGAACGGCAATACCCGCGGCGCCTTCCGCGGTACCGGCTTCGAACTGCGCTCCGATGCCTACGGCGCCATCCGTGCCAATCAGGGCTTGCTGTTGACCAGTTGGGGCCAGCTCGGCGCTCCTGGCGACCAGCTTGAACTGACGCAGGCCACCGAGCAGCTGTCGAGCGCGCATCGCCTGGCTGACGCCTTGAGTGAAAGCGCCACTCAGCACAATGCCGACGCTCTCGAGTCGCGTACCAACCTCAAGCAGGCCAGTGACGACTCCCAGGGAACATACGGCAGCGCCGATCCTGCCGCGGATCAGGACCAGTCCACTGCTCGTGGCGCCAGTCAGGCCGGGCGCGGCGAAGCCGCACATCTCAAGGCGCCTTGGCTGCACTTGAGCTCACCGGCAGGGATTGCCGCCAGCACACCGGAATCGACCCATCTGGCCCAGGGCAAGTCATTGAGCGTGACCAGCGGTGATGACATCAACCTGGCCGCAGGCAAGAGCCTGATCGGTGCTATCTCCGACAGGATTTCTCTGTTTGTGCAACGTGCCGGCATCAAGCTGTTCGCCGCCAAGGGCAAGGTCGATATCCAGGCCCAAAGCGACGAAATGGCGCTGACCGCCGAGAAGGACGTCAAGATCACCTCGACCGAAAGCAAGGTGCGCATCGAAGCCGCCGAGGAAATCCTGCTCACCAGCGGTGGCGGGTATATCCGCATCAAGGGCGGCGATATCGAAGTGCATTGTCCGGGCAAGGTCGAGATCAAGGGCGCACAGCAAGCCTTTTCCGGCCCGCAAGGGATGGACGGCGCCATACCGGAGTTGCCGGAAGGCGGCTGCGAAACGCAACTGACAGGTGCCGATCAGCAGCGTAGCGGCGCTGCACCGCTAGGGGGTTAAGGCAGGATGCGGCAATACCAAATGCCAGCAGGACAAAGTACGGCCGATACTCTGCCGGAAGACGCCTTGCTGACGCACCAGTACGCCTTGCTCAATCCGTTGAGCGTAGAGGCCGATGCCTGGGCGGACTTGCCTTGTGAGCCGCTGCTCACGCCCAATGTCAACGCTCGCCCGCACTTGTTACCGCAACTGGTGCGCCTGGACGAGATGCCCAAAGACGCGAGATTGGCCCTGCACGAACGGATCGAACGATACCGGCAGCGTGGTGTTGCGTTCTTCTGTGCCCTGCTGGGTAGCCATGCACCGGCGGAGCGGGTCGCCAGGCATCTCATGCACCATCTGGAGCAGCGCCGCCAGGGTGATTCGCGCTATTGGTGGCTGCGGTTCTACGATCCTTATGTTTTTCGTCATTTGTGCTGGCAGCTGGACGCTGAGCAAATGGATGTTCTACTGGGGCCGGTTCATGTATGGTCCTGGCCAGATGACGACGGACGCTGGAATAGCCAGCGCCATCAGTTGAGTGAGGCACCCAAGGTGTATCACTTGTTTCTCAGCAAGGAACAATGGCAGCGCATCGATCGGCTGGCGTTACTCAACAGCACGCTGGAGATACTGATGCTGTCAGCTCCTGACGTGGAACAGAACGCTGTGCTGTGGCAATGGATCGACAACCTGCTTGAGCAGGCAGAACAGTGGCCACTGCCGGGAGACGACGACTGCCAGCTATACGCTGAACAGGCGGTACGCTTCCACTCCAGAATGCATGACCACCCCGTTATTCTGTCTTGCCTGAAGCGCGCGAGAGAGCCGGGGATGACCTATACCCAGGCCTGTGCTGATCTCGATGATGCCAGGATGATGGATCTGGCCGCAGAGCTGGATGACCGTGACATACGCAAGGAGGCTCCATGAGCGAAGCAGACAACAAGACGATAGCGGAGTGCCCGTATTGCCAGAAGAGGGGCCTGCCGATCCTGCCCTTGCGTTATGCCGTCACGCGTACGGACCGCGGCAACGGAGAACCTGCAGGCCCCGCGCTGAGCGAGCCATTTGGCGATGGCGTAACGGATATTGCGCTGCCGGAAGGGCAGGCTTATACCTTGCGCCTGGTGCGCGGCGGGTATCTGTATGTGTTCAATGAAACCCGTGGCAGCTGGTCTGGCTATGTGGTGACGGAAAAAGGTTATCTGTTCCCTTACGTCACGGAAATCAAGCACGATGTGCTGTTGCGCCTGGATCCGAATAAGGCGCAGGGCGGCATCGACAGCAGATTGCAGCCGCCAACCCAGGATGAAGAATTCACCTGCACCTCCAACCCGGAGCATCACTACCCTGGGCGCTGCATTACCATCCCCAATGCGGAACAGGCCGATAATATCTATTTGGCTTTTTCCGATACCGCCTGGACCAAGCGGGTGTGGAAAGAATACGCCGCCAATGCCCAGGTAGACGAAAGCGGCACAAAGCGGCGCGATCATATGCGCAAGCTCTCGCTGGCTGAATGGCGTGGCGGTAGCGCCAAGCATGCTGCGCCAATGGCCGAGCTGGCCGAGCGGGTAGCAGAAGCCAATTATCAGTGGATGTCGCCCAATCTTCCTCCCGTCACCTTGATGCGTAGTGACCTCTACCAATTGATTTCTCCTTTTGGCCACAGTCCCGCATTGATACATGGCATGGACAGTCAGGTTGAGGGCTTGGTGGCCTGGGCCGAAGAGCAGGCCGAACCGCTGGACATGCCACCAGTGATGGTTGCTCTGGATGACCCGGTAGGGATTGCGACAGAGCTGAATGAGCTGGCCAAGATTCGGGCCAACGAATGGGCCGAAGAACCGGAGCGCAAGAAGAAACATCAATCGGCTCTGATGATCGGAGTTTTGCGCCAGGCGGTAGAAAATGGTGCCGAGCATCAGGAAAGCGAACAGCGCAAGGCGCTGATGGCCGCTTGGGGAACCTTTTTTCCGGGGCACTCCGGCATGATGGCGGCTGGGGCACCTAGCCTATCTTACTTGAACGCCCGGGTGGAGCGTGCTGGCCGAATCAATGAATCTGAGCTGGAGGCCATTCACGCGAATGCCTGGGAAAAGTACCTGGATAGGTACGACGAGGAGGCCCGGAATACATATCTCAATGAGACATACCCTGCAGAGTTAGCTGATTTCGAAGGATCAGTGATCAGGCCATTGGATGAGGCATATCTGGCTTGGATGAAGGGAGAGTCACTCAAGAAGTCCTTACTGTGTAATTTTGATCGTCAGGATGTGGAAAGCGGTATCGCATACACCTTGGCACTCTACAGCATGTTGCTCGATGCCTCCGGTCGTAAACCGGTATTTGACTTCCTGAAGGAATGTGCACAGAGCAATCCGTTGGATTCGGCGGCCTTTATCGTCCGGGGGCTGGTATTCAACCAGGATGATTTGGCTGAGCAATGGGTGGAGGCGGCTAATCAGGCCTATGAACCCGAGGGAGGATGGGATGGCATGGCCAGCCATCTGTATGGCACCTTCAAGGACAAATTGGTAAAAGCCCTGGGGAATAACATACAGGATGCAATGACCAACCTGAGCCGTTATGGCTATGAGCTTAGTGCTGTGTTTGTCCATCATTTGAAGCGACTCTACGATTTGGATACTGGGCGCCTCATAGGAAGCGAACGTGAATTTCGTATGGTGGCGATTCTTGGAGTGATGGCCAAACACGATGCTCCCAACCATCGCTTGGTGAGTGTGCGCACGGAGCCGACGCGGTTACAGACACTGAGTATCATGCAGCGAACTACGGCAGCCATGTCTGAGGAAGGGCGCTGGCAAATGGCACCCTCGGAAGAGCTTCGTGGGCTGTTCGACCCGGTGAATAGCGAACGTTATCCGTACCAAGGGCTGCTGCTGGTCGAGGACATTCAAGCAACCCGGCTGGAAATGTCGGGCACCCTCTCCCCAGAGCAGTTTGACCGGCAGATGCAGACAAGCATGCGCATGCAGTCGAACCTGGAGGCCGGTGGCAATCTAGTGGGTGCAATTTTGACCATTGTCACCATAAAGTCGGCATGGGAAAAGCTCGGCAAAGACCCCAGCTTTAAAAACAAGCTGGGGCTAGGGTCCGGTCTGGCCGCATTGGCAGGCGGTCTCTTGGAAAGTGCTGGTGCAGCAGCACGGAATATTAAATGGGGAGCCACACGATTGGCCAAGCCGTTGAGCTTTGGTACAACCAGAATCATGACTCGTGCTGCTGCGTTAGGGTTTATTGGCAAACTGGTTGGTACAGTCGGGGCGGTGATTAGTGGAGCGTTGGCATTTTGGGATGGGGTTGACAACCGTCAAATCAGTCCTGGGTATGGCGGTACCATGATGGTGCTTGGTGGGGGAATGGTTTTGGCTGGTTTTGTAATGCTTTTCGCTGCACCAGCAATAGCTTTAGGTGCTTTTGTACTTTCTTTGGTATTGGCGTTTTTCATGTTTGTTGCCGGATTTATTAAGCCTGATGACATAGAAAAATGGTTAGATCGGACTATTGAATTTGGTCAGAATAAGGCCGGAGACCGCTTCCGGAACATAATAAAACAACGTGAAGCGCTGGAAGCTATAGGTCAAAAAGACGGCGATTAAGCCTCAATGGAAGGATAAACGATGTTTACAGGCTGGTATGTTCCCTTCAAATTGAACCGCCCCCTGGAGAGCGCAGAACGCCATGCGGCTTTGCCTTTCCATCCGCAGCCAGGAGTTATTCCAGACACCTATGGTAGCCTGATTCACTTCAATTCTACCTATACCGATTTTATTGACCGCAAAGATCGGCTACGAGGCATGGTAAGCACCACGGCAGGGTTGGTTGGGATAATTGTTGCCATTATTATGGGAGCGTTTTCCATTGGCCTTTTTATGGTTGACCTTCTCCAAGGGAATGATGTTTTAATCAATATGGCCTTTTCCATTTTGTTTTTATTGATGGTTATTGGTTTCATATGGTTTACTTGGAGCCGTCAACTTAAGAAAGATATGTTCACGTATACTCATTATCCCATCCGTTTTAACCGGAAAACGCGTAAAGTCTATGTCTTCCGTCATAATGGCCCAAATGGTGTATTGACAGTGCCATGGGACGAGGTGTTTTGGCATATCGGGCGTGGCATGCAACAGAAATATCTGTGTGATGTTCGTGGACATGTCATGGATGGTGTGCGAGTGAAGGACACCTTTGCAGTGGGGCAGTATTTTGATGACGGCCAGATAGGCCGTATTCAGGCAACATGGGAATTTATCCGTCGTTATATGGAAGAAGGCCCGGAGACTGTGGCTGAGCACCCTCTTGACCGACTGATCGATAAGTCGGTTACCCCTTCTTGGACTAATTGTTATTTGTGGGTAGGTGCAAGTATGGGGCCGAGCTTTGTGGCTTTGCGTTATGTGCTGTTTCCGTTGTTTTATCCTATAGTCGGCTTGCTTACTCTGGGGCGTTGGCTGACTCTGAATAGCTGCAAGGACCCAGTATGGCCACCGGAGGTAGAAGCGGAGTGCCAGGTCGAGCCGAATGATCCGAACCGTTGGGAGGAGCCCAGTTATCTGTGGGAATTTGCCAACCGGCCAGGTGTTGTGGAACGCAATGAAGAACGCATGCGTCAGCAGAGCGAGAACCTGAAGGGTTGATGGACGGCCTGGTGATGTGCTGCCTTTGCAAGGCAGCACACACTTAACGGTCTATCGATATTGGAGCCGTATTAGGGATGTATACCGGTTGGACCACGCCCTTCAAGCTGGATCGCCCTCTTGAAAGAGAGGAGCGTTATGCAGCACTTCCGCACCAACGGCAAGCTGGCACTATTCCCGATCCGCATAGTAGTTTGTTACATTTTAACTCAACTTATGCTGAGTTCATTGATCGGCGCTATCGCTTGCGCGGGATGGCGACTACTACTTTATGGCTGCTTGCAGGAATTATTTTTCCAGTCATTGGAACTCTTTTTGTTGGATACTTTATTTGGATAGGTAGCTATCTCACTGGCGAAATCAGTGGGAGGTTTGCAACGATAATTTCGATTGCATCTTTCCTTATTTGTTTTGGTGGCCCATGGGTTCTTTGGAAGTTTTTACTTTGTCATGATTTATTTACCTATACACACTATCCAATTCGATTTAATCGTAAAAATCGAAAAGTCTATGTCTTTCGCCATAATGGAGAAGGTGGTGTGCTGACTGTGCCATGGGACGATGTGTTCTGGCATATTGGACGCGGTATGCAGCAAAAGTACTTATGCGATGTACGTGGCCATCTCTTGGATGGAGTAAGAGTCCGTGAGACTTTTGCTGTAGGGCATTACTTTGACGACAGCCGAGTAGATCGCATCCAGGGATTGTGGGAGTTTATTCGTCGTTATATGGAGGAGGGGCCAGAAACTGTGGCTGAACATCCTCTAGATCGTATGATCGAGCTATCAATGACTCCATCCTGGACTAATTGTTATCTTTGGGTTATGGCGAATATAGGAACCGGGTTTACCTCGTTGAGGTTTGTTCTGTTCCCGCTATTCTATCCAATTGTGGGATTGCTTACATTGGGTCGTTGGTTGACCCTCAACAGCTGTAAAGCACCGATATGGCCGCCCGAGGTAGAATCTGAGTGTCAGGTTGACCCAAATGATCCTAATCGTTGGGAAGAGCCTAGTTATCTGTGGGAATTTGCCAATCGACCGGGTGATGTAGGGCGTAATTAGGCCGCTTTACGGTGATTTAGGATCCGTGTACAGACTGCTGACCGCCGACGACTACCATTCCGCTTGGCTCTGCTCTGGACGTCAGTCGGCAACTGCCCTAAGCGTCGGTATACACTGGAAATCGAGATAGGCCTGCCTATGGCAGAAAGGTAGGTAGCCACTTGCGTAGCGGTCATCAATTTAGCTTCGATGCAGTCGGTGATGATAGCGTCAATCTCAGGCCAGTCACTGCGTCGACGCCAGTGCTGATGTTTTCGGCTAGTCAGGCCTAGTCGCTGAGCAGTACCCCGCACAGGAATAACGCCTCTTCCAAGGTCAGTAGCGATTTCAGCATACCGCCAGCCAGCATTCACCAGCTCTTCCAGTCGATCATATTCAGCCCTGGACCAGGGACGATATTTGCGAGTCATGGGAATTTCCTACGTGATGTGGTCAGTGATGGTCGGCAATTCGATAAGCCGTTGTCCGGTCACCAAATAGGTCATTTGCTGCAGGGGCAAGCACTCCGGACTTGGCCAATGACTCCACGGTACGGTGATGAACCGGCGTGCCATCGAATAACCTCCAGCCTCCACCAAGGAGGTGATGCACGAACTGCTGCCGAGCCTTCATCGTCTCCAATAGCCTTTTCTGTGGCTTCGTGAGTGACATAAGCATTACCTCATGGGATTGAGAGGAGGGGCTAAGAGCCCCTGTACCAGGTATCAGGCAGCCATGACCAAGGTCATGCGCTTATGGACCGCTTGTCGCCGGAATTACGTCGCCGGGCCGATACCTCGTCGGTGGCCACGGGTATTAGCCATGTGCTGAACAACACCGTGGGGGCTATTGGGGATCCAGACAAGAACCCGCTGGCGCTCAGTCCGGTGCAAGTGGATCACTTGATTCAGGGATACTTCGGTCAGGTGGGAGCATGGGTAACAGGTGTAGCGGATACCGGTTGGCAAGCTGCCAGTGGTGAGGAACAGCCGGCCAAACGTTGGTACGAGTACCAGCCCATTCGCCGGTTCTACAAGAACCTGGGCGATGAGGATCGCTATACCAAGTACGGGACTGTCTTCTATGAAGGATTGAGAGAGGCGGGAAGGGCGTATTCGGATGTGAAGGAACTGAGGGAAATGGGAAGGCTGGCAGATGCTGCGGAGCTAGTCAAAGACAAGCAAGGCATGCTGGCATTACGGCCTGTCCTCAACCGTGCTCAGCGACGACTGGGCACCCTCAACAAGCAAATCGACTTCATCCGCAAGTCAGCCCTGAGCAGTGAGGAGAAACGTCAGCGTATTGATCGCCTGCAAGCCATCAAGAACCAGGTCCAGCGTGCCCTGGGAGAGCATGTGCTGGAGGTAAGAGCGGCGAGTTGAAATTTACGAATAGCTCAGAGTTATGATGCCACAGGCGGTTTGAGCCTTGGTGCCAATATGGCCGTTCTGCGGGGCGGCCTTTGCAGAGAAAGCACTGCTAGATCATCACAAGTAGGGCTGCAAATGAAAGCACCTGGTAGCGTACAAAACTCAAAAATCCGCGCCTTGGGATAAGGCGCGTCAGGGCCATACTACTAAGATATATAAGGAGGGCGATAAAATGTCACTCCTTCATTTTTTATTATAATCGTAAACTTGGCTTCTGAAAGATTCTTGTTTTTTATATCTTTTGGTGTCTCTTTGGCTATATTTATAGAGTTTATGTGTTTGTTTAAATACACTTGAGACATTGACAAAAATGAGCAGATTTTAGATTTTTTTTCCTCTGAAGAGGATTTTTTCCTGCATGCCGTAAATAAATAAAGCACATTCATTTTCTTCTTATAGGGCTTCAGCGGAGGGAAAGTGGCTATGCTTTCATCACCCTTGTCGAGGCATCGAGAGATTGGCCATCCTTCATTTTCTGCTGCATCTTCGGCTACATTGTTTTCTCCTTGTTTTCTATATGGTTTTTCTGTGGCTCCTTTATCTGTAACAGGAATAAGAATAGGAGTAGGGGACATAAAACCTAAGTATTCAAGAATACTAGAGCATTCTCTAATCTTTGTTGTGAAGTAGTTGGATGATGCGCTCATTTTGGCACCTCATAATTGAGTCATCTGGAAATAAACTATAGTCTTATTGTTATGAAATATCCTCATTAATTTTTCATTATTTTTCACCGTAAATTTAGGAAGGTAGCTATTCTGCTGATTGTCATGACTTTGTTGATTATGATATGTTTTTTTAATTTCTAAACTCCTAACCCCTATTAGGAGAAGCCAGCCCATCAGGTAGTTATCCTTGAAACATTCGGGCCACGCGTGGCTGACTATCTGTTTAGTAAATATCTTGGGCCACTCTTTTACCTTTAAATTCTTCAAAGAGGTGCCTTGCACAGTGCAGCCTGCAGGAGGGCAGAATTATTATGGTTGAGGTTGCAAGGTTCAAACTTACGACCTCTGCTGCTCAATGATATTTCTATATGTCAATTGGTTATACTTTTTTTCGTGAGTTAATGATGATTACGCCTGCCTACATAGGCGGATGCGACGCCATTGTGCACAATGTCACCAGGCGAGTATCGCACGCTATACTGGGGATAGTAGGTTGGTTTGAGGAGGAGAGGGGGAGAAATCGCTCAACGCGCCATCATGTAGCATGGCTGTTGGTATTCTGTTTTCTGTGATACAGGTGAAGTCCATGCAAGACATAAAGCGTCTCGAGGTTGGTATGACGACGCAGGTTGGCACGCATCAGATACAGGGACCTGAGGTAGGAAAGGAATATGTGCGAGCGTTCGATTCAAATAGCTGGCTTCTGTTCACCGAAGATCTGGCTGAGGATCGCACGGTCGTTGTTCGCATTGATAGGATTGAGGGTGATGTGTGCCACTGTACGGTCACAAGAAAGCGAACCTCATGAATTAAAGCAAAATAAGCGCAGCACGTTACGCTATTCGGCACTCTCTCAGGAACACATAGTGCCTATGTCACCGGGGCTCCTGCATGCAAGAGCTCCGGTTTTTCATTTTCTGGCGGCAAAAATTCCCAGAAAGAAGAGGGTTCCGAATAGCAGCACCGGCATGTTCACCATGAGAGCGATGACAACCAGAAAGCCTGGAATCCCCAGGAAACTGATGATCAGCCAGCCCTGGACGTTCTGCCATTCCTTGGGCACACCGATCATAGCAAGCAGACCGAAGAGTGGAAGGGCGATCAGGACAGGCCCGATATGATCAAGAGTGTCCATGGCACCACCCCTTGACGATGTGTTGAAAAGAGCGGGGAAGGGGCGTCTGATGGGTAATGCTAAATGTGGCAAATCTTAGGGGTAACAGCCCCAAATGGGCACGGTGCAACGACATACCGTTGCACCGATGGTGTCTAGTGGATTGATATACAAAAGAAAAAAGCACTTGGCCGCCCCGTCTTGAAAACCGGCAAGGGTTAACGCCCTTCCAGGGTTCGAATCCCTGTCCCTCCGCCACTCACCACAGATTTCTTTAAAGGCATTGGCTACTTGGCCGATGCCTTTTTCTTTGCAGATACTCTTCCATCGACTCCACAACCCTTGCCGGTGATTTAATGTCACAGGAATGTGAGTGGAGCTTTGACACGGCTTTCCGTGCCCGATGGGGAGCGGATGCACATAGCGCTTCGTCACTTCACCCTTGCATGTCTGCTTGATCCCCTTCACGAGTCGCAACGCATCTTCCCAGTGCCGGATCTGGCACCCGGACCGTCCGGCGGGCCAACAGCCGCTTCCTGGAAACTGTCATGACCTGAAATATCAGGTGCTGCCAGGGGCTCGTCTCATCAGAGGGTAAGGGCGCTTGTTAGGTCAGCCCTTAAGCGCGCACATACCGCAAGTGAGTAGCATCTGGAGTATTGAGCACCTCGTCGATACGAAACTGTGGCATGGACCCGTGAAGATTCTCGAACAAGCGCCTTCCACCACCAAACAATACTGGCGCTAGGGCAATTTCTAGTTCGTCAATGACGCCCAGTTTTAAATACTGTTGGATGACGTTCGCGCCGCCCGAGATACGAATATCGCGATCGCCCGCGGACTCTCTAGCCTGCTCAAGGGCACTTTCCAGGCCATCGGTGACGAAATAGAATGTTGTTCCGCCTGGCCGGGCCCAAGGTTCACGCTTTTGGTGGGTAAGAACGTACACGGAAGTGTGAAACGGAGCCTCCTCGGGCCATGAGGCCTCGCCTTGCTCGAACATTCTCTTGCCCATGATGTTAGCGCCACTACGCTCCATGGTGTGACGAAGCATGTCATTAACCGGGCCAGTCTCGCCACCTGGCCCGAACTTGAGGTTCTCGCGGAAATATTGCTGTTTAAGAATCCAGCCCATCAGCGCACCCCATTTTGCCCCCCATTCCTTGTACTCGGGCTTATCCCAGTTCTCGACTGTCATTCCTTCCGGTGCCATGTAACCGTCTAGACTAAGTCCAATGTTTACAAATATTTTGCTCATTGTATTTTTCCTCAATATTTCATGTTGTAGGTAGCACCTAGTCGAGTCTGGCATTGAATAATCGACAAACTAAACAGAATTTTCCGACTGAATCAGACGTATGGTGGCCGAACAGGCGTCAGGCCGCCTGGGGCAGTGGTTGATCGAAGTACACTCGTCGATCAGCTCCAGGTCATGGACCCGCAGGGCTTTGCGCTACACCGAGGAGCGATTGATACCAGAGTAATCGGCACTGGTATCGGAGGCTGATGTCGGGCACTTTCGGCTCAACCAGTGCCAGGCGCTGGGCTCTCAAGGATCATGCCTGCGCGATAAAAAATCGCGTTCCATAGCAAGCACGGGACTGTCTTCTATGAGGAGGTGGGAGAGGAGAGGGTGATGCCTCAGACGGTTTGAGTGTGGCCATCCTGCGAGACGGCCTTTTCAGCGAAAAAGTATTGAATAAGTGTTGATTTAGCATATTGGCGATACAGGGGGGCATGTCCAACGCTGTAAGAACCCGTCGTCGAAGAAGGACATCGTAGTGTTCGCTACTTTGCGCATTCTCGTAGCAGTATTGGCTGCCTTCGCCTTTGTGGTCTTCGTATCACGAGCACAATCCTCCATGGCTCAAGATCCTTTGCTGGCGTTTGTTACCCATTACCAAGATGTTCCCAAGGTATTTGGGGCAATCTTTGGAGTAGGTGTTTGGGTCCTGTTAGGTACTGGTAAATGAGAAAGCTGCATTGTCGCGAGTGGGCGACAGATGTGGTGGGGTAGGCAAGACGGCTAGCATAGGAACATGAGACAACGGTAGGAGCCACTCATGCGCATGACTCATCTATTGCTAAGCGCCGTCATCGCTATCACCTTGGCTGGGTGCGCCTATCATCCGGCTCGCATTGAACCGGTACCAGGCATCATCATCGATGATGACGTTTGGTATGGTCATGACCACGATGACTGGGAGCACAGGAAAGAATGGGAGAAGGATCGTAAAGAGTGGGAAAAGGATCGCAGGGAATGGGAGAAAGAGCAGCATAAGGAGTGGCGCGAGCGGCAGAAAGAGCGCCGAAAGTGGGAGAAGGAACGCTGGAAGAAAAACTGAACAAACGATGGTTTCTATATGCCGGGGCTCCTGTTTGGAGCCCCGGCTTTTCATTTTCTGAGAGCAAAAATCCCCAGAAAGAAAAGGGTGCCGAATAGCAGCACCTGGCTGATATTTTTTTCTTTGCAGGTGCTCTCCTATCGATTCCACACCCCTTGCCGGTGATTGGCCTTGCTATGCTCAGTCTCGAGGATGATGGCGCAGGTCTGGTCAATCGATGCCAGCGGCGTTTCAGCGCCTCATTCATCCTGAGCCCAATATGCAAAGGCCAGATCGGTGGAATCCCTGCTGGCCGTTAGTGCTTCAGGAGATCCTCTCCTTCACCGTCTGTGCTTTCCAGCCTGTCAGCCGCTTCTAGCAGTTTCTTTGCCAGCTCTCGAGCCTGTTCGGATTTTAGCGCGAACATCTGTGTCGCCATTCCCTCTTCAGAGTTTTGAGGCGGGTGGCTCGAGTAATCGAACTTCAAGGCAACGAGGCCGTGAGAATGGCTAGTACCAAGTTGCCATCCTGCAACGGGGTGGAGAGAAATATCTTGCGCCATGTCGGTATTCCTTCTGATTGCGTGAGAGCTCTCAGTGTATCGGTCAACGACATGGTCGCCTATACCGGCAAAGGTTCTGTAGCGCGACAGCCCTGCATGGCTGAGTGCTTTCAGAGACCGAAGGTGCCGAGTTTGAGAAAGAAGCAGCTTTGAACATAGGAAACGTGACGAGAGGTAGAAGTCAATCGCCTGGAGAGGGGCATCTTTGGTGCTTCTTGTTCAACAAAACCAGATGGCTATCACAAAACCAGGTGACTATCTGATTTAGTTTTTCGTATTGGGTGATCCTTCGGCGACGTAGTATCCCTTGTCTCTGATACACGCACGTCACTACCTCAGTTCTCGTTTTCTTTCCTATGCTGAAAAGTCTATATCGCTATGCAGGGAGAGGCATATGGCGAATGACAATAGGGTCGTGTGTAGTCTTTGTGGTAGCTCATCCTTCCTCTACCCCAAGGAAGGTGACGAGGACAAGAATGTGTATTGCGCGGATTGCATGACCTTGATAGGCCGTTACAACCCGGTAGAACCTCAACAGGTATCTTCAATCGTATTCCCTGTTCCCTCCGACAGGGCTCATCCTTAGATCTCTGTCTCTGTCTCTGTACCACCGGGCGCCGGCTTGTTCTGTCGGTACCCGGTGGCCGTGGCAGGTCTGTCGTGTAGCAGCATCTATCAGGCGCAGTCTTGGCTTCGACAGATGCTGAACCGCTCAGGCGCTTACATCACCAGTGATAGCGCAGGGTAGCCTGCAGTGATCGCCCTTCACCATAGAATGCTGCATTCTGGCTAAAGGTGTTGACGTAGGAGACGTACTCCCGGTCGAAGAGGTTGCTTGCGTTCAGCGAGAGGTCCAGGTTGGGTGTCAGCGCGTAATTCGCCATGGCATCGACCAGCGTGTAAGAGCTGACCTTTTCGCTATTGGCATCATCCACGTAGGTCGAGCCAACGAAGCGTGTTCCCGCACCGAAGGTCAGGTCGCCTCGGCTGCCGCGGCCAGGGAAGGTATAGTCTGCCCACACGGAGGCCATGTGTTCGGGTACCAGCAAGGGGCGGTTGCCCTCGTTACCACCGATGCCATCTTCCACGATCTCCGAATCCCAATAGGAGTATGCCGCGGTCATGTTGAACCGGTCGTTGAACGCCATCTTGCTTTCCAGCTCGATGCCTCGCACATTGACTTCGCCCGTCTGGCGGTAGAGGTTGGGCGCCACCTGGCTTGTAACGTTGGTCTGGGTCAGGTCGAAGAGCGAAGCGGTGAAGAGTGCATTGGTATCCCTTGGACGGTATTTCACGCCCACTTCGTACTGTTCGCCTTCCTGTGGTTCGGCATGACCGGATATCAAGGTGCGGCTGCTCGGCGGCTGGAACGACTCGGAGTAGTTGGCGTAAAGGGAAAGGTCGTCCAGCGCCTTGTAGGTCAAGCCAATACGCTTGGTGAAGGCGTAATCGTTGGCATCATCAGTCGCTGTATCCGTACTGACATCGTCATAGCGTCCACCCAGGGTCAGAATCCAGCGGTCATCAAAGGCCAGTTCCTCCTGGAGATAGAACCCTTGTGTGATCTGCGTCTGATCGAAATAGGTCGGGGCGTCCAGTTCGATGCAGGCTCTACCGCAGTAACTTGGGTGGTGAATATCGATACCGCCTGCTGTTCCCAGTTGCTGTGTTTCGCTGACATCGTCATGGGTGTAATCGAACCCGGCCAGCGTACGGCTGCCAACGTCGTTGAACTGCGTCTCATATTGAAGCTGGTTATCGATGGCGTATTGGTCCCGCTCGCCATCGACGGCATATGCTGCGCGGCTGAGAGCCGGATCGACCGCATCGAGGTATACGCTCTTGTAATCGAGATCCAGGTGCGTGTAGCGAGCATTCTGGCGGAATGCCAGGCCATTGCCGAAGTCATGCTCGAACAGGTAGCCAATGTTGCGTTCGGTAGTGTCCATGCCATCGAAATCCGGTTCCCCAAGAAACGCCTCGGGGTCGATGCCAGCACCGAGGGGGACGGATTGGGAAGCATTGCTGTCACGCTTGTTGAAATCTGCCAGCAACGTGAGAGAAGTCGCATCGTTTGGCTTGTAGGTGACGGCTGGGGCGAAGTAGAAACGATCATCCTGTGTATGATCGGCGCTGCGATCTGCATCCTGCCACTTGGTGGTAATGCGGTAGCTCCACTTGCCTGCTTCGTCTACCGGGCCGCCGAAATCTGCACCGACCTCAGCATGATCATCCGTGCCCAACGTGGTATAGACTTCGCCGAATGGATAGTCCAGCGGACGTTTAGTGATGGCATTGACGATACCGCCTGGGGCATTCAAGCCAAACAGTGAAGATGTGGAGCCTTTTAACACGTCGATACGCTGCAGCCCGTAAGGTTCAAGCTTGCTACCGGTGAAATTGACCGTCCTTCGAGTCAAACCGTCACGATACGTGCCCAGCGAGGTGCTGTTGAAACCTCGAATCATGAAGAAGTCATAGCGATTATCCGAGGCGTATTGATCGGCCGAAACACCTGCTGTGTAAGAAAGTGCCTGCTCCAGGCTGTGGACATTGCGCGTACGCATCTCCTCTTCGGTGATGACGGATACGGCACTGGAGAGGTCGAGGATATCGGTGTCGGTCTTGGAACCCGTGGTCGTACTCTTGGCGACGATGCTGGAATCCGGGCCGACGGGGCTATCTTCCATCGCGTCAGCCTTGATGACGATCGTGTCGAGCTCTGTCGTGTCTGGCTCGGACGCGTCATTGGTGGATTGTGCAGCGGCGGGTACTGTGAACCAGAGTGGGGTCGAGGAAAGCAGAGCCAAGGAAAGTGCTCGCCCGGGGGTGAGGCGAGTGGTAGGCAAGACCTGCCTATGCGTCAGATTCCTCGCATGGCGGACCGGATTTATCATTGGTGGTTGTTCCTTGAAGATCGATCTATGACGCGGCGAAGGCTAGCTAGTACGCTAACTAACGATCAGGAATTGTGTGCAGGGCGTGTATTAATGTCAATAAATATGCAAATTATTATCATTAAGGATAGTTTTCCGCATCCTGCCAGAAAGACCCATATCAGAGATCCCACTGTCTGAGCTGATATGGACCAGATTTCATAAGGAGAAGTGAAGTGGCATCAGATTACCCAACGCCGACTTTTGGTAATGCTGGCGCAGCATCGAAAGATACCCGTGGCTGGTTTTTCGGGCATTTCATGCCCGGAGAAGACAGCCCTTTGCGGACTGAAGATGTGGAGCTGAAATGGTTCACGCATGCAAAAGGGGAAACCCGTTCCGAGTGGGCGCCGGGCAACCCTGTCAGGACGCTTAATATCCTGATTCGCGGACATTTCGTGCTGCTTTTCCCAGACAGGGAAGTCGTGCTTAAAGAGGAGGGGGACTTTGTGCTCTTTGGGCCTGATACGCCGCATTCCTTTCGTTCTGAAGAAGAGTCTCTTGTCTTGACGGTACGCTGGCCCTCCATTCCCCCTCAATGAACCTCGGGCGATCAAGGCTATTCTCGATCGAGCGAACTGGATGTGGTTATCGTTGGACTTATGGCGTGCGATGGGGTCAAAGGGTATTGGAAAGCGTCGAGGGGGCGATCGAGTGAATCAGCTAACGATCCAGCGCCATGGCACCAATACGGAGGGGCGCGACTTCTTTGTCGGCGACATCCATGGTCAATATGGTCTTCTGCTGGAGGCCATGGCGCGAGTCGGATTCAACAGGCAGTGTGACCGTATGTTCTCCGTGGGAGACCTCATCGACCGAGGAAAAGAGAGTTATCAGTGCCTGTCATTGGCCTTCGAACCATGGTTCCACGGTGTGCGAGGCAATCATGAAATGCTCGCCCATGATGCCTTGCTTGCACCTGACGAAGATGGCCGAGCATTCTTGTTCTGGGTGATGAACGGTGGCACCTGGATACATGGCGAGAGCTTGAAAGAAGTGTCATCCGTACTGGCCGATGCGCTTGAGCACCTTCCGTATGCCAGAGAAGTCGCGACTGCTGGCAAGCGGGTGGGCATTGTTCATGCTGAACCGCCCGAAGATTGGACGCAGCTTGAAAGCACGGACCCGTATACGCTTCTCTGGGGTCGTAACCGGATTCACCAGGAAGATACCACCCATGTGGTCAACATCGATGACGTTGTTGTTGGCCATACCATTCTGTATGAGCCTGTTGTCATGGGTAATGTCCACTATATCGATACCGGTGCCTTCTATACCGGTCGGCTCACGCTGGCCCAGGCAGAAGACTTGCTGGGGTGAAATCACCGTCTTTTCAGCCTTACGCTTCATTTTCTCCTACATGGTCGATATGTACTGGAGTCGATGCGCCATTGGAATAGTGAATATGCCGATGTAATGCTTAATATGTCTTTGGCCGATGGCCGGATATGATCATTTTCGACATGAAGTCTGCAGAAAGAGGAAAAATTTTTCATTTAAAGGAAACAGTGTTCGATCCTTTATTCATGGGGACTGTCACTAACCTTGCGCGCAACTTGCGTTGAAAGCCTATGCCGCAGCAGCTTGCGTCAGGAACCTGTGATCGGCATTCTGTGTCTCATAGCTATTCCACAACAGGGAGCTTTGTATACATGGCTTACCATGAGTCACAGGTGAATCGTCAGGCCTCCACGCAGGTGACTGCGACAAACAAGGTGCTACGCAACACCTACGGCTTGCTGGCGATGACACTGCTGTTCTCTGCGGTGACCGCAGGCGCTGCTATTGCCCTTGGCGTCGAGCGAATGAACATTCTGGTGTTCTTCATCGGTGCATATGGCCTGATGTTCCTGGTCCACAAGACGGCCAACTCCGCTATTGGGTTGCTGGCGACTTTTGCGTTTACCGGTTTCATGGGCTTTACGCTGGGCCCCATCCTCAATGCCTATCTAACGTTGGCCAATGGCCCTCAACTGATCATGACGGCACTGGCCATGACGGGATTGACCTTCGTCGGCCTGTCTGCCGTGGCCCTGATCACACGCAAGGATTTCAGTTTCCTCGCCAACTTCATGATGGCCGGTGCCATCGTGCTGATTCTGGCCATGGTTGCGGCCTTGATCTTCAACATTCCTTCGCTGTCACTGATGGTGTCCGCAGGCTTCGTGTTGTTCTCTTCTGCTGCCATTCTGTTCCAGACTAGCGAGATTGTGCATCGTTCTGGCGAGACCAACTATATTCTCGCCACCATCACGCTGTACGTATCGATCTACAACCTGTTTGTCAGCCTGCTGTCACTGTTGGGCGTCGTCAGCCAAGACTAACCTTCCATATAGCGTTGACACTGCTGGCCCCGCCGAATGGCGGGGCCAGTGCGTTATGCTGAGGATAAATGAAATGAGAGGAAGCTATGCGTTACGGAATTCTTCTTCTTGGTGCTCCCTATAGTCGCCAGGCATCTCATAGCGCATTGAGATTTGCCCGGGCGCTGGTGGCCAAGGGCCATATCCTGGATAGCGTATTCTTCTATCACGACGGGGTGTACAACGCAGCACGCCTTGCCGCCCCTCCCCAGGATGAACCCCATCTGATGGATGGCTGGAAAGCCCTGCATGACGAGCATGGCGTCAAACTGGATGTGTGTATCGCTGCCGCATTGCGCCGAGGTCTGCTCAATGAAACAGAGGCCAGCCGGCATGGCAAGGAAGGACACAGTATTGAAGCACCCTTTGCTTTGACTGGGCTGGGGCAACTGGTAGACCTTGGATTGCGTTGTGACAGACTGATCACCTTTGCTCCATAAACATTTGCCCCATGAGCAAGAGGGGCTTTGCAAAAGAAGCTGAAGAGGAAGTGCGTGCCATGAATGACACTCAGACTGATCTCCAGGGGGATCTGCTGGTGATTCTGCGTCATGGCCCTCATGGCAGCAGCCTGCTGCGTGAAGGATTGGATATGGCGCTGGTCGCTGCCGCGTTTGGCCGCAGGGTGTCATTGTTGTTCATGGGCACTGGCTGCACGGCACTGGTGTCGGGCCAGGGGCAGGGCCCACTGGGGCAGAAAGGCACCCAGGCGACGCTGAACATGCTGGAGATGTATGATATCGAGACATTGCTGGTCGAGTCCGAAGCCATGCACGCTCTTGGCCTTGAAGCCTGCGATCTCTCTCTACCGGTAATCGAAGTGTCTCCTGCGCAGATTCAGGCTGCCATGACGACACATCGACTGGTGGCGACTTTTTGAGGACGTTGTGATGAACTTGCATACATTGAACCGTTCTCCTGCCGACAGCCGGGTGTATCAGCAGACATTGCAGGCCATGGGGCACGACGATCAATTGCTGCTGATCGAAGATGGTGTACAGGGAGCACTGCCGCAACTGGTACGTTACTTCGAGGACGTTGAAGGGCGTGTCTATGTCCTCAAGGAAGATCTTGAAGCCCGCGGATTGCTGGGTCTTTGTGCAGATAACGTCCATGTCGTTGATGTTGATGGATTCATCGAACTGACCGAACAGGCCGACAAGACCATCACCTGGTATTGAGATAATGCAGCCGGGGCCCTTGAACACTGGGACAATGCGCCAGCAAGGCAATGCATCTCCGAATGTCACAGAAGAGGCAATATGGCGAGTAGTGAAATCGCGCGCTATCTGAGCGTCGCTGGGCAGCGTGTCGCGCTGGATCCTGAAGGCTACCTGGTGGATCTCGATCAATGGTCACCTGAAGTGGCCCAGGCCCTGGCGGATGAGGAGAACCTCCGTCTTGAGCCAGCGCACTGGGAAGTGATCGAGGTGCTGCGGGATTTTTACCAGCACTTTGAACAGGCTCCCGCCATGCGGCCGCTGGTAAAGGCCGTGGGCATGAGCCTGGGCAAGGACAAGGCCAGCTCGATCTACCTGATGAAGCTTTTCCCTGGCAGCCCTGCCAAGATCGGCGCGCGCCTGGCAGGGCTGCCCAAGCCAGCCAATTGTCTCTGATGCGCTCTCGTTCATGAATTTCCTGGCCCATGCCTGGCTCGCACGTCACGGTAGCGACGCCTTCCTGTACGGTAATCTGGTGGCTGATGGCATCAAGGGGGGCGATCTGACAGGATTGCCCGATGATGCCGCACAAGGTGTGCGGCATCACCGACGAGTCGATGCCTATGTCGATGCCCATCCTGTGGTACTGAACGCACGGCGGCGTTCACCCCATGGGCTCCAGCGTTATTCCGGCATTGTCCTGGACCTGGTCTGGGATCACTTCCTGTGCCGCCATCTTGCCGTTGAAGACAGGGACGAATTGATCGAACGTTGTTACATCATTCTCATGCAGAAACCCGCTCCCGCACGTCTCAAGGAGATGGTGCCAATCCTGGTTCGGGAAGACTGGCTGCGCGCCTATGCCGATTTCGATTTTACCTGCCGGGCCATTCGCGGCATCGGTACGCGCCTGTCCGGTCCCAATCGACTGGCAGAGCTCTTGCCCCATCTGCGTCACGAGTATCCACGCCTGGAAAGGGACTTCCAGGCGCTATGGACGGATACTAGCGAATATCTCACTGCTCGTTCGGGAGCCTGAGCGTATCAGGGTCAGAACAGCTTGAGCCACATGCACTCGATGCGATCCCCTCTGACGATCTGGCTGTGAGGTGGGATGACCGCCAGGGCGTCAGCATTGATACAGGATGACAGCACCCCCGAGTTCTGATCGCTGAAGGCCTCGGCTGTCATGCCATCCGGGGTGAAGTTCAACTGCACTCTCATGTAATGCTGGCGTGGCCCCGTGGAGGTGCTGAAAGCGCTGGTCGCCCACAACCTGGGAAGATCCTTGAGAGACGGGCATCCCAACAGTGCTCCGATAAGCGGACGCAGGAACAGCCAAGCGCCAACAAAACAGGACACGGGATTGCCCGGCAGACCGATAAAGCGAGCCGATCGATTGTCTTCACCGGTTGGCAGGCGGCCCAGTGCCAGCGGTTTGCCAGGACGTATGGCCAGACGCCACAGGTCCAGCTCTCCGAGGCTTTCCAATGCTGCCTTGACGTGGTCTTCTTCACCTACGCTGACGCCACCGGTGGAAATCACCACATCTGCAATGCTCGCCGCTTCTGCCAGGCATTCCTGGGTGCTGGCAAGGCTGTCTGGCACGCTGCGTGTCAACACCACTTCGGCACCGAAGTGTGTGAGCAAGTTGACCAGCATCGGACGGTTGGAGTTATAGATCTGGCCCGGCGCCAAGGCCTGCCCCGGATCGACGATTTCGTCACCGGTCGACAGCAGAGCAACGCGTGGGCGGCGGATGACATTGACCTGAGTAATACCCTGGCCAGCCAGATGTCCCAATGCCGCTGCATCCAGGCGAGTGCCGGCAGGCAGCAACACGTGGCCCCGAGTGACATCTCGTCCCTGGCGGCGCACGTTGTCTCCTGCCGGTACATCAGGCGGGATGACCGCGTGGCCGTCATCAAGGACAACCTTCTCCTGCATCACGACACAGTCGGCACCTGCCGGCAGAGCGCCTCCTGTGAAAATACGCGCACAATAGCCCCGCTGTAGCCGGCTGGGCGCATCGCCTGCCGCGATCCGTTCCATGATGGGGAGACGTTGCCCTGCATCGTCATGGTGCAGGGCGTAGCCATCCATGGCGCTGTTGTCGAAGGGAGGAATGTCGAGTGTCGCGATGACATCCTGAGCCAATACCCGGTCTGCTGCATCGATCACATCCACGCTTTCATGACCCAGCAGCATGGCATCGCGCAGCAGAGTCTCCAGGGCCTGTTCGATAGGCTGGAGAGGAGATTCAATAGGCGGAAGAGGGGCTTCAGACGTCATGGGTGCCACGCTCCGGAATGACCAGGTTGGCGAAGTTGCAGGGACGATGACGACTGTCCAGCTGTTCAGCGAGGATGCCATCCCAGGCGGTACGGCAGGCGCCAGTCGATCCTGGCAGGCAGAACACTACGGTAGCGTTCGCCATCCCGCCCAGGCAACGACTCTGTACCGTAGAGCTACCGATTTCCTGGTACGAAAGCTGACGAAAGAGTTCGCCGAAGCCTTCGATGCGCTTGTCGAGCAGAGCTCCTACGGCTTCTGGAGTGGAGTCTCTGCCGGTGAAGCCCGTACCGCCAGTGGTCAGGATGACCTGAACCTCCGGATCAGCAATCCAGGCGGATACGATAGCCCGGATCTGATAGACATCGTCGGGCACGATACGCTTGTCAGCGAGATGGTGTCCTGCAGAGCTCAGGCGTTCAACCAGCGCCTGACCACTGCGATCAGTGTCTTCGGTTCTTGTATCGGATACCGTCAGTACGGCAACCTTCAACCCGATCATGTCTTCCTGATGCATCATGACTCCCGCTTTGCAGCCTTGGCCTGCTGGTGGGCCTCGAAGGCTGCCATCTGCTCTGGCGTGGCCTTGGCCTGGTACTTGTCCTTCCACTCGCTGTAAGGCATTCCATAGACATACTCGCGAGCCGTTTCGTAGTCCAATGTCTGGCCACGTTCTTCTGCAGCAGTGACCAGCCACTTGGACAGGCAGTTACGGCAGAAGTCGGCCAGGATCATCAGGTCGATGTTCTGTACATCCTTGCGATTATCGAGATGGCTCAGCAAGCGGCGAAAAGCAGCGGCTTCCAGCTCGGTGCGGGTAGCGTCATCAAGGTGCTGCATGGTGATCTCCGGGTGAATAGGGCTAACACCCTTGATAGTAACGCAGCGGCCGCTCAAGCACATCGGTACGAGAGCGCCCTTGTCCAGGGTTTTCGTATTCCTGGCCATTTCATCCCGGTGGACGATCCGCAACGTCCGGCATATACGCCACCGCCCCGGCAACGCCGGGACGGTGGGGCTAGCAGGGAGGCAAAAGGCGCTCGTTCAGGTAGGTCGTGCAGGGTCGGGGCCCGGATTGTCATGCTTGCCGTCTGCATGTCCTTTGCTGGTTTCCAGGCGTTCGCCGTCTACTGCCTGGTCCTTCACTTCTTCATACCACAGGTTGTGATGCTGCTTGGCCCAGCTTTCGTCGACATACCCTGTGGCCATGCCTTCCAGGGCACCCTCAGTGCCCAGTGTGCCGATATATATATGACCAAGGGCAACCGCCGTCAGGCCCAGGGCGCCAATGGCATGAATGATGTTGGCCCATTGCATGGTATCGCGAGTCTGCTGGTAGTTGGGGAAATCCATTACCAGACCGCTGGCGATGACGACGATGCCGGCAGTGGCGAGCAACCAGAACCAGATCTTTTCGCCAGCATTGGCGAAGCCTGCATCGGGATGGCCCTTGCCCACCATGCCGCCGCCCTTGCGCAGCCATTCGAAATCCTCGCGCTTGGGCCAGTTGTGCTTGAGAAAACGCATCAGGATGATCACCAGCAGGATACCGAACAGCGGCCCCAGGTAATTATGCAGAAGCTTGGAGCCACTGATCATGGATGCCCAGAAGGCATCACCGAACAATGGCTTGAACAGGAACTTGCCGTACAGCAGATTCAGCCCGGTCAGTGCCAGCAGGATGAACAAGGTGGCGACAGACCAGTGCAGGGCACGATTGAGCGCTGACCAGCGCAGGATCTTGCGACCGCTACGTGGTTCCTCCAGCTGATTCTTGCCGACGATGAGATAGAACAGGGTGATCATCGCCAGCATGCCGCCGATGGCAATCAGGCCGAATGGCGAGATCCACTTGTTGCGGATGAGTCGCCAGGTCTGGCCGCTGGGGTTGATCAGGTTGTAGGTGGAGTCATGGCGTGTATCGATGAAACTGTCGCCATTTTTCACCTGACGCCAAGTGTCGGCATCCATGGCCGGCACGGCGCCATTGATCTCCGCATCAGGGTCTGCCGCGGTCGCCACATGGCTGATTCCCAGCGCCACAAACAGCACCAGCAAGAGCAGGAACGATCGCAACATTCGCAGTAAACATGGCGGTTGCCATGATCGGAAGGGAGGCCAGATCTGGGTGATTGAATGCATTACGGGCCTCCTCACGGTTTGCGAGCGGCATCAGTCGCCATGTTGTCGATGGCCGATGGTGCATCTCCGAGCTTCGACCAGGCGCCATCCTTGTGGCCGCGCCTGACGACGCGCTCACGGAAGATATCGGCAATGGTCTGGGCATCACCCGCCAGCAGGGCCTTGGTCGAACACATTTCGGCGCAAAGCGGCAGCTTGCCTTCACGAATACGGTTGGCGCCGTACTTCATGTATTCTTCTTCGGGATTATCGGCAGGGCCTCCTGCGCAGAACGTACACTTGTCCATCTTGCCGCGCTCACCAAAGGCGCCTTGCTGCGGGAATTGCGGCGCGCCGAAGGGGCAGGCATACAGGCAATAACCACAGCCGATACACAGGTCCTTGTCGTGCAGCACGATGCCGTCATCGGTCTTGTAGAAGCAGTCAGTGGGACACACCGCCATGCACGGTGCATCATCGCAATGCATGCAGGCCACTGAGATGGACACTTCTGTCGGCTCACCGTCATTGAGCGTGACGACCCGGCGGCGCTGGATACCCCATTCCGTTTCGTTGGCGTTCTTGCAGGCAGTGACGCAGCCGTTGCATTCAATACAGCGCTCAGCATCACACATGAATTTCATCTGAGCCATGTCGTATCTCCTTGAATCAGGCCGGTTCGATGCGGCACAGGGTGCATTTGGTTTCCTGCATCTGCGTCACCGAGTCATAGCCATAGGTGGTGGCGGTATTGGCCGCTTCACCAATGACATAGGGGCTGGAGCCTTCGGGATAGCGTTGCTCGAGACTTTCGCCCTGGAACATGCCACCGAAGTGGAAAGGCATGAACACCACGCCACGAGCAACTCGTGGGGTCACCATGGCCTTGACCTTGACCCGGCCACCTTCAGCACCCTCCACCCAGACCATGGCGCCGTTCTTCACGCCGATATCATTGGCCAGGGCAGGGTTGATCTCGACAAACATCTCCTGCTGCAGTTCAGCCAGCCAGGACATGGAACGGGTTTCTTCGCCACCGCCTTCGTATTCGACCAGGCGCCCGGAAGTGAGGATGATCGGATAGCGCTCAGTCACATCCTTCTGCTGGATGCTCTTGTACAGTGTCGGAAGACGAAAATGGGAGGCGACGTCGTTCCAGGTCGGATAATCCTCAACCAGATCGCGCCGAGAGGTGTACAGAGGCTCACGATGCTTGGGAATCGGATCGGGGAACGTCCACACGTTGCAGCGAGCCTTGGCGTTGCCGAAGGGAGCGCATTCGTGAGCGATGGCAACTCTCTGGATGCCGCCGGAAAGGTCGGTCTTCCAGTTCTTGCCATCGGCGGCACTCTTTTCTTCCTCTGTCAGCTCATCCCACCAGCCCAGATCCTTGAGCATATCGGCGGTAAACTCGGGATAGCCGTCCTCAAGATCAGAATCCTTGCTGAAGGAGCCATCGGCCAGAAGGGAAACGCCATCGCGTTCGATACCGAAACGGGCGCGGAAGGTCAGGCCACCTTGAGAAACCGGCAGGCTGGTATCGTACAGATTCGTTGTGCCTGGATGAGCAAACTCTGGTGTTCCCCAGCAGGGCCAGGGCAGGCCATAGTAATCACCATCTGCTGGTCCGCCTTCGGCCTTCAGGCTGCGAAAACTGAAGGTATGCCAATTCTGCTGATGGGCCTTGAGGCGTTCCGGACTCTGGCCTGTATAGCCCACTGTCCACATGCCGCGGTTGAACTCCCGGGTAATATCTTCGATCAAGGGTTCGTCGCCGTTTACCTGGATGTTCTTGAATAGCTGTTCGGCGAATCCCAGGCGTTTCGCCATCAGGTACATGATGACGTGGTCCGGCTTGGACTCGTACATCGGCTCGATGACCCTGTCACGCCATTGCAGGGAGCGGTTGGTGGCGGTGACGCTGCCGTAGGTTTCGAACTGAGTGGCAGCAGGGAGCAGATATACCCCATCACTGCGGCCGTGCATGACGGCGGCGACGGTCGGATAAGGGTCGACGATGACCATCATTTCCAGAGCTTGCATGGCCTTTTGCATCTCGGGGCCGCGAGTCTGGGAGTTGACGGCATGTCCCCAGTAGAACATGGCCTTGAGGTTCGTGCGCTGAGAGATATCGGTGTCATCTTCCAGCACGCCGTCGACCCAGCGTGACACCGTGATGCCGTTGGAGTTCATCGGGAAGCCGTCAGCATACTCTGTCTGATCGAATCGCTCCTTGAGCCACTCGTAATCGAGATCCCAGACCTTGGCCCAATGACGCCAGGCGCCTTCTTCAAGGCCGTAGTAGCCCGGCAGGGAATCCGAGGTCAGGCCAAGGTCGGTGGCACCCTGTACGTTGTCATGACCACGAAAAATGTTGGTACCACCGCCAGAAACGCCTAGGTTACCCAGGGCCAGTTCGAGAATGCAGTAGGCCCGGGTGTTGTTGTTGCCGGTGGTGTGCTGCGTGCCCCCCATGCACCAGACCACGCACCCAGGGCGATTCTTGGCCAGGATTTCGGCGGTGGAATACATCACGTCTTCCGGGATGCCGGTGATACGTTCGACTTCGCTGGGAGAGAAGTTGGCCACTTCGGCCCGCACTTCTTCCATGCCATAGACGCGCTGCTGAATGAACTCGGTGTCTTCCCAGTGATTCTCGAAAATGTGCCACAGGAGGCCCCAGATAAAGGCAACATCGGATCCTGGACGGATGCGAACATAGTGATCGGCCTTGGCAGCGGTTCGGGTAAAACGAGGATCGACAACGATGATTTCTGCCTGGCTGCGTTCCTTGGCCAGCAGAATATGCTGCATGGCTACCGGGTGGGCTTCACAGGGGTTAGAGCCGATGAACATGATCGAACGACTGTTCTGCAGGTCGTTGAGCGAGTTGGTCATCGCTCCATAACCCCAAGTGTTGGCTACGCCTGCAACCGTGGTGGAGTGACAGATACGAGCCTGGTGGTCAGTATTGTTGGTGCCGGCCAGGGCCGCGAACTTGCGCATCAGATAGGCTTGTTCGTTGCTGAACTTGGCTGACCCCAGCCAATAGATGCTGTCTGGACCATGCTGCTCGGTCAACTCCAGAACCCTGGAGCCAATCTCGTCAATGGCCTCTTCCCAGGACAGCCGCTGCCATTCGCCATCGACAAGCTTCATCGGATATTTCAGGCGCCGGGTGGAATGGCCATGTTCACGCAGTGAGGCACCTTTGGCGCAATGGGCGCCACGGTTGAAGGGATGGTCGAAAGCCGGCTCCTGCCGGGTCCAGACACCTTCCTGAACTTCGGCATAGACACCGCAGCCTACCGAGCAGTGAGAACAGACCGTGCGCTTGGTCTCGACTTCCGCCTCGCTGTAGGGCGTGCGTTCGGCGGCTTCGGCTCTGCGCATCATGGGCGTACCGAGCAGGCCAAGTCCGGCGAGCCCTCCGCCTGCCATGCTGCCACGTTTGAGGAACTGGCGGCGGGAGATACCGATGCCTGGAGCATGAGGCCGAGCCGAAGGCTGAGGCATCGAAGCGCGTTTCGTCAGTCGCATGAGAGTCTCCTCAATCTCGCAGGGAAGCGTAAAAGTCCCGGATATGCTGGGTTTCACGGTAGCCACCGGCTTGCTGGTCTCGAGATTCTTCGGCCTCGTCTTCCGCCTGGGCGAGGCTCACATGTGTGATGCCTGCTGCGACTCCCGCCGTGACAGACCCCACCCCGAGTACCTTGAGAAAACGACGGCGTTGAGGATCACTGCCTGTCGGCTGTACGGTCTTTTTCATCGCTCTCTCCTCATGTCATTGATAGTCGCAGTGGGCGTGACAATGCGCAGTGGCTGGCCAGCTTCGGCGTAACGGTTGACCAGGTCGTTGTAGCGTTCGTTTTCCAGGGTCATGAAGGCTTGCCCCAGGCTGCCCAGGGCTGAATAGAATGCAGTGTCGACCTGGCTCAGGTCGTGCAGGCAGCGTGACGCCCAAGGGGCAATATGGCGCTGGAAAAAGTCAGCAGCATGATGTTGGACGGCATGACGTGAAATGGCATCGCAGGCACTGGTCTCGCTTGTAGCGGCATGGGTCGAGCTGACGGCAGTCATTGCGACGGCTTCATCCTGCAGCAGCATGACCATCACTTCGAAGAGGGCTCCGAGGTGGTCCTCGGGATCATGCTGATCCGTATTACGCTGTATGCCGAGTTGTCTGAGATCCTTGCGCAGATCGACCAGAGCGATATCCATCAGTTGACCGTTGCGGTACCAGGAGGCATAAGGCAATACATCTCCCTGGATGACACCGACAAGGTGACGAAAGTGCGCGCGCTCCAGGTGCTCGGCATCACTTTCGGCAGCGGCAGCGGCAAGGGCCTGCCAGGCGTGGCAAAGCGCTTCTTCAGACGGCGTCGGACTCGGATCGGGTTCCAGTTCCGCCAGCCAGCGCCGCAGCGCTTCCGTTGGAGGCTGGCGCAGTAGCGTGCCGAGCAGGGCGTAGACCTCTGCTCTCAGCTCACTGTCGCTGACTCCATGATCATCGATGTGATGATGCTGCACGTCGTTGTACATGGCTCATAGCCTCACGGGTGAGTCAGGATGATGGGCAAGTTCTTCCCAGATATCCTTGACCCGGCAGTCCTGACACATTTCCAGGCGTTTGGCCTGGGCACCGGAAAAGTAAGGATGTTCGGCAAGCTTTTTCTGTATGGCAGTGATAGTGCCGGTGTTGGCAAAAGGTTTTCCGCAATGGATACAGGCGAAAGGCTGATCTTCATGCAGCAACTGGTACTGAGTGCGCTCGGGGGCGGCGAGAAACCCGGGGACCAGGTGAATGACATGTTCCGGGCAGCTCTGTTCGCATAGGCCACACTGCACACAATCAGCCTCGCGAAAGCTCAGCCGAGGTGCATCCTGATCAGCGTTCAATGCCGGTGTCGGACAACTGGCCACGCAGCTCATGCACAGGGTGCATCCTTCACTATCTACCGTGATGGCGCCGAATGGACTATTGGATGGCAGAGAGTGGCGTTCGCCATTCAGGTGGCCGTGTGCGGCGAGATGTTCGAGCACGCAGTTCAAGCGGGCTCGTTTGCTGGGAGCGTCATGTGATGTCCCGGAAGACTCTTGCAGTTCACCCTTGATGAGCCGTGTCGGCAGGGCATTGAAACGTGGCAAGTCGGCCTTCGGGGGAGCGTCGTCAGCGCCTCTCCATACCAGGCGCTCGGGCGAGAGGCCGATGGCCTCTAGAATGCCACGGGCTTGTGCGAGCTGGTCGTGCAGGTGTTGCTGAAGGCGCACAGGCATGTCGGAATAGGCCTGAATATGAACTTCACAGGCACCCGCAGCCAATGCGGTCAGCCATTGGTCACTGCCTGCTGTGCCGAGGTCTTCCAAGGGGACCTCGATGACGTGTCCAGGAAGGTCGGCGGCGGTCGCAGACGGTTCCGCCTGGACGAAGCGCATGATGGCATGGGAGCCACCGGCATCGTGATAGGCCGAAAGCCAGGCGACTAGAGTGTCTTGCTGCAGATGGCTCAGCGGCTGGCGGAACTCGATGGCACCGGTAGGACAGGCGCTGGAGCAGCTGCCGACGCCGTGGCAACGAAACGGATCAATATCGATGCGAGAGTCGATGCGTCCCTTGTGGCTGCTGATGGCATCTGCCGGACACACATCCAGGCACCGGGTACAGCCGGTGAAGCCACGTGTGGAGTGGGCGCATGCGTCGCTCGCAATCTGGAAGTAGCGAGGCTTGTCGAAGTCGCCGACCCAGTCGGGTAACGAAGCGAGAACGTCATTCCGCTCACCATTGGCTTCAGGTAGATGGAAATATCCGGGGGGAAGTAGCTCCAGTTCCAGGCAGGGAGGGGAGGCCAGATCCACCACCAGGTCAAAGGTGTCTCGGGAAACCAAGGCCTTGGCCAGATTGATGGAAGACTCTTTGGTGAGGGATCCTCCTGATAGCCAGGCACGAAAATCCCCAAGATGTCCTTCCAGCTTCAACCTATTGCGCTGCGATGAGAGCAGCGGTTGGATATGGATGGGAAGGGTGGAGCTGGATGTTTCAGCAAGGATCAGCAGGGCATCGTCCGGCATATCCGTGCAGATCAGCGTCAAGCTGGCCAATGACGAGTGGAGAGCCGGGTGGTCGATGATGGCCGAATAAAGGGATGCACTGTCTCCTACCAGCAATACATGCCCCTGGCTTGAATAGCTGACATGGGCATTTGCCAGGTTCACTGGCCAGGATACTTGTGTATACGCTGCATCACGCGCACACCGGTTAGCGCCTGCGTCTACCGGAACGAGGTCGATTCGCTGGTTCATATTGTCTCACGGTCGAGAACGGTGACTCGTCGTTTTTATAATAAATTCACGAATGCGCTGTGCTGACTCGTATATTGTGCCGGCTCGCACATTCGTGCTTATTGATACCTCGCTTAAGTGTTGACGCTATTTGCCAATCCCGCCACATATCTTGGTCTAAGGTCGTGGGGCAGGAGCTTGCCTTCAGTGGCTAGAGAAGAACTGAATAGGGGCTGATTGGGCGGTTATGGAGGTTTTCGCATGTTCGATGCTTACAAACAGCAAAAGATTGACGTAAACGGTACTGGAATCAACTTCCGCATCGGTGGCAATGGACCTGGGTTGTTGTTGCTGCATGGGCACCCGCAGACGCATGTCATGTGGCATAAGGTCGCTGACTCGCTGGCTCGGCATTTCACTGTCGTTGCGGCGGATCTACGTGGTTATGGCGATAGTGATAAACCTCCGGCCGAGGATGACCATCAATCCTATTCGAAACGCAGCATGGCGTCAGACATGGTGGCGCTGATGCGTGAACTGGGTTTTGCACGATTCTCCATCCTGGCACATGACCGGGGAGCCAGGGTCGCCCATCGCCTCGCAATGGATCATGCCGCTGCCGTCGAGCGCATGATCCTGCTGGATATTGCCCCTACGCTTGCCATGTATGAACAGACGGATCAGGCATTCGCCAGAGCCTACTGGCATTGGTTCTTTTTGATACGTCCGGCTCCGCTGCCGGAAGCGCTGATTGAACATGATCCTGAACTTTACCTACGCAGCGTAATGGGGGCGCGTAGTGCCGGCTTGAAGCCTTTTACCGATGCGGCTCTGAGTGAATATATGCGATGTCTGGGGTTACCAGGGACGGCCATGGCCATCTGTGAGGATTATCGTGCCTCTGCCAGCCTGGATCTCGCGCATGACCGCGCTGACCTTGAGGCCGGTCGCAAGCTTGAGTGTCCCTTGCTGGTCATGTGGGGGGCCAATGGCACGGTAGGACAGTGTTTCGCTCCTTTGCAGGAATGGCAACGCGTGGCTTCGAATGTCAATGGCAAGGCGCTACCGGCAGGGCACTATATCGCCGAGGAAGTACCGGACAGCTTATTGCAAGAAGCGCTCGCTTTCCTGACATGATGCGGCAACCCAGGCAGGCATGATGCGCCATGCCCGGCAGCTTTGCTGCTGGCAGGCTGCAGGGTTAGCCCGGTTGTTTATCGGTGCCTTGGTCCTGATGCGTTGCCTGGTCAGGATCTGCTGCCTCAGGCGATGCAGCCTGTTGCGCGTCATGGAGCTTGGGGCCGTGTTCGTGATCGAGAGAAGCGGTGTCCTGCTGTGGTGGCTCGCTCTCTGTTTCAGAGGCTTCCTGAGGCTTTTCCCAATAATGCTCGAGGTGCTGGCGCAGCCGCCCGGCGACATGCTCTGAAAGCGGTTTGAGCTTTTCCCGGAAGTCATCATCGTAGTCATCGAGGCCATCACGGACATTGTAGCGCTCGGCACTGAACAGGCGGCGTAGAGCTTTTTTCCTGAGGACCTTGTCAACGCCGGGTTCGAGATAGGCTCGAATGTCACTGCCAGCAGGCAGGCTGTCCGGGTCAGGCAGGGTAATGCTGTCGGCAACAGCATCATCATGCGCGTCGTCACTTTCCTCCCCATCCGCGATCGTGCTCTCGGGTTCTCGGCCGGCAGGTTCGAGGGCTTCTTCTGCGAAGGCACTGTCCTTTGTATCGGCGTGTTCCTGTCGTTGGGCCGGCTGTTGTATCTGCGAATGTATCTGCGAATGTGTCTGTGAAGTTTCGGGGGGGGCGGAAACAGGCTTTTCGTCTGTGTCAGATGGTAGCTCCTTGCCCGTAAGCTTGCGCTGAGACCAGCGTGACAGGCGATTCATCGAGGTTCCTCCCGTGGCAGGTTGGCAGGCTTGGATGAGTGCGCCCGTCCAGCTCCCTTGCGCTTCTTCTTGCGACCTTCGTCCGGTGCTTCGCCATGTTCCAGCAGATAGGCTTCTATCCATGCCTGAATGGCCATGGGCATGGCAGTTTCCAGAACACGGTGCTCTCCATCCATCCAGGTTGCCGCCATTGCCTGACTGGCCGTGATGGCCAACGCCTGCGGAGGTTCATCGACGTGTCCGGCCCGTACGAACAGGCGCGGAGTATTGGCGTTGAGGTTGAAGCGATAGTCTGCGCGTTCGGTCATGGACAGGACCAGGGTCAGAACGTGGGGTCCCTCCGTGCCCGGCAGCAATTGGCAAATGTGCCAACTACGCTGACGGAATCCCTTGACGACGTGCAACTGCTCGTCGAATTTCACACTCAACTGACGCCGATTGGAAACGTTTGTCATCCTTCCACCTGTTGAACCTTATTTACCGGCTGGCCCTATCCATCTTCAGATAAGTGGCGTAGGCCAATGTCTCATCCTTGCTCTATTGTTACTCAAGCACAACCAGACGTAGGCCGCACCCAGGAGTTTTATGCCGCATTCCATTCAACGTAGCCATGCCAGGCTGCCCGTCACGCTGGACATTCAGGTGGTCGACGAGTTCGGGCAATCACATACGCAGCCAATCGCAGCGGAGCGGGCGCTGACGGTGTACCTCAACCGCCGTGAGATCGTCACCCTGATGTCTCTGGGAGAGGACCCAGAAGCGTTGGTGGTGGGATATCTGCGCAATCAAGGACTGATAGGTACGAGAGAGGATCTTGAGGCGGTGTTCGTGGACTGGGAAGTGGAAGCCGCCGCGGTGGTGACCCGGCACTTGCCTGAGGATCTGGAAACTCGTCTGGGACAGCGTACCGTGACCACGGGCTGTGGCCAGGGGACGGTATTTGGGCGCTTGCTGGATTCGGTGCCCAGGGCAAGGCTGACACCGACGCCACTGAAACAGTCTGTGATGTACGCGCTGCTGGAAAATCTCGGTGCCTACAACGAAACCTATCGCAGCGCTGGCGCAGTACATGGTTGTGCATTATGCCGCCAGGAGCAGGTGCTGGATTTCGTCGAGGACGTGGGTCGCCATAATGCCGTGGACACCCTGGCAGGGAGAGAGTGGCTCAATGAGGGTTCTTCCGATGCGGCATGCACCCAGGCCGATATCTTTTACACTACCGGGCGCCTGACCTCGGAAATGGTCCTCAAGGTTGCCCAGATGGGCATCTCGGTATTGCTGTCCCGCTCGGGAGTCACACAAAAGGGTGTGGAGTTGGCCGAGCGCTTCGGGGTGCTATTGGTGGCTCGAGCCAAGGGGCGGCATTTTCAGGTGATTGATACGCAGCAGCGTTTCATCTTTGATGCGCCACCACCACCACGACGGCCCGGAGACCGTCGCCAGACTGGCTGAACGCTCTCAGGAACCTTCGCCGCGAGTACAGACCGAGAGGATGACGGCGTCTTCTTCGCTGATCGACACCAGGGCGTGCCCCATGTCACTGTCGAAATAGATGCTGTCTCCTTCGACCATGGTGACGGGCTCATAGAACTCGGAATAGAGCATCACTTCTCCGCTCAGCACCATCAGGAACTCCTCGCCATCGTGGCGAACCCATTCCTGGAATTCCTCGAACTGCCGTGCCCGTACGATGGTCTTGAACGGGATCATGCGTTTTTGAGCAAGTTCACAACTGAGCAGCTCATGCTCATAAGTGGGAGTAGGGTGGCGTTGACCTTCTCCACGGCGTGTCATGTCACGACGCCCCATGGTGCGCGTCTGCTTGCGTGGCGGGGATAGCAGCTGGGGCAAGTCAATACCAAGACCGTTGATCAGTTTCTGTACAGCAGTAAACGTGGGGGAGATCTGATCATTTTCGATCTTGGACAACGTGGAACGTGCCAGGCCGGTACGCTGGCTGACATCCTCCAGTGTCCATTGGTTGGCCAGGCGTATTTCCTTGAGTCGCTGGCCAAGGCGCAGGGGCTCGACGAAAGCCTTGCGCCCTGAGGCGATCTTGAGAGCTGCCTGCTGATCGGTGTTTTGTGGCATGCCAAAATTCACAATAGGAAACCAAGTTTCCTCTAGGCTACCACAAGGCCAATGAAAAGCGCCCTAGTCTACGGAGGCAGGGCGGTCATCGTTAAGCATGAGTCGTTGTCAGGATAACGCTTCCGGCAGGCCAAGAAGGGCACGTACATGCGCTTCCACTGAACGTCCCAGGGCATTCAGGTGATAGCCACCTTCAAGCACAGACACCAGGCGCCCCTGTGCATGTTGCTTGGCGACATCCAGTGCCTTGAGCGTGACCCAGTGATAATCCGCATCTTCAAGGCAGAGATCACCCATCGGGTCTTCGCGATGGGCATCGAAGCCTGCCGATATCAGCACCAGGTCAGGCTGGAAAGCATTCAGTGCGGGCAACCAGTGGTTCTCGACGGTCTCGCGGAAAGCCTGGCTGCCGCTGCCTGCGCTCAAGGGCGTGTTGACCACATTGTCATGGCGGCTGTCGAGATAACGCCATGGGTAAAAAGGGTGCTGGAAGCTGGTGCAGATCAGTATGCCGGGATCATCCTTGAAGATATCGATCGTGCCATTGCACTGGTGAACGTCGAAATCGAGGATGGCGATGCGCTGTGCACCATGTACTGCCCTTGCATGGGCAGCACCCACGGCGATGTTGTTGTAGAGACAAAAGCCCATGGCTTCGCCGGCTTCCGCGTGATGACCTGGCGGGCGCACTGCACAGAAGACATTGTCTGCCTGACCTCGATATACCTGGTCGACTCCCTTGACCACAGCGCCAGCGGCGAAATGTGCAGCCTGTAGGCTATGTGGGTTCATCAGGGTGTCACCATCCACGCGGACGTGGCCCTCATCAGGCACTAGACTTTCCATCTGGTCGATGTGCGCCTCGGAGTGTACACGCTGAAGCTGTTCCCGGGTGACTTCCCTGGCATCTCCCTGCATGGTCTTTTGCAGGGTGCCGGAGAGCATCAGTTGAGCGCGTATCGCATCAAGTCGCAGGGGGCTCTCAGGATGTTCAGGTCCCATGTCATGATGATGGCAAGTGGGGTGAGTAAGATACGCAGTGATCATGCTGGGCTCCGAATTTTCATTGTTCATAGCCTAAAGTGTGAGCCTGCATGGTCGACACTCGCCAAAGGTCGCAGTATCAATAGAATTCCAGCCAATCAGGAGACATCTCCGTGAGCACCCGCTTTCTGCGCCGCTTCTTTGCTCCTGCTTCCATTGTCGTGATTGGTGCCTCGGAAAAGCCGGCATCCGTGGGCGGGCAGGTGATTCGCAATCTGCTGGATGGAGGCTTTCGCGGCAAGCTCTGGGCAGTCAATCCGAAAGGCTATGATCAAGTGTTCGGGGTGCCCTGCTTCACGAATTCCTCCAGACTGAAGGAAGTGCCGGATCTGGCCGTGATATGTTCTCCGGTGAAAACGGTACCCAAACTGCTGAGCAGTCTGGGAGAGCAGGGGGTTCGGGCTGCCCTGGTACTGTCTGGCGGCAGTGACCTGGATGTCGAAGGTCGAGGACAGGCCTCCATTCGCAGCCGCATGCTCAGTGCCGCCCGGGCTTCCGGGATTCGTGTGCTGGGGCCGGAATGCATGGGGTTGATCGTGCCTGGGCATCGGCTCAATGCCTCCTATTCCAGCCATACCGTACCCCCTGGCAAGGTCGCCTATCTTGGTCAGTCCGGCATGCTGGCCAATGCCATGATCGACTGGGGAGCAGGGCGTGGTATCGGCTTTTCTCATCTGCTGACGGTGGGAGACAGTGTCGATGTCATGCTCCCTGACCTGATTGACTACATCAATCAGAATTCGCCAACCCAGGCGATCATTCTGCACTTGGAAAATATTCCTGACTCCCTGCATTTCATGACTGCGGTGCGTGACGCATCGCGCCATCGCCTGGTCTTGGCCATCAAGAGTGGACGCACGCCAGCTTCGGACATGAGTGGGCTGCCACCGACACCGGGTATTCCAAATCGCGATCAGGTCTTCGATTCCGCCTTTGCCCGAGCAGGGGTTGTCAGGGTCAACGACTCCGATGAGCTATATGACGCTCTGGAAACCCTGTCACGCATGAAGCCGGTAAAGGGAGACCGATTGGCCATCGTATCCAATGGCCTGGGGCCCGCCATGCTGGCGATCGACAAGCTGCTGAGTGCGGGAGGACAGCTCGCCGAATTCGATGACTCGACGCAACACACGCTGCGTCATGAGCACCTTGACCTGAGCAAGCCCGGGGAAAATCCGGTAGACCTTGGTGGCAATGCCTCACCGGAGCGTTTCGTCAAGGCTCTGGAAATCGTTGCTGCCGATGCCAATGTGGATGCTGTGCTGGTGGTCCATGCTCCAACGCGCATGGCGCCATCTCTTGATACGGCCGAAGCCATCATCGAACACCGCCGCCGCTTCAAGAGTAACCTGTTGACCAGCTGGATGGGGCTTGAACAGGCCATGCCGGCTCGTCAACTCTGCCATGACGCAGGGATTCCGACCTATCTGTCTCCGGAAAAGGCCGTCAAGGCCTTCATGCATATGGTGGACTACCAGCGGGTTCAGTCGCTGTTGCATCAGACTCCGCCCAGCCTGCCGTTCATCACCACTCAGGAGAGCCGAGCCGAGTGCCACCGTTTGATAGAGCGTGTGTTGGGAGAGGAGCGCGAGGGTCTGAGTCATTCTGAAACGGCCATGGTGCTGGCAGCCTATGGCTTGCCTGTGGCCGAGAGTCGTTATGTTTCCACTCCCGATGATGCCCGGGAAGCGGCCACAACTCTGCAAGGACCTTTTGCGCTCAAGGTCGTGCACGAAGGCAATTGTCGACCGTTTCGCTATCGTCGTTATCCACACAAGTTGGCTGCTGGCCTGTTGCAGGATATTGTCAGCCCGGAGGATGTGGCAGAGGGTGTCAGGCAACTGCAGGCACGGGTACAGGAAAATTTGCCCGGTCTTGCCGTTCATGAGTTCTGTCTGCAGCCGATGAAGCGGGGCAAGCACTCCATGCAGTTGTGTGCCGGCATCACCCGTGATCCTGTCTTTGGCCCATTGATCGTATTCGGCATTGGGGGGTACAAGGTCAACGTCCTTGCCGACCGTCAGGTAGCGCTGCCGCCCCTCAACATGACGCTGGCAGCGGACATGGTGGATCGCACCCACGCTGCTCGTCTGATTCACGAGCACTCCAGTGATCCCGAGAGGGATCTTGGGCGGCTGTGTCAGATGCTGGTCACGCTATCGCAGATTGCTACAGATCTGCCACGGCTCAGAGGGCTGGAGATCAATCCGCTGGTGCTCAACCGCGATGGGATGGAGGCCGTGGACTTTGCCATGGACCTGGGCCAGCCAGCACGTTTTGCCATCATGCCGTACCCCGAAGAGCTGCGTGAATGGGTGCAGTTGCGCAATGGCTGGGAGGTGGAGATCCGTCCGATTCGTGCCGAAGATGCCCCCCTGATTACGGATTTCCATCGCCAACTGTCGGAGGAGAGTATTCGCTTCCGCTATTTCCATCACAAGATGGATCTTAGTCAGCGCGATCTTTCCACCTTGGCTCACATCAACTATGACCGCCAGATGGCGTTTATCGCCGAACGCTGTGGTCAGGATGGCAACAAGGAAATGCTTGGCGTAGTGCGGGTATGGAACGACCCGGACAATATCCGCACAGAGTTCTCCATCATCATACGGGATGACCTCCAGGGCCTGGGGATCGGCCGATTGTTGATGAACAAGATGATCAGTTATTGCCGCGGGGTCGGCACTCTGGAGATGTATGGCAAGATCATGATTGACAATCATCCCATGCGCGCCCTGATGAAACGCTTGGGCTTCAGCCAGAAGTTCAACATGGAAGAACAGGTGGTGGACGCGTCGCTGCGGCTCAACGAACCCGACAGCGAGTGGCAGCGTCATCGCCTTGAGCGACCGGTGGAATGATGCCAGGCAAGGGGGAAGGCGGGTAGCGGCCACACTGCCGCTACCCGTTTCACTACTAGTTTCCACTACTGGTTTGTTTCTACAGCTGGCTGTTTCCACTACTGGTCGTTTGATCAACTCGCGCCGGGCCCGTTGTGCATGGTACTGAGCATCAACGGGCTGGGCATCAGGGCGCCAGGCGAGATTTCTCCCAGCTCTCGTCGCGCTTCTGGTAGCGAATACGATCATGCAGGCGGCTCGGCTGACCCTGCCAGAACTCGATCATCTCCGGTAATACCCGATAGCCACCCCAATGTACTGGACGTGGAACTTCCTGGCCTTCATAGACCTGTTCGAAACGGTGTTTGCGCTCTTCCAGCCAGGTACGATCAGGAATGATGACGCTCTGGTTGGAAATCCAGGCGCCCAGCTGACTACCACGCGGGCGACTGGCAAAGTAAGCATCGGAGGCTTCTTCTGACACCATCTCCACATGGCCCTCGATGCGTATCTGGCGAGACAGCTTGGGCCACCAGAATACCAGGGCAACATGCGGGGCATTGGCCAGTTCGCCACCCTTGCCACTGTGGTAGTTGGTGTAGAACTCAAAGCCTTGTTCAGCAATTCCCTTGAGCAGCACAATACGCGCATGGGGAAGGCCTTGGCTGTCTACGGTGGACAGTGTCATGGCATTGGCATCATCTGGGTCGGTATCCACTGCCAGGGCGAACCATTCTTCGAACAGCTCAAAGGGAGTTGCAGGGGCCCGGGATTCATCCAGGATGCCACCTTCGTAATCACGCCGGATATCGGCTATATCGCGAGTCATGGTGTTCTCCGATAAAAATTCGCATTGAAAATTCGAGCTGACTTTCAGGCCAGAACACAATCTCAGTGCTGAGCCTGATCACGCTTCATCTGGCGAGAGCGGAATCGCGCATATCCCATGCAGCCGATAAACAGCAGCATGGCCACCAAAGCCTCAATGACACCTCTCACGCCTTGTCCCGGGAGGCTTGCCACCATTACTCCCTGAGCAAAGTACAACAGGCTGACGAAGGCCAGCCATGCATGGCCCCGTGGACGGCGTGTGAGAATGGATGGCAGGAACAGTATCAGGGGCAGCACGAAGGCAATCAGTGGGCCGAAACGATTGCCGTCAGTCTGAATGACGAATCCTCGGACGACCATCAGCACCAGCAACAGGATGAAGGCGATAAGCACCAGCTGGCGCGATTGCCGAGTCAGACGATCGAGCCCATGGCGCTGTTCGATGCCTTCGAGCCATGCCCTCATGATTTGTCTCCTCGAGACTTTTCCAGGGCCAGCGCCAAGCGTGCCAGTCGGGCTCCCTGGGCAAAGGCGAGTTCCCGCTCATGCTCATCAAGAGGGCGATCACTACGCGTGCCTGCGACATGGCTGACACCGTAGGGAGTGCCACCACCTTGGGTGTGCATCAGCGCTGTTTCACTATAGGGAACTCCCGCGTAGACCATGCCATGGTGCAGGAGCGGCAGCAGCATGGAGACCAGAGTCGTTTCCTGGCCGCCATGCAGGCTGGACGTCGAAGTGAAGGCCGTGGCTGGCTTGTCGATCAGCGCACCCGATAGCCACAGTTCGCTGGTGCTGTCGATGAAGTACTTCAGTGGTGCTGCCATGTTGCCGAAACGGGTTGGGCTACCCAGTGCCAGGCCACTGGCATGACGCAGATCATCCAGGCTGGCATAGACAGCACCTTCAGAAGGAACTTCCGGATCCACGGCCTCACAAGTGGGAGATACTGGAGGCACGGTTCTCAGCCTGGCATCCATCCCGGCAATGGATGCGGCGCCTGCTGAGAGACGCTCGGCCAATGCTCGGGTAGCGCCGAAGCGGGAGTAATACAGGATCAGCACGTAAGGCCGATCGGAAGGGGATTGAGCAGGCATTGAAACTCCTCGGTCGACGGGTCAAGCCAGCAGTTCGCGGATGTTCTCCGGCGGACGGCCGATAATGGCTCGTTTGCCATCATCGGCAATGGGACGTTGCAGCACCTTGGGATGGGCGACGATGGCAGCAATGACTTGTTCAATATCGTTGCTGTCGGCCGCGAGTGCTTTCCATTCGCTCTCGTTGGTGCGCACCAGTTCCTTGATATCTCCCTGCAAGCGTGACACCAGGTCATGCAGTTCCGCCGCGCTGAGAGGCTCGTCCAGATAACGACGTACGCTAACGTCGGCTCCGGCTTCCTCAAGCAGGGCCAAGGCTTCGCGGGACTTGGAGCAACGCGGGTTGTGCAGCAGGGTAATGGACGGCATGAATGATCCTCGGACACATGAAGTGCTGATTGAAATGCTGGTTGAAGCGATAGTTATTGTAGGGTGCTGCCATCGACGACCACAACTCGGGTTAAGTTTGGGGTTAACCCTTGGTAGGCTAGGAAGTTAGTGCAAGACATGACGGCTAGGATGAGAGGAGGTGCCCGATGGTGGAAGGTTGTCACGATGATGTGGATTTCCGGGCACTGATGGGTGACGTCAGGCCTTTGTCTCATGGGCATGATCGTGCTGACGTCAGCCGTCAGCGTGGAACGCCCAGCGAGGCTCAACTGGAGCGTCGACGTGCTGCCCTGCAGGGTGACAAGAACGCCGATGGCCTTTCCGATGATTTTGTTGATCTTGTGCCGCCTTTCGATCCTCTGGAGTATCGTCGCGATGGCATTCAACTTGCTGTGGTGGAGCGCCTGAAGCAGGGCGGGTATCCCATCCAGGCCAGTCTCCACCTGTTGCGACGGCCATTGCACGAATGTCGCCGCGAATTGCCGATGTTCATCCGCGAAGCCTTTGCAGCAGACCTGCGCTCCGTTCTGGTCATCCATGGCCGTAGTCGAGAGATCGATGCTCCTGCCAATGTGTTGCGCTCCTATCTGGCCAAGTGGTTGGTGACATTCGATGAAGTACAGGCCTTTGTGTCTGCGCAAGAGCGTGATGGTGGTCTGGGCGCGACCTGGGTGATGTTGCGCAAGAGTGAACGTGCCCGTGCCAACAATCGCGAGCGTCAGCAGAAACGGCGCGGCTAACGTAATCAAATAGCAATTTATAAATTGCATAATAGACAAAAAAGCAACCCGGGAATTGCTTTTAGTCTGTAAAGCATTTTATATGTTGCCTCCAGCGGCTATGCTGACAAGATGTACCAAGCATGGCATAGCCATTGACGATTGCCGTTGGAGGCAACAGACATGACCTTTCATCAACAGCTCATGCAGCGTCGTCAGCAGTTGAAGCTGACCCAGGCCGGTGTCGCGGAGCGCATCGGCATGTCTCGCCAGCAGTATCAAAGTATTGAAAGGAACGGTAACCCACGCCTGGATACCCTGGAACTGCTGGCTCAGGGGCTCAACGCAGAGCTGATGCTGATTCCGCGGGAGAAACTGGCGGCAGTCGCCCGCTTGCTGACGGAGGATGACCGGCAACCGTCCTTGGCACTGCTCAATGTCGATCCCTGGCATGGATTGCTGGATTCTGGCTCGGATGATGAGGACGGCCCATGAAGTCCGAGCCGGTCCAGGTCCTGGGGCTGCGCCTGCTGGAGTGTGACGTCGGCCATCTCGTTGGCTACCAGGGTGGACGTAATATCCTGGTGTTTGCCGACGACTATGTGCAGGATCCCGAGCGCCCAGTATTGACCTTGACCACCCATCCGCTCTTCCCGCGTGCAGCACAGCTCCTACGTGAACCATGGATTCGCCAGCAGCGCCTTCATCCGGTGTTGTCGAATCTTCTGCCTGAAGGTGCCATGCGCGAGTGGATGGCTCAGTGGCTGAAGGTTCACCCCGATAATGAATTTCCTCTGCTGGCGGAGCTTGGTCACGACCTTCCAGGCGCCCTGGTGGCTCAGCCTCTGCCAGCAGAACAGATTCCCGAAGCCGTACTTGCCTATCGCACCAGTGTCTCGCCCATGAGACGCGAAGGGCATCGACAGCGTGGTTTTTCGCTGGCGGGGGTGCAGATGAAGTTTTCCATGCAAGAGCAGGGCGGCCGTTTCCATCTGGGGGGGAGTGAACTCCTGGGTGGCTGGATCATCAAGACACCTTCTGTACGCCATCATCAGGTGCCGGCCAACGAGTTCACGGTCATGCAACTGGCTGCTGCGGCAGGCGTGGAGGTTCCTGAGACGCGCCTGGTGCCGATGACGCAGATCGAAGGGCTGCCGGAGCTCAACCTCCCCGACGAATCCCTGGCCTACGCGATCCGTCGCTTTGATCGTGATGGCAAGCGACGTATTCACATGGAAGATTTTGCTCAGGTTTTGTTTCGCTATGCCCACGATAAATATTCCGGCCCCAATTATGAAGCTCTGGGGCGGTTGCTCAGGGAATACAGTGGAGATGGCCTGGCAGATCTTCAGCAATTCGCTCGCCGCCTGCTAGTCAATATACTGGTGGCCAATGGCGATGCCCATCTCAAGAACTGGAGCCTGTATTATGCCGATGGGCGAACGCCACGTCTGGCTCCTGCCTACGACATCCTGATGACCAGAGCCTACATCGAAGACGAGCAGGATATCGCCCTGAACCTGAATGGACACAAGAACTGGTACCGCTTCGGGATGGATGACTTTCAGGCCTGGGCAGCGGGTGTCGGCGTCAACTGGCGGGTGATACGGATCGTGCTGGAAGATACTCTGCAGCGAGCGCGTGCTCTATGGCCTGGCCTGCTGGAGGATAGCGCCATGTTCGATGGCCACCGGCAGAGGTTGAGGCAGCATTGGCGCCACTTGCACCCTGATTTCCGCATCCATTGAGACAGGCCAATAGGCGGCCTCGACTAGTGCTCAGGTTATACTGGTCTGAATAACAATGGAGTAGAACTGGATGCAGCAGATGGTTCGCGTTGCCGCCCTGACAGGGTATGTGGCACTGCTTGAGGAGCATAAGGTCGATGCCCAGCAATTGCTCGCGGACCTGAGCTTGCCTCTGGACTACCTTGACCGTCCGGATCGGCTGATCCCCGTTCCGACCAAGATCGACCTGCTGGAATTGGCGGCCCGTGCTACAGGTTGTCGTCATTTCGGGTTACTGCTTGGTCGCCATCAGAATATCTCCACCCTGGGCCTGGTGGGGCTGCTGATACAGCAGTGCGAGACCATGCGTGAGGCACTGACCACCATCGCAGAACAGATCGGCCGTCATGTGCAGGGACTGGAGGTACGCCTGGCAGAAACCGAGGGACAGGCATCCTATCACTTCACCTATCGGGTGGCTGGTCAGGTACAGCCGTCACGCCAGCACAACGACCACACGCTGATGGTGGCCTATAACATCATCTCCTTCCTGTATGGCGAGTCGATCAAGTTGCGTGCGGTCTATCTGGTCGGTGACGGTCCCTCCGATGTAGAACCTTACACGCGTTTGCTGCAGGCGCCGTTGTGCTTCAACAGCAAGGACAGTGCGCTGGTCTTCGACCAGAGATGCCTGGAGCAGCCCATTGCTGGGGGAAATCCGATGTTGCGCCGCTTGATCAATTCGTTGATGCGCCACCATCAATGGAATGACATCGAGGACAAGGTGGAGTGGATCATCACCAACCTGCTGCCGCTGGATCAGGTGAAACTGGGCGATGTCGCTGGCGCGTTGGCAGTGTCGGCACGAACACTGCAGGTGCGGCTGGCCCAGCGTGGCCTGAGCTTCCAGCAGTTGCTCGATAGGGCTCGCATGAAGGCAGCCCAGACCTACCTGCTTGATACCGACTTGAGCTTGAGTGAAATCGCAGAGTTGCTTGGGTATAGCCAATTGAGCGCCTTGACTCGCAGTTTCAAGCGCGTAACGGGGGAAAGTCCTACCCAATGGCGACGAAAGCATAAGGCGGAAATTCAGGGTTTTGCGTGATCTGTCAAATTGGCTGCATAACGGGTCAATGTTTGTCGTTTTGAGTTATCTATTCTGCTTGAAAATCACCATTAAACGATAACTGACAAATACAGGTGACATGTCATGACTACAGATCAGCCCACAGTTCTTGGAGGGCAAAACTTCAGACTTCTGCTCTGCAACAGTTACCTGCTCTGTTAGGCATACGGTCCTGCTGACGACAGCGCCTCCCGAAAGGCCTTCTGCCCACTAGATTCATGGCGGAAATGGCTGGGGGACAAAAGGAACGACAACACGCTTGAGGACCAGTCCATGCAGTTGCTTCAATCCGCGCATGTACATCATGCGCGCAGGCTTTCTCATGTCCAATTACAGACATTCGGCAGAGATCGGGTAACAGTTTCGAGAAAAATCATTGATGGCAGCCGCCCCTGGCTACTTCCTTCCTGCCTGTTGTTGGCAGCATTTCCTGCCGAGGCCATCGAGCGAAATTTCGGAGAAGTCGAGGTGACGCTGTCAGGCTCGTTGAGTGCCGGGGCAATATGGAGCGCCGAGTCCGCCGACAAGAGTTATGTCTTTCAGGGGAATGCAGACGCAGCTGGCTTGAATGGCAGCGGCTATAACCCCGTCGGAGGGCGCAATAATGATGATGGGCGCGCCAACTACGCGGACCGTGAGCTGACCTCGACGCCAATCATCTTCACGACTCAGCTTGATCTGGAGTACCGCAACGTCGGAGCGCGTATTGCCGGCAAGGCCTGGTACGACCTGTATCAGGAACATCACGAAGTGCCCTTCGGAAGTCTGGCCAATGGCTATGCCAGCAACGAGCCTCTGGACGACAGTCGCTATGATCGGGAGTCACGATTCAAGGGCGCGACCTTCACCGAGGTATACGCCTATGGCAATTTCGATGTGGCCGATCATGACGTGAAGGTAACCCTGGGCGACCAGTATCTGCCTTGGGGAGAGAGCAAGTTCTTCGTCAACGGCATCAATACCATCAACCCCTATCGTCCGGCGGCACTTCGCATGCCGGGAGACAATCTGCGTCTGCCGACAACGTTGCTCAGCGCAGAATTCGAACTGACCAACAAGTGGCAGTTGGGAGCCTTCTATCAGTTGGATTGGGACAGCACGGTGCTCGATGGCTGTGGTACCGCGTTCAGTACCCACGACTATGTGTCTGGAGGCTGTAAAGGGGCTGTCATCGGCAGTGGGGCTGTACCCAGCGACGTGAATGATCCCTATGGTTATCACAATGGGTTGATGATCGAGCGAGCGGGTGACAATACGCCGAGTGACATGGGGCAGTTTGGGTTGAGTCTCGGATATCACCCCAGCGAAGACACCGCGATAACCGCCTACGCCATGAATATCCACTCGCGCCGGCCTTACGCCAGCGTCATCTCGGGGGGATATACCGGCCCCGACGACAATGGCCTTTCGCCGGGCTGGCGCCCACCGACAGACTCAAGTTACGACCCGGACCTCAACGCGAAGTACTTCGCTGATTATCCAGAGGATATTCAGATATTCGGGCTGGGTCTCCACACCAGGTTTGGTCAGGCCACACGGGTCTTTGGTGAATACAGCTTTCGCCATGACCAGCCGCTGCAACTGGCCACCTCTGACCTGATCGCCGCCTTCGCCCGGGATCCAGAGCGGCTTTCCAATGTTATCGGCGAAGACATCACGCTGGCCGATGGGGCCAGGTCAACGGCACCGGGAGACACCTTCAATGGCTACGACCGCTATGACGTCTCGCAACTGACCTTCGGCGCCATTCAACCGATACCCAACGTACTCGGTTCCAAGGCGCTGGTGCTGGTGGGCGAGGTCGGCATGAAGTACGTCCACGACCTGGCAGATCTCGAAGACCGTCGTTATACCAAGGGCGACCGTTTCGGGACCGATCTGGCGCAGGGCAACGAGATGGGTTGTGCCATCGCCACACCCAACCCGGATTACACCGGCCGAGGATGTTCCAGTGACGGTTATGCAAGCGACTTCTCCTGGGGCTACCGCCTGCGCGGTCAACTGATCTATCCCGATGTCGTGCCAGGTCTGACGCTGACGCCCTATGTCATGTTCGGTCATGACGTATCCGGCTGGTCCTACGATGCCAATTTTGCTGAAGACCGCTTGTTCGGAAGTGTGGGGCTCAAGGCCGACTACCAGGATCGCTACTTCGCCGAAGTTTTATGGGCGGGCAGTGGCAACACGGATTATGCCGATACCGATTTCGACTTCATCACCGCAGCGGCCGGCTTGAAGTTCTGACAACAACCATAACGACGAGGAAACGCCATGACTCGACTTCCCTTTGCTGCTCTTCCTTTTACCGCTTCGTTGCTGGCTGCAGCGATTGCCCTGGGCAGCAGCAGTCTGTGCTGGGCTGAGCACAACGAGGCCATTACGCCGAAACCGGCTACTGCCGCCACTCAAGCGGCCAATGCGGCGGTGCTCAAGGAACTGGATTTTGCCGATCGCAGTGACTTCGAGAACGCTCAACGTGGGCTGATCAAGGCCACCCCGGATCTGGTGGTCAAGGATGCCGATGGCAGGGTGGTATGGGATGTATCGGTGTATCAGGAGTTCCTGCAGGGGGATGCGCCGGATACCGTAAACCCCAGCCTGTGGCGTCTGGCACAGCTCAACAACACACCAGGCCTGTACGAGGTCACGGATGGCATCTATCAGGTTCGCGGCTTTGACCTCGCGACCATGACCGTCGTTCGTGGCGATACGGGCTGGATCGTCATCGATCCCTTGACCACGGCGGAACCGTCAAAGGCCGCCATGGAACTGGTCAATAGTGAACTGGGTGAGCGCCCGGTCACTGCGATCATCTATACGCACTCCCATGCCGATCACTTTGCCGGTGTGAGAGGCGTCGTCTCTCGGGAACAGGTGGCGGCAGGAGATGTCCGTGTCATCGGGCCGGAGCATATGACCGAGCATGTCGCCAGCGAGTCGGTATTGCTGGGTAATGTAATGAGTCGGCGTTCCCAGTACATGTTTGGCTTCGGGTTGCCGCGCAATGCTCAGCAGCAAGTGGACGCGGGCCTGGGCAAGGGAGTCTCCAACGGGACTTTCACCTTTATCGAGCCGACCGAAGAGATCGCTGAGACCGGCCAGACCTTGACGGTCGATGGGGTCGATATCGAGTTTCTGATGGCGCCGGGCACCGAGGCTGATGCGGAGATGGTGTTCTACTTCCCGGAGCAGCGTGCGTTGCTGGCCGCAGAGATTCTCAATGCTTCGCTGCACAACATTCTCACGCCTCGCGGGGCGAAGATTCGCGACGCTCTGGTCTGGTCGCGAGCGCTGGATGAGGTACTGCAGCATTTCGGTGATCGTACCGATGTGGTGCTGACCTCGCATTACTGGCCGCGCTGGGGACAGGAAGAGGTGCGCGACTACATCGAGAAGCAGCGCGATATGCTCAAGTATCTCCACGATCAGACGCTGAGATTGGCCAACCTGGGCTACAAGCGTGACGAGATCGCCGAAGCCATCGAAATCCCCGACAGCCTCGCCAACGAGTGGTTCAACCGCGGCTATTACGGCACCATCGAGCACAATGTAAAAGGTATCTATCAGCGTTACCTGGGCTTCTGGAGTGGCAACCCAGCCACCCTGGACCCGCTGCCCGAACAGACCGCCGGTGAGCGCTATGTCGATGCCATGGGCGGTGCCGAGGCGGTAATGAAAATGGGCCAGACAGCTTTCGATGAAGGGGATTACCGCTGGGGCGCCATGCTGATGAACCATCTGGTGATGGCACAGCCGGACAACCAGTCGGCCCGTGAGCTTCAGGCGGATATCTTCGAGCAACTGGGCTATCAGGCGGAGTCCGCTCCGTGGCGCAATATCTACCTGACCGGTGCCCGGGAACTGAGAAATGGCTTCGACCCCGCGAGTGTGGTGACAACGGCCTCACCGGATATCCTTGCGGTGCTACCCATCGAGCAGATCTTCGACCTGCTGGCAGTGCGCCTTAATGGCCCGAAGGCTGATGGACTGGAACTGGATATCGACTGGCACTTCACCGGAGATGAGCCGCAGGAGTTCCGCATGAGTCTGGACAATTCGGTACTGCGTTATCGCAATGGTATTGATGAAGGCGCCGAGGAGCCCGATCTCAGCCTGACCCTGAGCCGGGACGTGCTCAACCGGGTGCTGTTGCAGCAGACCAGCCTGGGTGCCGAGATCGAGGCCGGTAATGTGACCACTGAAGGTGATGTTCAGATACTGGGCCAACTGTTCTCACTGCTGGACAACTTCAACCCGACTTTCCCTATCGCCACCTCCGCAGTGCCTGCCGAGGAAAACGACGGCTGAGACTACCGCTTCGGTATGGTCAGACAGATTCGGTGTGGTCAGAATGCAAGGAAGCCTCGTAGAAGATCTACGAGGCTTCTGTGCTTTATGCTTTAAGCCTGTGGTCTAAGTCTTTATGGCCCAAGTCGTGATAGCGGTGTCGTCCAAGTCGCGCCGTATGCTGAGCGCGAAGGGACAAGCGTCAGGCGAGGGCAACTTCTGCTTTGGCGGCCTCTCTGGCTTCACGCTGGCGACGCAGGAACATCGGCTCGGGGTTGTCGACAGACACCTGATAATGGCGGCTGAAGATATTCAGCGAGTTCAAGGCGTCCTCGACGATCTGGTCTTCCCGCAGAGAGAAAGCGTTGATGCCACAGCGCGACATCCAGAACAGCTGATCGATCAGCACATCGCCCACCGCACGAATCTCGCCGGTGTAGCCATGACGTTCGCGCAGTACGCGTGCCAGGGAATAGCCGCGGCCATCGGTGAACTTGGGGAAGTCCACGGCGATCAACGGGGCTTCCTTCAATGCGGCCACGGTAGCGCTGTCCAGCTCGGTGTCGCTGGGCAGCCACGGTGCGATGGAGGAGCGGTCCTCGGCGCCCAGCCATACATCCAGGCGTACAAGTGCCCGTGCATTGGCTGGTACGGACTCCTCGTCATGACGAACCCATTCGTCCTGGGCCAGTTGGCGGTCCTTGATCAGCGGGCGTTGTGTCGTCTGCTCAGGCATAGACGTACTCCTTGAACGGTTTGAGACCGATACGGCGATAGGTGTCGATGAAGGTTTCGTCATCCTGGCGAGACTTCACGTAGACCTGCAGCACCTTGTCGATGACGCTGGGCACATCCTCACGGAAGAAAGAGGGGCCGAGGATCTTGCCCAGGGAAGAGTCATTGCCCTGGCTGCCTCCCAGCGAGATCTGGTAATACTCTTCGCCCTTCTTGTCGACGCCAAGAATGCCGATATTGCCGACGTGGTGATGGCCACAGGCGTTCATGCAGCCAGAGATGTTCAGATCCAGCGGGCCAAGATCATACAGGAAGTCCAGGTTGTCGAAGCGTTCCTGGATGGCCTGGGCGACTGGAATGGACTTGGCATTGGCCAAGGCACAGTAATCACCGCCAGGGCAGCAGATCAGATCCGCCAGGGTGCCGACAGTGGGGTTGGCCAGGCCGAGTGCTTCAAGGCGTTGCCACAGTTCCTCGATGCGATCGACAGAAACGTCGGTCAATACCAGGTTCTGTTCATGGGTCACGCGCAGCTCGCCGAAGCTGTACTCATCGGCCAGGTCGGCGATGTCATGCATCTGCTGGGAAGTCACGTCACCAGGAGACTGGCCAGCACGCTTGAGAGACAGTGTCACCGCCTTGTAGCCACGTACCTTATGGTCAGTGACGTTGTTGGTCACGAAGCGGGCGAAAGCACGATTGCTGCCGCGCAGTGCCTCATAGGCTTCGATGGCAGTTGCGTCGATGTCACGACGGGGCGGCTCGACGAAGTGTGCCGCCATATCGTCGATGGCCTGCTGGTTGAGGGTCTGAGGGCCATCCTTGAGATGCGTCCACTCTTCCTCGACCCGGCGGCGCATTTCGTCGATACCCAGTGCCTTGGTCAGGATCTTGATGCGAGCCTTGAACTTGTTGTCCCGGCGGCCGAACTGGTTGTAAACCCGCAGAATGGCTTCCAGGTAAGTCAGCAGGTGCTGCCAGGGCAGATCTTCGCAGATCACGTCACCGATCATCGGTGTGCGACCCAGGCCTCCGCCGACCAGTACCTTGACGCGGATGTCACCATCCTCGTTGCGCCAGAAACGCAGGCCTACATCATGCACCTGGATGGCAGCACGGTCCTCGCTGGCGCCTGTCACAGCAATCTTGAACTTGCGTGGCAGGTAATAGAATTCCGGATGGAAGGTGGACCATTGGCGGACCAGCTCGCACCACGGACGCGGATCGACTTCTTCATCGGCGGCAATGCCGGAGAACTGATCGGTCGTGGTGTTGCGGATGTCGTTACCGCTGGTCTGGATGGCATGCATCTGTACGCTGGCAAGCTCGGCGAGCATGTCAGGGACATCCTCGAGCTTCGGCCAGTTCAGTTGCAAGTTGGTGCGCGTAGTGAAGTGGCCGTAGCCACGGTCGTAGCGAGCGGCAATGTCGCCCAGCTTACGCAGCTGATAGGACGCCAGCATCCCGTAGGGAATGGCAATGCGCAGCATGGGCGCATAGCGTTGCACGTACAGCCCGTTCTGCACCCGCAGCGGGAGGAATTCCTCTTCGCTGATCTTGCCTTCAAGATAGCGGCGCATCTGGTCGCGAAACTGCTCTACGCGTTCGTTAACCAGGGTTTGATCGTGATTGTCGTAACGGTACATTCAGCGCCTTCCTGCAGCAGCATGAAAACATGGGAAGATTGCGGCTACCTTACCTCGCCGCCTTTATTCTATAAAAGAATAAATATTCATAGTCCGTGAGCAAAAAGTAATTAGGCGTTCATATCATCAGTGCTTGCCATCGACGACGTTGCCAAATCAGCACGAACATCAGGGAATTCAGTGCCCGATAGCCTAACTGAGTCCACCAGACACCGGCCAGCCCGAATTCAAGATGGAGGCCGAACCACCAGGCCAGGGGAAGGAATATCAACCATTGGGTGGACAGGGTCAGCAGCATCACGGTTCGATTGGCTCCTGCCCCGAGCAGAGCCTGGGTAAACACCAGGGCGGCGGCATCGAGAACGATCATCACCGCGCTCAAGCGCAGTGGCATGACGCCAAGTGCGACAAGCTGGGGATCGTGCAGGAAAAGACTCAGGACGGCTTCAGGAAAGATCAGCATTGGCAGTGCCAGGGCGGCCAGGCACATCCAGGCCATGCGCACGACATCCCATCCCCAGCGGTGGGCGGCGTCAGGGGTGTCACGCCCAAGTGCTTCTCCGACCAGGCTCATGGCGGCCATTCCCAGGCCAACACCAGGGAGGATCAGCAACAGTGACAGGTTGACCAGTACATGGCCTACCGCCACGCTGGCCGTATCCACCTGGCTGAGAATCCAGAACAGCACCGCATAGCCGGCGGCAAACCAACATTGCTGAAAAGAATGAGGAATCGCCAGGCGCAGGGTCATGGCCAGGGTATGAAACTGAGGCCAGTTGTTGGCGAAGCCCTCGGTATGACGAGCGCTGTAGAAGGCCCACATGCAAAGCCCGGCAAACAATGAAAGGGTGGTGCCAAGGCCGGCGCCGCTAGCCCCCATGGCGGGCAGCCCCCAGAAGCCGAAGATCAGCCCGACGCTCGAGATCAGGTTGATCACGTGCATGGTCAGAATGATGCGCAGATAGATGCCTGTGCGCTGCACGCCATTCCAGTAGCCGCGAAAACAGTGGATCAACGCCACTGGCAGCAATGACAGGACACGCCAGCGGAAATAATCGACGGCCACTGCCTCGATGGCAGGATCGTCATTGATCAGCCTGATGATGTCGGGGGCCCGCCATAGGCACAGCAGTGTCAATGGTATGGCAACACCCACGGCAATCATCAATCCGGCGTGCAGGGCCTCACTTGGGCAGCGCTCAGCGCCTTCTCCACTGCGGCGGGCGACCTGAGCCTGGACTGCAGAGGACAGACCGAAGACACAGGCGCACACCATGAAGATGGCATAACCGCCAATGCCGACAGCAGCCAGTTCTGTTTGACCCAGCAGGCCGACCAGGGCCGCATCGACCAGATTCAGCAGACTCTGGGTCAGCATGCCGGCCATGATCGGCAGGGCCAGGCGCAGGATCAGGCGCTGGCGTTGTGTATCAGGTAACAGGCTAAGTTCCAGCACGTTATTCGATCATGCCGGATCGTAGGACAGTACCGGAGACAACCAGCGTTCCATATCTGCCAGCGAGTACCCTTTGCGCTGGGCCAGGACCTCGACTTGATCACGAGTGATCTTGCCGGTGGAAAAGTACTTCGACTGCGGGTGCGAGAAGTACCAGCCGGACACCGCCGCCGCCGGCCACATGGCGAAGTGCTCGGTGAGATCCAGCCCTGTATTGCGGGTCGCATCGAGCATGCGGAACAGCGTCGCCTTTTCCGTATGGTCAGGGCAGGCCGGATAGCCGGGAGCCGGGCGAATGCCCTGATATTTCTCGGCGATCAGGGCCTCATTATCCAGTGCTTCATTGGGTACATAAGCCCAGAACTCGCGTCTGATGCGCTCGTGCATATGCTCGGCAAAGGCTTCGGCCAGACGGTCGGCCAGGGCCTGGACCATGATGGCACTGTAGTCGTCACCCTTGGCCTTGTATTCGTTGGCAAGCTCTTCGACACCATGTCCTGCCGTCACGGCAAAACCACCGATCCAGTCGGGCTTGCCGCTGTCCTTGGGAGCAATGAAGTCCGCCAGGCTATAGCAAGCGCCGTCACGGTTCTTGGTAGTCTGCTGGCGGATATGGTTCAGGCGCTCGATGACCGTTTCGCGAGATTCATCGGCATAGACTTCGATGACATCGTTGTCCACGCAGTTGGCAGGCCACAGGCCAACGACGCCGCGAGCTTGAATGAGTTTCTCATCAACCAGGTGCTTGAGCATCTCCTGGGCATCGGCATAGAGATTGCGTGCTGCCTCGCCGACCACTTCATCATTGAGAATCTTCGGATACTTGCCTGCCAGTTCCCAGCTCATGAAGAAGGGCGTCCAGTCGATGCGATCGATCAGTGCATTGAGATCGTAGTCATCGAACACTTTGAGTCCGGTGAAGGTGGGCTTGGGTGGTTCATAGCCCTGCCAGTCGAGCTGCATCTTGCGCTCGCAGGCACTGGCGTAGTCCAGGTCGGCCGCCTTGGGGCGGCGCTTGGCATTGCGCTCACGAACCTTGTCGTACTCTTCCCGGATGTCTGCCACGTAGCTTGGCTTGAGCTCTGGCGACAGCAGACGGCTGGCCACGCCTACGGCACGCGAAGCATCGGTGACATAGATGACCGGCTCCTGGTACTGGGGTTCGATCTTTACTGCAGTATGAGCCTTGGAGGTCGTGGCGCCCCCGATCAACAGTGGCAGGGAAAAGCCTTGGCGCTGCATTTCCTTGGCCACATGAACCATCTCGTCCAGCGAAGGGGTGATCAGGCCGGACAGGCCGATCAGGTCGGCCTTTTCTTCCCGAGCGGTCTGCAGGATCTTTTCTGCCGGAACCATCACGCCAAGATCGATGACGTCATAGTTGTTGCATTGAAGCACCACGCCCACGATGTTCTTGCCAATGTCGTGGACATCACCCTTGACCGTGGCCATGACGATCTTGCCCTTGGCCTGGGTGTCCTCGGTCTTTTCCGCTTCGATGAAGGGGATCAGATAGGCGACCGCCTGTTTCATGACGCGAGCGGACTTTACCACCTGGGGCAGGAACATCTTGCCGGCACCGAACAGGTCCCCGACCACGTTCATGCCATCCATCAGCGGCCCTTCGATCACCTCGATCGGGCGATTGGCCTTGAGGCGCGCCTCCTCAGTATCGGCTTCGATGAAGCTGGTGACACCCTTGACCAGAGCATGCTCGATACGCTTGCCGACCTCCCAGCTGCGCCACTCAAGGTCCTCTTTCTTGTCGGCGCTGGTGCCATCGCCCTTGTAACGGTCGGCAATTTCGAGCAGGCGTTCGGTGGCCTCGTCATTACGATTGAGCACCACATCTTCCACTGCCTCGCGCAGTTCACTGGGCAGATCGTCATACACGGCCAATTGACCGGCGTTGACGATGCCCATGGTCAGACCTGCGCGAATGGCGTGATACAGGAAAACCGAGTGAATGGCCTCGCGTACCGGATTGTTGCCGCGGAAGGAGAACGACACATTGGACACACCGCCGGATACCATGGCATGAGGCAGGTGGGTGGTGATCCACTGGGTTGCCTCGATGAAGTCCACTGCGTAGTTGTTGTGCTCTTCGATCCCGGTCGCGATGGCAAAGATATTCGGATCGAAGATGATGTCCTCTGGCGGAAAACCAATGTCATCGACGAGCAGGCGATAGGCGCGTTCGCAGATCTCGGTCTTGCGCTGGAAGGTGTCTGCCTGACCTTCTTCGTCAAAGGCCATCACCACCACGGCGGCACCATGACGGCGGCATTCCGTGGCCTGCTGGCGGAAGGATTCCTCTCCTTCCTTGAGCGAGATGGAGTTGACGACGGCCTTGCCCTGAATGCACTTGAGCCCTGCTTCGATGATGTCCCACTTGGAGGAGTCCACCATGATCGGTACCTTGGCGATATCGGGCTCGCCAGCGATCAGGTTAAGGAAGCGCACCATGGCTTCCTTGGACTCCAGCATGCCCTCATCCATGTTGATGTCGATGATCTGGGCGCCGTTCTCGACCTGGTCCAGGGCCACTTCCAGGGCGGTGGTGAAATCCTCTTCGACAATCAGGCGCTTGAAGCGCGCAGAACCGGTGACATTGGTACGTTCACCGACATTGACGAACAGGGAATCCTGCTCGATGTTGAACGGCTCGAGGCCAGACAGGCGGCAGGCCTGAGGACGTTCAGGGATGGCACGTGGCTTCAGGTCCTTGATGGCCTGATAAATGGCGGCAATGTGCTCTGGCGTTGAACCACAGCAACCCCCAATGATGTTGACCAGGCCGCTGCGTGCAAACTCGGCCACGATCTCGGCCATTTCTTCGGGCGTTTGATCGTATTCGCCAAACTCGTTGGGCAGGCCGGCATTGGGGTGGGCGGATATGAACGTGTCTGCCTTGGTCGAGAGTTCCTCGACATAGGGGCGCAATTCTTCAGCGCCGAGGGCGCAGTTGAGACCAACACTCAAGGGCCTGGCATGACGCACTGAGTTCCAGAAGGCTTCCGTGGTCTGGCCTGACAAGGTGCGCCCAGATGCGTCCGTGATCGTGCCCGAGATCATGACCGGAAGACGGACCCCGGTTTCATCGAAGATCTGCTCCAGCGCGTAGATCGCCGCCTTGGCATTGAGCGTGTCAAAGATGGTTTCGATCATGATCAGATCGGCACCACCTTCGATCAGGGCCAGAGCTGCTTCGCGATAGTTGTCGCGCAGTGCGTCAAAGGTGACATTGCGCTTGGCAGGGTCGTTGACGTCCGGAGACAGTGACGCTGTGCGGGAAGTCGGGCCCAGTACGCCCGCGACATAACGCGGAATGCCGGTTTCCTGGCCAACGGCATCACAGACTTCCCGTGCAAGGCGCGCTGCCTCACGGTTGAGTTCGGCCACCAGGGCTTCCATTCCATAATCGGACTGGGATAACTGGGTGCTGTTGAAGGTATTGGTTTCGACGATGTCCGCACCGGCTTCGAGATATTGCCGATGAATGCGTGACACGACTTCAGGGCAGGTCAGGACCAGCAGGTCGTTGTTGCCCTTGAGGTCGGTGGGCCAATCCTTGAAACGCTGCCCCCGGAAGTCTTCTTCACTGAGAGAAGCATTCTGCAGCATGGTGCCCATGCCACCGTCCAGCATCAGGATGCGTTGCGTGAGGCTTTCGGTCAGGCGGGTAACTTGGGCAGTAGGAACGGCAACCATTGCAGGGGAGTCTCCAGCTAGCACTTGTGGCGGTCAGCGTATTTCAGGCGCGTATTCTTGCGTAAGGCATTTATAAGCGCGCATTTTTATGTCAGGAGCGCAATGTGCATGAGCAAAATGTGAATCGACATGCGCGTTCCTTTGTTTTAGCAATCGATGTTTTAGCAATCGAGTATTTTAACAATCGAGTGTACCGGCGATCGAATGGCCCCATTAACTGAGACCAGGTGCGAAATTGCCTGGGGGCAGTAGCTTACCAAAAAAGCACGTTGTCAAAGTACAAAGTCATTCATGCTGTTCAGTGAAAGTATTCATGATGGGTGATGGGTGATGGGTGATGGGTGATGGGTGATGGGTGATGGGTGATGGGTGATGGGTGATGGGTGATGGGTGATGGGAAATATGCCGGGCGATGCTTCGGATGCTTGATGAGAATAATTCCGACTAAAACACTCGGGATTGTGTCTGATCATAGTGTCGCTTACCATGGCACTATCTGCTCCTGACCTGGCCGGAGAAGTTTGATTGATGCCGGCCTGGCCAATGCTGCCATAGGAGCCGCGCGGCCTCTGCGCGCAGAGAATACATAGTGAGAGATCCATGAGCGAAAACATCCAGATCACCGACAGTGCACAGGACTACCTCGCAGAGCTGCTTGAAAAGCAGAATGTGGAAGGAATTGCCGTGCGAATCTTCATTACCCAGCCAGGCACCCCGTATGCCGAGACCTGCCTGGCCTACTGTCGCCCCGGGGAAGAGGAGCCCAGTGATCAACTCCTGGAGCTTGCCAAGATCAATGTCTACCTCGATGCCAACAGTGTACCGTTTCTTGAGGACGCCGTGGTCGACTTCAATGCTGACCGCATGGGTGGGCAGCTGACCATCAAGGCGCCAAACGCCAAGATGCCCAAGGTCAATGCCGATAGTCCGCTGGAGGATCGCATCAACTATGTGCTCTACAGCGAGATCAATCCCGGTCTTGCCGCTCACGGTGGTGAAATCAAGCTGGTTCAGCTGACCGAAGACCAGGTGGCAGTGCTGGCATTTGGTGGTGGTTGCCAGGGTTGTGCTGCCGTCGATCTTACCCTGAAGGAAGGGGTGGAAAAGACACTGATGGAGCGTATCCCTGAGCTGGCCGGTATTCGTGATGTGACTGACCATACGGATACCACGAACGCTTATTACCGCTAAGGTCTGTTACTGCTGAGGTCTGCTACCACTGAGCCCTACAGCTGATCGGTTACGCGCCGCCCTTGTGGGCGGCGTTGTTGTTGCTGCTGCAAGATCAACTGTCTGACGTTGTTGACGCTGTCGTATCGCTTTCCTTTTCGTTTCTGGCGGCTTCGCGCCGCTGGGCGGCGAGGGACCAGATCTTTTCGTCGAGTTTTGCTTCCAGGGCATGGATGCGCTCCGCTTGCGTGGCAAGCTGGCGTTTCTGCTCCTCGATGCGTTCACTGAGCAGCTCATTTTCATGCTGCCTGGCACGTGCATTATCCTCGGCTCTGGAACGCGCCAGAAGCGTTTCCTTGTGGTGCTTTTCTTCTTCCAGCAGGTCTGCGCGGACACGCTGCAATTGCTGTTGTAGCGTTTCATAGCGCTGTTCAGCCTGTTGAAGCTTCTGGGCATGGGACTTTTCTGCTGCCTGCCGTTCCTGGCGTGCATCATCAAGCATGCCCATCAGGCGGGCTTCGGCTGTCTCATGGCGCTGTTCTTCCTGGCGCAGGCGCTCGGTGTGTTCCGCCTGGAGCTCACCAAGGGCAACCTGGTGCGCCTGGGCCAGGCGCTCATTTTCCTGCTGCAGGCGTGCCAGCTGATCTTCCAACTGTGCAGAACGCTGGCGCTCTTTCTCTAGTTGCTGCTCCTGGGCCTGGACGGTGGATTCCATGCGGGCCGAATTGGCGATGCTTTCCTGCAGGCGCTTTTCGGTAGTGACCAGGTGGGCCGAGAGAGCTGACTCGCGTTGCTCGGCATCTTCGGCCCTGCGGTCGGCGTCTGCCACTCGTTCCTGGGCTGCCGTGACCTGACGGTCGGCCTCTTCTCGGTAGTGAGAGAGGTTATCGGTTGCTGCCGTCTGGGCCTGGCTCCACAGCTCTTCCGCCAGTGCCTGCAGTTCGGCAGGCATGCCCTGGGGAGGAGGTACATCGGTGCGCTCCTCCCGACGAGTCCGCCATTCCCTCAGGTGTTCGCTGATCGTCGTGAAGCTACCGGTGCCAAGAATGTTGCGCACCTTCTGCACACTGGGCGCTTCCTGGCGCTGGAGCAGCGTATCGATTGCACGCTGTACGTCGTCGAAAGTAATCCCTGTTCGAGCCATGAGTCGTCACCTTGGGGCGTAACCTTGGAAGAGTGCTGTTCGTTCGCGTGAGTGCTTTCGAGCAAGCACTGTTCGAGCAAGCGTTACAGCCAGCCTTTTCGCTTGAAATACCAGAAGGGTGCAATGCCGGATGCGACCATCAGGCCAAGCGCCCATGGGTATCCCAGCATCCACTTCAATTCGGGCATGACCTCAAAGTTCATGCCATAGATGCTGGCCACCAGAGTGGGTGGCAGAAAGACAACAGCGGCAATGGAGAACATCTTGATGATCTGGTTTTGCTCGATATTGATGAAACCTTGGGTCGAGTCCATCAGGAAGTTGATCTTATCGAATAGAAACGTGGTGTGTGACATCAGCGTTTCAATGTCGCGCATGATTTCGCGCAGCGTTTCCAGGTGTTCTGGCTGAGTGCGCATGTGGCGCAGCAGGAAGGAGATATTGCGCTGAGTATCCATCAGGCACAGGCGAATCTTCCCGTTGCTGTCTTCCAGGCGTGCCAGCCTGTCAATGGCATCTTCCAGGCTGGCCTGCTCATCTTCCAGCACCAGATAGCTGACTTCTTCAAGCTGCTGGTGCAGGTCTTCCAGCGTGTCAGCGTGATTTTCCACCTTCTGTTCGAACAGGGTGACCAATAATTCTTCGGGTGACTGGGCCTCGACCTGGCCTCGTCGGGCGCGCATGCGCAGCAGACGAAAGTCCGCCAGCTCGCTTTCGCGAATGGTGATCAGGCGCTGGCTTTGCAGAATGCAGGCAACCGTTTCGGTGTGATGGCGATTCTCGGACTGGGTGAGAAACAGCGAGTGGATGTGCACGCCAGCCTGGTCGACGAAGCAGCGAGCAGAGGCCTCGATCTCTTCAATGTCATCTGATTCGGGAAGGTCGGTATGCAGCAGGCCTTGAAACAGTGAGCGTTCCTCATCATCAGGGTCGCGTGCATCAATCCAGTCCGCCTCCGCCAGAGCGCGCTCCGTTTGATCATCCGGGAGGCGACATTCCCGAATGGTTCCTTCCTGGATCTTGAATAGTCTCAGCATCGCGGTACCTCGATGTATAGGCGAATCCTGTGTCATCGCCGGGATGGCCTGTATGGCTCGGCTGTCTCCGGTATTCCTGGCCTGCATGTGCGCTGCGATTGTAGAGCAACACGGTATTGGCGAATAGGCCGCCGGGACGGGGCTGCGTATCAGCCGTCATTCACATTGCCATTTCTCAGTATTGTCTGGTGAGGGTTTGTCGTCACTGTTTGTCTTCGACAGGCCTTCGCTGATCAGTCTAGCGTATTTTTAGTGTAATTACATAATGCATAATAACGTAAATATATTTATTAAATATAATATAAAATCAAGATTACCCGTATTATCTTGATTTTATGCTGCTACACTGGGCAAAAATGGATGGCAGGAGCACGTCTAAGCACCTGCGAAGGCAAGCAAAACCAGGCACGAAAGCTAGGCACGAAAACCAGGCACGAAAAATAGACAAAAAACCGGCAAGCAAAAGCAGCGGAATGAAAAGAATGCGCCACCAAGGCAAAGGCAAAGGCAAAGGCAAAGACATAGACAAGGGGGCTGTTGGCCGCTCGAATACCGGCATCGTGCGGCATGACGCTGCGATTACAGAGCAGGGTGAGCTGGTGTCGGCTGCGATCCCGGCGACCAGCGATGCCCAGGCCGTAAGTGCCTGGTTGAGAGAATATCGTGGCAGTCCCCAGACCCTGCGCACGTACCGGCGTGAAGCCGAGAGGCTGCTGTTGTGGGTGGCCGAGCAGGGCGTTGACTTGAGGTCCCTGCGCCGTCATCACCTCGATGATTTCGAAGCCTTCCTTTGTGATCCTCAGCCGCGCGAGCGCTGGGTGGGGCCCGTCAAATCCCGACAGTCGCCGGACTGGAAACCCTTTCGTGGCCCGTTGTCGGCATCCAGCCGACGCCAGAGTCTGGTAATCCTGCAGGGCATGATGAGCTGGTTGATGGAAGCGGGGTGGATCACGCACAACCCCTTTCGCCTGATGCGCGATAAGCGTCGCCGTCTGGACAATCAGGCAGGGCGTGTCGAGCGCTATCTGGAGCGACCGCTATGGGGCTGGCTGTGGGCGTGGCTGTGTCGTCAGTTGCCCGATGCGGCCAGCCTGCGTGAACGCAAGCTGTGGACGCGTCGACGCCTGGTGTTTGGTTTTGCCTATCTGATGGCGCCGCGTATCTCCGAAATGAGCCAGGCACGCATGAGCGACTTGTTCGTGCGTGAAGGCCGATGGTGGTGGCGAGTGGTCGGAAAGGGGGCCAAGACAGCGGAAATTCCTGTGCCGGAAGATATGATGCTGCTGATTCGGCAAATTCGTGTGGGTTATGGACTAGCGGAAAATCCGGGGCTGGATGATGGGCCCATCCTGCGCCGCCTGGATGACAAGAGCCCGCTGGGTGAGAATCAGCTGTATCGCCTGATTCGTACAACCTTTGCTCAGGCAGCCGATGTGCTGGAGCAAGAAGGGGGGGATGCCCTGGCTGTCATGCGGCTAAGGCAGGCAACCCCCCATTGGCTACGTCACACGGCCTTGACCCACCAGGCCCAGGCCGGTGTCGAGCTACGCTACCTGGCGGCCACTGCCCGCCATGCCCGGCTTGATACCACCTCCCGTTACCTGCATACCGAAGACGAAGAGTGGCACCGCCAGCAATCCTGGCACCGACTGCCGGGGGCTGATGACAGAGAGCCGGACTGAAGCCGGCTCCTGCAAGGCCCGAGCGGCCGTCTCAGCGCCCCATCCAGCCGCCGTCGACAGTCAGGATGCTGCCGTGCATATAATCGGAGGCCGAAGAGGCCAGGAAGACGGCCGGTCCGGCGAAGTCCTCGGGCTGCCCCCAGCGCCCAGCAGGGATGCGCTCGAGAATAGCGCGAGAACGGGTTTCGTCATGACGCAGCGCCTCGGTATTGTCGGTGGCGATATAGCCCGGCGCGATGGCATTGACGTTGACGCCACGGCTGGCCCACTCATTGGCGAAGGCCTTGGTCAACTGGGCGATGCCTCCCTTGCTGGCGGCATAGCCAGGTACCGTGATTCCCCCCTGGAACGACAGCAGCGAAGCGGTGAACACGATCTTGCCATGACCACGCTGGCACATTGCGCCACCGATCGCGCGGGTCAGCACGAACTGGGCTGAAAGGTTGATCTCGATGACCCGATCCCAGAGCTCATCGGAATGCTCGGCAGCCGGAGCACGTTCAATGGTACCGGCATTGTTGAACAGGATATCAATGGGCTGCTGCGCCAGCCGGTCGGCCAGTCCCTGCACGGCATCACGATCTGAGAAGTCACAACGAATCGCGGTGAAGGTGCGTCCTGCTGCGCGTACGGCGGCACCGATATCAGCGCCATCCTCGGGCATGGCAGCGCTGACACCGATCACATCGGCACCGGCTTCGGCCAGCGCCACGGCAATGGCGCCCCCGATGCCTCGCCTTGCGCCAGTCACCACGGCTGTACGTCCCGCCAGATTGAAGTTGTCCAGAATCGACATGCTTACTCTCCCTGAGTGATAGTGATCAACGTCTTGAGCGCTTCAGCGTTGCCGGTCAGGCTGGCAAAGGCATCTCCGATGCGCTCCAACGGCTGCTTGTCGGTAATGATGGCGTCGACATCGATAGCGCCAGACCCCAGTAGTTCCAGGGCACGATCGAAATCCTCCGGCTCATAGACTCGCGCCCCGATCAGCTCCAGTTCGCGCCAGAAGAAACGGAACATGTCCACCAGCGGGCGGTTGGCATGAATCGCCACCATGACGATACGTCCGCGTGTGGCCGCCACTTCGGTCATGAGATCGACGCCCGGCTGGCTGCCGGATACCTCGAACACCACATCGGCGCCCTTGTTGCCGGTGCGCTCATTGATCAGTGCCACCACGTCGGTTTCCAGCGGGTTGACGGCCTCCAGGCCCATGGCATTGGCCATGCGAATGCGCGTGGAGTTGATCTCGCTGAGGATGACGTCAGCGCCCTCGGCCTTGGCGGTCAAGGCAATCAGGGTGCCGATGGGGCCGCCGCCGATGACCAGAGCACATTCGCCGGCTTTCAGGCGTGCGCGGCGGACATCGTGTGCGGCCACGGCAGTGGGCTCGACCAACGCCGCGGCTGCCAGTGACAGATTGTCCGGCAGGGCGTGCAGGAGCTTCGCCGGGACCGTCCAGAAGCGCTTGAAGGCGCCATCCGTATCGATGCCCATGAACTTGAGATTGTGACAGATATGGGCGTGGCCATTGTTGCAGGCGGGACAGTCGCCACAGTTGTCGAGCGGGCGAACCACGACACGATCGCCACAGCGATAGCCATCGACGCCTTCACCGACCTCGACGACGGTACCTGCCATCTCGTGGCCGAACACGCGCTGGTCGCCGATTCGGGCATCCATATGGCCGAGATAGGCATGCAGGTCGGTGCCACAGATGCCACAGAAAGCAATCTCCAGGCGCACCTCGCCGGGCCCTGGCGCAGCAACGGGTTGGTCAACGATCTCGAAGTGGCCATCGCCACGATAGACAGCAGCAGGGTTATTCATAAGGGTTCCTTGTCCTTGTGTCTCACGGGGGTTGAGGGAGCAGTGGATAGCGATGTCATGCGGCATTTCTATTGCCGGCAATCTGGTGCTGCATGACGCGATGCGGGATCAGTCGTTCCCAATCGAAGCTCACACCGATACCAGGCTCTTCGGGAGCAATGGCCCGGGCGTCACGGATCACCAGTGGACGCTGGGTGTAGCGGTCGATGGGGAAGGAATGGACCTCCAGCCACCCAGCATTGGGCTGAGCGGACACCAGGCTGACATGCAGCTCCTGCATGCCATGGCTGCAGACGGGAATACCGGCCTGTCGGCAGCGCTGTGCCGCCGCAAGCCAGCCGGAGATACCGCCACAGTTGGAAGCGTCCGGCTGCAGCCATGAGAGTGAAGCATCGCGCAGCGCGTGCTCGAACTCCTCGATGATGTGCAGGTTCTCGCCCATGGCCAGGGGCATTCCGGTCTCTTGCGCGATACGCGCATAGCCGAGGTAGTCATCGGGAATGATGGGCTCTTCGAACCACAGCAGATCGAAGGGCATGAAGGCATGAGCGGCCTTGATGGCCTGATCGACACTGAGGCCATAATTGGCATCGACCATGAAGGTGATGTCCTTGCCGATCAGATCACGGACCGCACTGACCCGCTCAATGTCCTCGTTCAGGTCCGGCTTGCCGACCTTGATCTTGACGGCCTCGACGCCGCTGGCGAGATAACCTTCGACATTGCTCAACAGGCGGGGCAGGGAGAAGTTGAGGTCAACACCGCCACAATAGGCCCGGCAGCGGGTATCGTGACCACCGGCCATCTGCACCAGCGGCTGGCCGAGACGTTTGCCACGCAGGTCCCACAGTGCAATGTCCAGCGCGGAAATCGCGAAGGAGGCGATGCCGCCGCGGCCGACATAGTGCACATGCCACAGCATCTCGTCATAACGTGCAGCGACGTCCTCGGCATCACGTTCGATGAGCAGTGGCGCCAGATCCTGCTCGAGCAGGGCGAGAATGGCCTTGCCGCCACGTCCGCCGGTATAGGTATAGCCTGTTCCCTCGAGGCCGTCCGAGGTACGGATGGTGGCGGTGATCAACTCGAAATGAGTGTGCAGCCCATGCTTTGCATCACCCAGGGGCTCATCGAGCGGTACCCGGTACAACTGCAGGTCGATGTGTGAAATCCGTGTCATGAGTCTCAGTCTCCGGCAAGGGGGCGGGTGATCTTCACTTGAAGGAGGATCACGATGAACAGGAAGGCGCCGCGGATCACCATCTGCCAATAGGCGCTCAGGTTGAAGGTGCCGAGGCCGTTTTCGAAGTTGAGCAGGTTGAAGATCAGTCCCAGCATCAATGCACCCGCCACGCTGGCGGGAATCGAGCCGCGCCCACCGGTGAGCAGGGTTCCACCGACGACGACGGAAGCGATGGCTGTCAGTTCCCAGCCGAGACCTTCGAGAGGCTGGCCGGCACCGAATCCGGAAGCGAGGAAGACCCCCGCCAGACCCGCGCAGCCGCCGCAGATCACGTAAGCCCAGGCGCGGGCCCATCCCGAGGAAAGGCCCATCAGGTTGGCGGTATCCTCGTTGTCTCCAGCGGCCAGCATGACGCGCCCCAGTGGCCAGTGTTCCACCAGCAACCACAGGGCAATGCCGACCACTACCGTCAACAGCATGCTCCAGGGCAGCCATCCCGCCACGTTGTTCATGCCGAGTTGGGTGAAATTGCTGGTCCAGTCCACCGGCACAGTCCTGGCGTCGCTGATCACCAGTGCGGTGCCCTTGGCTGCCAGTAGCGTCGCCAGGGTAGCGATGAAGGGAGGAATACGCATGATTACGATCATGAAGGCATTGAGTGCGCCCGCAGCCAATCCAGTAAGCACGCCAACCGGTAGCGCGACCTCCAGGCCATGGGCGCTGAAGCCGGCGGCAGTGACCGAGGACAGTGCCGCTACTGTACCGACCGAGAGGTCGATGCCCCCGGTCATGATCACCAGACACATGCCCATGGTGATCAGCACGAACATGGCGTTGTAATTGAGAAATGAACTCAGGTTGTAGAGGCTGGCGAAATTGTCATAGCGCAGCGTGCCCAGCAGGATAAGCAGCAGCACGCCGATCATCACACCGGTGCTCTGTCCATGGTCGGCGATATGCCGGCGAACGAGAGTCGTCATCTCAATGCCCTCCGCGCAGGGATTGAAGGTAGACGGCGCCAACGATGATCGCGGCCTTGACGATCAGGGCGACTTCATCGGGTACGCCATTGGCGAGCAAGGTGTAGCGAACCAGTTGGATGATCGCAGCACCGATGATCACGCCGATGAAGGGGGCTCGTCCGCCCTGCAGCAAAGCGCCACCGACCACTGCCGCCGCAATGGCATCGAGCTCCATCAGTTGGCCGTTGCGCGCGGCGTCGGAGGCAGAATTGATGGCCACGCTGATCATGCCGGCCAGCCCGGCGAGCAGGGCGCAAAGGGTATAGGCGATCATGCGCACCCGGGCCACGGGGACCCCGGCCAATTCCGCGGCGCGTGGGTTACCACCGCTGGCAAGCAGGTAGCGACCGAAACGGGTGCGCGACACCACGAATACCGCAATGGCGGCAATGAGTATTACCAGCCAGCCTTGGATGGGGACGCCCAGCAGTCGCCCGGACCCCAGGTACTCGAACATCGGGTTGTCGAAGGTCTGCAGGTTGCCGTTGGTCAGCACCTGAGCGAGACCGCGACCCGAGATGAACAGGATCAGAGTGGCGACAATCGGCTGGACGCCGAAGCGGCTGACCAGCATGCCATTGAACAGCCCGCACAGCGTGGCGACCCCGAGGGCCGCGATGATCGCAACCAGCGTCATTATCAGCGGAAAATCCTGACCCGCGGAGGACAGGAAAATCAGCGGTACGATCGCGCCTGCCAATGCCATGACTGCGCCCACCGACAGATCTATGCCGCCAGTGGCGATGACCAGTGTCATGCCCATGGCAACAATGGCGATGGTCGCCACCTGGGTGATGTTCACCGAGAGCGTCTGCATGGACATGAAGTTGGGGGTGATCAGGGCGTTGAAGCCGATCAGCAGCAGCAGGGCGAGCAGTGGCCCACTGTGGCGCAGCCGATACTGCAGCCTCGGAGCCGGTGTGGCTGCGGGTGAGGCTGTGGAGGACGTGATCTTCATGCTTGTGTCTCCCTGGAAGCACTGGGCCGGACGGATGCCTCCTGCTTTCCGTGGCCATCATCGGATGTCGGGGGCTGGCCACCCGAGAGGGCGGCGACAAGGGTCGACTCGCTCAGGCCCGGGTTGTTCAAGGTGTCGATGGAGCGGCCTTCATGCATCACCACCACGCGATGCGCGCCCTCGATGAGCTCGTCGAATTCGGAGCTGATCAACAGCACTGCACCGCCCTGGGCTCGGTAGTCCTGGATGATGCGCTGGATTTCCTGGCGGGCGCCGATGTCCACGCCCCGGGTCGGTTCGTCGAGAATCAACAACTGGGGTTCGGTAGCCAGCCAGCGCGCCAGCAGGACCTTCTGCTGGTTGCCGCCGGACAGCTCGCGAATGGGCTGGTCCATATCCGAGACCTTGATCTGCAGGGCCTCGATGTAGTGCTCGACCAGTTTGCGCTCGGCCTCGTGGTCGATCTGCACACCTTTGCAGAGTGACGGCAGGATGGACAGGGTCAGGTTTTCCCGCACGCTCAGGTCGGCAACGATACCTTCGCGTTTGCGATCTTCGGCCAGCAGGGCGATGCCCTGATGAATGGCTGCGCTGGCATTGACCGGGCGGTAGCTGCCACCTTCGAGGCTCATCTGTCCATCGCTCAGGGCGTCCATGCCAAACACGGCCCGAGCCACCTCGGTGCGACCGGAACCGAGCAGTCCGGCCAGGCCAACGATCTCGCCGCGATGCACCTGCAGGCTGGCGCAACGCAGGTGTCGGCGAGTCGCAATATCCCTTGCCTCGAAGAGCAGTTCGCCTACCGGTTCGAGTTCTCCCCCGAAGTCAGTAGCGCCATGGGTTTCGATGTCGTTGACATCCTTGCCCAGCATGTCGGCGACGAGTACCGCCTTGCGGGTATCACTGATGGCATGGTCCGCCACCCAGGCACCGTTGCGCATGATGGTGACGTGATCGCAGATCTCGAACAGCTCGTCGAGGAAGTGTGAAACATAGAGCACCGCCGTGCCGCGCTGCTGGAGCCGTCGGATGGCTTCGAACAGTTGCAGCACTTCGGATTCATCCAGTGAGCTGGTCGGCTCGTCCATGATCACCAGCATGGCATCACGTGAGACGGCACGGGCAATGGCGACCAGTTGCTGAATGGCGGTGGAGTATTCCTCCAGCGGACGGCGCACATCGATATCGACGCCAAGTCCGGCCAGAATATCGCTGGCCTGCTGGTGGGCACGTTTCCAGTCGATGAAGCCGCCAAGGCGCCGGGGCTCGCGACCCATGACGATGTTTTCGGTCACGCTGCGCAGGCCGACAAGATTCAGTTCCTGATAGATGGTCGCGATGCCCGCTTCCTGCGCCTGAGCGGGGCGCGAGAACAGGCAGGGCTGGCCGTTGAAGGTAATGTCACCGCCATCGCGTTGGTGAACGCCGGTCAGCACTTTGATCAACGTCGACTTGCCGGCGCCGTTCTGGCCAATCAGGGCATGTACCTCACCGCGCTGGATGGTCAGTCGTGCATCTTCGAGGGCGAGCGTCTTGCCGAACTGCTTACGCACGCCCTGAATATCGAGCAGTGGTTGCATGTTTGCTCCCTAGCCGCATGGAATGGTCAAGACACCACTCCATGCAGTCCGGTCTCAGTAGGCTTCTTTCAGTAGGCTTCGTCGATATGATCGGCGGCATTGTCGGCGGTGAAGATGCGATCCTCCACACGCACCCAGGGCTCGACGGGTTCTCCGGCGGCATAGCGGTTGAGCACATCGCAGGCGACCGGGCCGAAGAAGGGCGAGGATTCGACAGACACCCCCATCTTGCCGTTGATGATGGCTCTCAGGGCATCACGGGTGCCGTCGATAGACACCACCAGAACGTCTTCGCCGGGCGTGCGTCCGGAAACTTCCAGTGCCTGGATAGCACCGATGGCCATCTCGTCGTTATGCGCATACACCACATCGACGTTGGGGTGGGCCTGGAGCAGCGTCTCCATTACCTGGCGCCCGGTATCCCGCGAGAAGTCGCCGGACTGGGAGGCGATGATGGTCATGTTGTCCTGTTCGGCGATGACCTCATCGAACCCCTGCTTGCGATCATTGGCCGGGGAAGAGCCGGTAGTGCCTTCCAGTTCAATGATTCTGGCTTCGTCGCCTTCGAAGTTGTCCACCAGCCACTGCGCCGCCGTCTGCCCTTGCTCCACGAAGTCCGAGCCAAGGAAGGCCACATAGTGCTCACCGGCCTTGGCTACGGCAGGATCGACCTGGCGGTCGACGAGAAATACGGGAATGCCAGCGGCCCGTGCCTTCATCACGGCAGGAATCAGAGCGCGTTCTTCCCGTGGGGGCAGGAAGATGGCATCCATGCCCTGGGCGATCATGCTGTCGACATCGGCAACCTGTTTGGCTGCGGACCCCGCGGCGTCGGTCACGGTCAATTTCCAGTTGCACTGCTCAGCGACGTCTCGGAAGGACTGGGTTTCCGCAATGCGCCAGGGGTTGTTGCTCTCCATCTGGGCGAACCCCACGCGGTAGCTGTCCTTCTGCTCCAATGGCGGTAATTGCTGGGAAGCCGCCAGGCCACTGGTACACATCAGTACGGCGCCCATCATGAGTTTGAAGGTTTTCATATCGATACCTCTTGTCTTGTCGTTATTCGGGGGAGCGGCTATTGGCAGAAGGTGGCCGATGTGGCATCAGTCCGCCCAGTTCAAGTAGCTGGTCTGCTTCTTGAGATAGGCAGAGAAGCCGTGCTTGCCGTCCTCGCCACCAATGCCGGAGTGTCGCCAGCCGGAGTGATAGCCCTGAACCTGCTCGCCATTGCTACGATTGATATAGAGTTCGGCGAACTTCAGCTCCTGGGGCAGGCGCATCAGGCGCTGCATGTCGCGGGTAAAGACGTAGGCCGACAGGCCATAGCTGGAATCATTGGCAAAGGTCAGCGCTTGCTCGAAATCAGTGACCCGCTGGATCACGGCTACCGGGCCGAACACCTCCTGACTGATCAGCGGTGAAGTGTTCTGCCGAGTCTCGATGACGGTGGGGGCGTACCAGTAGCCTCTGGCATAGTCGCCCTCGTTGAGCGGGCCTCCCTGGAGCAACACCTGCGCACCAGCCTCGACACTGCTGCCGACCAGTTGATCGATCTTGTCGACCTCTACGCGGCTGACCTTGGGGCCGAGATCGGGGTTGGACAACGGATCGCCGATGCTCAGGCGCCTCGAGGCGGCAACGAACTTCTCGCTGAACTCGTCGGCGATGCTTTCATGCAGATACATGCGTTCGTTGCAGGTGCAGATCTGCCCACAGTTGGTGTATCGGGCGGTGACCGCCGCTGCCACAGCCTTGTCGATATCGGCATCTTCCATGACGATGAACGGCGCCTTGCCTCCCAGCTCCAGGCGCAGGATCTTCAGCTCATCGGCGGCGGAGCGGAATATCTCGCGGCCGGCTCGCGTGCTGCCTGTCATGCTGATCAGGTCCGAACGCGGATCCTCGACCAGAGCGCGTCCAAGCTGTGCACCGCGCCCGGTGACCACATTGATGACGCCAGGCGGAAACCCCACGCGTTCCGCCAGGGCGGCGATGAACAGCCCTGAAAAAGGGGTGATCTCGTGGGAAAGCAGCACCACCGTATTACCTGCCACCAGCGCAGGTCCCAGCTTGCGGGCGGCAAGCGCTGCGGGATAGTTCCAGGCGGTGAGCGCAACGACGACGCCCACCGGGAGGGAACGGATCTGAATCTCTTCGCGGGGGTTGTCCGAGGCGACGATCTCACCTTCAATGCGCCGCGCCCAATGGGAGGCGTAGTCGAGAAAATTGTGGGTGGCCTCGACTTCTCCTTGTGCCTGGGCCAGGGGTTTGCCCTGTTCGAGACAGATGATGTGGGCGAGCTGCTCACTGTGACCGGCGACTTCGGCGGCAAGGCGTGCTACCAGCCTGCCACGTTCGATGGCCGGGCGGCGTCCCCAATCACGCTGGGCGCGAGTGGCAGCGGCCAGTGCAGCATCGGCGATGGTTTCATCACCTTCGCCAATGGTGCCGAGCAGTGATTCATTGGCCGGGTTGTCGACTTCAATTCGCGGATGAGTGCAGGAATGCCAGCGTCCATCGATGAACATGTCGGCATTCAGTGCATTTTTACCGAGCTGCGAGAAATCCATACGGCGACCCTATCTGAAGTTTGGTATGACCATAATTGTTAGAAAGAGTGGCTATGGTCAGTCAACTGTTATTAGGGCGATTTATGGTGACTGGTTAAAAAAGTCATAAAAAACAAAAGATAGTGTGACATATACTTTTGTTTAAGATCGTATTTATTGATATTTTTGTACGACCAAACTAGATTCGACATCATCAAGAAGGGCACCAGGGGCCGTACCTGAGGCCATTGGGGAAGACCCGTATCTTCCGGGGGAGTCATGGGTATGGATACAAGAACCGCCGAACATATCAGTGACGATATCGAGGTTCGCATCGTCAATGGTGATCTGGTCGAAGGCAAACCGCTGCCGGCCGAGCGCAGCCTGATGGAGGAGTACGGAGCCAGCCGTACGGTCATTCGTGAGGTGATCACGGCGCTGACGGCAAAGGGCTTTCTGCGCAGCCGTCCCCGTTTCCGTCCGATCGTCTGCCGCCCTGACGCCAGCGCCGCCATGCATGCTGCCGGGGGCGTCATCAAGCACCTGCTGGCCAGCTCACAGAGCGTCCATGACCTCTATCAGGTCCGTGTGTTGTGTGAGCGCATGCTGGTACGGGATGCCGCGGTGGGCGCGAAACGTGAGGATATCCAGCGCCTGCGTCGGGCACTGGATGACAACGAACAGGCCATCGATGATTCGGCGCAGTTCTATGCCACGGATGTTGCCTTTCACCGCCAGTTGTATGTGATTTCCGGCAATTCAGTGTTTCCGGCGATTCATCAGGCCTTTGTCGAGTGGCTGGCGCCACAGTGGTCGCAGATGCCACGCAGCCCGGAACGTAACCGCACCAACTTTCTTGCCCACCAGGCGATCTTCGAGGCGATTCTCAGCCGTGATCCGGATCTGGCCGAGAAGGCATTGATCTCGCACCTGGACAGCTCCTGGCAGTTCGTCAGTTCAACGTTTTTTGCCGAGGAAACACCATGAGCCCGAGGATATTTCCATGAAGGAGTTTGATCATATCGTTGTTGGCGGTGGTGCTGCCGGTTGTGTGGCGGCGGCGCGTCTTGTCTCCGAGCAGGGCGCTCGGGTGTTGTTGCTCGAGGCTGGACATTCCAATCGCCATCCATTGCTGGACATGCCGCCGGGCATCTTCAAGATGATCAACGGCTCGAAGTTCATGCGCTATCACCAGACTCTGCCACAGCCTCAACTGGATGGCCGTGTGCAGGACATTCCCCAGGGCAATGTGCTGGGGGGCGGGTCATCGGTCAATGCCCAGGTATACATGCGCGGCAGGCCAGATGACTATGATGAGTGGGAACGTGAGCTGAGTGGTAATGCCGATCATGTCGGCTGGGGCTGGAGAGATGTGCTGCCGCACTTCCGGGGCATGGAAGACAACAACCGGTTATCCAATGCCTATCACGGCCAGGGTGGGCCGCTACTGGTGTCGGACCCCGGTCACATTGATTCGGTGTCGCGCTGGTTCGTGCAGGCCGTGCAGCAACTGGGCGAGCCGTACAACCACGACTTCAATGGTGATTCCCAGCGCGGTGTGGGGTTCTATCAATTCATGAACCGTGCTGGGCGCCGCAGTTCCTCGGCCTACGCCTTCATCAGTCCGTTGAAGCGCGACCCGCGGCTCGAGGTGCAACTGCATTGTGAAGTGCAGCGGGTGATGATCGAGAATAGCCGCGCCGTGGGGGTGGTCTACCGCGACAAGGCCGGCAAGGAGCAGGTTGCCCGAGCGCGAGGAGAGGTCATTCTGGCTGCAGGTGCACTGGTGACGCCCAAGCTGCTGATGCTGTCGGGTATCGGCCCGGCGGATCACCTGCAGGAACATGGTATCGAGGTGCAGGTGGACCTGCCGGGAGTCGGGCAGAACCTGATCGACCATCCCGAAGTGCCGATTACCGCTTATGCCAAACAGCCCTGTGGCTATTATCGCCAGGGCGATGGCTGGCGCATGCTGCGCAACGGCCTGCAGTTCAAGTTGTTCGGCAGTGGCCCAGTAACATCAGCAGGGGTAGAAGCCGGGGCATTCGTCAATCCGCTTGATCCCACTGCACCACCCAGCATCCAGGCCTTCTGCGTGCCTATCGTCTATCTGGATCGCGACGCCCGTGATTCAATGCAGGATGGCTACGGCATGACGGTCACCACAGTAGTGGTCAAGCCGCGCTCGCGTGGCAGCGTGCGCCTGCGCTCCAGCGATCCAGCCGATATGCCTCTGGTGTCACCTAACCTGTTGCAGGATCCTGCGGATATGGATGACATGGTTGCCGGGCAGCGTTTTTTCCTCAAGGCCTTCCGACAGGGGCCATTGAAGGAACGCATGCGTGAAGTGGCGCTGCCGCAATCCGCCATCGATCCGACGGATGAGGAACTGCGTGCCCATTGCCGGCGCCATGTCAAGACCAACTACCATCCTGCTTCCACCGCGCGAATGGGGGCGGATGATGACCCCATGGCGGTGCTCGACAGTCATATGAGAGTGCGTGGTATCAAGGGGCTGAGAGTCTGCGACATGTCCGCGGTACCCAATATCAACGCCGGGAATACCGCTGCACCAGCGATGATGTTAGGCAGTCGGTGCGCCGAGTTGATCAGCCTGCCCAGTAGCGCTGCCAGGCCAGGTGTTACGGCGGAAGATCGCTCGCAGCCTGTGCCTCAGGAGATGGGATCGCCCTCTGCGTAGGCACCTCATTCCTTGTTGTGGCAGACTCCTGGCCCGCCAGTCAATGACGCCCATGCCGCCATGGCGCAGTTCGCGACATCCAGCAATTCCTGTCGTGTTGCGCCATCGCGGGCCAGGATCGACATGCCGTGCTGTACGGTGGCGTAGTAATTGGCAATGGCTCGGCAATCCATGGACGCTGCCAGCTCGCCTTCCTTGACGGCACGCTGCAGGCGCTGCTCGATGGCACAACGGTTATGATTGCGATGTTGCTCCAGCTCTTCGCCGATCTCCGGGTTGCCTCCTTGTGATTGCGGGCTGGCCAGGACAATCAGACAGCCCCTTGAAGGGGAGTGCTGGCTGAAGGTCAGCGCCGTTGCGTGGAGTACGTGGCTGATGGCATCACGTGCACAGTCAATGCTGTCCAGCGGTCCCCAGATACCGCCGCCGCCTGCGCTCATGTATAGCTGTACCGCTTCGCGAAACAGGGCTTCCTTGCTGCCGAAAGCGGCATACAGGCTTGGTGAGTTGATGCCCATGGCTCGGGTCAACTCGCTCATCGAGGCATTGTCGAAACCCCTTTCCCAGAATACTTCCATCGCCTGTTGCAGGGCCTTTTGTCGATCAAAAGTACGTGGTCGTCCACGTGGCGCCATGGCTCACCTCATTTATATGCCGATCGATACAAAAATACCTTGACAGTGGGGGCGGAGTCCAGTCAGTGTTAATTATGTGCTGATCGATACATAAATCATTTGACGGAATTTCTGTCTGGAACAGGAGCACAACCATGAGCGATCTGAACGGAAAAGTGGCATTGGTGACTGGCGGCAGCCGCGGTATCGGGGCTGCGATTGCCAGACGCTTGGCAGCCGATGGTGCAGCGGTGGCCATCACCTACGCCAGTCGAGAGGACGATGCGTTCCAGGTGGTGTCGGACATCGAAGCCTCAGGCGGTAATGCCATTGCCATTCAAGCGGATAGCCGTAATCAGCAAGCGATTGAAAGGGCGGTGGAAAGCGTTGTCGAAAGCTATTCAGGCCTGGATATTCTGGTCAACAATGCTGGTGTATTCGTTGTCGGGGATTTCATGGAATTCAGTCTTGATGAGCTTGATGATTCCCTGGCGATCAATTTGCGAGCCCCTTTCATTGCCATGCAGGTCGCGGGTAAGCATCTGCGTGAAGGCGGACGCATCATCAATATCGGCAGTAATCTGGCATCACGCGTGCCATGGCCGGGCATCAGCCTGTATGCCATGACCAAATCGGGCCTGGTGGGGTTGACCAAAGGGGCAGCAAGGGATTTCGGGACACGCGGGATCACCGTCAATGTGGTTCACCCTGGCTCGACCGACACGGACATGAACCCTGCTGGCGGGGATCATTCCGACATGCAGCGTGGCGCGATGGCTATTCCCCGCTACAACGAGGCAAGTGATGTTGCCGGGCTCGTACGCTGGCTGGCGGGGCCGGAAGGGCGTTCGGTCACGGGGGCGGAGTTGACCATAGATGGTGGATCGAACGCATGATCACGCGACGTTGATCCAGCCACAAGGCTGAACGCGGTGAGGATGCAGCATGTCATGCTGCATCCTTCTGGTCTCCAGACCCTGTTTTCAGATTCGGTCCAGCAGTTGCGACGATATTCCGTCGCCGAGTGCTCCGATGACGTGTCCACGTTCGTTGGCAATGCGAGTGGTGACGAAGGCGTCGGAAACGGCAGCAACGCCTGCACGAATCAGCACTGAAGCGGTGAGCAGCAACGCAGTGCGTTCTGCAAACCAGCGTGCCTCGCTTTCCCCAGGTAGCTTCGGCCAACGTTCGATATGGGTACTAAGTGCCGCATCGTAGCGGCGGTCGCTACCCTGAGCGGCGAGCAGTTCCTGGCGGAGCACTTCCGCAGCCAGGGGCTCCTTTGCCAAGGTACGCAGGATGTCGAGGCAGATGACATTGCCCGAACCTTCCCAGATGCCATTCAGCGGTGCTTCTCGATAGTAAAGGGGCATGCCTGTTTCCTCGATGTAACCCATGCCGCCGAGCATCTCCATGGCTTCATAGGTGACAATCGGGCAGCGCTTGTTGCCAAGGAATTTGGCCAATGCCACTCCGATTCGGGCAAAGGCGCGGTCCTCGTCGCTGGTGCCATCAAAGGATCTTGCCACCCGTAGTCCCAGCGCGAGGGCTCCTTCGACATCCAGTGTCAAATCACCAAGCACAGCCTGCATCAAGGGCTGGTCAATCAGAGTGCGGTTGAAGGTGCTGCGATGACTTATCCAGTGATGAGCCGTGCTCAGGGCTCCACGCATCAGGCCTGCAGGAGCGAGTGCAGTATCCAGGCGGGTGTGGTGCACCATCTCGATAATGGTGCGTACGCCTGCGCCTTCGTCACCCAGTCGCCAGGCCAGGGCTCCGTGGTACTCGATTTCCGAGGAGGCGTTGGAGCGGTTGCCCAGCTTGTCCTTGAGGCGCTGGATATGGATGGCATTGCGTTCATCCTCCAGCCAGCGAGGTACCAGAAAGCAGGTCAGCCCACCGGGAGCCTGGGCGAGGGTCAGGAAGCCATCCGACATGGGGGCGGAGCAGAACCACTTATGACCGAACAAGCGGTAGGCGTCACCTTCCGCCTCGGCGCGGGTGGTGTTGCTGCGCAGGTCCGAACCACCCTGTTTTTCAGTCATTGCCATGCCCAAGGTGGCGGAGGTCTTCTGCTCGATAGGACGGAGGGATGGATCGTAATGGTTGGCTGTCAGGCGGGGCCGCCATAGTTCGGAGAGGACGGGGTTGGCGGCCAGCGCCGGAACGGCGGCATAGGTCATGGTCAGAGGGCAGCAGTGGCCCGGCTCGGTCTGGCTGGCGAGATAGACCATGGCGGCATGGGTAACATGGCCTCCGGGATTGCCCTGCCATGCAACGCTGGCGTAGCCGGCGGCCTGAGAGGTTTCCATCATTCGATGCCAGGCTGGGTGATAGTGCACTTCATCCAGGCGTCGCCCACCTTGGTCAAATAGTACCAGCTCTGGTGAATGGCGATTGGCTTCCATTCCCGCTTCACGCATTTCCTGACTCCCCATCTTCCGGGCGTAGTCAGTGATGGCAGCAACCTGCCCACCTTCACGCTCCATGGCCTCGCGCAGGGCAATGTCGGTCGACCAGAGGTCAACGTCGCCGCGCACCGGCGGCTGGTTGACTACCTCATGTGTGGTGAGGGTTGAGCGTGGCATTGAATCCGTCATGGGGCCTCCCCTGTGTTGATGCATTAGTGTCGATATTGTCGTTATTGACGCTTGTGCTCATTGCACTGGCCATGTCTTGAAGCGTTGCACAGATGTCTGTGAATTCCACTTGGACTAAAGTTTGTACATATTTATTGGTCAAGTGTACGAATTTTTTCTAGAGTTCAACAAAGTTCAGACCAACACGCCAGAAAAACAACAAGTACAACCTGAGAGGTGATCATGGAGTACGACTACGTCATCGTCGGCGGAGGCTCCGCCGGCGCCACACTTGCCAACCGGCTCAGTGCAGACCCTGACAATCGGGTATGCCTGCTTGAAGCCGGGAAGAATGGTTCCAGCCTGCTGGTGAGAGCTCCTGTATGTGTGGTGGCCATGATGCCAGGCTATGGCAAGATCAATAACTGGGCCTTCAGGACGGTACCGCAGCCAGGCATGAATGATCGCTGTGGCTACCAGCCCCGTGGTCGCTGTCTGGGAGGTTCCTCGGCGATCAATGCCATGCTGTATGTACGCGGCCACCGTGCTGACTATGACGACTGGGCCGAGCTAGGCAATGAAGGCTGGGATTGGGACTCGGTGCTGCCATATTTCCGCAAGGCTGAAAACAACGTGCGCGGTGCCAGCCATGCCCATGGCGGTGATGGTCCGCTCCAGGTCAGCGATCAAGAGCAGCCGCGTCCGATTACCCGGGCTTTCATCGATGCGGCTGCATCATTGCAGATCCCCGAGACCCATGACTTCAATGCCGGTGACAATGAGGGGGTTGGATACTTTCAGGTGACTCAGTTTCACCAAGGAAAGCACAAGGGCGAACGTTGCTCGACAGCACATGGATATCTGCATCCCATCATCGGGGAGCGCCCCAACCTGACGGTGATCACCCAGGCACATGCCACACGGATACAGTTCGATGGCAAGCGTGCCACTGGCATCCGCTATACAAAGGATGACACTGAACATCACGTCAAGGCCCGTCGCGAGGTCATTCTGGCTGGTGGTGCCTTCGGTTCCCCACAACTGTTGCAGTTGTCGGGTGTCGGGCGGCCGGAAGATATCCAGCCGCATGGTATCGAGATGGTCCACGAATTGCCGGGGGTAGGGCAGAACCTGCAGGATCATTTTGATTACATTCAGGCCTACAAGACAAAAGACACCAATCTGTTTGGCTTTGGCGTCAAGGGTGGATTACGTCTGCTGGGTCAGGCGCCACGTTGGCGCAAGCATGGCAATGGCATGATCGCTTCGCCTATCGGTGAAGCCGGAGCATTTCTCAAGACCGACCCTGCACTTGACCGTCCTGATATCCAGCTTCACTTCGTTGCGGCAATTGTCGATGACCATGCTCGCAAACTGCATTGGGGCTACGGCTATTCCGTACATGTCTGCCAATTGCGCCCCTGGTCGCGAGGTTCCGTGTTCCTGACATCTGGCGACCCTCACGCCGCACCGGGCATTGATCCCAATTTTCTCAGTGATCCCCGTGATCTAGAGGTCATGATCAAGGGAGCGAAGCTCACACGCGAGATCATGCATGCTTCACCATTGGTGGAGTACAAGCACAAGGAGCTGTTCGGTATTCACGACAACATGAGTGATGCCGAGTGGGAGGCAAGCATTCGTGCACGTGGCGACACTATCTATCACCCGATCGGCACCTGTCGCATGGGGCACGATGACCTGGCGGTCGTAGATACTGAATTGAGGGTGAAGGGACTTGAAGGGCTCAGAGTCGTGGATGCTTCGGTGATGCCCAAACTGGTCAGCGGTAATACCAATGCACCCACCATCATGATCGCTGAAAAGGCGGCGGACATGATTCTCGGCAGGACATGCGCAGACGGGGCAGTGTCTCGGCAGGCAATCACACAGGAGGGCCTGGCATGCGTGGACAAATGATGTATCAGGCGCTGACCACTGGCTCCCTGATCGATCATGCAGCGCGTTATCACGCTGGCACAGAAATCGTTTCTGTTGCCACCAAAGGAGGCGTCGAACGTACCTGCTGGGCAGACATCTCGGCAAATGCCCGTCGCCTGGCATCGGCGCTTGATCATCTTGACGTCCCGGCTGGAGCACGTTGTGGCACCATTGCCTGGAACAACCGCCGTCACCTCGAAATCTATTTTGGTGTCGGTGCGGGAGGGCGTGTCACTCATACCATCAATCCACGATTGTCGCCGGAACACCTTATCTACATCATCAATGATGCCGCCGATGAAGTGCTGTTCTTCGACCACACCTTCCTGCCGTCTATCCACCAGCTTCAGCCCCACCTGAAAACAGTGAAGCACTTTGTGTTGATGGATCCCCGCGATGAGGAAGCGCTGAGCACTCTGGGCTCCCTGAAATTCTTCGATGAACTGGTTGCTCATGGCGATGCGCAACACGCTTGGCCCGAGCTCGATGAAACCACGCCAGCGGCACTGTGCTACACCTCAGGTACCACTGGTAAGCCCAAGGGCGTGCTCAATTCTCACCGTTCACTGGTCTTGCATGCCCTGGGAGGCAACCAGCCTGATGGCACCTGTATCTCGGCTCGCGACTCGCTGTTGCCTGTGGTGCCAATGTTTCACGTCAATGCCTGGGGCATTCCCTTCATTGCTGCCATGGCTGGTGCACGCCTGGTGTTACCCGGCCCGAACTTGGATGGCGACAGCCTGCTCAAGCTGTTGACCGAGGAAAAGGTCAATGTGGCCTTTGGTGTGCCGACCATCTGGATGGGGTTGATGGCAGCATTGAAGAGCTCTGGTGCTCAACTGCCGGATCTGGAACGGTCCTTTGTTGGTGGCACAGCCTTGCCGCCCTCGATGATCAATACCTTCCGCGACGATTATGGCGTCGAACTGATTCACGCCTGGGGCATGACCGAGACCACGCCTATCGGCACCATCAACATGCCTTTGCGTAAGCATAGCGAGCTGCCCTTGGAGCAGCAGCGTGAAATACGTCATGCCCAGGGGCGTCCGATCTTCGGCGTCGAACTCAGAGTGGTGGATGCCGAGGGCAACACGCTACCCAATGATGGCGAGAGTCAAGGCAGCCTCCAGGTGCGGGGTCATTGGGTCGTCGAATGTTATTACGGCAGCAAGGAACATGCCTTGACTGACGATGGTTGGTTCGATACCGGAGATATCGCCACGCTCGATGAGAATGGATATCTGGTCATCCGTGATCGCGCCAAGGACATCATCAAGTCGGGGGGCGAATGGATCTCCACCGTGGATCTGGAGAATATCGCCATTGCCCATCCGGGAATTGCCAATGCAGCAGCCATTGCCGCCAGGCACCCCAGATGGGATGAGCGGCCGATACTGCTCTGCGTGCGTGCACAAGGCTCCAGTGTCGAGGAGTCGGAGCTGCTGGCCAATTACGAGGGCAAGGTGGCGAAGTGGCAGATTCCTGATCGGGCGGTCTTCGTCGATACGCTGCCCATGAGTGCCACTGGCAAGGTACTGAAGAACCGACTGCGGGATGAATATGGCCAAATCTTGGCGGAGGACAGGGAATGACAACGGCAGAGCAGGACATGGCGACAACGGCTTCCCTGTACCCCCAGCATGAGGCGGCACTGAAGTCGTTGTTCAGAGCCAGACATCGATGGGCACGAACGTCGGTGGAAGAACGGCTGGCTATCCTCCAACAGATCAAGGATGCATTGCTTGAGGTGGCCGAAGGCTGGGTGCTGGCAGCGGCCAGGGCCAAGGGCTTGAGTCCTGACAGCCCTCTGGTAGGTGAAGAATGGTTGGCGGGTCCTGGAGCAATGATGGCCGGGTGCAATGGCTTGATGGACACCTTTGAGCAATGGGAGAGGAAGGCCTTTCTCATGCGCCTTCCACGACGCACCATGCCAGGCGGTCGCTTGTCGTTGCGTGTGACGCCTGCCAATATCTGGGATCGGCTACTGTTGTCCGGCGTTTCGGCAGATGTATGGATGCAGCCCGAAGTTACCGAGGCCAATCTGGCGGAGCATGCGGCGTTAGCCTATGACGTGTCGATGGAGCAGCGCGAGGGTAAGGTGGCCTTGATCCTGGGAGCTGGCAACGTGGCATCCATTGCTCCGCTTGATGTATTCCATAAGCTCTTCGTCGAAAATCAGGTATGTCTGCTCAAGCTGAATCCTGTCAACGACTATCTGTTGCCATTCCTTGAAAAGGCGCTGGCAGCGCTGATCGACCGTAATGCATTGCATATCGTCAAGGGCGATGGTGCTGTAGGCGCCTGGCTGACTGATCATCCGTATGTTGAGGAGATGCATATCACCGGCTCCCAGGCGACTCATGACGCCATCGTATGGGGCACAGGCGAGGAAGCCAGGCGTAACCGCAAGGCTGGCACGCCACGCAATCGCAAGCGATTCACCTCGGAGCTGGGTGCTGTGTGCCCGACCATCGTAGTACCCGGCCCATGGAGCAAGGCAGATATTGCCTTCCAGGCCGAGCAGCTGGCCACTCAGAAACTACAGAACTCGGGTTTCAATTGTGTCGCCTGCCAGGTGCTGGTCATGCCCCGAGGCTGGGAGCATGGTGCAGAGTTGCTGGAGCAGTTGAAGGCGGTCATGGCGAGTTCGACACGTCCGGCCTATTACCCGGGCGCCGAGGATCGACTGGCGGCCTTTCGTGCAACGGCGATCGATCCTGTGGAAGTGGCGCGGGGAGAAGCCCCTCCGCTGATCATGGCCAATACCAGTGACTGTGACGACTTCCGTCAGAATGAAGTCTTTGGTCCGGCCATGTCGGTCACGGAGCTTTATGCTTCGGATGCTGAAAGTTATCTGCGCTCGGCAATCGATTATGCCAACCAGCAGTTACATGGCACCTTGGGCGCCAACATCGTCATCCATCCCAACACCATGGAGGCCATAGGGCGCGATCGTTTCAACGAGCTCATCTGTGAACTGCATTATGGCACTATCGCCATCAACACCTGGTCGGGGATAGGTTTCCTGTTGCCAACATGTCCTTGGGGAGCCTTCCCGGGACATACGCTGGAAGATGTACAGAGTGGTATCGGGGTTGTGCATAACAGTCTGATGCTGGAGAAGACCGAACGCACCATCGTCGAGGCACCGTTTCGGCCATTCCCTCGGACCCTGCTGAGTGGTCGACCAACATTGCTACCCAGGCCACCATGGTTCATCACCAACCAGCGCCAGGACCGAGTAGCGAAGCTGTTGGTTGATTTTTACCATGCCCCGGGTTGGTGGAAACTGCCACGATTGTTCTTCCACTCGTTGCTGGGCTAGTTTCGCCACTTCTACATACATATATCGATCTCCATCGGGAGATACGGACAGACAGCAAAGCAGATGGACATATGAATCAACAACTGTCGCACCCGGAACCATCGCACTCAGAAACCAAGCTCGAGGAACGCGCACGGCGCAAAGCGGCAAAGCGTGAGGCAAAGAAGACCGAGATTGCGGTCAGCACTCTGGATGCACTGAAACGTCTGGGATACGCCAATACCACCATGCGCGACATTGCCGAGCACTCCGGCATGTCGCTGGGCAGCCTGACCTATTACTTTACCGACAAGTCGGAGCTGATCACCTATTGCGTACGTCTTTACAAGGCTGAGTTCATAGGTCGTATCGAGAGTGCCGTAAGCGGCCATACCATGCCCGACAGGATTCTCGATAGCCTGGCCGCTGAGCTGGCGAGGTCGATCACTGATGACTTATCCACCCATCGGCTGTGGTATGACATTCGCAGCCAGGCGATGTTCGACCCGAGCTTTCGTCCAGTGGTGGCGGAGATCGAGGACAAACTCAAGCAAACGTTGGGCGCTGCACTACGGGCGGCAGGCATGAAAGGGGAGAAAGGTCTGCCATTGGGGTATGCCATGCTCGACGGTGTCTTTCGCTTGCTGCTGCAGAATACATCAGCCGATCATCAGCCCTGCGATGAGTTGAAACGTCAGTTTCGAATGGCGCTGGAAGGTATTGTCCAGATGACACACTCGTCCTGATCCGCGACTTTCTTGTGGAGAATCCGACTTGTAAAGAGTCCGACCTTGAGATTCTCCGTTGCTCGGGAGCGACCTGGCGAGAACTGCAACCGATCGTTATTGCCATGGGGTGAGCGCTCGACGGGACGACGCCAGGATTCTGTGAGGGTATAATTGATGCAACGATTCCGGAGGCATCATGACCAGCATTACCACTGCAGAACAAGCTCAGCAGGAACTGCTCGAAGAGTTCCAACTGTTCGACAACTGGATGGACCGCTATCAGTACATCATTGATATGGGCAAGGCATTGCCGTCCTTTCCTGACGACTGGAAACTGGATGAACTGAAAATTCAGGGGTGCCAGTCGAATGTCTGGATGCGCCACGAGCGTCGTGGTGATGCTCTGCACTTCGATGCCATCTCTGATGCTGCCATCGTATCTGGGCTCATCGCGGTACTGATGCGTATCTACAATGACCGCATGCCGTCGGATATTGTCGCTACCAGCCCCCACTTCCTCAAGGACCTGGGACTGGACAAGCATCTCTCGCCTACGCGCAGCAATGGCCTCAACAGCATGCTGGAGCGCATCTATCAGGTCGCCCATCAGGAAGCAGCGGCATAACCTGAAATAGATGACCTGAATATAGATGGCCCGAATATAGATAGGACTGAGCATGCGGGGTAACCCGGACAGGAGGAATGAACGTGGTGGGTGGTGTTGACACAGCCTCTGGTCATCAACCTCTTCTGGTGCGTGATGCCAATGATTCAGACATGGCTACGGTGCAGAGCATCTATGCGCACCATGTCCTGCATGGGCTGGCCACTTTCGAGGAAGTCCCTCCTGCTGTCGATGAACTGATGGCACGGCGCAAGGTCATTCTCGACGCAGGGTTGCCATTCCTGGTGGCAGAGCATTGTGGCGACATCGTCGGCTATGCCTATGCAGCAAGCTACCGACCGCGTGCAGCCTACCGGTTCAGTGTCGAGAATTCTGTGTATGTTGCCGAAGGTTGTGGTGGCAATGGCGTCGGTAGTGCTCTGCTGGAAGCGTTGATCAAACGCTGCGAAAAGGGGCCGTGGCGGCAGATGCTGGCAGTGATCGGCAACAGTGAGAACGCGGCATCCATTGCATTGCACCAGCGAATGGGGTTCGCGATGACTGGGACATTTAGTGCTGTTGGCTTCAAGCATGGCCGGTGGGTGGATACCGTCCTGATGCAGCGCGCCCTGGGTAAAGGGGCTGAGTCACGTCCCGATGTTTCTTCCTAGGTTATTTATCCTTGGGATTGAGAGCTTCTGCCGGATTGGAAGCTTCTGTCGGATTGCTGATGTGGTACAGGAGTGGCCGAGGGAGCAATGGGACGAAACTGTGCATCTAGCTCCGGGTCTTCCTGACACATGGTCTCGCTCGGCCCGCCGGGCACCGGGTCTATACCACTGCCTCCGCCAGGGCGGCAGCGCATGATGCGCTTGAAGGTCAGCCAGCCACCCTTGAGTGGCCCATGCACCTGGATGGCCTCCTTGCCGTAATGAGAACAGCTTGGCCAGTAGCGGCAACGAGGTCCGAGAATGGGGCTGAGCAATAGCTGATAGGCTTTGATCAACACCACGGCAGGCAGGGCGAGACAGCGCCGCAGCAGGGAGGCCTGCGCGCCGGAAGCGGCATCTTTTCTTTTCTCGTTGCACATGGTGTTGTCCTCGCTGGCTTCAGGCCCTGATAAGCCCGAGTTGCCAGTCAGTTCCTGGGCGCTTGTTGCTCGGAAGCTTCACCCTCGAAAACCAGCCCCTTGAAAACGGTGGTCTTGAATGTCTGGTTCTTTGAGACCTGGCTCCTTGAAACCTGGCTCCTTGAAACCTAGCTCTTTGAAACTTGGCTCTTTGAAACCTGGCTCTTGGTAGAATAGAGCGTATCAGGATCAATCAGCGGCGAGCTGGTAATGCGAGCCTGATTCCCCTCCAGGCCGACATAGAAGCAGCTCTTGCGTCCAGTGTGGCAAGCAGGGCCTGTTTGATCGACCTGCAGCAACAGGGTATCCCCATCACAGTCCAGGGCGGCGCTCTTCAAATGCTGCTGCTGCCCTGAGGATTCCCCTTTTCGCCACAGCTTCTGGCGCGAACGTGAATAGTAGCAGACACGGCCAGTATTCAAGGTTTCTTCCAGCGCCTCGCGATTCATCCAGGCCATCATCAGTATTTCTCCGCTGTCATGCTGCTGAGCAATGGCGGGCAATAGCCCATCACCATTGAAGCGGATGGCATCCAGAACTTCACTAATGGGGAGGAGAGTGTCGGGGGCGGCGCGTTCAAGACGCTTGAATGTGTCACTCATGACTAGGGTCCAGTAAAAAGGGGCTTTTTATGTCGCTAACGCAGAGGGCTTTTTTTATCGCTGAAGGCTCTTTCTAGCGCTGAAGGCTCTTTGTCGCTAACGCTGAAGGCTCTGACGACAATCCTGGCACAAACCAAGCAACTCAATGGTCTGGCGCTGGACCTGGAAGCCTAGTTCATGGGCCCGGGATGCCAGTTGATCGTTGATCTCGTCCAGGTGCAGTTCTTCGACTCTGCCGCAGTCGCGGCAGATCAGCAGTTGAAAGCGATGTGTATGCTCTGGACAGTGGCAGGCGACATAAGCATTGAGTGATTCAATGCGATGCACCAGCCCCTGGTCAATCAGGAACTCCAGTGCGCGGTACACCGTTGGAGGACGGGCCGCGGCATGTTCGGTGGCAAGCCGATCCAGCAGGTCGTAGGCTTTCAGGCCTCCGCTGGTGTCTGCGATCAGTTCGAGCACGCGGCGCCGAATCGGAGTGAAACGGACACCACGGCGTGCACAATGCTGTTCAGCCTGGTGGAGCAATGCTGTATCGGTCATGTTGTCCAGGTATCGATTCTCGAATCACCAGTCTACGCTGCTGCCGCGGTGCGGGCCAGCAGGCTTAGACAGCGGCAGGAACATCCGTTTCCACCTGTAGCTCACCCTGGCGGGCGAAATGCTGCTGGGAGAATGCCACCCGTTCTTCGACAGGGACACCTTCCGGCTGACGCTCGATCAGGTCCAGGCGGCTACGCAGCCCTTCACCATTGGCCATCTGGATGGCCAGGCCCGGGCGCGCATTGAGCTCGAGCAGCATGGGGCCATGATCACGATCGAGGACCATGTCGGTTCCCAGATAGCCGAGCCCTGTCATTTCATAGCACCCCGAGGCCAGCTCCAGCAGTTTGGTCCAGCCGTTGATGCGCAGGCTGGAAAGTTCGTGCCCGGTATCCGGATGATCCGTACGTGAACGATCGAACTGTACTCCACGAACGGCACGTCCACTGGCGATATCGATGCCAACCCCGACTGCGCCCTGGTGGAGGTTGGCCTTGCCGTCCGAGGCCGCAGTGGACAGACGCATCATGGCCATTACCGGGTAGCCCTTGAAGACGATGACGCGAATGTCCGGCACGCCTTCATAAGTGTATTCGGCGAAACTGGTATCGAAGTTGATCAGCGCCTCGACAAGAGCAACGTCCGGAGAGCCGCCAAGGGAGTACAAGCCGGACAGGATGTTCGAGACATGGCGTTCCACATCTTCGATATCCAGTTCGGCCCCGCTGGGCTTGAGGAAGTGCTTGCCAACGACCTTCTCGATCACCAGGATGCCCTTGCCGCCGCTCCCCTTGGCGGGCTTGATCACAAAGCCGTTGTGGCCGGCAAGCATCTCGGCAATATGCTGGACACCAAACTGAGTGGTGACAGTGCCAATCAGTCCCGGCGTAGTAATGCCGTACTCTTGAGCCAGCAATTTGGTCTTTAGCTTGTCATCAACCAGAGGATACAGCCTGCGGTCGTTGTAGCGACCGATGTAGCGGATGTTCCTTCGGTTCATGCCAATGATGCCCTTGGCCTTCAGCTTGCTTGGGCTGGTCCAGTTACGCATGGCCTGGTCCTCCGTGACACATGACTTAGTCCTCCGTGACCGGCTTGAAGCGTCGCAGCTCCAGCAGGCGGTAACCGGTGTAGTTGCCAAGCAGCAGGATCATTGCCATAAGGATCAACTGAACCCCGAGGAAATTGAAGGTGATATGGCGGATCCAGGGGTTGTTCATCGCCAGGTAGGCCAGAACAGCAGTGATCAGGCTACCGCCACCCTGCTTGAGCACTTCCTTGGGGCCTTCTTCCTCCCACAGGATCGACATCCGCTCGATGGTCCAGGAAAGAATGATCATCGGGAAGAAGGTGATGGTCAGGCCGGCATTGAGGCCCATGCGGTAGGACACTACCGTGAAGATCGAGATGATCGCGATGACGGTTATGATCACCGCCGTGACGCGTGCCACCAGAAGTAGATTGAGATGGGAAAGATAACTTCGGATCACCAGGCCGGTGGCGACTACCAGCAGGAAGCCCACCAGGCCTGTCAGCAGCGAGGTCTGGATGAAGGCCAGGGCAATCAGTACGGGCATGAAGGTACCCGAGGTCTTGAGGCCGACCAGCACCCGCAGGAGCACCACCACCAGAGCGCCGATGGGGATCAGTAGAATGGTCTGGAACAACGCCTGCTCTTCCAGCGGCAGGCTATGAATGGAGAAGTTCAGCAGGGTGTCATTGTCTTCGGCCAGCTGGCTGCGTACAGCGGCGGCAGCCGGCTGGTTGCGGGACAGCATGGAGAAGGAAATACGAGAATTGCTGCCGCCTTCGACTTCAAGCACGGCCTGTCCGGCATTTTCCCACATCAACAGGTTGTCAGGGCGCCCCTGGACTCCGGTGGTCGGGTCGAACAGCATCTGCCGGCCATCATCATAGATCTGCAACCATGAGGTCAGGCTCTGGCGACGACGGCCATCTTCCAGCATCAGACCACTGACTTCCTGGGCAGGCACGCCAGCCTGGTTGAGCAAACGTACCAGCAGAGGGACACGGTCGAACTGGGTCAGCAACAGGCGAGCATTTTCTCCCTGGCGCTCGTCTGTGAATTCGGAGATCAACTCGCGAGTGAAGGTGGAAGCATCCGAAGAGTGGGACCAGGCATCGGAGATGACCTGCTCGGCAGCGGTGTCATAGGGGCGTTCCCAGGCCACTTCCTGAAGTTTCGTGACAGCAGGTGCTTCTGACGCCTTGCGCAGGTCATCAGTGACCAGCACCTGGGCGCTGTAGTACAGGCGCTGGTCGCCGGTGGCCTCACGCGTAGACCATTCGGCACGACGGGCGCCTGCTTCCTGCAGGAAGGACAGTCCATAACCGGGTGAGGCCGTGTGTTCGGTCAGAACACGAAAACCAGGTTGCGATGAAGGCAATGCCATATCCACCTTGGCCGGACCGCCATTGCCATCAAAAATTACCTGGGCCTCGATTTCCCATACCTGGCGCTGTTCACCTGGTGTCCAGGGAACTTCGAATTGCACATGCCGATGAATGCTCATGGCAATGCCCGCCACCATCAACAGGGCGACGATCAGATAAAAGGGGAGTCTGGACATGATTCTTCCTTGCTAGGGACGTAATGCCGGGATGAGAGACCCGGCATACTGGCATTGGGTCTCAGAGAGATTCCTGGTCGTCTTGCTTGGTGTCGGTGGCTTCTTCATCGGCAGAGTCACTGGCAGGTTCGCCGCCAGGGAACTCGGGGCGAGCGTGGAGATAATGCTCTGCTACATCGATGATAGCGATATCCATCAGGAACCGACGGCCCAACAGTACCGGGTAATTGAGTTCGGTACGGTCGGCAAGCGTAAATTCCACCTGTTCCCGAATAGGGCCCAGGGTCATCAAAAGACTGACAACAGGACGGCTTTGCGAGCCATTGGCCTGTGCCACCTTTACCTCTCTCTCTATCGGGGCTTCGATCCACTTGTCCCGAACACTATCAATGACGACATCGTCGTCAGTGAGGCCGAGCTTGAAGCGTACCCAGGAATCACCGTCGCGCTCAAAGGTGCGGATATCCTGGGCACTCAGAGAAGAGGTGTTGGCTCCGGAATCGATGCGGGCCTTGAGGTACGTGCCGACACTGGGCAAGCCGATCCATTCGTTGCGCCCGACCAGTTCCTTGTCGCTGACTCCGTCAATATCGACATGGCGACATTCACTGGCCGCTGGTGCTGGAGTAGATCCGCTAGCGGCATTAGCCAATTCAGATCGCAGGCTGCGCAGTTGGCCATTGATGGCACGGACATCGGAGTTGATCACCTGATCGCGTACAGCACCTTCACTCAGCATGCTCTGAGTCAAGTTGCACTGGCTGGCCAACTGGGCCTCGAGCCGTGCAAGACCCGCATCGAACTGGGCAGGGGAAACAGGAACAGGAGGAGGCGTGCGATCGACCGGCGCCAGGGCACAACCGCCCAACAGCAGGGCGCCCATCAGGGGAAAGACATAAATCGGTCGAAGTGGCATGACGCTAGCGTCCTTGTATCGGCAATACATGAAAATGATTGTGAAAGATCGAGCCGTTGCGCCGCCCATTCAGGGCGGCGTTCAATTCGATAAATGAAGCGATGATAAGGAGCGGTGCCGGTCATGTCCACGGTCTGCCGTCGATAGTCGAGGCATTCTTGTGTGTGAAAGCGTCAATGATGCAGTGCTATCTGCCGATCGCAACTGTGTTGAACCAGAGCTTCGTCGTGGCTCACCAGAAATAACGCGCAGTGTCTTTCCTGGGCCAGTTCCACCAGCAAGGCAACGGTTTTTGATCACTACCATCGTCGATGCTACCAATGTCTTAGCAATTGGGGATACCTCAAACCGTGCGGAATGAGCTACTAATGATAAGCTCATGTAACCGGTTACATGAGCTTATCATTCAAGTTGGCTTGCCATTCAAGACAGCCACGCTGGAACGGCTGCATGAATGCAGCTTGATACGTCATCAGTTCAAAACAACAAGGAGTCGTTGCGCCATGACTGTCACGTCAAACAATCTTGTTCATCGCCATTTGCTCAAGGGAGTGCTGCTGTCTGGCATGGGCCTGCTGTGTGCCTCGCCAGCAGGGGCTCAGGATAGCGGTCAAGAAACCGCATTGCCCATTGCCGTGCAGATGTACACATTGCGGCACCTGGGCTCCCTGGATGATCAGTTCGCCGCCGTGGAACAAGCCGGTGTCGATGCCGTGGAACTGGTAGGTGACCAGGATGTCAGCGCTGAAGAAATGACAACGTTGCTCGACAAGCATGGCCTTGAGGTCATCTCCAGCCATGTGCAGTTGAACAAGCTGCGCAGCGACCTGGATGAGGTGGTCGCTTTCCACAAGGCCATTGGTAACGACACCATCGTCATCCCATATCTGGAAGAAGAGGCTCGGCCCACAGACAAGGCTGGCTGGCAGGCATTGGGCGAAGAAATAGGGGAACTCGCCGATGACCTGGCTCAGCAGGATCTGCATTTGGCCTATCACAATCACGATTTCGAAATGCAGTCCTATGACGGAGAAACTGCGCTGGAAATATTGCTGGATGCAGCAGGCCCTGAAGTGATGGCAGAGGTCGATGTGGCCTGGGTTGCTCGTGCAGGTCTGGATCCAGCAGATTACCTGGCCAATTTCGAGGACCGTCTGTTCGCCATTCATGCCAAGGACAATGCGCCTGAAGGCACGGCTGAGGACGAAAAAGGCTTTGCCGCCCTGGATCAAGGTGTTCTCGATTGGGCAGCGATTCTGCCTGCTGCCGAGGCTGAAGGTAATCCCTGGTACATCATCGAACACGATCAGCCGGCAGACGCACAAGCTGTCATCGAGCAGGGGGCCAGCTTCCTCAAGTCCACCCTGGTGGATGTGGTCAAGCGTTAAGGAACGACCTTTTGGGTACGCGGTTCAGAGACAACAAGAAGACCGGAACAAGGAGGAGGAAGCATGGCGAACCAGCATTATGATGCCATCGTCGTAGGCTCTGGCATCAGTGGAGGATGGGCGGCCAAGGAGCTGACAGAAAAGGGCCTCAAGGTGTTGATGCTTGAGCGGGGGCGCAACATCGAGCATGTCAAGGATTACCACAACGCTCACAAGGAAGCCTGGGACTATCCTCATCGAGGCGAAGCCACCCAGCAGATGAAAGATGATTACCCGGTTCTCAGTCGAGACTACCCGCTCAATGAGCAGACTCAGGGCATGTGGGCCAACGAGAAGGACTGCCCCTATGTCGAGGAAAAGCGCTTCGACTGGTTTCGAGGCTATCACGTGGGTGGCCGTTCCCTGATGTGGGGGCGCCATAGCTACCGTTGGTCGGACCTGGATTTTGAAGCCAATCAGCGCGATGGCATCGCGATTGACTGGCCGATCCGCTATGCCGACCTGCAACCCTGGTACGACCATGTAGAGCGCTTTGCTGGCATTTCCGGTTCCCGGGAAGGCCTGGACGTGCTGCCGGATGGTCAGTTCCTTCCGCCTATCCCACTGAATGTCGTGGAAAAGGACATGGCTGAACGACTGAAGAAGTCATTCGGTGGAACCCGGCATCTGATTCATAGCCGCGTGGCCAATATCACTGAGCCCAAGCCTGAACAAGGGCGTGCCAACTGTCAGTTCCGCGACAAATGCTGGCTGGGGTGTCCGTACGGTGCGTACTTCAGTACTCAATCGTCGACTCTGCCCGCGGCCATGGCCACCGGCAACCTGACCCTGCGGCCTTTCTCCATTGTCACCCAGGTGCTGTACGACAAGGACAAGAAGAAGGCGCGTGGTGTCGAGGTCCTGGATGCAGAAACCAACCAGACCTACGAATACACTGCGGATGTAGTGTTCCTCAATGCCTCTGCGTTCAACTCGACCTGGATCCTGATGAACTCGGCCACGGACATCTGGCCGGATGGCCTTGGCAGCAGCAGCGGTGAGCTGGGCCACAATGTCATGGATCACCATTTCCGTCGTGGTGCGGCAGGTACCATCGAAGGTTATGACGACCGTTACTACTACGGGCGCCGTCCTGCGGGCTTCTATATCCCTCGTTTCCGCAATCTCGGCGATGAACAACGTGATTATCTGCGTGGCTTCGGTTACCAGGGCTCGGCCAGTCGCCAGGGTTGGGAGCGCAACATTGCGGAATTGAGCCCAGGAGCTGCCTTCAAGCAGGCGCTAAGCGAGCCAGGCGGCTGGACGGTTGGCATGACAGGCTTTGGCGAAATGCTGCCATACCACGACAACCGCATCTCCCTGAATCACAGTGTGACCGACAAATGGGGCCTGCCAGTACTGGCCATGAACGTGGAGCTCAAGGAAAACGAGCAGGCCATGCGCAAGGACATGACCCAGGACGCCATGGACATTCTTGAAGCCGCCGGCGTGAAGAATGTAAGAGCGGTAGAGAAAGACTATGGTCCTGGCATGGGCATCCATGAGATGGGAAGCGCGCGCATGGGCCGTGATCCAGCCACTTCGGTACTCAATGCCCATAACCAGGTGTGGGATGCACCCAATGTATTCATCACCGATGGGGCTTGCATGACGTCGGCTTCCTGCGTGAACCCGTCGCTGACATACATGGCACTGACTGCGCGGGCCGTGGATTTCGCCGTATCCGAACTGAAGAAGGGGAATCTGTGATGCAGCGTCGAGAACTGCTGAAGATGATTACCGTGGCGACTGGCGCCGCCATGGTGGGCGGCAATGCCATGTTTACCTGGGCTGCGGGCGATGCTGAAAAGGTGCTGTTCAATGCTGAACAGCGTGGCATCCTGGAAGAAGTCTCGGAGACCATCCTGCCCCGTACGCAAACCCCAGGCGCCAAGGACGCCAAGGTGGCCGAGTTCATGGAAGTGTTCGTACGTGATTGCTACACCGAGCAACAGCGCGCCATCTTCTTGCAGGGTGTCAGTGACATTCAAGCACGTAGTGACGAGAAGTATGGGCGCAGTTTCATGGAGATGGATGCCAATGAGCGTGAAGAGCTCATCGCTGTCCTCGACAAAGAGGCATTGGCCGAACTCCAGGAAAAGGGGATCGAACCAAGCATCGATGATGAGACCGGCGTGACCAATGGCTTTACCCTGATCAAGCAGCTCACGCTGTTCGGCTTCTTTACCTCGAAGGTCGGTGCCACAGAAGTACTGAGCTATGTGGCGGTGCCCGGGCGTTACGATGGCGATCTGACCTACCAGCCTGGAGAGCCAGCCTGGGCGACGTGATCCGTTTTTCCTTCGGCACAATCTATAGCCGTATGCGCTATGCCGTATGTGTCGTCATGCATTGTTCAACTTGATTCTCGATGTGTCATTCATTGAAAGCGGCCTCTGTGACAGAGGCCGCTGACAGGGAGGTGTTGTCATGCCGCAGAGCTCGTCTCTTCGTGGGTTTTCCCGTTTGGGAGCCGCCTGCATGCTGTTATGCGTATCTGGTGGTACCGTGCTGGCGTCTGATGAACTGTCAGCGCAAGAGTTGACACCGGAAGAGCAGCAGGCCGCCAAGACAGAAGTATGGGAGCCTGTGCCAGAGAAAGTCTCGGCGGAACCGGGCCAGGCTCCCTCTGATGCTGTCGTGCTGTTTGATGGAACAAACCTCGATGCCTGGGAAGGCGAAGAGGGTGGCAGCGCGCCATGGAAAATCGAAGATGGGGCTGTCAGCGTTGCCCGGGGACAAGGTGGCATCCGTACCAAGGACGCATTCTGCGACATGCAATTGCATGTCGAATGGCGCGCACCTGCCGACACGCAAGGCTACGATGGCCAGGATCGTGGCAACAGCGGCATCTTCCTGCAGGAGCGTTATGAAGTGCAGGTACTGGATTCCTGGGACAATCCCACCTACGCCAATGGCCAGGCTGCATCGGTCTACAAGCAGCATATCCCGTTGGTGAATGCTTCACGGGCACCGGGAGAGTGGCAGAACTACGATATCATCTTCACTGCGCCACGCTTCGATACCAACGGTGAGCTTGAATCACCGGCCTATGTCAGTGTGCTGCACAACGGCGTGCTGGTGCAGAACCATGTCGAGATCCAGGGCAATACGGAATGGATAGGAGAGCCTGAGTACACGGCACATGACTGTGCTCCGTTGTATCTCCAGGATCACGACGCTGATGTAAGCTATCGCAATATCTGGGTCAGGCCATTGAGTGGCGAGCCCGATAGCGAGAGCTGATGAGGCGGAAATTGGAAGGCTGACACTGCATGAATGGCCCCGACAGCAGGGATGCTGCCGGGGCCTTGTATGTCCAGCGTAGGGAAGGCGGCTAGCGGGCGATCGGCTCTGCCACTTGTTCTCCGACGCCATTCTCGGTGACGTCGCCCTCCACGGCAATGCGTCGCACCCCGAACCAGCCCGTCCACGGGCCAGCTACTGCAAGCACTATCGAGAAGAGCAGGCCGAGATAGTTGAACAGGGCCCAGGGAGCATACTCTATGGTTGCTACGCCCAGGGTGGCGGCCATGTACACCGCCGATACTGTCCAGGGGGCCAGTGGTTCCGGGATCATGCCGCCGTCCTCGAGGCTGCGTGACAGATTCAGGGGGTGCAGACCGCGCTTGCGATACTGTTCGGCGAACAACTCGCGAGTCAGGAAGAAGGTCACGTAACTGTTGCCCGTCGCGAGGATGATCGCCATTCCCGCTGCCAGCGAGGCAAGGATGGTGCCGGTAGCGGAGCGTACGTAGGCAAGGGTCCTGTTCAGGACGACCTGCAGAACGCCGGAGGCTTCCAATGCCGAGGCAAAGAAGAAGGCGCAGAACACGAAGAGTACCGCGCCATGCATGCTGTAGAGCCCACCACGATTGAGCAGAGTCAGCAGCGCCGGCAGGAGACTGTCCACATCGATTTCCGGGTGGATCATGCTCAGCAACTCGACATTGAAACCTGACACTGCGGCTGAGGCCACGGCTGATAGCGGTGCCTGTTGCACGATAAGGGCCAGCACGATGGCGCATAGCGTAGCAAGGAACAGCACTACTAGAGTGGGCTTCTTGCGGATGGAGCCGGTCAGCACGATGACCACCGGTAGCATCAACCACAGATTGAGATCGAAGAGAGAGCGAATCTGCTCGGCACCTTCCGCAATGGCAGCAGGCGTTGCTGTGCTATCTCCCATATTCAGGCCCAGCAACAGATAGACGGCAGCAGCAAGTACTGCGGCCGGCAACGAAGTGAACATCAGATGGCGGATATGTCGATAGAGATCTACGCCGACGACCATGGAGGCCATGATAGTGGTATCGGAAAGTGGTGACAGCTTGTCACCGAAATAAGCCCCGGAAAGCACTGCACCAGCGGTAATGGCGAGATTGACGTCCATGGCCGTGGCGATGCCCATGATGGCCACTCCCAATGTACCGGCGGAACCCCAGGACGTGCCGGTAAAGGTCGACACGATTGCTGTTCCGAAGAAGGCCATCACATACAGGTAACGTGGATCCACCAGTTCCAGGCCGTGGTAGATGAAGTAAGGGATGGTGCCGGAGATCATCCAGGTACCGATGATCATGCCGATGCTGTAAAGCACGAGGATAGCGGTCAGGGCTGTCTTGATCTTGTGGCCCATGATGTCCATTACCGATTGCCAGGTGCCGCCATGAAGGATAGTGAAAAGCGTTGCCACCGCACCGCAACTGATCAGCACCAGTTCAGTGTGCAGACCTGAGATGACGATGCCATAGGTAATCGCGACAGCAATGGCGGTTACCAGTAATAGCGATGGTACGAAACCCGGTTGTAATTGTTGCTGAGCTGGCATGTGGAATCCTCCTGAAGCGCTCAGTGATCGAGGGCGTTCAACCCCCTGGCAAGATCGGCAAGGATGTCGTCGATGTCCTCCAGACCAATGGCAAGACGAATAAGTGGCTGTCCACTGCCATCGGGACGCATGGGAGACACCGCGAGACTTTCATAACCGCCCCAGCTCACCCCGATGCGGAACAGCTGAAGCGCATCGATGAATCTGGCGATCCGGGAATAGGTCGGCTGCTGGATTCGGAAGCTCAATAGTCCCGTGTGACCACTGAGCTGCTTTTCTGCCCAATTGGCGACCTGGCCTGATGCGAGACTGGGATGATGGACTTCCAGCACCTGAGGCTGGGCAGCGAGGAACCTGACGACGTGCAGTGCGTTGCGCTGATGTTCTGCCATGCGCAATGGCAGCGTACGCAGACCTCGTAGAACCAGCGCGGCATTCTGTGGGGCCAGGGCGGCACCAAGCAGTTGATGGCCGACAGCGAACAACCGGTCAACCATCTCGGAGGAGCCGATGACGGCGCCTCCGACGACGTCGCTGTGCCCCCCGATGTACTTGGATAAGGAATGAATGACGAGATCGAAGCCGTGTTGCAGTGGTTTCTGGAACAGCGGTGTGGCCCAGGTGTTATCAATGACCGTGATGATGTTGCGGGTACTGGCCAGACGAGCGATGGCATCCAGGTCTGCCAGCTCCATCAGCATGGATGAAGGGCTTTCCACGTAGATGAGGCGGGTAGTGGGACGTAGCGCGGCCTCGATATCATCGTCGCCGCGAATGCCGTCATGCGCGATGCCATAGGCACCAAGCTGGTCGAGCAGCTCGACCGTCGGGCCATAAGTCTGGTTGATGCGCAGTACATGGTCACCCTGACGCAGTAGCGAGAACAGTGTGGCTGCGATGGCTCCCATGCCCGAGGCAAATGCCTTGCAGGCTTCACCACGTTCAAGAGCCGCAAGCTTGTGCTCCACCAGCTTGATGCCGGGGTTGAGTCCACGGCTATAGATGTAGTGTTCGCGTTCCTTCAACTGAGCGCGACTGAAAGTTTCCAGATCAGGAAAGGTGAAGATGCTGGTCTGGTAGACTGGCGGAGTGACCGCACCATGGTGGCCCGCGTCTTCTTCAAAGGCATGATGGCAGATGTAGCGATCCTGGCTGTCCAATTGCGTACCTCGTCATACGATTTATGTTAGTAGCTGTCAGCCTGTCTGATAGGTCAAGCTAGCATGGAGCGCTACTTGCATCAATTGAACCGGCGAAGGTATACGATTACGTTCGACCAGGTGAGTTGCCAACCAATAACGGGGTGCTTGTTCAAGATAATGAAACGGCTCTATTTATCCGATACCGTTGCCGGTGAGATCAGCACCTGGATCAACGAGAAACAGCTCAAGGCGGGTGATCAGTTGCCTTCGGCATCTGAATGGATGGTACGCCTGGGAGTAGGGCGCTCAACGCTGCGAGAGGGCCTCAAGAAACTCGAGGCTGAGGGCATCATCGAGATCATCAACGGCAAAGGCATATTCGTCAGTGAACAGAAGACCTTTCAGCTGTTGGAAACACTCGGACTGAGTGATGCCAAAGAGCACCTGCTGGAGATGCTGGATGTACGCCAGGCGCTGGAAGAACGTGCCATTGTGCTGGCAACGCAGCGTGGATCAGAGGCAGCTTTCGCGGAAATGGCCACGCATCTCGAGGCCTATGAACGGGCGAGAGAAAAAGAGGACTTTCTTGGCATCAGCGAGGCCGATGCGGCGTTTCATCTGGCCATCTACGAGGCCTGCGGCAACAGTGTGCTGGTAGGCCTGATCAGGCTGATGCATGACGATCTGTATGTTTCCTGGGACAGCCTGGAAGATCGCCTGCAGGTATTTGACGCCAGCTTCGATCATCACGTCGAACTGCTTGATGCCATGCGCCAGCGTAACGAGTCCGCTGCTGTCAGCGCCTTCGGCGCTCTGATCGAGGCGACTCGGCGCACTGTCGAAGAGATGTAGCCGACAGCTCTTCGTAACGACTGCTCTGTATAACGACTGCTCTGGGCAAGGCATGCACGCACCATAAAAGGCCGAGGTTACTGCCTCGGCCTTTTATGGTGTTATTTCAACATGGTGTTATTTCTTCATGCTTCGCATCCGCCCTGGCGTTACTCGAAGCGACTGACGATCAGAGCTGCATTGACCCCACCAAAGCCAAAGCCGTTGCATAGTACATGCTGGGTCGCCTGTTCCCGGGCAACGCCTGGTACAAAGTCCAGGTCCTGCATGTCTGCATCAGCGCTATCCATGTTCAGTGTTGGCGGCAATCGATTGGTCATCGTGGCCATGGCACTGAACAGGCTCTCCACGCCACCGGCAGCTCCCAGCAGGTGCCCGGTCGCGGATTTGGTGGAAGAAATCGGGATATTGGGCAAGTCATCACCAAAGACACGCCGGAGCGAAGCAACTTCGGCCCTGTCACCCACCGGAGTGGATGTGGCGTGGGCGTTGATATAGCTGATATCCCTGGGCTCCAGCTCAGCCATGCGCAACGCAGTGTGGATAGCATCGGCGGCACCTGCACCGTCTTCCGGGCCCGCCGTGATGTGGTAGGCATCAGCGCTGGTGCCATAACCTCTGACAATGGCCAATGGCGTGGCGCCACGCTTCAAGGCGTGCTCCAGGGTCTCGATGACCATCAATCCCGCGCCTTCTCCCATGACGAAACCATTGCGTGACTGATCAAAAGGGCGAGAAGCACTGGCTGGCGCCTGCTGCTCGGTCGACAGCGCCTTGAGTGCATGAAATCCCGCCAGGGAAAGAGGGTCGACACAGGCCTCGGCGCCACCGACCAGGGCAACGTCAGCTTCTCCACTGCGTATCATGCGCATGCCATCGCCGATGGCTTGCAGGCCTGCTGCACAAGCCGTGACAGGGCAACCCAAGGGACCACGGAAGCCATAGCGAATCGACAGCTGGCTGGCTGCCATGTTGGCAAGAAAGGCTGGCACCGTAAAAGGTGACAAGCGTCGATGACCTTGCTGAGTCAGGGTATTCTGCGCTTGGGTGATGGTCGGAAACCCACCGATTCCCGTTGCGATGATGGTTGCCGTGGCGCGTTGCCCTTGCGGATCTTCCGGGAACCAGTTCGCCTGGGACAAAGCCTGCTCCGCGGCAGCCAGAGCATACAAGGAGAACAGATCCTGCTTGCGGCGTTCCTTGGGGCTGACGACCTGGTCCAGGTCGAGTCCGGCCTCGTCATCGTCAGCAATCTCCGGAACCAGGCCCGCTATCTTGATGGGCAGAGCACTGGTATCGAAGCGTGAAATGAGGCCGATTCCTGAGCGCCCTGACACCAGGCGTTCCCAAACGGCCTTGACGCCGCAACCCAATGGGCTGACCATGCCCATGCCGGTGATGACAATAGGTGATTTCATACGACCTCCTGAAAACTGCTCCTGAAACCAAATGTCATCGTGACGCTATCACTGGGCTTTATATGATCAAGATAATATTCAGATAGCACGATGATATTGTTGGAGGATTTCGCGAGTGTTTTCCCAGATTCAATGATGGCGAGGACGTCATGCCATATTCCGCTACTCACAAGGCAAGTTCCAGAGAACGTATTCTGACTTCAGCCACTGAATTGTTCTGTCGCTACGGCTTCAACAAGGTCTCGATCGGACAGATCATGAAGCTGGCAAAGATGACGCATGGTGCCTTCTATGCCCATTTTGAGTCCAAGGAAGCGCTGTACCGTGCTTCCATCAGTGAAACCTTGAAGCACAGTCGTGCCGCGCGCCTCGTCAAGGGGCCGTTATCGGTCAAGCACTTGACGGCACTCGTGGCCAACTACTGCAACCTTCGGGAATTGGAGCGCAAGAGCAAGCCTGGTCCTGAAAACGTACTGTTCAACGAGCTAGGCAACGACAACGCCGAGATCAAGGTGCTGTTCGAAGCTTCATATCTGCGTATGAAAAAGATGCTCGAGACTCGCTTGATTGCTCTGAGCCGGCTGAAAAAGCTTCCATTCGAGCCGAACCGAGAAGCGATCGCGGAGAAATCTCGCGCCATTCTCGCCTCACTGGTTGGCGCGGTCGCCATCGCCAGAAGCCTGCCTGACGAGCAGGAACGCATGAGTGTACTGGAGGCCGCCCAGAAGCAGATTCTGCTGACACTTGGAGTTGATGATCGCGAAGTGAATCAGTTGTTCGAGAGTGCCGTAAGGTAAGAATGCAGTGGGTAGTTTGCCCGAGGTGGTTATTCGTAAGAGCCGCTATCCGCTACGCTGATAGCCACCATCCTTACCCTGGAGGCAAACCATGTTGCTGCAAGGCTCCTGTCACTGCGGTGCGGTGACATTCAGCGTCGAGTCCCCACATCCCTATCCCTACCAACGCTGCTATTGCTCGATATGTCGCAAGACGGCGGGCGGTGGTGGCTATGCCATCAACCTGAGCGGCCAGGCCGAGACCCTTCAGGTCGATGGAAGTCAACATAAAGGCATCTACCATGCCGTCATTGATGGTGAACCCAGCTCGGGGGAGCGTCATTTCTGCGGCATTGTGCCACGGCATTATGGGTCTATGATCCTCATTGGCCGGAGCTTGTGCACCCCTTTGCCTCGGCTATCGACACTGAATTGCCAGTACCGCCAGAAAATGTGCATCTGATGCTGGCAAGCAAACCTGATTGGGTCCAGGTAGCACCTCATGAGCACGACAAGTTCTTTGCTGAGTATCCTGAGGAGAGCATTGCAGAATGGCACCAGCGCCTAGGTTTTGCCTGAAAGTGCCTGTGCTTGTTCGTGCTGCATGATAGAGATATGGAAGGATAACTTGGAAGAACAGCTTCTCATGTGGCTGAAGGCGGATGCCCAGAGGCTCGCGGCTCTTGAACGGGCAAGTGAGCTCGGGCTCCAGGACTGGTGCCTGGCGGCCGGGTTTGTGCGTAACCTGGTGTGGGACAGGTTGCACGAATATGCGCAGTCGACACCGCTCGACGACATCGATTTAGTCTATTTTGATCCCCAGGACTCAAGCCCTGAGCGTGATTGGATTCTGGAAACCAGGCTGCGTGAAGTCTCGGACTTGCCATGGTCGGTCAAGAACCAGGCCAGAATGCACGTCAGAAATGCTGACGCCCCATACGTATCCACTGCCGATGCCATGAGTTATTGGGTCGAAATGGAAACGGCCATTGGGGTACGCCTGGTGAGTGACGGACGGGAGCTTGAGTTGGTTGCGCCATTGGGTCTGGAGGCCTTGTTTGCTGGTAGCGTGACTCTGAACTGGAAACGACCGAAACCAGATGCCTTCAAGGCCCGCATTGAAACGAAGGGCTGGCTGGAGAAATGGCCTCGGCTGGTCATTGTCTCGAGCCTGGACGGCTAGGTGATGCCAAACGGTGATACCAAACAGAGCCAAGTGATGTGAAGGCCGCTCATGCGGACCTATCATTTTCTACCTTGATTGATATGCTATTTTGGCCAATCAGGTATTTATCCTGCTTTATAAGGAGTGAGCTGGATGTCTGTCCCCGATCGCGCGAGGGCGCTATTGGTAATATCTATCCTGGCCTGTCATGCGGGGGTGGCAATCTCTCAGGAAAGCACGCCAGAGCAGCAGGCGGAGGCCTCTGCAGGACAAAGGAAAGTGCTGGCTGTCGGTATGCATAACAGTGGCAAGGCTCTGGCGGAAGTCAGTGCTGCCATTCGGGATGGTACGCAAGTAACGATCAAGGTGCGTTTCCGGCCAGTAGGTAACGGGTTGGAGGAACCGATCGAGCTTTACGACAATCTGACAGAGCGTGCGTATCAGACGGATTTCTACCTGCTGGCGGGCAATCGGAAATATCTGTTGTTGAAAGATACCGAAGACCGTCCCCTGGCACCGTCGACTGCGACCATCAATGCCGGTGATGCCATGTACGCTGGCTCCTGGTATGGCGTTTTTCCTGCTCCTCCGGTTGACGAAAACGTCATGCTGTTCCTGCAGGATGTGGAACCGCTGGGTCCCTTCCTGATTCCTGCACAAGACTGATTGCCCATGTTCACTATCCACTCCTTTCCTTCGGTCCATTCTGGGCTCGCATCTCGTATGCGCAAGCCTGTCATTCGCTCTGCAAGCGCGGTGCTTTTGTCTCTCGGATTGGCAGGTAGCGTACTGGGGAGCGGCAATGACCCCTATATTCTCGAGGTGACACCGGAAGTACGGGAGCTGGTGGCGAATGTGGAGGAGTATGAGCGTGACCCGGTGGAGCTGTCGCAACTGGTGCAGGACGTTGTGGCCCATAATGATGGCTTGATGCTGCATGAGCCTGAGACAGATGCTTCCGATGGGGAGCATGAGCGCTTTGTACTGTCTGCTACCAGCGATACCTTGTTCGGCAGCGATGGGAAGACACTTTCCGAAGGCGGTCAGGCCATACTGGGGCATCTCGTCGAATTGCTCAGCGAGCTTCCCGAAGTGCTGGTGGATGTCATGGGATATACCGACTCCACGGGAACCAAGGAACAGAACCAGGAAGTTTCCGATGCCAGAGCTGAGGCTGTCACCAGCTACCTTGTGGACAATGGCATCAATGGGGCACGTATCCTATCCAAGGGGCTTGGTGAAAGTCAGCCTGTCGCGCCAAATGAAATCGACGGGAATGACAATCCCGAAGGGCGTGCCGAGAACCGCCGCGTAGAGATTATTTTATCTTCTCCTCAAGAGGAAGCGCCGCAGGAGAAGGTGCAATGACAAGGCTCGAGAGGAAGCACGTAACGTGTATAGCTACCTGATTGAGTTCAATGTAAAGGAAGGAGAGGAGGCGGCTTTCGTGGAGCATTGGAGCCGTCTCACAGAGTATATACACCAGGAATTCGACGGGCTTGGTTCAAGGCTGCACAAGACGGCTGATGGCCAATATATTGCCTATGCTCAATGGCCCGATGGCGATTCCAGGGACGCAGAACACGCCTGGACCACAGAAGGCAGGGAGCTGCAGAACAAGATGAGAAATACGCTGCTGAATAGTCGTGTGCTTTATAAGTTTGCAGTGGTGAAGGATCTTCTGAAAGATCCATGAAGCAAGTAAAACACGTTGTCTTGTACGGGGTATCCTGTGCGATGAGTGTCTCACACGAATTGCTCGACTTTCTGCTTGATCAACTTGCTCCCCTGGGCAACGTCTCTGCTCGACGTATGTTCGGAAGCATGGGCGTGTTTCTCGATGGGCGCATGTTTGGCATTCTCAGCAGAGAAAATCGCTTTTACATCAAGACTGATGCGAACAATCTCGAGAAATTCGTGGAACAAGGGTGCGAACCATTCAGTTATTGGGTCTCGCAGCCTTCCGGGGAACGCAAGCAAAAACGGCTGTCGTATTACGAAGTGCCCGATTCAGCCCTGGAGGATCAGGATGAACTGATGTTCTGGGCAAGACTCGGGGTTTCAGCATCAATGCCTTCAGGTTGATTCATGTCCCAGAATATCTACGATGACCCGGTATTCTTCGATGGATATGCCCAGCTTCCGCGCTCTCAGTTCGGTTTGGACGGAGCGCCCGAGTGGGCTTCCATTCACGCTATGCTGCCAGAGCTTCGCGGCAAGAATGTCATTGATCTTGGTTGTGGCTATGGTTGGTTCTGTCGCAGTGCTCGCCAAGCGGGAGCCGCTGACGTGCTCGGTGTCGACTTGTCTGAAAAAATGCTGGCGCGGGCGCGCGAACTGACGGACGATCCTGGCATTCGCTATCAGCGAGAAGACCTTGAGCAACTGACACTGCCAGAGCAGGCATTCGACCTGGCCTACAGTGCATTGGCACTGCATTACCTGCCGGATCTCAAACCTTTCCTGGCGACCATCCATCAGGCCCTGAAACCGGGCGGTTGGATGGTCTTCACCACTGAGCACCCGATCTATACCTGTGCGAAGAGCAAGGAGTGGGTGATCGATGCTGAAGGCCAGCGCTCATGGCCGGTCAATAACTACCAGAACGAAGGCCCGCGAGTCAGCAACTGGCTGGCAGATGGCGTCATCAAGTACCACCGGACTCTGGGCACCACTCTGAATGCACTGATTGCTGCAGGCTTTGAGCTGCGCCACGTCGAGGAGTGGGGGCCGAGCGCAGAACAGGTCGCAGCAGTTCCTGACTTGGCGGAAGAAGCCGAACGTCCGATGATGGTCCTGATCGCGGCGCAGCGATGAAGGTTTCTGGTATGTATTTCTGACTAGGGCACCATGTTGGATTAATGGGCTTTATCAACTAACGCTAGAAAACTATCCGGCTCAAGAATCTGTGGAAGCACCTCGGGCTCGCTTTCTCCTGGTGCATACCACAGGTAGAGCGGCACTCCAGAGCGGCCATGTTCTTGCAGGAAAGCGGTGATAGCAGGGTCGCCGTTGGTCCAGTCTCCCTTCATGGTGACCACACCCGCCTGTTCCAAAGCCTGCTGCGTTGTGGAAGTGTTGATTACCCGCTGTTCGTTTATCTGGCAAGTGATGCACCAGTCTGCGGAAAAGTAGACAAAGACCGTCTTTTCCTGCTGTTGAAGTTCAGCCAGCCGCTTTTTATCGAAGGGGAGCATCGTTGCTTCCGAAGCGTTTGCTACCCCGTTGGTGACGGGGTCTTCACGCCCAGGAAAGGAGTGGGGAACCACAATGCTGCCTGCCAACGCGAGCACGACAGCCAGTCCTGCTGGCAGCCAAGCCAGCCGCTTGCCATTGCGTTGGCGCATACCGGTAAACCAAAGCCCAACCGCCAGCAACATGATCAGAGAAAAGCTCGCTATCAAGCCGTCGTTGCTGAGCTGTCGGCCCAGCACCCAGGCCAGGGCCAGGGCCGTCAGAAACATGGGGATAGCCATGAGATGTCGGAAGCTTTCCATCCACGGGCCAGGGCGGGGCAGCCAGCGGCTAAGCGCGGGTATGAAACCCAGCAGCAGAAACGGCAGGGCGATGCCCAGCCCCAGGCCGGCAAAGACAGCCAGCGCGGCAAACGGAGGTAATACCAGCGCTGCGCCGAGAGCCGTGGCCATGAAAGGGCCAGAGCAGGGCGTCGCCACAAAGGCGGCAAGCACACCGGTCCAGAAAGCACCCGCCATGCCTCCCTGATCAGCCAATCTTGCGCCTTTGCTGATGGAGCCCAGTTCGAATAATCCGGCCAGATTGAAGCCGATAGCAGCGGTCAACAGGGCAAGCACCACGATAACTCGTGGATCCTGCAGTTGGAACGCCCAACCTATCTGAGTACCGGCAGCACGCAGTGCGAGGATAACCGCGCCCAGCATGAGGCAAACGATCACGACGCCTGCGGTGTAGGCCAGTGCTTCACGCCGAGCTTCGCGTTTACCACCGGACAGGCGCGCCAGGCTAAGCACCTTGAGACTGAGGATCGGGAACACGCAGGGCATGATATTAAGAAGAACACCGCCCAGCAGAGCACCGAGCAATGCCGTCAGCAGCAGGGTAGTGGTGTTGCCCTGCTCAGCTGGCATGCCAGCTTCCGGCAAATTCCGGGGGCTATCGTCGCCCGGCGCTGGTGCATTCTCATTGTGGCCACGCAATGCCAGGCCGGTGCCGTTGCCCAATGACAGCAGTGCCTCCAACTCAGCAGGCGGGCCAGATGTCTGCCGAGACTTGTCCAGCAGCATCTCGACGGTCAGCACATCTCCTTCGCGGCTGAAAACCTGTTCTGCTGCGGGGTCGATTATCTTGTCGGTGGCGACAAACAAGTGCGGATTGTCCAGCTCTACACTGGCGGGGAGGGGGATGCTCAGGCGCAGTCGAGCATCATCCGTCACAGTGAAGCTGGCCGATGAACCCAGCGGTCTCGGAAGCTCTTGCCGCCATTCGTCGAAACGCGCCTTGCGCTCCGACGGGACCTCGCCATTTCCAGCAACCAGCGTAATAGCCAGCGACGCTTCTTCAGGGACGCAAGCATCCGCTCGGCAGGCAAGGTATTTGATATCAGCAGTGATGGGAAGCGAGGTTCCCTGCGCTACCGAGTCGTCTATTTCAAAAGGCACCAGTAGCGCATAAGGGTGCTCGTAGACATGATTCATCAGATCGCCAGTCATCAGCGTCTGCGGTACCGGATAGGCTGGTTCGCCAACACTGACGCCTTCCGGCAACTGCCAATCGAACTGCGGTGGCAAGCCAATGTTGCCCGGCTGTTTCCAATATCCGTGCCAGCCTGATTGCGGTTCCATGAGCACGGCCAAGGTACTTGATGTACCTGGTGCGGGCCGGTCTGTTTCCGCGATTAGCGAGTTCTTGATCAGCACCTCGTCAGAGGCACCGGGCATTCCCTGGGCGGCGGCTGTCTGCAGGAACAACGCGGAAGACAGGCAGCAGAGAAGCAGGCAGCGGAACAGGAATGTCGTCATTGGCTCCAACCCCCGCGCGGCGGGCTATTTCATCAGAAGATAACCGCTCCGTCTCCGGAGCGGAAAAGAGGATAGAAGAGAAGGGGGCTGCCTATTGGCTGAGACGCTCCACCGCCTCGGTCAGTTTGGTGTCTTGCGGTCCAAGCTTCTCTGTTATCTGCCCGTCAGCACTGATCAGCACGACAGAAGGTATCTGTCGAATGTCGAAGGCTCGATGTAGCTCACCCTCGGCATCGAGCACCACGGGAATATCCGTCTCGGTGCTGGCAAGATAGCTTTCGACATCGGATTCCTTGGTCCACAGGCCAGACATGATACCTACCCACTGTACCTCTTCGTCTTCGCTCAGTTGATTGACGGTTTCGCGTACACGACGGCAGGCAGTGGCGGTTTCCGGCTTGCTCTCCGCAAGATAGGACTCACACCAGGTGGCAAAGAACACCACACCCAGTGGCTTGTCTGAATCTGCTCGAGATAGATCAATGGTACTGCCGTCCCACGTGGTGACAGAGAGATCCTTGACCGTTTGGCCCACCTTCAGCGTATCGGCGCCCGTGTCTGTGACTTCCTCTTCCTCGGAGGCAGCGGATTGCTTGCCATCTTCCTCGAGTACTGCCTGCAGCGCCTGCTCCAGTTCCTGATCATCTCGATGACCGATGTAGGCGATATGACCACTGCGATCAATCAGCACGTGCTGTGGGGTCACGCGCAGGTTCAGGGCTTCGCCTAGCGTGCCATCATCCACCGTGATCGGCATGGTCAATCCCATTTCTTCGCGATAGGCTCTCGCCGCCTCGGCAGTATCGGCGTAACCCGTGTTCACGGCGATGACTTGAATATCATCGCCGTGCTCCTCTTGGAACTTCTGGAAGCCAGGCATCTGCTGGCGACACGGTACACACCAGGTCGCCCAGAATTTTATGTAGACCGGTTTATTGCCGTACAGACTGGCGAGATCAATGGTTTCACCGTCCAGAGTGGTCAAACTCATCTCCGGACCGGGTTGGCCGATCAGCGATTCGCCTGCCGCCTTGGCACGCTGCTCGCCGTCGGCATCCATATCATAGGCCTCATCCTGATCGGCTTGGTCCTGCTCAACGCTGTCCTGATCGGCAGCCTGGATTGGGCCAATGTGGCCGAGCAATAGGGCGAACAGTATGGCAACTGAAAGCCAGGATTTTTTGGTCTGCATCAATCTCATCCTGTTGGACGGTGGAGTGGCAGTACAACGGGCCAAATACGGACCATATGCGGGCCATATACAACAGGCCAATAAAGTAGCCGTATAAGTAGCCGTATTAATAGGGCGCTAGGTAGTCATTCTGAAGCTGATCATGATCCAATAAAAAGTACCAAGATTGATAGTTTTTTATGTACCATGGGCCGATGAGCAAGCTTCACTTTTCACTTGATCGCCACGGCAAGCGCTCCTTGGCTGAGCAGATACGCTCGAATATCTCTGACGCCATTCGGCAGGGGCATTTATACGAGGGCGCGCGGCTGCCTTCCTGGCGTGATCTCGCCGTACAGCTGGGCGTTTCACGGGGTACCGTTAAAACAGCCTATGACAGGCTGAGTGATGATCAGTTGGTCATCTCGAAGGGAGCCGCCGGTACTTTCGTGGCCTCGGTGCTGCCAGCGCTACCAGAGATGACCGACCAAGCCTCGCGGCTGCCGTTACCCGATCTCTATCAGGACCTGGAAAGCGCCCCTAAACCCTTTCAAGTGGGCGTGCCCGCGCAAGACGCTTTTCCCCACAAGCTCTGGTCTCGAATCATGCTGCGCTGCTCGCGCCAGGCAGTGGCGGAAACATTGCGTTATCCCGACCCGCGCGGAGAGCTGGCATTGCGCAAGGAAATTGCTGCCTACCTGGCCGTGTCCCGTGGACTGCAATGTTCTCCTGATCAAGTCATCATCACCAATGGCTATGCTGGTGCACTGGGTTTGGCACTGCACCTGCTGCGCCTGGATTCGCAACGTGTCTGGGTTGAGGATCCCTGTTATCCACTGGCTCGCCATGCCTTGGCATTGGCAGGATTTACCTCTGTTCCAATTCCAGTGGATGAGCAGGGGATCTGTGTTGATCAGGGAGTGGGGCTAGCGCCAGACGCTCAGTTGGCGATTGTGACGCCCAGTCAACAAGCGCCATTGGGAATGCAGCTGTCGCTGGCTCGCCGCCAGGCACTGCTGATCTGGGCCCGGGAAAACGCGGGCTGGGTGATCGAAGATGATTACCTGAGCGAGTTGCAACTAAACGGCCGGGCATCGCCGGCACTGGCGTCGCTGGATCATGATGGCAGAGTGATTCATATCGGCACTTTCAGCAAAACCATCAGCCCAAGGTTGCGACTCGGCTTCATGGTGGTGCCGCCCATGTTGGCAAGCCGTGCCGGGGATACTGCAGCAGCATTGTCGCCAGCGTCTGCGCTGCCCAGCCAATTAGCCGTGGCAGAATTCTTGCGAGACGGCCATTACCTTCGCCACATTCGGCGCATGAAGCGACTGTATACCCAACGGCGAAATGCATTGCTTGAGCTGATGGAAGGAGCGCCTTGCGTGAGAAAAATGGCCGGTTTGTCGCTACTGGTCGAGCTGCCTGATGACGTTGACGATGTGCACATCGCGGATATGGCGCACAGGATTGGGCTGGCTCCGGCACCGCTGTCTCCCTGGTTTGCGAATCGCAGCTTGGCAACTCGAGGCTCTTCGACTCAAGGTAATGCTCGCAAGGGATTGCTCCTGGGCGTGACCAATCTCTCGAGCCAGGTCCTGGAAGAAGGGTATCGGCACCTGGCTGAGCAGCTCAGATGGTGAACAGGCCGGCTGCCTGCTGCCAGATCGAGGAAGATATATGTTTCGCATTGAAACACCACGCCTGAGAATACGTTTGTTCTCCAGTGATGATGTTGCGCCTTTGGCCAGAATTATTGGCGATCCTGAGGTAATGAAGTATTCGTTGCACGGGGTCTACGACGAAAACGCCACACGACAATTCATGGCGTGGTGTCACAATTGCCAGGCCGCGCATGGTTATAGTCCATGGGCGGTAGAAGACAAGGTGTCAGGTGAGCTGATGGGATTCAGTGGTATTTATCCTGAAACCGTCAATGGCCAAGAGGAAGCCGGCCTAGGTTATCGCTTTGCAAGACATCGCTGGAATCGAGGATTCGCGACAGAGGCGAATCTGGCCGTGTTGGAATACGTATTTACGCAACGGCAAGTACCAACTGTCATCGCACTGATTGAGCCAGAAAATGCTGCTTCAGTTAGAGTTGCGGAGAAAACCGGCTTTCGGGATTTCGTGGAGACCAGGTTCGAGAATCGCAACGTGCGAGCATATCGAATATCTCGTGATCGATGGCTGGAAACTCGTCAGGCATTAGAGTAAATCGTTCTATCTCTTGAATATCATGCTAGTTCGCATAATGTATATTATGTTAAATAACGTCTGAAGAACATACCCGGTCTCCGCCTTGCATTACTAGGCTCGTCCAGTTGGCCTGGACTTCGCTCTAGACATTCCGCAGGTTGTTTGTGGTGCCCATAGCAAGGCTATGTCTTGTACCATCCATGATGGGATTCCAGTGGTTACCACCCTGAGTTTAGATACTTTTTCATGCAATATTAGTAATGGTACCGACAAGACACGATGTATAGGGACTCACCTTCGACTTCATAGACAAGTCTGTGCTCGTTATCGATTCGCCTGGACCACGTTCCCGTCAAGTGGTGTTTTAATGGTTCCGGCTTCCCGATACCCTCGAAAGGGTCTCGCTTGATCGCTTTCACTAACTCGTTGACTCGCTTAAGAACCTTCTTGTTTGTGCCTTGCCAGTATAGATAGTCTTCCCAGGACTGATCAGAGAATACGATCTTCACTCGATCAGCTCCCTCTCTCTACCTTTTCCCTCTCTCAGCTGCTTCAAGGACTGCTGAAGACGCTCCGCATTGTTAGGTGACCTGAGCAGATACGCCGTCTCTTCAAGAGCATCGTATTCTTCGAGAGATATGAGTACACACGGCTCACCATTCTGACGTGTGATAAGCGTCGGTGCATGGTCGTTAACTGTCTCATCGAGCACAGCAGAAAAATTTTGTCTTGCTTTTGAATAAGTTATGGTTCTCATCTAGAAGCACTCCTTAAGAATTTGTACGTATTTTTGTACAATGCCTTTGCTGAGTCAATCCTTGGTGGTCTACAACAACTATCGAACAAGGGTAATCCCTCATTTTTAACGGGGCTCAGGAGTAGAGTCAGGTCTCTATGGCCTACTTCTGTGCGGCCCGGCGCTACGCCAATGCACCTGACCAGATCGGCGATGATGTGATTTCGGGGCTATCCGATCCGGAAGCCTGTGGTCAGATGGTTTTGGCTAACATCATCGAAAAATAAAAAGCGGCTGTCGAACCACTACGACAACCGCAAGAACGTTATAAGAGGCAACAAGGAGCGTTAGCAATGATAGATGGCGCTGACGATATCCTTCGTTGTTTCGATATAGCCAGTGATATCTTCGCTGGTCATGGGCAGCATCAATCCGATCTGACCGCGGTGGACCGGATAGTAACCTCGGGTCGCCATTTCCAACGCATAGATGGACATCTTTTTCTCATCTATCTTATGCCAGTAGTCGCGATGCGTGGTGATATTCTGGCCGGCTTCTCGTGTCAAGGCATAGCCGAGAATCGAGAACGAGCCATAAACGATAAAGGGAATGTTATTTGCTTCCGCCCATGAGTTAAGCTCGGTCTTGATACGCTCGGCCATGCCATTGATCTTGTCGAATGCAGCTTCGTCCATGACGTTGAGACAGGCAATCCCAGCCGCGCAAGCCATCGGATGACCGTGATGCGTTCCGGATACCATGACCTGATTGGCTTCGACAACGCTGAAGACCTCCCTCGATCCGCCGATAGCACCAATCGGCAGGCCGCCACCGATCATCTTGCCCATGACGGTCAGATCGGGCTTGACCTCGTAAAGTTTCTGTAAGCCGCCAGTCGATGCACGCAGAGACATGGTCTCGTCGACGATCAGCACCATGCCCAGCTCGTGGGTCAATTCTCGGATTTTGGCAACAAATGTCTTGTCGAGACTCACAACGCCGCCGGCACCAGACTGAAGCTCCATGATGACGCAGGCGGTATCCTGGGAATGGCTACGCAGAATCTTTTCACAGGCTTCGAAATCGTTCTGTACCAGGGTGACGATGTTGTCCACCTTGTATGAAGGGATGCCGTCGGAATCCGGTAGCGAGCGCGGTTTTTTATCTGGTCCGGGGAAATTGCTTGGGTTTGGATGTGCGGAAACCGCAAGATCGTCAGCAAAACCGTGATAACCGCCCTCAAACTTGGCGATTTTCGTCTTGCCGGTGTAGGCTCTCGCGATACGAATAGCCCCCAGGCACGCTTCACTGGCGGAACAGAAGAACTTAACCTGCTCGACCGATTCGATTCGATCACTCAGCAGGTTGGCCAGCTCCAGTTCGTGATCCGTCGGATTCCCAAAGGAAAACCCCTTATCCATCATGTCAGTAATGGCGTTAACGATATCGGGATGATTATGGCCAACAATATTAGTTGAAAAGTTGTTATTCAAGTCCAGAAGACGGTGCCCTTCGATGGTTTTAACATACTGTCCATCCCCTCTCTCGACAAAAACAGCGTGTGGTCCATAGTTGAAAGTTCGCCGGCTGAATCCACCTGGTATTAGATCACGCCCTGTCAAGGTTTTCGCCTTGGAAGCATGAAATTTTTCCGAAAAATTATTAAGCGCCTGTTCGTAGGTCAGCATTACTTTCGACTCCGATAATTGTTTTTCAAACGCCATTATGAAAGTGGCCTATTGATTCTAGGTTTAGCCATTTTTCGATCAATAGCGAAATCTATATAAATCAATCTATTTTAGTGATCGAGCAGTGAAGCTGCCGGAATATTGATCTACTTCCGGCCATGATCATTCGTCGCGATCAAATGATCATTAATTCAGTATTGTTTCCTTCAGCCTTTCTGGTGATGCTGCCAACAATAAAAAATCCAATGAATGCAGTCGGAGGAAAGCCCCCCCATGCCTTGCGAATCGTCCGCGCATCAGCTCAAGCCCGCTTCACTGGGGGTTGCTGATATCGTCTTCTTCGTCGTTGCCGCTGCTGCCCCTCTGGGGGCAACCTTGGGGGCAGCTCCTGTCGTGTTTGCCATCGGTGGCGCTGGTGCCCCAGGGCTCTATCTCATTGCCTCGATCGTCTTGCTGCTTTTCGCCATCGGCTTTGCAGCCATGAGCCGCTACGTCGTAAGCGCGGGGGGGGTTGCCGATCTCGTGAGTCGTGGACTTGGCAAGAAGGCGGGGCACATGGCTGCTGGCGTTGCTCTGCTAGCCTATGTGTGCTTACTCTCCGGTGTTTATGGCCAGTTTGCCGCATTTGGAGCCGATCTCGTCGCCTCAATTTTCAGTGTTGAGATAGATTGGCGCATCCTCGCTTTCGCTATCGCTGCCCTGGTCGCTTTGTTCGGCTATCTCAATATCGACCTTTCTGCACGTGTACTCGGCGTACTCATGGTCCTGGAAGTTCTGATCCTCCTGTTATTCGATATCGCTGTGTTGATGCAGTCCGAATTCGAGAAAGGCTTTCTACAAGGCTTCATGCCGTCTCAGATCGTCTCGCCGGGAATGGGGGTGGCACTCATGTTTGCCTTTGCCTGCTTCGTAGGTTTCGAGTCGACGACGCTATATGGAGAAGAGGCCAAGAATCCGAAGCGGACCGTCCCACGAGCCACCTACATTGCCATTCTCATGATAGGCGGATTCTATACACTGACGACCTGGTGTATCGGTCTGGCCTATCAGACTGGTGATGTCCAAGCTGCTGCTTCCGATAACTACGTTAACTTTATTTTCGCCGTGAATACGGAGTATGTCGGTGCCTGGTCGACCTTTACGATGAAAATTCTCGCTGTCACCAGTATCTTTGCTGTGCTGCTGTCATTTCATAATGCTCTTTGCCGTTACCTTTTCTCGCTCGCTCGCGAACGCTTTCTTCCTGTCGCCTTGAGCTTCGTTCATCCGCATCAATCGAGCCCGTACATTGCCAGTGTCGTGCTTTCTTGCTCCACGGCTCTCATTCTCCTGGCATTCATGCTCGGGAATGCCGACCCCGTCGACAATCTGTACCTCTGGATGGTCGCGCTCGGCACCCTATCCGTCCTGACGCTACAGACGCTGGGTGGCTTTGCCGTGGTCGCCTTCTTCTGGAGGATTGAGGAAAGAAAATGGTGGAAGCATCAGATTCTTCCCAGCATCGGTGCCGTCGGTTTGTTGCTCATCTCTATCCTGGCCTACGCAAATTTTTCCGAACTCAGCGGCGTAGAGCGTGGCATCGTCACTCTGCTTCCCTGGTGTATTCCCGCAGTTGCTCTGCTCGGGGCACTCAACAGCCGGCGGGTCGTCGCCCAACATGGTGCGATCGGCTCCCCAACCAGCTGATACAACTACAACAACCTGCTCGACGCTTCGTTTCGACCGCCCTGCCCTACGCCGAGCGAAGCTTTAGCTTTCTAGTGGTAAATGACAGGCCAAAATGACAAGAGTGAGTAGTGTATGAAAATGCTTTCTGATGACATCTTGAACGGTAAATACTTCAACGGCCAATGGGTTGCGGGTACGGAGATTTCTCCTGCAATTGAGCCGGCCACTGGGGAGGTATTGGGGCAGTTTGCCATGGCGGATGCCGCCGGGATGGCCTCATCTGCCGCAACAGCGCGCAACGCTCAACGTAATTGGGCGGCTCAGCCCGGAGAGACGCGTTCGGCGATCATGTACAAGGCGGCCATGTTAATGGAGGAACATCGGGAGGAAATTTGCGAATGGCTGATCAGGGAGTCCGGCTCCACTAAGCTCAAGGCGGCCTTCGAAGTCGAGGTTTCCATCAAGGCCCTGAGAGAGAGCGCCGGTCTACCGGGCCAGACCCAAGGTGATGTCCTGCCTTCCGAATCAGGCCATCTGAGCCTGGCTCGTCGGCGTCCGTTGGGCGTGGTCGGGGTCATCTCTCCATTTAATTTTCCGCTCTATCTGGCCATGCGTGCAGTCGCACCGGCCCTGGCCGTCGGTAATGGCGTCGTGCTCAAGCCGGACCCTCGCACGGCCATTTGCGGGGGACTGGTCATCGGAAGATTGCTCGAGCTGGCCGGTGTTCCCCAGGGCACTCTTCATGTCCTGCCGGGCGGAGGTGAGACCGGTGCAGCCCTGGTTGCCGACCCCAATGTGGCGATGATTCAGTTTACCGGCTCCACCAACGCCGGCCGCAAGGTTGGAGAAGCCGCGGGGCGCCATTTGAAAAAGGTATCTCTCGAACTCGGTGGCAAGAATTCTCTGATAATACTCGACGATGCCGACCTCGATACCGCCATCGCCAACGCAACCTGGGGCAGCTTCCTCCACCAGGGCCAGATCTGCATGGCAACGGGGCGAATCCTCGTTCATCGCAAGATCCATGACGAGTTCGTCAAGCGCATGGCCGCCAAGGCCAAATGCCTCAAGGTAGGCGACCCGCTCCGGAATGAAGTAGCTCTCGGCCCCATCATCAATGAGCAACAACGTGATCATATTCACGCGTTAGTCCGGTCTGCTGTCGATGCCGGGGCGACGTTAGAAACCGGGGGCAGCCATGAGGGCCTGTTCTTCGAGCCCACCGTACTCAGCAATGTAACACCGGACAACCCTGCCTACCTGGAAGAGATCTTCGGCCCGGTAGCGGTCATCGTGCCATTCGATGATGATGAAATGGCCGTGCGACTAGCGAACGATACTGACTATGGCCTGTCAGCCGGTATCATTACCCGGGATGTCGGTCGCGCACTTCGGTTGAGCGAGCAACTCGACGTCGGACTGCTCCACATCAACGATCAGACCGTGAACGACGAAGTCTGCAACCCCTTCGGCGGCACTGGGCAATCGGGTAATGGCACGAGTATCGGTGGGCCGGCCAACTGGGAAGAGTTCACCCAATGGCAATGGCTTACCATCAAGCCGGAAGCTCAGGCTTATCCTATTTGAAGCGCCCTTCCCAGCATCTATGTTGGATAGCCAGGTAGACAAGCGGCGGGCTCATTGCCCGCCGCTGATGTCACAGGAGAGGTGAACAACACCCTTTATTTGATGGCTTTACTGAGCCAATCCGTGAGTCTTGGCGACGTTTGCTATGACATCCTTCTGCAACTCCAGATGTCTTTCGGGAGATTGTTGTGCCTTGATGAAGTTCAGCCCTGGATCTGTGACATCGGTACGCCAGCCACAAAGCTCCTCCATGATGGCAAGTCCACAATAGGGAGTATAGGCTTCCGCATAGCCACCTTCATGGACAACAGCAAGCCGCCCCCCACAGATACGTTCCGCCGTTTCTCGCATAATGCGAGTCATGGACCGGTAATCGTCGCTATGCAACATCATCCTCGCCAGTGGATCGACGCCATTCGCATCGACACCATTGGCAATAATGATCAACTCGGGCTCGAAGCGCTCCAATGCAGGTACAACAACCTTTTCCAAGGCCTCCAGGTAAGCAGCCCCGCCACTTCCTGGCATCAAGGGAATATTAATGTTAGTTCCTACCGCATCACCCTCCCCTGTATCTTCCAGCCCGCTATACCCGGGAGGGAAACAACCGTCCTGATGAATGGAAATAGTCAGGACATCCGGCCGTCCGTAATAGATGGCCTGAGTTCCATTGCCATGATGGACATCCCAATCCACCACCGCGACCTTTCCAACCCCCAGATGTTTCTTGGCAGACTCGATTGCGATTGGGATATTGGCCAGACAGCATGCCCCCATTGCCTCATCTGGGAGACAGTGATGGCCAGGGGGGCGCGAAAGAGAGTAGGCATTATCTACCTCTCGCTTGTATACCGCCTCAACGGCAGCTTTCGCCAATCCGGCGGATAATAATGCTATTTCATAGGACCGAGGACCAACAGGAGATGTTTCAGACATGAACCCTCCCCCATTATCGCTCAGTGTTTTCAAGCAATCCAAGTAATGGGCAGGATGAACTGCTAGTGCCTCTTCTCTAGAAGCGGATGGAGCGCTACGCACCTCAACTTTACCGATTAACCCCGAAACATCCATTAAGTTTTTTATGCGTCGCTTAGATTCGGGAGACTCGACGTTAGGAGAGCTAGGCATGGGCTGCACCCATTGCCCCACTGGAAAAATTAGCGCAGTTTGTCCAGGATTATGCCACATTGTCCTTTCATCATAGAAAAGTACGCTTTTTCGCATTTCAGACCCCTTTATTTTTGAAATATCAATATCACCAGGATGTTTTAAATTCATTCAACCTGGTTAGCGGAAAAAACAGAAAGCTAATTTATTTCACCAAGGATAATATAAGTAAAAAATCAACCTGCTTTTAAAGCTGAGCAGGCTCGGCCATACGGAAGAGATAGAAAAAGAGGAATTGCAGAAAATAATCAAGCGACACATTTTCCGAATCCCTGTAGTGCTTGACCAGCGTCTCCTGAGAGATTGGCAAACACCCAAAAGTGGCGCAACAACCAGTTCAGATTATTCAATCGAAATCGGTGATCATGGCATCGACAGTGAACACCCCTCAATCGACCGAATCCATACGACCATTAACACGTTACCCACGTGGCTAAAGACCACAGTGACTTTATAAAAAGTTCAACGGGATGGCGTCGGAAAAAGAATAAAACAACGAAGCTTAACGCCGGTGAGCTCCGAAGAGACAAGAGATATCTTCTTGAAGCGATTTCCTCACGCATTCCTTGAGCGCGAGAACAGCAGGACTTCGGTTACCCTTGACCGTTACCAACGCCAGCTCGCTTCTTGTGGCATCCTGAAGTGGGATATAGCGTACTCCGGGGTGCTGAAACATGCGTGCCGCTGATAGCGGATAGGTGTCGAAAGCTCCTTGGTAAGCAATGGCTGCCAGGCTTTCCGGGATCGATTTGACAAAAGCCCCGACATGACAAGGGTCGACAGAATCGGACCTTAATGACCAATACGACGCCCAATCAGATGGAGCTCCCTCCCCGGCAACGGCAAAGGGCTTATCCAATAGTTGCTCTATATTCAAGTGGCTGGCACTTGCCAGTGGGTGAGCAGTGGGAACGGCAGCAACTCGCGGTTCATCAAACATAACCTCATATTCTAACCGTGAGTCATCGACCGGCAGCCTCATGAAGGTGGCATCCACACTGCCTGAAACAAGACTCTGAACTTGATTGGTCATGGTCAACTCCGTCACGATCAGCCGGATATCGGGGTTGGCCTGGCGAAAGCGGGAGAAGATGGTATGCGTCAATTCTCCTGCACCATCACCAAAAAAGCCGACAGTAAAGGTGTGACGGCTCTGCTCGGCAATGGCGCGGCACTCTGCGATAGTACCTTCCAGACTCACCATCATCAGGTGTGCCTGTTCAATGAACCTCTCACCTGCATCGGAAAGGGAAACCCGGCGATTGGTCCGCTCGAAGACCTTGAAGCCCAGTTCATTCTCAAGCTTGGCGATCTGGGCACTCAGTCCTGATTGAGCAATATTTTCAATCTCCGCAGCTTTTCCAAAATGAAGGGTCTCGGCAAGGCGAAACATGAGTGAAAGTTGTTTTGTGTCCATATGGATAGCCACCCAGGACGCCTATTTCAGGCGTTGAAGCTCAAGGGGAATTTGTTATTCGACTGAACATACCACGGCACCGGCCATGCAAAACAGTGGCACTCCTGCGACACAAGAAATGAGGCCGGGAGTCTGAAAGGCTCTCCAACGAATCTCCGGGAAAGCCGGTGAGGCACGAAGCCTATGATGAGAGGCGAATCGCCGCCAATAATACACTGAACTTTACCCAACCCTGGGGCCTGTATCGAGGCATTCGTTGCAGCATGGTCAAGGTGGAAAGGCTGAGGGTCGAACTCGGAAGCAAAACCGATTACCCAGCGTTGTCCGAAGCTATCTCACAGTAAGTGTAGCCACAGTAAGCACGGGTCCACTCTGCAAGAGAGCGGACCTGTGGTATTTTCTCCGCCTTCGAGCCCGGTATCTGATGGATTTCATTCAAGTCAGCCGCTACCCTCGTGACATCATGACGTTCAATGGTATTCAGCAATGACACTACCGAAGACATCGACAGAGCACTGTATCCAGCTCATCCGAGCCAGTGATGCCGACCTGCCCTTCGCACGTGACCTGACTCGCAAGAACATGGCTTCCTATCACCAGGAGGCTGGCCTGAACTGGGATGATGAGCGCTTCGAGCACTATTGGGAGCGGACGTTAAATACTCTGGTGGTGATCAAGGATACCGGGCGTCGTCATATTGCCGGTCTGCTACGCCTGCACCTGGGAAATAGCAGCGCCGCACTGTGGGATCTACAGTTGCTTCCCCATTTTCACGGCCAAGGCATTGGTACGCAGTTGATGGAACGCATTCTCGACATCTGTAGGAAGCGAGGCGTCGGCAGTATTTCCCTGCAGGTGTACAAGACAAATCCGGCCATGCGCCTCTACCAGCGCTTTGGTTTCAGTGTCGATCAGCAGACACCTCATATGGTGAAGATGTCTCGTCGCCTGCCTTGAGTCGGGAACCCTCGGATCAGTTGACATCAATTGCTGTATACGCCGACTGGCCAGGAGCAATGCGAATACCCCCCACCCAGCGTTCGCTGGCAACATGATTCAGCCAACACGCGTTGCCTTCCACAACGCTTTGACCTAGCGCTGTCAGCACGAGTTGGCGATGTGGCCAGTCCAGTTGAGTGTCACTGATTTCCAGGACTGTCTGAGGAGCCGTTATCAATGGCTGCAGTAGCCACCAGAACATCAAGTCGCCAAGGTACGGCAGAGGCTCGCGTTCAGCCATCAAATAGGCGAATGTCTTGCCTACAGGCAGAGGACCATGATCGCGCACGATTTCCAGGATCAGGCGCTCGGTCAAACCAAGCCCTGAATCTTTTTCGGGTAGTTCCTGCAGATGACGTGCCAGGGCCTTTGCCATCATTGGCAAGGCTGGCGTACTGCTGTTCACCAAAGCCTTCAAAGCTTGAGGGTTGTCGGAGGTCAATGCTGTCCAGGCCTGGCTGCCCAGCTGCATCAAGGAAGTGGTAACCGGACGCCGCTGCAGCCACAGCCAGGCCAGTACATCGGGTGCGAGTTGGCCAATGCCCACGAAGCGCTTGACCCCTGGAATCGACTCCACGGCGATCAGTTCAATAATGGCTGGGACTGGCCGCAAATACAGGCGATGCAGCAGGTATGCCAACAGTAGTTGGTCGTAGCTATCGTGTTCGAACCACAGTACGACACGCTCGTAGTTGTCCAGTGTCTCCAGGCCGGCATAGCTTTGGCGCAAACGCTCCTTAATATCTGCCACTTTCATGCCCGCCTTTTTGGATATGGCCGACAGATAGCTGGCCCGTAGCTGCATCAGCTCATCAGGTGCCACATCTTGCAATGGCCCCATGCAGAAAGGGTCGGAAAATTCGAGGAAATCACCCTGAAAGCCAGCGGTCTCGAGGCTGTCCTTGATGTCCGAACCACAGCGAATATGTAGCGTGGACCTGTCCCGATCACCCTGCTCTGCCACCAGCTTTCGTGCCATGTCCAAGGCTTCAACATGAGCCTCGAGTCGGGCCCAGTCAGGGAAACCTGATTCCTGGGCGACAACCCATTTAGCCTCAGCAAGTCTCAGTGGTGTTTGGCGTTCAGGAATATAGGCCAAGGCGCGATCCAGGGCGTCTGGTTCATCGGCCTGCCACGCCTCAAGCAGTGCTTCAGCACGTGTGTATTGTTGTGCGAGATTGAAGCGCCCGTGATGCAAGGGATCATTCTGGGAACGCGTTGTCATGAGATTCCTTCCATGGGCAGGACTGGTCATCAGACAGAGAATTATATGTAATGGGGCGTTTTCATTGCCATAAAGCCGGGGTCCCAAGGTCTTTGGCCCTGGTCAGGGAAGTCGAGAAAAATGACGACACTGCAATGTGAGTTGGATGGCGTCCAGCAAAGGCGTGAGCGTGCGACGCGTATCACCTTCCTGATTGCCGGTATTGCGATAGCGGCCTGGGCGCCTCTGGTGCCTTATCTCAAGAACAGCCTGGCGATAGATGACGGCGGCCTGGGCTTGTTGCTGCTGTGCCTGGGGCTGGGATCGCTGGTAGCCATGCCGGTGACTAGTGCCCTGGTCGTGCGTATGGGGGCTCGTCGGGTCATCGTGATGAGTGCCCTGGTGTGCCTGAGCTGTTTGCCATTGTTGGCGGGAGTGAGCAGTTTTCTTGCGGCCTTCTTCACTCTGCTGCTGTTCGGGGCCAGCATCGGCATGCTCGATGTGGCCATGAACCTGCAGGCGGTGGCCGTGGAACGCACCAGCGGGCGCAGCCTGATGTCTGGCTTTCACGGCCTGTTCAGCCTTGGTTCCATTGTCGGCGTCAGTGCCATGATGGGGCTTCTTACCCTTGGCCTGCCCCCGACATGGGCGACAGGCATGGTCGTGATGGCTGCGCTGCTGGGCCTGGCCATGGCCTGGGGCGGCCTGTTGAATGAAGTCTCTGCGGACCGTAGTGCGCCAACATTCGCCCTTCCCCGAGGCATCGTTCTGTTACTCGGAGCCATCTGTGCCATCAGCTTTCTGGTCGAGGGTGCCATGCTCGACTGGATTGGGGTGCTGTTGCATGAATATCGAGATGTCAGTACTGCATGGGCGGGGCTCGGCTACGCGTTGTTCTCCGTCAGCATGACCGTGGGACGCTTGAGCGGCGATCAACTGATTGGACGCTTTGGCCATGTGCCACTGGTCACGCTGGGCACTGCGCTGGCAGCCTTCGGGATGCTGCTGATCAGCCTGGTGCCGCACTGGCTGGTGGCCGGACTGGGCGCCATGCTGGTAGGGCTGGGGTGCTCCAACCTGGTGCCGATCATGTTCTCGTTGGCAGGCCGCCAGACATTGATGCCCGAACGTGTCGCTCTGCCAGCTGTGGTGACCCTGGGCTACGCCGGCCTGCTCGCAGGCCCTGCTGCCATTGGTCACGTGGCCAACATGACCAGCCTGGTGATGGCATTGGTCATGCTGGCTCTTTTACTGGTAGCAGCAACCGTGATGGGAGCACGGTTGCCACGCTCTCGCTATCTCAAGCTCGATTGAATTTCTTCGGGGTGATAAGACACCGGAGCTTCAGAAGCGCCATTTGACGCTGGCATTGACACTGTTGTCCTGGTAATCCTCGGACCATAAGCCGCCATAGGACAAGGATAATGTCGTGTCATCGCGGATGGAGACATCCGTTCCAAGTTTCATGACCGCGCCGTCTCGCGAGGCTGGAACGGTATCAACCGTGAACGATTCGCTGCTGCCGGTGAACATTAGTTCCTTGCCCCGCTCTAGGTCATCAAGCTGATGCTGCCAGCCCAGCTCTCCGCGTAGTGCCACGGATGCCGTCGGACTGACTTTCCATTGTGTGTCCGCACGCAGGCCCAACGTTGACATGGTGGTATCCATGACCTGCTCATCGCCATGTAGTGCCGTAGCACCGCCCTTCTCGTCAATCTCGTTACTGTCGAAATTGACATAGGCCAGGTTGGCAAAAGGCTCGAGATTCACGCTGCCGGTAGTAAAGCGGGAGGCCGCCTCGGCAAATACCTGTGCGGTGCGCCCGCTGTATTTGTCGCTAGCACTGGCGGATTGGTCGCCATAACGCATCGAACGGCTGGTCTCGATTCGGTTCCAGGTATATGCGCTGCCCCCGCGCAGGAAGATGTCGCCGAACCGTTTTCCGGCATAGATGCCGAGATGGTAGTTATCGCTGTCGGCACTGGCATCATGACCACCGTCAAGGTCTGTTCTGGTATAGCCACCGGCAATGCCAAGGTCCCAACCGCTGCCAACCGTAGTATCCCAACCCAGCAGGAAGCCATAGGTGGAGGCATCATAGCCTGTAGCATTACCATCACTGGATGCATGGTCCCAGGCACCCAGAATCTGTCCCCACGAGCCCCCCTTGGTGGACTGGATATCCGTGGCGCTGGTCAAGCCTTCCGCTTGGCGCATACGACCGTTCATGGCATCGCGCAGGTAACGGCTGTCGTTCAATTGAGCGGAAGCGATATCGGCATGAACCTGACCGGATAATTGGCTGAAAGCGCTGCGTGCCTGCATCGCGGAGTCGGATTCCAGGAGGCTTTCATATACAGCGTTGCCTGCCCCCAGCGCTTCGATGGCGGCAGCGACTTCACGCTGATTGTCGCTGTCTGCCACATCAGTGAAGGCGGTGGCATTACGGGTGACATCCAATGTCACGCTGTTATCGGCATAGTCTAGTTGGGTGCCGACAAACAGGTAGCTCGGTTGCACGTTGTCGAAGGTCCCGCTGATACCCTGCTCTGCTGTCAGGATCGAATATTCCTGCCCAAGCAGACTGTGGACTTCCTCTGCACTCAGCAGATTGCCGCGATCTTCCAGTGAGACATTGACCTGTCCCCCGTTGAGTACGGCCGAGCCAGATGCCTGAATGAGATCACTGTTACCTTTGCTGTCTACTTCTACGGCATAGATGGAGTCGGGGTTGAAAGTGACGTCACCATTGACGCTCATGGTGCCGATGGAATTCCCCGGCGCAATCAGGGCACCTGAATTGCTGGTCAGCGTGCCTACGGTGCCGGACCCCCCTAGCATGGCGCCCTTATCTACCGTAACGGCAGAATCGCCATGGTAACCGTTGATGATGAGCCCGCCACCGGCAATCGTGGTGGTACCGGTAAAGCTATTGTTGCCAGTGAATTCCAGGATTCCCGAGCCTGATTTGACGAAGCGGCCCTCCCCTGCAATGTCATTGTTCCAGCTATCGTAGGCGTTGAATCCGCCACGGCTGGCATCCATGCTGACATGGACATCACCGTGAAAGGCGCCGTAACCGTCAGCAGCATCGTACAGGTTGAGCCGGGCCCAGCCTGAGCCATCATCCAGGGCATGGCCGGATTCGATCTCGGTGGTGGCCAGCACTTCGCGGCGCTGCTCGGCCGTCAGATACGGGAAGCGAGTGGCTATCAGCACTTCTGCTCCCTCCGGCACGACCGGGGCCAGGTTGGTGGGGCCAACAGGATCGAAGCCATAAGTCAGGCTGTGGCGATAGGCTTCTTTGCGGCGTGCCATCTCTTCCGTGCTCGGCTTGTCGGCTGCGGCGCATGTCGTGATGGACTCACCACATCCCTGTTCCAGCAACTGACGCAGGTCGGCTTGTGCACTCAGCAGCAGGCGTTGGAAATCATCGGTCGTGGTGGTTGGCGTACCCAGTGGCGCGAGTGTTCTGTTCAGGTACTCGGGATGGTTGTTGAGGATCTGTGCCAAGGTATAGGTGGTCATGATGCGGGCACCGATCACATCGAGTGGATGGTGGGCACCAACCACAACACGACTATTGCCGTATTCTGCACCACGCAGCAGCATTTCCTGATAGCGCTCAGGAATCATCTGCGCAAACAGAGAAGTAGCGGAATAACCGAAAGCAGTATGTCCGCTGGGAAATGCAGCATTGCCCTTGAGGGTCGGAATGATGTCGACTGCTGTATCCGTCTCGACACCAAAGAAATCCTCGGCTGTGAACGTTTGAATCTGGTCTGGCCATACTTGTGGAGGCCGTGAATTGCCGATGTCATTTTTATCGGCTTCCGAAGGCTGATACGCAAGATCGTAAATATTGAATTGACCACCTTCGGGTAAGGCAATACCTTCTGCCTGTTCTGCCGGGTCACCATGCACACTGCCATTGGCATAGAAATTCTTGGCGAAGGCGGACTCTTCCAGGATCAGGGCATTCACTTGAGTGAACAGTGCCTCGACTTGCGGAGAGAACGTCGAAGCCGAGTAGCTGGCAGCATCAATGCTGTTATTGGCGGCGTAGATGCCACCCATCTTCGAGCCCAGGGCATTGGACACAAGCAGGCCGTTGGAGATCGACCCCACCAGGGCTGCAATCGTATTGTCCTTGATCCCCCTTTCTCTCAATGCTGGGTCAGCATTGTTGTTGATGCCGATTGCCGTCTCCATATTCTGTTCGAGAACCGTCTTTCCCGCTTCACTGTTATAAAGCAGGCTGAACCCTTTTATCAGCTCCGTTGCTTTTATGGTTGTTGCATCCTGAGCGTACGTCATGTTGGCAGATGCTATTGCTGCCACCAGGATGGCGGTCCATACCTTGAAGAAGGTCCACTCTCACATGCCTTCATGGGCGCAATATGATGGGGTGATCTTGATGACATTTTGATGTCGATCTTGATGATATATAAGGATTATTTTCCATGCCGACAGAGCATGGGAGGGATATTGACTTGGTATGGAAGGTCGTGATCTTCGATGCGAGTGAGGGATTTTCTGGAAGGGAAGTGTTTGGCTCAAGCGGATGACATGGCCTTTTAAATCTCTCGAATGAACGTTTTCGAATGCAGAGTACTTAGATAAGAAGAATGCGGCCCGATAGCAATTTTCAGCCTTGATTGTCTGTCCTGATTGTCAACTTTTCCCATCAGAACAGTCAGCGCACTCTTGTGATGCTCTAGAGACATTCTTGAAGCGTTCTTGAGGCGTTCTTGAGGTGTTCTTGAGATAGAAGCTTGAACATGTTTCAAGCCAATAGGCTGCATGCAAAGCCGGCCAACTTGACCAGCTTGTGCAGATGCTTTCGGGTAGGTGCTGCAGGAGAGAATGGCGAACTCTGTTTTCTTCAGTAATACAGAGAGCCAGGAGAATCAGCTTTTCTCGCGGAATTGTTGATAGGTTTCCTGTGCACGGGTCAGGTGGCGGCGCATGGCGTCGTATGCTGCTTCTGCATCACGCGCAAAGATGGCATCGACGATGGCCTGGTGCTCAGCTTCAACCCGCTGAAGATAGACATCGGCCGTAGCGGTATTGACTTCACTGCTGACGAGTTTTGAACGTGGAATGGCACTCAAGTTGAGCTGTTCGAAAAACAGGCCAAAGAAAGGATTGTGCGTGGCCTTGGCGATGGCGTGGTGGAACTCGAAATCCTCATTGCGTGCCAGTGTCTGCTCGCGGCGGGCAGCAATGAAAGCCACATGCTTGGCTTCGATAAGTGCCCGGTCCTCCGCATCATGGCGTTCAGCAGCCAGTGCCGCGGCGGCAGGCTCCATGTTCAGACGCAACTCCAGCACATGAAGAATGTCCTGCACGGTGGTCGGGCGAATGCGCTTGGCGGGCATGGCCTCTGCCGGCATGGCACGGATCACGGTGGTACCGATACCGCGCCGGGCTTCCACCAGGCCCAGGGATTTCAAATGCGCGACGGCTTCGCGAATCACCGTTCGACTGACGCCAAACGACTCGCACAGCCCGCTCTCTGTCGGCAGTTTGTCACCGACGGCAATGCTGCCATTGGTGATCAAGCCTTCCAATTGATCGGCCACGTGCATCGACAGATTGCCCTCGCGGGTCAGTTTCTGCACATTGAGTGGGGCCGCTTCAGTGCGCGGCTGGGGCTTGGCTACCATGGGCAAGCTTCCTCTTCACTACATCGTTCCCTGGGCGCAGAGGCCAACTCAAGGCCTCTGCGTTCCGCCAGTCTATCAGGACGGGTGTTATAGATCCCTATGTCATTCACTTATGCCATTTACCTGCAGTTATTCCGTCAGGTTTCATCTGGATGTCCCTGCGCAACAAACTTCCCTCCTTGATACATGACGGCAGGATCCATCGGGTCCAGTCGCCCATCCTTTGTTTCAGTTTCTTCACGCCAGGGCTCGGAACTGTCCTTGGGTACCCAGCCGAGAAAGCTGGCTTCGCGATTATCCCACCATTGCTCACTGTTGTTGGAAGCACCGTAAATGACAGTGTTTCCAAGCTTCGGAGTGATAAAGGCACGCTCCAGCAAAGCCATGAAGTCGGCGACACTCAGCCAGGTCGCCATCATGCGCGTATCTGCCGGTTTCTCGAAACAGGAGCCAATCCGCACGCTGAGAGTCTCCAGGCCAAACTTATCGTGATAGAGGCTGGCCAGGTCTTCGCCAAAGCACTTGGACAGGCCATATAACGAATCGGGACGACGCGGGACCTTGTTGTCCAGGCGCTGGCTGCGTGGATAGAAACCAATGGTGTGATTGGAACTGGCGAAGACGATGCGTGGTTTGCCGATGCGACGAGCGGCCTCGTATACATGATAAGTGCCGGCAATATTGGCTGGCAGGATCTGGTGCCAGGAGCGCTCGACCGATACACCGCCAAGATGAATGATGCCATCGCAGCCCTGAACCAGCTTGTTCACCGCCTCGGCATCGGCCAGGTCACAGGTGATGATTTCTGCTCCATCGCTACCCTGTTCCACTTCTTCGATGTCCGACAGGCGAATTTCCCTGGCCAGGCGTGACAGGTAAGGGCGAATGGCTTTCCCTACCCCACCTGCCGCACCGGTGACCAGCAGTCGATTCAACATATTACATTTCTCCTTTCTGATATCGGTTCACTCAGAGATCGGTTCATTCAGATATCGTGTCAGCGCATCAATTCAGGCAGTGCCATGGACAAGGCCGGGACATAAGTGACCAGCATCAATGCTGCAAACAGGGCAAGATAGAATGGCCATATGGTACGCACTGCCTGCTCGATCTTTATCTTGCCGATGACACTGCCGACAAACAGGCAGGCCCCTACAGGCGGTGTGCATAGCCCGAGCCCCAGGTTGATCATCATGATGATGCCGAACTGGATCGGATCCATGCCGAATTGTGTAGCGACAGGCAGGAAGATGGGGGTACAGATCAGGATCAAGGCTGCCATGTCCATGATCATGCCGAGAGCCAGCAGGATCAGATTGAGCAACAACAGGATGACGTAAGGATTGTCGGTGATCCCGAGCAATGCTGTCGAAAGCAGTTCTGGCACATTGTATAACGCCAGAAGATAGGAAAAGGCTGAAGCACAGGCGACCAGGATCATGACCAGTGCGGTGGTGCGCACGGCTTGATAGACTGCCTGCTTGAAGGCGTTCCAGCTCAGTTCACGGTAGACCAGCCCGGTGATGAGAATGGCGTAGATGGCGCCGAAGGCACCGGACTCGGTGACCGTAAGAATGCCTGACAGCACTCCGCCGACAATAATCACGGCAGTCAGCAGTCCGGGAGTGGCGACGACAAAGCTGATGGCCAGGGCCCGCCAGCCGGGAAAGGTTTCACCGCGATAGCCCCGCTTGACTGCCACGATGTAGGCGGCGATGGCCAGCAGTCCACACATCAGTACGCCGGGAACGATGCCTGCCACGAACAATTGCGTGATGGAAATGCCCCCACCTGCGGCCACGGCATACAGAATCATATTGTGGCTTGGCGGAATGACCACCCCCGCAATCGATGACGTGACCGTGACATTCACCGAGTAATCGGCGTCGTAGCCCTTCTCCTTCATTACCGGGATCAGGATGGAACCCAGCGCAGAGGTATCTGCCACGGCGGACCCCGAGATGCCACCGAACAGCATCGAGGAACTGACATTGACCATGCCAAGTCCTCCGCGCACCCGCCCTACCGCTGCGGAAGCCAGGCGTACCAGACGCTGGGAGATGCCCCCGTGCAGCATCAGCTCGCCTGCGAAGATGAAGAACGGAATGGCCAGCAATGAGAACACCGAGATGCCGGACAGAATGCGCTGAAAGGCGACAAACAGTGGTAACCCCTCATACATGAAGGTGACAACGGCAGCCAGACCGACAGCAAAGGCAACCGGGGCACCGACGACCAGCCCAAGAAAGAAGACGCCGAACAAGATCGTGAGGCCCATGATCAATCCTCCATCCCGGTTGAGCGCCCTGCCTGGGTGATGGAACCCGTCAGTCGGCGCAGAATATTGTTGATGGTAAACACCACCATCAGTACGCCGCAGATGACCAGCGGCAAGGCTCTCCAGCTTTCGGAGATACCGAGGATCGGTACCGGGCGATCGAGGTTGTCGAGTACCAGCAGGTAGCCCTGCCAGGCCATGAAGACACCAAAGGTTGCGGTGAACAGGTCTGCCATTTGACGCATGGCATTGCGAAAACGAGTTGGCATGGCTTCCTGAATCATATCGATCTTCAGGTGCATGTCATGCCTGACACCGGCGGCAGCGCCGAGACAGGTGATGTAGACAACGCACAGCAGAGCCGACTGTTCGACCCAGGTTGGCGTATCGTTGAGTACATAACGGCCGAAGACCAGCCAGCCGAAGGAGATGATCAGGAACACCAGCAATATGCCGGCAGAGACAAGACATAGATGCGCAATACCATCGAGCGTCTTGTCTATGGTGTCGGGTTTCGTCATGCCAGGGTCAGTCATGCCGGTTTTTTTCAAGTCCAGGTTCGTCACATCGGGCTCATCAGCAATATCAGCCGACGAGGAAGAAGCGTCGATGGGTAGCGTCACGGGGAAACAGCCTCTCGCTCAGCCCGGGAAGAAGATACTTCCCGGGTCTGTATCGGGTGCGAATCAGTCTTTCTGGGCGGCGCGGATATCCTCGACCAATGACGCAAGATCGGGATGCTCGGAGTTGAAGGATTCGTAGACCGGCTGCATGGCCTCCTGGAATGCTGCCTTGTCCGCCACATCATTGATCTGGTCGCCGGCCTCGATGACCTTCTCACGACTGGCTGCGGCACCCTCTTCCCATAGCTTGCGCTGTTCGATCGCGGCATTGACGGCCGCCTGGCGCACAATCTCCTGGTCCTCTGCACTCATGTCATCCCAGGTGCGCTTGGCGACGCAGAGGCATTCCGGAAGGATCAGATGGTCAGTATTGGAGTAATACTTGGCGACTTCGTAGTGACCGCTGGATTCATAGGAGGGATAGTTGTTCTCTGCCCCGTCGATGACCCCAGTCTTGAGCGACTGATAGACTTCGCTATAGGCCATCGGCGTCGCATTTCCCCCCAGGGCATTGATCATGTCCACATAGAGGTCATTGTTCATCACCCGCAGCTTGAGACCCTTGACATCATCCGGGGTCTCGATGGGATGCTGGGTGTTGTACATGCTGCGCGCGCCGGAGCCGAACCAGGAAAGTGCCACCAGCCCCTTCTCTTCCAGGGCATCGGCGAAGCGCTGGCCGATGTCTCCGTCCATCAAGCGATACATATCCTCTTCACTGTTGAACAGGAAGGGCAGTGACAGCACGTTGGTGGCGGGCACGATCGGCCCCATCGGTCCCATGTTGAAGTTGGCAAAGTCGAGAGCGCCATTGCGGGTCTGCTCAATGGCATCGGGCTGATCGCCCAGCACCCCGTTGTGATACACCTTGGGCTCAATACGCCCTTCGGTCTTTTCGGCGACCTCGGTCTTTTCGGCGAAGCTATGGGCGACGCTGTCCGGTGTGGACGTACCGGTTCGCTTGTACCTGCGTTGCGCCCAATAGCGCAATGGCAATAGCGCCTGCCAAGGCTGTGGAGCGTAGAACCGGGCGCAGAACGAGAGAGTTGTCGTTAGGCATGTCAGGGGCCTCGTATTGGAGTTATTGGCTGGGTTGCTGATCCTTCATCCCTACTGCAAAGAGGGATCGCTAATAGGACATAATATGTATGACAAAATAGGGGTGCGAGATCATACGCTGCAAGTCTGAAAGCCTGGATTTCGACTAATTGCCTATCAAATAGCGTTCGTCACGCTTGATCTCGACCCGCCATATACAATGGCTCGGTATCGATCATTCGATACCGAGCCATCATGGCCACATCTGCAGCACGACTTGTGCTACTGACGCGGCGTGTCATGCCGCTGGCATGACGTGCGGCTACAGGGGGTGCAACCGCTTATCTTTCTCCGCTTTCCACTTCGCCTTATTACGCTTCCACAGGCGCATAGGAACCATCTTCGCGATGCACTTCCTTGCCTGTCAGGCCGGGAGTGAACACACAAGCCAGGTGCATGGTCTTGTGTGCACGCAGCAGATGTTCATCGTGCTGGTCGAGGATATAGATATCGCCGGGCTTGATCGGCCAGATCTTGCCGTCGGCCAAGGTCTCGACCTCACCCTCACCTTCGATGCAGTACACCGCTTCAAAGTGATGCTTGTAGTGAATATGCGTCTCGGTGCCTTCGAAAATACGGGTGATATGGAAGGAACACGCTCCCCCATCATCGACCAGGCTCAGGCGTGTGCTATCCCAGTTGCCGTTCTCGGCGGTCACCAGGCGGTCAGTTTTGCGTGCTTCTTCCAGGTTACGAACGATCATGATGGCTCCTTGATCTGTCAATAATGGTGACGACTGGCTCAGGCCAGCACTTCGTGAATGCTGCGTTCAAGAATGTCGAGACCTTCAAGCAGGTCCTCGTCGGGAATAGTCAACGGGCACAGGCACTTGACCACTTCCCCATCCTGGCCACTGGTCTCGATGACCAAGCCATTTTCGAAGGCCTTGCTGGTAATCTTGTCGGCCAATTCGCCGTTGCCGACATCGATACCACGCATCAGGCCGCGGCCACGTTCACTGGCAGGATGACCCTTGTCGCTGATCCAGCCGGCCAGTTGCGTGAAGCGCTCCTCGACGATGCCAGCCTTGCGCTGCACATCGCGCTCGAAGGTGTCGTCGCTCCAATACTTGCGCATGGCGGTGGCGGCTGTCACGAATGCCAGGTTGAAACCGCGGAACGTACCGTTGTATTGACCGGGTTTCCATTTATCCAGTTCAGGGCGCATCAGCACGTGGGCGAACGGCAATCCAAGGCCGGACAGAGACTTGGAGTTGGTCACAATGTCCGGTGTGATGCCAGCATGCTCGAAACTGAAGAACTTGCCGGTACGGCCGCAGCCTGCCTGGATGTCATCAATGATCAGCAGAATATCGTTGGCACGGCAGATACCTTCCAGGCGCTGGAGCCACTGGGTGCTGGCGACATTGATACCGCCCTCCCCCTGAACGGTCTCCACGATCACGGCAGCCGGCAGGTCAAGGCCACCGGACTTGTCGCCCAGCAGCTTTTCAAAGTAATCGAGGGTATCGGTGCCGTCGCCAAGGTAGCCATCGAAAGGCACGAAGGCAGCGCCTACCGTCGGCACGCCCCCAGTGGCTTCGCGGAACTTGCGGTTGCCTGTGGTCGCCAGTGCACCCATGGTCACGCCATGGAAGCCGTTGGTGAAGGACACGATGTTGTGCCGGCCCTTGGCCACCCGAGCCAGGCGAATGGCAGCTTCTACAGCGTTTGTCCCTGTCGGACCAGGCAAATGGATCTTGTAGTCCAGTCCACGCGGTTTGAGGATCACCTCTTCCAGCGTTTCCAGATAGTCGCGCTTGGCTGCGGTCCAGAAATCAAGGCCGTGGATGATGCCATCGCTGGAGAGGTATTCGACCAGCGCCTGTTTCAGTTCCGGGTTGTTGTGCCCATAGTTGAGCGTACCCGCTCCGGCCAGGAAATCGATGTACTCACGCCCATCTTCGTCTGTCAGGCGTGCATTCACCGCTTTGGTGAAGACCACCGGAAACGAGCGTGAGTAGGTGCGGACGTCCGATTCCATACGTTCGAGTGTCTGGGTCTGCATGTGCGACCTCCAGTAAGTAATTGAGAAAGGTGTCTTGGAAAACAAAACAAGGATGTGCATGTCCAGCGCTCAGGGCAGTGCCATGGCCCTTGGGGCATGGCAGCTGTTTTCCGGCTGACGCTGAACATGGGAGATAGTCAGATACGCGTTGTTTAGATACGCGAAGTATCGAAGGGACCGATGCGTACCAGATTTTCCGGATCGTGCTGACCGCCAAGCTGATCCGTGGAGAAGTATTCGCGGGAATTGAGCAGTGCCTGCCAGCGATCTGCCAGGCGCCGAAACAGACCCCAGGATGCCTGGTTGTCTGGAGTGATGGTGGTTTCCAGATGATGCACGGAATCCAGTTCCGGGCGAGTCAGTACGGCCTCGACCATGCGGCGAGCCAAACCGGTGCCACGCGCCTTTTCATTGACCGCGACTTGCCACAAGAAATACGTATCGGGCGAGTTGCTTTTCACATAGCCGGAAACGAAACCGCATATCGCGCCATCCGCATCGGTAGCAACCGCGCAGCTATCGCGAAACTGAGTGGCGAGTAGCAGGTAGGCATACGCAGAATTGACGTCCAGCGGAGGACAGGACTTGACCAGCTCGTAGATACCCCAGCCGTCATCAGGGTTGGGCTTGCGAATGAAAAGAGGTGAAGTTTCATGGCCCACCACCGCATCTGCCACGCTCGGCTTGGCAAGGTCAACGGAAGCAGTGAAGGGCTCGGTAATGGCACTGGGTGCAATCATAAAATGATGTTTCGCTGTTGCGATTGTGCCGAAAAGGATAACAGCCCCTCATGACTTTTTAAAGTCGGTGTTATGACGATACTGTTTTTCCATAACACAGAATTATAGTTTGTCCATCGAGCCTGGAGCTAAGCTGCTCCAAAATAAAAAGGCCGCTTGCAATAAGCGGCCTTGTTCGGTCTTTCGATGGTGCTTTATTCCATCACTACGTTAGTCATCACGTGTCATTAGTGACAGCACCGCCCCCTTCTCATCTTCACGCGTCGTTCTGCGGCCAGCGGCGTGACACGCTGCGCATGGTGACGAATTCTTCTGCGCCGGTGGGGTGAATACCGACGGTGGCGTCGAAGTCGGCCTTGGTCAGGCCGGCACGTACGGCGATGGCGATGCCCTGGATCAGCTCGCCGGCTTCTTCGCCCACCATATGGGCCCCTACCACCACATCCGAGGCGTCGTCGACGATCAGCTTCATCAGGCAGCGTTCTTCACTGCCGGACAGGGTGTGCTTCATGGGGCGGAAGTCGGTGCGGTAGACGCGGATGGCGTCGTAACGCTCGCGTGCGGCCTCTTCGGACAGGCCGACGGTGCCGATATTGGGGTGACAGAAGACTGCCGTGGCGATGTTGTCGTAATTCATCGGCCCCTTGGGCGGCTGGCCATAGTGGTGAGCGACCATATGCATGGCTTCTGCCAGGGCAACCGGGGTCAGTTCCGGGCCGCCAGTGACATCGCCGAGGGCCAGGATCGAAGGTTCAGAGGTCTCGAAACGGTCATTGACCTTGATATAACCGCCTTCATCGAGTTCGATGCCCAGGCTGTCCAGGCCGAGGCCTTGAAGGTGGGGCTTGCGTCCGGTGGCAGATAGCACGGCATCCACTTCCAGCACTTCGCCGCTGGTCAGGGTTACCTTGAGGCCGGTGTCGACTTTCTCGATGGACTCGATATTGGCACCAAAGTGCAGGTTGACGCCTTTCTTGGCCATTTCATCACGAGTGAACTCACGCACTTCTTGATCAAAGCCACGCAGGAACAGCTCACCGCGATAGACCAGGTGGGCATCAGCACCGAGACCATTGAAGATGCTGGCAAACTCGACCGCGATATAGCCGCCGCCCAGGACCAGGAAACGCTCGGGGAAGCGCTCCAGGTCAAAGACCTGATTGGAATTCAGGGCATACTCGTTGCCGGGGAAATCGGGAACCCAGGGCCAGCCTCCTACAGCGACGAGAATCTTCTCGGCACTGACCTGCTCGCCATCGACTTCCACGCTATGGGCATCGAGCACCTTGGCGCGCGCATTGATCAGGCGAACGCCGGCATTTTCCAGCAGCTTGCCGTAAATACCGTTGAGACGCTTGATCTCGCCGATCTTGTTGTCGCGCAGCATGGCCCAGTCGAACTCAGGAGCCTGTGGCAGCGTCCAACCAAAACCGTGGGCATCTTCAAAGGCATTGTGGAAATGCGCGGCATAGGAATAGAGTTTTTTCGGTACGCAGCCGACATTGACGCAGGTTCCGCCCAGGTAACGGTCTTCGGCGATGGCAACGCGTGCGCCGGTCGCGGCAGCAGTACGCGCTGCACGCACGCCGCCGGATCCTGCTCCGATGACGAACAGGTCGTAGTCAAATTGTGACACTAGCTTCTCCCTATATGGACGTGATGACCGCAAACGGTCTCAGGGTTTGGTTTTAGTCGCATGATACCAGTGTCACCTTACTGTCGGGAGGGTGCTTGGCTGTCGGGAGAGTGCTTGACCCATCGGGAAACGGCCGGTAAAAGAATGCCCGCACCTGCTTCTTTCATGTATTTTACATACGATGTTTTACATGCCATCCGGGGGATACGATGAACGATATTGAAAAGCTGCTCAGCAACAACCGCGAGTGGGCAGATCGCATGTGCGAGAGCGACCCGGAGTTCTTCAAGCGACTGGCCCAGCAGCAGACACCGGAATATCTATGGATCGGGTGTTCCGACAGCCGCGTTCCGGCCAACCAGATCATTGACCTGCCTCCCGGTGAAGTCTTCGTTCACCGTAATGTGGCCAACCTGATTTATCACAACGACATGAACGCCCTGTCAGTGGTCCAGTTTGCGGTCGACGTGCTCAAGGTGCGTCATATCATGATCGTTGGCCACTATGGTTGCGGTGGTGTGCGCGCTGCGGTGACCGGGGCCCAATGCGGGATGGTGGATTACTGGCTGCACAAGGTCCGCGAACTCTACAGCTTCCACAGCCACGAGATTGAGCACTTGAGCGTCGACGAGCAGGTCGATCGCATGTGCGAGATCAATGTGCGCTCCCAGGTCAACAACCTGTGCCGCACCAAGGTCATCCAGCGCGCCTGGCAACGCGGTCAGGAACTTTCGGTGCACGGCTGGGTGTATGGCCTCAGCGATGGCCGCGTCACCGATATGGAATGCAGCGTGCATGGCCTGGACCAGGTCAAGCAGTTGTATCGGATTGATCGGGTGAGCTCGAACGAAGACTGATAACGGGGCTGCTGACTTGTCAGGTCATTGCTCGCGACCTTTGTCAGCAGCCTCATCACGCCTCTTATCTCTTCTCTTTCCCTGCTTTTTCTTCTCTTTTCGGGCCTTATTCGCCCAATGCATGGCGCCTGTCACAATTTCGATTGTGCTACAGGCGCCATGCTCTCTATCTTGATAGCGCAATCTCTCATCGATTTCTGAACTACCGATATAACAACCCTAAAAGCAGGTAACCTATTCCATGTTCAAGAAAACTCTACTGGCCAGTGCCTTTGGTGCTGCCATGCTGACGGCTGCCCTGCCCCAGGCCGCTCTGGCCGACAACACTCTGCGCATGGCCTACGATGCCGACCCTGTGTCGCTGGATATCCACGAGCAACTGTCCGGCGGTATTCTGCAGCTATCGCATATGGTGTTCGACCCTTTGGTGCGCTGGACCAATGATTACCAGTTCGAACCGCGGCTGGCGACCGAGTGGGAACAGGTTGATGACACTACTCTGCGTATCAAGCTGCGCGAGGGTGTGAAGTTTCATTCCGGCAATGATTTCACCGCCAAGGATGTGGCCTGGACCATCGAGCGTCTCCAGCGCAGTGGGGACTTCAAGGCCATCTTCGAGACCATCGACAGTGTCAATGTCGTTGACGACCACACTGTCGAGATCGTCACCAAGCAACCGGATCCGCTGTTGCTCAACATCGCTACCTACATCTTCCCGATGGACAGCAAGTTCTACAGCGGAGAAACAGACAGTGGCAAGGCCAAGGACGAAATCGTCAAGAACGGCAACTCCTATGCTTCTACGCATGTCTCCGGTACCGGCCCATTCAAGGTGACTGGCCGCCAGCAAGGGGTAAAGGTCGAATTTGAGCGCTTCGCCGATTACTGGGATACCGAATCTCCTGGTAACGTCGATCACATCGTGCTGACGCCCATCAATGAGAATGCCACCCGCGTTTCCGCTCTGCTCTCTGGCGATGTGGACTTCATTGCTCCTGTTCCACCCAACGATCTGGAACGTGTCGAGGCCGATCCGGACGCCAAGCTGGTGACCATGTCCGGCACGCGCATCATCCTGCTGCACATGAATCAGGAGCGCGTCGAAGCCTTCAAGGATGCACGTGTCCGCCAGGCCTTCACCTATGCCATCAACCAGGAAGGCATTGCTTCACGGTTGATGAAAGGCTTTGCCACTCCCGCCGCGCAGCTATCGCCGGAAGGCTATGCCGGCCATAATCCCGATCTGACTCCTCGCTACGATCTGGAAAAAGCCAAGGAATTGATGGCTGAAGCGGGTTATGAAGATGGCTTCTCCATCACCATGATGGCGCCCAACAACCGTTACGTGAACGATGCCAAGATTGCTCAGGCAGTGGCGGCCATGCTGGCCAAGATCAACGTTCGCGTGGACCTGAAGACCCTGCCCAAGGCGCAGTACTGGGGGGAATACGACAATCGTGCGGCGGATATGATGCTGATCGGCTGGCATGCTGATACCGAAGACTCTGCCAACTTCTTCCAGTACATCACTGAGTGCCCCAATGCCGAAACGGGAGCAGGCCAGTACAACGCTGGCAATTACTGCAACCCGGAACTCGACAAGCTGCTTGAACAGGCCAACCTGGAGCTCGACAAGGACAAGCGTGCCGATATGCTCCAGCAGATCGAACAAGGTCTGTACGACGATGCGGCCTTCGTACCATTGCATTGGCAGGACCTGGCCTGGGCATCGGCTAACAATGCCGATATCGAACCGATTCTCAACGTGATGAACTTCCCCTATCTCGGGGACCTGGTCATAGAAGAATAAAGGTCCAGGGCCATCGTAGAGGCTGCTGACGGCAGCCTCGTATTTTCTGGCACAGAGCGGCGTCTCGGCAGGGACGACGCTTCCCCCTTATCAGGTATTTCCTCAATGATCGCATTTCTGATCAAGCGCCTGTTCCATGCGCTGCTGGTGATGTTTGTCATCAGCCTGATCGCTTTCGCCATCCAGGATAATCTCGGTGACCCCGTCCAGCAGATGGTTGGCCAGTCTGTTCCGGAAAGCGAGCGCGCTGCCCTGCGCGAAGAACTTGGCCTGAATGATCCGTTCCTGGTCCAGTATCTGCGCTTTGCGGTCAATGCAACGCAGTTCGACTTTGGCTATTCCTACGTCTTCCACGAACCGACTACCCAGGTCATTCTGCGTCACTTGCCGGCGACCCTGGAGCTGGTATTTGCTTCTACTTTGCTGATCATCCTGCTGTCGGTGCCCATTGGCGTGTATAGCGCGATCAAGCCTCGAGCCTGGTTGTCGCGTTTCTTCATGGGGGTGTCCATCGTCGGTATCTCTATTCCGGTGTTCCTGACCGCTATCGTGCTGATTCAGCTGTTTGCCATCGGTATGAGTTGGTCGCCCTTCCCCGCGGATACTTCCTGGGGAGCCTGGCTCAATGACCTGATTTCCACCGAAGGCGGCCTGCCAGCCTATGGACGTGGCAATCCCGAACATGTCTTTGGCACCTGGTATACCAATTTCACTTCGCTCAAGGGGCTGACTTACCTGATATTGCCCGCTATCTCCCTGGCATCGATCATGCTGCCGCTGTTCATTCGCCTGATCCGCGCCGAGATGCTTGAAGTGCTGCAGTCCGAGTACGTCAAGTTCGCCCGGGCCAAGGGCATCTCCATGCGTCGCATCTACTTCGTGCATGCCCTGAAGAACACCATGCTGCCGGTGATCACCGTCGGCGGTGTGCAGATCGGCACCCTGGTGGCCTATACCATTCTTACCGAGACCGTATTCCAGTGGCCGGGCATGGGGCTGATGTTCCTCGATGCCATCAACCGCTCGGACATTCCCTTGATCGTGACCTATCTGATGATCGTTGGTGTGATCTTTGTCGTTACCAACACCGTTGTTGACCTGATCTATGGCCTGGTCAATCCCACCGTCAAGCTCACAGGCAAGCCCGCATGACGATTTCCACTACATCATCATCCCGTGCGGCGTCTCCCAGGATGCCCAGCCGTTGGGAGCGTTTCCGCGACTCCTTCCTGCTTTATAGCTTCAAGCGTGACCTGGTCGCTCAACTGAGCCTGATCATCTTTATCCTCATGGTCGGCGCGGCGGTGCTGGCACCCTGGCTTGCGCCGACCAATCCTTATGATCTCGCCAGTATCGACCTGCTGGCCTCGGAACTGCCGCCGTTCTGGATCGAGGGAGCGGATCCGCTGTATTTCATGGGCACTGATGCCCAGGGGCGTGATCTGCTGTCGACCATCCTCTATGGCATGCGGGTCTCCCTGGTCATCGGCTTTGGTGCGGTGTTGCTGCAGGCTACCATTGGCGTGTGCTTTGGCCTGCTGGCCGGCTATCTCGGTGGCCGCATCGATGCCTTCCTGATGCGCCTGGCTGATATCCAGCTGTCCTTCTCCACCTTGATGGTGGCTATCGTGGTCGGCGCACTGTTCAAGTCGATCTTTGGCGGTGCCACCTACAGCGACTATGCCATGTGGCTGCTGGTGCTGATCATCGGCCTGGCCGAATGGCCACAGTATGCGCGTACCGTGCGAGCGTCAGTGCTGGCCGAGAAGGCCAAGGAATATGTCGATGCCGCTCGCGTCATGGGGCTGCGTCGTCGTCGGATCATGTTTCGCCATATCCTGCCCAACACGCTGTCGCCGATTTTCGTCATCTCCACGGTACAGGTGGCCAATGCCATCATTTCTGAAGCTGCGCTGTCTTTCCTTGGCCTTGGCATGCCCGAAACCCAGCCTTCCCTGGGCTCATTGATCAAGTCCGGTTTCGATTACCTGCAGTCCGGTTCATGGTGGATCACCTTGATTCCCGGCCTGGTGCTGGTGGTGCTGGTGCTGGTGATCAACCTGCTTGGTGACTGGCTGCGTGATGTGCTCAATCCACGGTTGTACAAGGGCTGAAGCGAGGAGAAACCAGATTATGGCACTGCTAGAAGTCAACCACCTGGATGTGCGCTTTGCCTTGCGCCAGGGCGATATCAAGGCCCTGCGCGATGTGTGCTTCAGCCTCGACCGTGGCGAGCGCCTGGGCATCGTAGGAGAGTCCGGTGCAGGCAAATCGGTTGCCGCCTTCAGTCTGCTCAACCTGATTGCCAAGCCCGGTTATATCGCGGGCGGCAGCATCAATTTCGATGGTCAGGAACTGACCTCGATGAGCGACCGGCAACTGCGCAAAGTACGTGGTCACCGAATCTCGATGATCTTCCAGGACCCGATGATGACGCTCAATCCTGTGTTGTCCATCGGCGAACAGATGGTCGAATGCCTCAAGGCCCATCGCCGCATCTCGACCAAGGAAGCCCGAAGTATCTCCTTGCGCAAGCTGGAGCAGGTGCAGATTCCCTCGCCGGAAAAGCGTTTGAGCCAGTATCCGCATGAGCTGTCCGGAGGTATGCGTCAGCGCATCATCATTGCTATCGCCCTGCTGCTGGACCCGGATATCATCATTGCCGATGAGCCGACCACCGCGCTGGATGTGACCATTCAAGCCGAGATCATGGCGCTGTTGCTGGAGTTATGCGAGAAGCACAATGTCGCGTTGATCCTCATCACCCATGACCTGGGCGTCGTCAGCCAGGTCACCCAGCGCATGTTGGTCATGTATGCCGGCCGCGTCATCGAACAGGGGCCAACCCGGGAAATCATCAATGATCCCCAGCACCCCTATACTCAGGGATTGATGAATGCCCTGCCGCAGATGGCGACTCCTGGCCAACGGCTCAATCAGATTCGCGGCAGCATGCCGTCGTTGAACAATCTACCGAGTGGCTGCACCTTTCATCCCCGTTGCGATTTCACTACCCGCCCCGATGGCAGCGAACGGGTTTCCTGCCACGAAGAAGTACCTGGCTTCGTGCGCTCGGGTAATTGTCAGGTGGCCTGTCACATGGTCGCCGAAATGCAAGATGCCAACCGCATTCCGGTCGAGGAGGTAACCCCATGACAGCCAGTGCAGCCCATGTGGCGCTTGCATCGCATGAACATGAATCTGAGCACCAGGATCAAGCGACACGAACTCTGCTTGAGATTCGAGGCCTGGAGAAGCGCTTCGACCTTTCCGGCGACTTCCTCGAACAACTGAAGTTCCGCCGTGGTCGTCTGGTACGTGAACAATCCCATGTCCACGCGATCAATGGTGTCGATCTAGACATTCACCGCGGTGAGGCATTGTGTGTCGTGGGCGAGTCTGGCTGTGGCAAGTCCACAGTAGCCCGTACTGTCATGGGGTTGCTGCGCCCATCTGCCGGTGAGATTCATTACGATGGAGAGCGCATCGACCATCTGGAAAGCAAGGCGCTGCTGCCCTTCCGCAAGCGCATGCAGATGATTTTTCAGAATCCCTATGCCTCGCTCAACCCACGCATGACGATCCAGCAGACACTGGAAGAACCGATTCGCCTGCATCAGCCAGGCTGGAATCGTGAACAGATTCGCGAAAAGGTTGCCGAAGTGATGACGTCAGTGGGCATCGCTCCGGACTGGGGCGTGCGCTATGGTCATGAGTTCTCCGGTGGCCAGCGCCAACGTATTGCCATTGCCAGGGCGCTGGCGGTGGATCCGGAGTTCATTGTTGCCGATGAGCCGATATCTGCCTTGGACGTATCCATCCAGGCCCAGGTGTTGAACCTGCTGATGGAAGCGCAGCGCGAACGTCACCTGACCTATCTGTTCATCACCCACGACCTGTCCGTGGTCGAGCACTTCGGTACTCGAGTCGCGGTAATGTATCTGGGGCGAGTATGCGAGGTCGCTACGACCAGGACGCTGTTCGCCCATCCCCGCCACCCCTATACCCAGGCATTGATGTCAGCCATTCCCAAGCTGGAAGATGACCGTCCGCAGCATATTCGCCTGCAAGGCGAAGTGCCGACACCGGTCAATCTGCCTTCAGGTTGTGTTTTCCATGCTCGTTGCCCGCATGTCAGCGAACGCTGTCGCCGGGAAATTCCCAGGCTGATTGCCACCAGTGATGGTGGCCAGGTGGCCTGCCATGCTGTCGAAGAAGGCCGCATCAGTTGAAGGATGTCACATTCATGGAGTTGAGAGGGCATATCAGGAAAGTCGATTTGTCCTCCTTCTGGCAGAATGCACCACCGCAGGGACTATGCTGTAACACGAAGTTAATTAAAAGCACCAAAAAAACACGAGATTCCCATGGAAATCCGCTGGCTGGAAGATTTTCTGGCCCTGGCCCGTACGCGACATTTCTCGCGTGCTGCCGAGGAGCAGAATGTCACTCAACCGACCTTCTCGCGCCGTATCAAGCTGCTTGAAGAGGAAATGGGGACGACGCTGATCAACCGTCAGACGCTGCCCTTGTCATTGACGCCCGCTGGCGAGACCTTTCTGGTCATGTGCCAGGACGTGACCTGGCGTGTGGGGGCCACTCGTCAGCGCCTGGCACAAATGGCTGAAGAACAGGCAGGTCAATTGCATCTTGGGGCATCGCAAAGCCTGTTGAGCCACTTTTTCCCGGAATGGTTGGAAAGCCTTGATTCGCCACCGCCTCTGGTTCCCCAGCTACGGGCAACATCATGGCTGCTTGCTGATTATTTTCAGGGCCTGGCATCCGGCGAGATCGATCTGGCGCTGTGCTATTGGCCCGTGAATGGCAATCCCCTCGAAGTGGCCGATGAAGAGACGGAGTATTGCGTGATTGGCCGGGAACGTTATTTTCCGGTATGCCTTCCGGATGAACAGGGAATGCCCAGCTTTCCTCTGGATGGCGACCGCGGTCGTTCCCTGCCTCTGATCGCTTATCATCCTCGCGGCATCATCGGTGCCTCCATCAGTGCTCACCTCGATAGCCAGCCGGGCTGTCCGACGCTCACTGTGCTCAACGAGAGCATCCAGAGCAGCAATATCCGAGAACTGGTCAGCCTAGGCTATGGCCTTGGCTGGCTGCCTGAGCGAGTTGCCAACTCTGCCCTGGAAAAGGGGGAACTGGTCCATGCAGGTGAATCACGCTGGACAGTGGAGTTCGAGATTCGACTCTATCGGCATCGCTGTGCCGGACGTGCCGCGCTGGAGCTGGTGTGGCCCATGCTGATGGGGATAAGTTCTCCTGCCAGGCAGGCTTCTTCATGAGCGTTACCCTCATGACCTTTCCTTCATGACCTTCCATCCTGGCAGGCTTCCACATATGGCGGCTCGCCGTTATGGTATCCCGCTATCTTCAGATTTGCTGTCTTCAGATTTGCTGTCGGCCCCTTGCAGAGCGTCCGTATGACCGAGTCCTCCAGTTTTGATACCGAGCATATCGGCTTCCTGTTATTGCCCGGATTCTCGATGATGGCGTTCTTTTCTGCCGTGGAGCCATTGCGTATTGCCAACCGCATTGCCGGCAGAAAACTCTACGACTGGACCCTGATCGGGCTTAGCGGAGAACCTGTGACTGCCAGTAACGGCATGACCCTGCTGGTCGATCATCCCATGCAGGAGGTTCGCCATCTTCCGGCACTGGCGGTATGCAGTGGTTTCGATCCCGAGATGTGGATTGGCCATGGCCTGAGGGGCTGGCTCAATCGTCTCGACCAGGGAGGCTGTCGCATTGGAGCCCTGGATACGGGGGCGGTGGTGTTGGCCGAAGCAGGGTTGCTGGCAGGTGAAACAGTGACGCTGCATTGGGAGTCGCTGCCAGCCTTCAATGAACGCTATCCGCAGATTCCCACCTGTGATGAGCTGTTCCTATTGGGCAAGCGGCGCTTTTTCTGTGCGGGAGGAGCGGCAGCCATGGATATGGCGCTGGAGATGATGGCTCGTCGGCATGGCACAACACTGGCCATCGATGTGTCGGAACAGTTGATCCATGACCGCATGCGTTCACGAGGCGACCATCAGCGGATGACATTGGCCCGACGTCTGGGCAGCCATCATCCGCGTCTGGTGGAAGCGGTGGCGTTGATGGAACGCCACCTGGAATCACCCCTGCCACTGCATGAGATAGCACTGCGCAGCGGCATTTCGGCCCGCCAGTTGCAACGCCTGTTTCAGGATACCCTGGATACTACCCCGGGCGCCTACTATCTAGGCTTGCGCTTGAAGCGTGCCGAACATTTGTTACGTGAGACAGACCTCAGCGTATTAGCCATCGGACTGGCCTGCGGTTTCGGGTCTGCCTCGACGTTTTCCCGGGCCTTTCAGCGCCATTTCGGCTTTCCGCCCGGGACGATGCGCAAGCGAAACCGCTCTTCCTGACAGGCTCTTTCTAACGCTCTTTGCTGACTCTAGCGCTCTTTGCTAACGGGTTTCGGTGGATCGCTCTGCCTTCTCGCTTCGCTCCTTGAACAAGGACACCAACACCCCTGCCGTCATCATCAGTATCACGACACTGAGCGGCAATGCTGTAGCAATCAAGGCGGTCTGCAGTGCCGTGAGGCCGCCTGCGACCAGTAACACGGCCGCGACCATACCGATCACCAGCCCCCAGAAGATACGGAAATGCTGGGGAGGCTCCGGGTTGCCAAGTGACAGTATGGTGGTCAGAACCAGAGTACTGGAATCGGCGCTGGTGACGAACCAGCTCATCAGCAAGAAGACCATCATTGCCGAGAGTATCCAGGCCAGAGTGCCATGGCCGGCAACACCATCTGCCGTGGCAAAAAGTGCCGCAGGCAGATTCCAGTCATTGACCAGGTCCATGATACCGGCACTGCCTACCCCGCCGGCGGCAGACAGCTCCTGATGTAGCGCCGTGCCGCCGAAGATGCCTAACCACACGAAGATGATGAAGGTGGGTACCAGCAGTACGCCGAGCACGAACTCTCGCAGAGTGCGGCCACGCGAAATGCGTGCGATGAACAGGCCAATGAACGGCGCCCAGGCCAGCCACCAGCCCCAGTAGAAGATAGTCCATGCCTGCAGCCACTCGGCTTCAGATGGTTCATCGGGATACCACAGCCCCATGGGAATGAAGTGAGTGACGTAATCGGTGAGGGTCTCTCCGAAGGATGTCAGCAACCACAGCGTCGGACCACCGATGACGAAGGCGCCGATGACCAGCACCGATACCCAGATATTGAGCTCGGAAATGAGCTTGATGCCGCGCTTGACCCCGGACATTGCCGACAAAATGGAAATCACGGTGATGACGGCGATCAGCAACAACTGGGTATCGAGACCGGCGCTGATGCCGACCAGGCGATTCAGGCCAACCGCCATCTGGCTGACGCCCAGTCCCAGCGACGTGGCAACACCGAAGACACAACCAAGCACCCCAAGGATATCGACGGTGTGCCCTATTGGGCCGTAGATGCGAGTGCCGATGAACGGGTACAAGGCTGAACGCAGTGCCAAGGGCAAGCCTTTGCGGTAAGCAAAATAGGCAAGCGCCATGCCGACGATGACATAGACCGCCCAGCCGTGCAGGCCCCAGTGGAAGAAAGTGACGCGCAGCGCATCGATGGCACGCTGATGGTTCAGCGCGGTATCTCCCGCCATGTCGGCATGGGGATTGTTGGGGTAACCAAAGCCCCCGCTATTGTCGAAGTAGAAAATCGGCTCAGCGACACCAAAGAACAGGATGCCAATGCCGATGCCTGCGGAAAACAGCATGGAAAACCAGGCAAAGCGGCTGAATTCTGGCTTTTCTCCGTCACGCCCCAGGCGCAGGCTGCCAAATGGCGACAGGGCAATGAAGAAGCACACGGCGATCAGCACGACGATTGTCACCAGGTAATAGCCGCCGAAAGTGGTCTCGATCCAATTCCGTGCAGCGCCGAACAGGGCGCCGGACAGTTCTGGGTTGGCACCAGTGGCAACAACAAAGGCCAGCACCAGAAGTGCCGCAGATAGCGTCATGCCCTTATGCATGTGACGGAACAGGCCGCGCTGGGCGAGTGCCGATTCAGGGTAACCATTTGATTGCAGGTCGTCCTCGAGGGATCGAGGGCCTTCTGGCTGTGGATGGCTTTCAGGGGAAGATGAGTGATGTGGTGATTGGATAACGACTCTCCTCTCACGGCCGGACAACGGGCCGGCGTTCCCGTGGCAGCACTCTGTCGCTGCCGTCAACGGGATACTTCTGATCAGGCAGTATCCATCAGGAAGTATCCCGCATCGGTAAGATGGTGCGGCTCTCGGCCAGTCAGCTGTCTGGACGATCGCTTGCCATGCTGCGCTGTGTGCTGGCAGGGCTTGATGAAGTACGCTTCAGGCGCAGGATGAAAGCCACCACCAGAGCGAAGATGCCGAAGGCAACCGGAATCGCTGCGACTGAAATCAGGGTCAGAATGACCTTGAAGATGTCGCCATCGAGCCAATTGATGACGATCGCCAGGGCCGCCATGGCGATGATCCAGAAGACACGAGAGCGCTGCACGGTCAGCATCTCGCAGACAAGACCGGCAGAATCGGCGCTGGTCACGAAGAACAACAGGATATTGAGTGCCAGGATCGCAGACAGGATGCCGTGACTGTCGAGGCTTTCCATCAGTGCGAAGACATCGGCGGATCCCGTGCTCAGCCCCCCGAGCCCGAAGACGGTGAACCAGAGACACGAAAACAGGCTGGGAACCAGCATGACACCGAGAACCAGCTGACGCAGTGTTCGCCCACGCGAAATGCGGGCGATGAAGACGCCGGTAAAGATGAACCAGCCATACCAGGCAGCCTCGAAGGCATACAACCAGTCAGCCAGCCAGGCCTTGTGCTCGGGGTCGGCATAGCCGATATCCGTTGCCATGGCCGGGTATTTTACCAGGTACTCCGGTACCAGTCGGGCAAAGGTGGTGAGGATGTCCTGCGGCAGCGTCAATGCGAACACACTGAGCATCAAGATGATGGCAAACAGGGTGTTGTAGTTGCTCAACCATTTGATGCCGCGGTTGAGCCCGGAAGTGCTGGAAGCAATCGCAAACAACGATAGTACGGCGATGATCACACTTGGCCCGACCTGAATACCGAAGAACTGCTGCAGGCTTTGCTGCAGCGGCTCTGCGGCATAGGTGAACGTCAGTGACAAGCCGATGACGGTCGATACCACCAGGCTGACAAGGTTGAGCTTGCTCAACCAGCCACCACCCAACAGTGCTTCGGCAGGTTTATCGATCTTCAAGTTGTACATGCAATGGGCAAAGATCACGCCGATGGCCAGATAGCCTGCCCAGGCCAGCAACCCCCAGTGGTTGAAAGCATACAGCAGCGCCTGGTCTGTGCTGTGGCCTGCCTCGACATGGTAGCGCGGCTCCAGCACTCCCCAGGTCACCAGGCCAATGCCCATTCCAGTGGCGAACAGCATGCCAAGCCAGGTAAGCGTGGAGAATTCGGGCTTTCCCTGGCCGAAGCGCAGGCGCCCCAGCGGGGTAAACATCAGCACAATGAAAACGATGGATGCTGCAAAGGCTGGATAGGTGAAGATAAAGCCGAAATTGCCGATGACGTGGGTCTTGATGACATCGAGCAGAGATTGGAAGGGCCCCGGCGCCATCGCCGCAAAGGCAATCAGGGCAATGACGGTGACGATGGTGGCAACGGAGGTGGAAATATGGGTTTTCATGTGCGTCTCGTTATCGTTGTCGTGGACGTACTTTCTTGCACTTGAATACGCTTTCGTCTGAACATTCCTTCGCTTCAATATCCTTCCAGTTGAATGCAGGCTTCCTCTTGTCGGGTGCTTCTCAGATCAGGGCCGGTTGTCAGGACTGGGAGCAAGACTGGTTGCTAGACCTGGGTGTCTCAAGACCGAGTTGCACAAGGTGTCTGGGCAAGGCGGTCATCCAGGGCAACGCAGAATCGTTGCCAGGCGATCTTCATCTCGGGTAGCTGTTCACGCGCATGCAAAGCGCCATGCAGCATGTTGGCAGCACAGCGATAACCGATGTCGGCTCCGCTGTCTCGCCACCCCTGGACCGCTCGCTCAAGGGGCCGAGTCAGTGGGTCGTGCTCGACAGCCAGCACCTCCATGCGAGGTGCTGGAACCTGATGGGTGTTATCGGGAGGAGCATGAGCACGAATCAGAGACCAGGCCTGCATGACATCGGCACGGCTGAGCAAGGGTGCATCGTCACCCAGGCTATCGAGATGAGGTGTTCCCACCAGGGGATAGATCAGGCCGACGACCGGCGTGACCTCCAACTGGGGCAACGTCAGGCTGGACAACGTATCGATGATCAGCCGGGCACCGGCGCTATCCCCTACCACGGCAACAGGCTTCAGGCTGTGAATCACGTTGCGGCAATCGGCAATAGCCTGGTCATATCGGGCTTCGGGCATCTTGCGGTAGCCAATGCTGACGACTTCACGTTGCAGTTCGCAGGCCAACCCTGCCGCAATACCCTGGTGGCTGTTCACGGAACCGAGACAGAAGCCTCCGCCATGCACGTAGACTACCCTGCCCCTGTCGCCATCTTTGTCGCCAACTTCCGGGCGCAGGTGACGTACAGGACAGCCATTGATGCGGTCATCATGTAGCTGCACGTTGGCCGGCAGCGGCGCAGCGAAGCTGGCACACAAGGTGTCGTAGTAGTCTCTGGCTGCACCGAGTGGCAATGTGGAGACAACATCGAGTCCTGACTGGAAACGTCTGGCGAAGGTGTCAATATTCCAGGCCTCAATACCCCAAGCCTCGATGTCCGAGCTATCAATGTCCATTGGCCGGATTTCCTCGGCCACCTCCCTCGGTGGCTCTTGATATTGCGTCAAGGAATTTCCCTGCACAGCGAAACTGTGCAGGGTATGGTCAACGATGCGGGATTCCGATACGGCGCCCCACTGGGGTCGATTCAGGATCCGCCAGTTCCGTCACCTGGCTCAGGGCTTGTGCCACGGAGTCGGGAAACGCTGCCGGTCGACCACTGGCCACATCGATTCCCATCAGCATCTGCTCGCTGGTGGCCAGGAGGTTGCCCTCCTCGTCGCGCATGTCGAACAACACATGCAGGCGCTTGGCATCACGATCCACCATCTGCACATCGACCATCAGCGCCTGTCCCTGATGGGCCTCCCGGCGGTAGCACAAATGGGTCTCGAGGGTATACAGGGTATAGCCATGCTGGCGGCGTCCCTCGACATCGAGACCGATGCGATCCATCAAGGCTTCGACACCAAGCGAGAACACCCGGGCATACTCGGCATCGTTCATATGGCCGTTGTAGTCGACCCACTGGGGAGCGACCTGGGTTGTCATCAGGCTCATCAGATACGTCCCTCGAGACCTTCGGCCTCCGGCCAGTAGTTCTCGACCAGGGCCAGCAGTTCGACGAGAAAGTCGTCACGGCGACGATCCAGCGTGGCCACGGAGCGCCCTGCCGCCTGGAACTCACAACCCTCGACGACACGATCGATCAGCTCGTCCGTCAGTTCCGGGGCTTCGAGCTTGGTCCAGGGCAGCTTCAGTGCCGGGCCAAACTGCTCCAGCATATGGCGCATGCCCTGCTCGCCTCCGGCCAGGTGGAAGGTCAGGAAGGTGCCCATCAAGGACCAGCGCAGACCACAGCCGTAGACCACCGCGGCATCCACTTCCTCGGTGGTGGCCACACCATCGTTGACCAGGTGCAAGGCTTCTCGCCACAGGGCTTCCATGAGCCTGTCGGCAATGTGGCCTTCGATTTCGCGACGCACGACCAATGGGCGCATACCAAGCGCCTTGTAGTCATCGTGCGCCGTAGCAAGATGCTCGGGAGTGGTTGCCTTGCCGCCAACCAGCTCGACCAGTGGCAGCAGGTAAACAGGGTTGAAGGGGTGAGCGACAATCACTCTTCCCGGTGCCTGGGTACATTTGAGCTGCAGGTCGCTGGGCTTGAAGCCAGATGTCGATGAACCAATCAGAACATTGGCAGGCGCTGTCGCATCGAGCTGTGCCAGGATTTCCTGCTTGAGTTCGAGGCGTTCCGGGACGTTTTCCTGAATCAGGTCGGCACCGACAACGGCTTCATTGATATCGCTGACAAAGCGCAGGCGCTCTGGGCTGGCTCCCTCGGCCAGTCCAAGACGGGTCAGCGATGGCCAGGCATTGTCGACGAAGGCACGGGTACGTTCCTGCGCCTCTGGTGCAGGGTCGAAGGCCACCACATCCCAGCCTGCCGCCAGGGCGCGGGCGATCCAGCCATTGCCAATGACACCGGTGCCGATGACGCTCAACTGGCTCATGCGTCACCTTCCATGGTCTGACCGGTTGCTGGATGGCGCAGCTTGAGGTGAGCGCGCGTTTCGGCTGGGGTCATGACACGCCCACCCAGGTGGTTGATGATGCTGGCCGCCTTTTCGACCAACTGACCGTTACTGGCCAGAACCCCCTTGTCGAGATAGAGATTGTCTTCCAGACCGACGCGGGCATGACCTCCGAGCAGCATGGCCTGAGCTACCATAGGCATCTGGTGACGGCCAATACCAAACGCCGCCCAGTTGGCATTGACTGGCAGCTTGTTGCGCATGGTTGTCATGGTTTCGGTGTCGGCTTCAGCACCCCACGGGATTCCCAGGCATAGTTGATACAGCGGATCACCGTCGATCAGCCCTTCTTCCTGCAACTGACGGGCAAACCATACATGGCCAAGATCGAAACACTCGAGCTCAGGCTTGACGCCGGCTGCCTGGACCAGACGTGCATGCTCGCGCAGCCAGTCGGCCGGGTTGATGTAGACCATGTCGCCAAAATTGAGGCTGCCGCAGTCCAGGGTGCATAGTTCAGGCAGCAGCTCGGCCACCGGAGCATGGCGCTCGGCGGGTGTCTGAATGTCGCTGCCAGGGCCACCACGAGTCGGGTCATTGGCATCAGGAATCCAGTCACCGCCACCACCGGCGGTAATGTTCATGACGATGTCAGTGTCGGCCTCACGAACGCGTTCCATGACCTCACGAAAGTGCGCCAGATCGTGGCTGATGCCGCCGGTCTCCGGGTCTCGCACGTGAATATGCGCGACGCTGGCGCCTGCCTTGGCCGCCTCGATGCAGGCCTCGGCAATCTGCTTGGGCGTCACCGGTACGCCAGGATGCTTGGCGGTTGTATCTCCAGCGCCGGTGACAGCGCAGGTCAGGATGACATTGTGATTCATGTGGACCTCCAGGTGATCGATACAAGGAGTGTCCTCAAGTTGACGGCACATCAGTTGACGTCATACGACATATCTTTGATCTATTGCGACGTAAATCTGATGGCATGCAATATTTGGACATTGTGAAATCCACCGGCTTGTCTAGGCTTTCTTCATGGCGTGGAAGCCGCAATAACAGGCAGGGACATGAACGAGCTGCCGCATACCTTTTCCAGTGGGGAAGTCTTCACCCATGTCCGTATCATCATCGGCATGGTGATGGGGCTGAGCGTCAGTCGGTTGATCACCGGGCTGACACGGTTTGTTCAGCACCCTGGACGTGAGCAACTGTATCTGCCACACATTGGCTGGGTGCTGTTTCTGCTGCTGTTCATCATCCATTTCTGGTGGTTTGAATTCGCCCTAACACGTCGAACGAACTGGTATTTCGCCATCTATTTCTTCCTGCTCTTCTATACCGGGATGTTCGTGGCGCTTTCAGCCGTACTGTTCCCCGATCGCATGGACGAGTACCAGGGCTTTAGAGACTATTTCCGCAAGCGGCGAAACGCTTTCTATGTGCTGCTGCTCATCCTGCTGATAGTCGATGTCATCGATACCGTGCTCAAAGGCAATACCTATTACGTGACCTATTACTACGACGGTTGGTTTTATCCCGCCCGGCAGGGATTGCTGATCGTGGGAGCTTTGCTGGGCCTGGTGTGGCAGTCGGAACGCTACCAGGTCGCTTTTGCCGTCTTTGCCCTGACCTTCCAGGTCCTCTGGATCGTAAGCCTGTTCGAGGTGCTTCGCTGACAAGTACTTCGTTGACAAATGCCTCGTTGACAATTGCCCATAACCCCACGTACTAGAGCCTGACGGCGATACGCTGGCACGTGGAAGCATATTTTTACTTTGTCATGGCGGATGACAATGTTGTCTTTCATATGCAGTACGGAGATTCTGATACGCATTCCCGCAGGCTGATGGGGGGCTTGCTGAGAATCTTGCAGTAGCCGCAGTATTCCTGGCTTTCCTGGCTTTCCTGGCTTTCCTGGCTTTCCTGGCTTTCCTGGCTTCAGGCTATGTGCATGGGCACACTCTGGCTGTCGATGGAGGGTGGCTGGCCCGCTGACAGTTCTGCATCTTGGGTCCTGCACTATGCTCGCCCCTACGCATCGCGAATTTCAGCAACGTGTAAGTTCTCAGAAAAAAAGTGCGGCCTCTGAGCCGCACTTTTCACGACAAACTTGATCTTGAATCTGAGCTTCACGTTGTTCAACTGCAGTTCTTGCGTCGCTCAAGCTCGGCTTCGCTTGGGGGATCCAAGGCAAAGGAACCGATCTGGATCTCGCCTGCACGCTTGTAGGTAGCAATCAGCACGCCGTTTGGTGATGCCGTCGATTTTACCAGTTCGAAGGCCGCAGGCATGGTGCCGGAGTCGAACAGGCGCTTGCCCTTACCGAGTACCAATGGATAGAACAGCAGCTGAAACTCGTCGATGAGGTCGGCGGCGAGCAGTGTCTGGATCAGGCGGCTGGAGCCCCAGATCCACAAGTCCGGACCTTCCTCTTTCTTCAAGTCGCGTAACGTGGCAACGACATCCTCACCTAGCCACTGGCTGTTTTGCCAGGACAGTGTATTCGGCGAATGCGTGGCGACGTATTTTGTCACGCGGTTGAATAGCTCGGCGATGGAGGCATCCTGCTCGCTGAAACCCTCGGCCGAAGGATCGGTTTCAACATAGGGCCAGTGGGCAGCAAAGATGTCATAGGTGTTGCGACCAAGCAGCAGGTCGAAAGGCCTTGCGAAGCTTTCGTCTATGGCGGCACCGATTACCTCATCAGCATAATGGGTGGTCCAGCCTCCATAGTCGAACCCACCACTCGGATCTTCGTTCGGGCCGCCCGGTGCCTGTACGACGCCATCGAGACTGATAAATGCACTGACGGTAAAATTTCGCATTTCATTTCCTCCCTTTCGTTTCACGCTTGAACAGGCATTTCATGCAAGAAGGACGAACGAAGAAGATGAACATCGACATGTCAGCGGATATTTTTCTGGCCTTAGCCAGAAAGCGCAGACGTCGCCCTTGAGAATTCATAGTCGTGGTAACCGAGGCCCTTGGAAATTTCTTCTCCTGCTGCCTGCGTGCAACATCTGTACGTACGCATCCCGCTTTTGTGCATCGTAGCGCACCATGGGGAAGGATAGGCTCAGTGCCGCCACTGCGCTGCCGAAACGATCAGAAAATGGGGCCTGCAAGGCAGCGTAGGCCAAGCTTTGCCTCTACGCGGTCCTGTAATGCCCTGCTCGGCCAGGCTTTCAAGGATCGCGAACACTTTCATGACTGCAGCCACATTATCGGGCTTTTGTGCTGCTGCCATATCTCTGCATACCTCGTTTCAGAATTTTTGGAATCCTGGCCTGAATTTACTCAAAAATATTCTGTTCTGTTACTCCTTTATGGATTGCCTGGCTATCTAAACAAGCGCCAGAATAAAATTACTCATTTTTCAGAATGTTTTCCGCATTTTTAGCATGGTTCACGGGCCAAATAGCTGGCATCCAGATAAAGTAAGTAGCATCCTATACTAATCTCTTATTCATCTTTGCCATTGAGATAATAATTTAAATAAAAAAGTGGAGTCTTATGATGTTAAATGACTTTATTATTTCTATAAATAACAACTTTTAAAATATCTTGTATGATGTTCTCCATGCATATGTTTTTGTCAAATTTTATTGAATAGGATAGAAAAATGGAAGATCAGAATTTTAATAAATCCGAGCTATTAAAGAAAGCACAAGCCAATCACTGGAAATGGAAAAGCCCATATTCCGTGAGGGTCACAGTCGATAGGCTGCTGGCTGTGGTTGATCGATATCCTGAGGTGTTGAAATATGATCGTATCGATCAACAAGCTGTTGCCAAGATCTCAGGGCACAGTATTCTTCCGGCGGAGACAGTCTTCTTCCAGAATAGTAAACTGGTTGGGAAGTTGCTGAGTACCAATATCATGGCGATGGAGCAACTGCCGATAAAGACGATCATTTGGGAAGATGAGTCTGGGAAAGTCTGGCTAAAGACAGTCGATATTGATTACATGAACGAGCATTACAACCTGAATGGCGGCGATGGTGCTATTCAGGCTATTTATGATCTTCTTCCCGGTTGGGTTGAAGAAGCTGTGCAAGAGTAAATATATCTATTTTGGTACAGTAAGTGTTCAACGGGTATCCATTATGGATACCCGTTTGGTTTGGTATCTGATCAGACAGAAATTGGTGCTCTTGATGACTTCAAACCAGCATTCTGATCGCATGACAACCAGGCAGTGTCAGGGCCAGAAAGTGGCCCCCAGCAGCGCAATAGTCAGAATCACCAGCGATACCAGGGCCTCGCCCAGCGTGTAGGTCTTGAAGCCGCCACGTATGCTGAAACCTGCCAGTTGCGATGTGATCCAGAACCCGCTGTCGTTGACATGGCCAATGCTGATGCCTCCGGAAAGCGCAGCCAGTGCAATCCATAGCGGATCGACGACACCAATGTTGGCAGCGCCGGCCATGATGGTCATGGCGGTGATGCCGGCGACGGTGCCTGACCCCTGGGCAATCCGAAAAACGGCGGCCAAGCCATAGGCCAGCAGGACCATGCCAATGGCAGACTGACTCTCATGGAACAGGCTTTCGACCAGGCGGGTGCCGATCTCGGTATCCTGGATCACCTTGCCCAGAGAACCTCCGGCACCAGTCACCAGCAGGACCAGCCCCGCCGTCTGCAGGCCCCGGGTGGCGCTCTCGTCACGCTGGGTGCGGTCCATTTCACGCGATGCAACAGCATATGCTGCAAGAGCTCCTGCCATCAGGGCAACAATGCGATCACTGAAAAAAGCAACAGAATCAGGCAGTTCATCACCGGCCAATACGCCAAGCTGCTGACAGTAACCATAGAGCGTTCCCGATAGAATCAGCAGGATGGGAAGCAGCACTGGCAACAAGGCCATCCACAGCGGTATGCGCTGCGAAGGAGCTTCCGCAGAGGCATCATCTGCAACAGAAACGCCGGCAATCTGATCCTTTTCCGGCTGCCACAGCCCCATATCCAGAATGGTGAAATAGATTTTCATGACCACCACGGCAGTGACCAGGCCGACCGCCAGGCCGGCAAAGGTCATCACCCCAATATCGAATCCCAGAATGGATGCCGCGGCCAATGGATTGGGCGTGGGAGGCACGATGGTATGGGAGGTGGCGGCCCCGATGACGAGAGCTCCAACAGCATAAGGCAGTGGTTTGCCCAATGTCCGTGCCAGGGCGACGCCCAATGGAATCAGAATCACGAAGGTGACATCGAAAAACACAGGGATCGACAGCAAAAACCCTGTCAACCCTAATACATAAAGCCCACTACCCCTAGGGGCCATGGCGACCAGGCTATGAGCAATTCGGTGGGCGGCTCTGGAGTCGCTCATCAGTTGGCCAATGATGACGCCGAACCCGATCGGCAAGCCGATGGCTGCCATGATATTGCCAAAGCCGCTGCCAATGGCTGACACCGTTTCGGATAGTCCGAGATGCATGGCAAGCCCCAGATACAGGCTGCCCATGACCAGGCTGATGGCAGGATTGAGCTTGAAATAGAGAATCAGGCCGAGAATTAGCCCAATCGCGATGGTGAGATGCATGATTTCCATGGAAAGCTCCCCGGACTTGTCCATTCAAGAACATGCCCATGCAGGAAAATAGGGGCAACAGCTCTCCCGGACACAGCCTTGGGCTGCGCCTCTCTCGCCTGCCACGTCAGTTATGTGTCAGGAGAATAACGGAACGGAAGAACTGCTGACTGGTGGAGATCGTCTGAGTTGAATTCAGGCTTCCAGATACACGACCTGAGTGTGGGTATATTCGTACAGGCCGTGCTTGCCATCGGCACCGCCGATGCCGGACTTTCGCACCCCTGCATGGAAGCCTTGCATGGCCTCGAAGTTTTCGCGATTGATGTAAGTTTCGCCGTAATCAATTTCCCGACAGGCGCGCATGGCACTGGCCAGGCTGCGGGTATAGATGGAAGATGTCAGGCCGTATTCCGAGTCGTTGGCCAGTGCAATGGCTTCATCAAGGTCATCGATCACTTGAATGGGAAGCACTGGACCAAAGATTTCCCTGCGCATGATGTCCATGTCAGCACGGCAGCCTGACAAGACGGTGGGCTGATAGTGGAAGCCCTTACCCCGTTCAGCCACCCTTCCTCCGGTGATCAGCTCCGCCCCCTCTTCCATCGCGGTCTTCACCATCTGTTCCACTTTGTCGAGTCCACCTTGGTTGATCAATGGACCCATCTCGACGTCAGGTTCCGCCAGAGGGTCGCCAAAGGTCGTGGCGGCCATGGCGCTTGCCATGTGGTCGATAAAGTCTCCTGCGATGGAACGGTGCACGTACACTCTTTCCGCGCAGTTGCATACTTGCCCGGTGTTGATGATTCGGGAGGCACGTATGGCGTTGACGGCCAGATCAAGGTCCGCATCATCAAGCACAATGGCGGGCGCCTTGCCCCCAAGCTCCAGGTTCAGTTTGGTCAGATTGGGGGCCGCCTGGGCCATGATGCGCGACCCTGTCGCTACGCTCCCGGTGAAGCTGATCATGTCGACACGGGAACTGCCTGTCAGTGCTTCTCCAGCACCCCGGCCTGCCCCGCTGACCACATTGAAGACACCTTTCGGCAAGCCGATTTCATGCACGATGCGAGCAAAGGCAAAACAGTTGTTGGGAGTCTCTTCGCTGGGCTTGATAACAATGGTATTGCCAGTGACCAAGGCAGGAGCCATCTTCCGGGCAATGAGGAAGAACGGAAAATTCCATGGCAGGATGCCCGCAATAACACCCAATGGCTTGCGCAGCATCATGATGGTTTCATTGGGACGATCGCTTTCTATCACCTCACCTTCGATGCGTCGCGCCCACTCCGCCATGTAGTCCAGGTAGTCCGCTGTGAAATTGACCTCTACTTCCGCAAGGCCTGTCACCTTGCCTTGCTCAGCACTGATCATCCTGGCCAGTCCAGAGACATCCTGGCGAATACGGGCCGCAATCTTGCGTAGATAGCCGGCACGCTCGATGGCTGGCAGTGCTGCCCAGGCTTTCTTTGCGCTATGCGCAGCATCAATGGCGGCTTCAACGTCACTGGCACGGGATTCAGGCACCAGAGACAGCAGGTCGCCATTGGCAGGGTTACGGACTTCGAGATGTTCGTCAGTGTCGACGAAGGCTGCGTTGATGTAGTTCTGGTACCTGGTCGGAGAACTCATGGCGTGACTCCTTTCATTGTCATTGTGTGTTGGATGGCGTGGGCCTGTCGGTTCAATACAATTCGATTCAATACAGTGCCGAAGGAGTTTCAGGGGGTAATGCGCCACTTGAGAAACGTGCCAAGGCTTCGCGGGCGGCCTGGCGCAGCAGGCTGATGTCGATGGCAACGGCGACGAAGGTGCAGCCAAGGTCGATGTAGCGGTGCGCGTCATCTTCCTGAGGCGCCAGGATGCCCACCTGCTTGCCCGCAGCCTTGACGGTGGCAATGGTCGAAGCAATGGCTTGTTGAACATCCGGGTGCCCAGGATTGCCGGGATTACCCAATGCCGATGACAGATCGGCGGGGCCGATAAATACCGCATCGACCCCTTCTACCGCCGCAATGGCGGCGGCATTCTCGACACCTGCTGCCGATTCCACTTGAACGATCAAACATAGCTCCTGATGAGCAATGGCAAGATAGTCGTTGATGTCATCCCAGCGTGTTGCCCGAACCAGCCCTCCGCCAACGCCACGTCGGCCGTGCGGGGGATAGCGCATGGCCGACACCAGAGCCTCTGCCTGTTCAGCAGTTTCCACCATGGGAACCATCAGGGTCTGGGCGCCAATATCCAGTAATTGCTTGATCAGTGCAGGATCATGATTGACACAACGCACCACAGGAGAGCTGGGGTAAGGTGCCAGGGCCTGCAACTGGGCCAGGATGGTGGCCACGTTGTTAGGCGCATGCTCACCATCGATCAGCAACCAGTCATAACCCAGGCCAGCTTCGATTTCTGCGGCATAGCCACTGGCGAAGCCGACCCACATGCCATATTGCACTCGCTCCTCGACAAGTCCGGCGCGAAAGGTGTTGACGGAAAGTTTCATGACGCGGAATCCTCTTTTCTGCCTTGCAGAAAATACTGGAAAGGCAGCCAGATGAGTGAAAGGACGAGTTACTGAAGGTTGACGTACATGCCACCGTCGACAAGCAGTGAAGCTCCCGTGACATAGCGGGCCATGTCAGACGCGAGGAATACAATGGGACCTGCGAGATCCTCGGGGTTACCCAGGCGTCCCAGCGGGGTGCGCTGCTCCATGTAGCGACGCTTTTCGCTATCGCTGAGGTCATCCTTGTTGATGTCGGTCTCAATGGTTCCTGGCAGCACGGCATTGCAGCGGATTCCGTATGGCCCCAGTGCAATGGCGCATGACTGCATGAGCGAGAGCAATCCGGCCTTGGTTGGCGTGTAATGGGTCTGCATGCCGCCACCAACCAAGGCACTGATGGAACTCACTGCAATGATGGCGCCGCCTCTACCCTGCCGCTGCATCTGCCGAGCGGCTGCCTGAACGGCAAAGTAGGCACCATTCAAGTTGGTATCCACGGTCTTCAGGTAGGTTTCCCGGGGCATGTCGAGAAAACTATGGAAAGGACAGATGCCCGCGTTGTTGACGAAGACGTCAACGCCACCGAAGTGCTCCACTGCTGCTGCTACCAGCTTGTCTCCGGTTTCTGCATCCTCTGCAGGCGCACCAACGGCCACGGCTGACCGCCCTAGCTGTTCGATTTCACGAATCAATTCGTCCACCTGTGACTTGCTTGACGCACTGCCGCTGTATCCGATGACGACATTGGCTCCCTGGCGTGCACATTCCAGGGCTGCAGCACGGCCGATGCCGCGTGAAGCTCCCGTGATCACGACACTCTTGTCATTCAGCAACATGTCATTTCTCCTGTATTCCGTGGAATCTGATGTGATGTCTACAAGCAATAGAGGCTGCGGGCGTTATCGCGGAAAAGCCGGGCGAATTCATGCTTCGAGACACCCGAGACAATGTCGGCATATGCCTGCCAAAGCTGGGTATAGCTGGCGTAAAGTCCATCCACTGGAAAGTTGGAAGCGAACAAGGCCCGCTCCACCCCAAAGACATCGATCGCTTCCCAGATCAGGGGGCGTATCGATTCCGGGGTCCAATGATGATCCAGCATGCCAAAACCGCTGAGTTTGATGCTGACATTGGGACATTGTCCCAGCAGACGGAGGCCATCACGCCAATCCTGCCAACCGGCCAATGTCGTGCGATCCACGTACATGCCTGCGTGATTCAGCACGAATTGGGTGTCTGCATGCTGACGAGCCAGTGTCGCGGCTTCTGCCATCTGGCTGGGGTAAATCTGCAGGTCAAAGGACAGGTTCCTGTCAGCCAGCAGTGCGAAATGGTCTTTCCAAAGCTTCTCATGCATGTAATGCCGGCCGACATAGTCGAACAGCGGATTCGCGTGCACATTGAGGATCTGCCGTACGCCACGTACGCTGGTGCTCAGTGACATGTGCTCGTCGAGAACGGCTTCGGCATCATCCCGGGAAAGATCGACACCCACGACCAGAGCACTGGGAGCCAGTCTTTCCCCTGTCTCCATCAGGCGGCTCAACCAGCGTGTTTCAGCGATAGGGTCAGTGGCGTCTGCTTCAACATGAACGGTAGCCAGAACCTCGATTTCACCACTTGCCTGCACAAGGTCCTGGGGCAGGTGGTCATGCGCCATGGGGGAATAGTCTCCCAGCAGGTTGGGCTGGGGATCCGCCAACCAGGGTTGGTTGTTCTCCTTCAGCGACCAGAAATGCACATGGGGATCGATGATTTGAAAGGGGCTGCTCATGTTGACTCCACAGGCAGGAAGGTGAACACCTCCTCGAGCGGCACGGTGACCGGCGAATGATCGTCATGGGTGGCCATGATATCTGCCATGTAATCCCACCAACGCTGCATCACTTCTCGCTCGGCCAGCCTGTCGACCTGGTGATCATCACGTAACTGCATGACGGCAAACAAGGCGAGACTTTCCCGATCGAGAAAGATCCGGTAGTCCAGAATGCCCGCCCTTCTCAATGCTTCACTGAGCTCCGGCCATATCTGGTCATGTCGACGCTGGTATTCAGCCTCTTGCCCTGGATGCAAGGTCATGCGAAAAGTACGAATCAGCATGGTGTAGTCCTTTCCCTGATGACAAATCTACTATTCATCCCTCTACTACCCACCCATCTACTATCCATCCAGGCCTGCTTCTGCTCGGAAGAGAATCAATGGCGATAAGTGTTAATGGCGATATGAGTATCAGTGCCATATAAGAGCCAATACATATAAGTATCAGTGAATATATGGGCGATGTAGAGCGCACTCAGGGTTGAGGCGAACACCGAAGCCTGGCCTGTCGAGTGCAGAAACCTTCATGCGCCCTTGCTCTGGGATGGGTTCGTCCAGCAGCAAGGGATTGAACATGGGAACCACTTCATCGGCCTTGGGAGCCATCATCAGGAATTCGGCAAATGGGCTGTTGTGCCGGGTGATGACGAAGTGATAGCTGTACACCGATGATCCGTGTGGAACGACGAGCTTGTTATGGGCATCGGCGAGCGCCGAGATCTTGATCAGTTCGGTGACACCGCCGCACCAACCCACATCGGGTTGGATGACATCACAGCAGTCCATTTCCATCAACAGACGGAAGCCCCAGCGTGTCGCTTCATGCTCCCCGGTATTGACCAGCATGCCTTTGGGCACATTGCGCTTGAGCTCGGCATATCCCCAATAGTCATCCGGTGGCAGAGCTTCCTCGATCCACTTGAGGCCAAATTCCTGGGCGCCCTGGGCAAGTCGGGTCGCATAATTGACATCCAGGCTCATCCAGCAGTCATACATCAGCCAGAAGTCTTCCCCGACCTTGGTACGCATATCCGCTAACTGTGCGAGATTGCGAGCAAGTCCCTCGTCACCTTCTGCCGGGCCGTGCACCAGGGGCATCTTGCCGCCGATGAAGCCCATGTCCTTGGCCAGGTCCGGTCTTGCTCCAGTGGCGTAGAACTGCAGCTCATCACGCACGGCCCCTCCCAGCAACTCATGTACGGGCTCACCTCGGACCTTGCCGAGCAGGTCCCATAGCGCCAGGTCGACACCCGAAAGGGTATTGATCACCACGCCCTTGCGCCCATAGAACAGAGTGGCGTTGAACATCTGGTCCCAGATCTTTTCGATCTCGGTGACCTTGCGCCCTTCAATGAAGCGGGCCAGATGTTTCTCGACGATGAAGGCACCAATTTCACCCGCTGTGGTAACGGCAAATCCCACATTGCCGTCGCTGGCTTCTACTTCCACCACTAGCGTACCGAGTACATTGAGACCAAAACTGCTGCGGTTCATACGGTACTCGGGATACTTGCTCATGGGTGTCGAGATCTGGCCATCGATCCAGTGTCCTTCTCCTTGATCATGATAATCAGCACCACCGCCGCGTACGGTATAGGCACGGACCTCCTTGATGCGAACCTCGCTCATGGCGTTCTCCCGCTTGTATTTAATGACTGTGTATTGAGTGGTCGTTGAAATAACGAAAAGGCTGTAGAGGTTGTAGCCGACATGGCACCTCGAAAACCAATGACAATGTCGGCACTAGTGATACCTTTTGGTTATCACTTGGATGAAAGGCGCGTATCTGCCCAACATGCGAGATAGGAGACTATTCCTCTGAATGTCTGGTGTTATACCAATGTCTAGGAAAGGGGCATGCATTCGCTGCCATAAAATTTAGTTATCAATAGACGGATAAGAATGCATGGAGACCTACCACAATCTGTTGCGGCGCCTGCGCTACAAACATTTGCTGATGCTGTCGACTCTCGGGCGGCACCGAAATCTGCACCAGACCGCCATCGGTCTGCATATGTCGCAACCTGCAGCAACACGCATGCTCGGAGAAATTGAGCGAGCCTTCGATTGCCAGTTATTCGAGCGCACCTCCCGGGGCATGATTCCGACCACGCTGGGAGAAATGGTCGTCGACTTTGCCGACAATGCCCTGGCTCGTCTTGATCGTTTCTCGGAAGAAGTGCATCGCCATCGTCTTGGCGGTCGCGGACAGCTCACCGTAGGTACCATCATGGGGGCCGCCCCAGATCTGGTCGCTGATGCGGTGATCCGTCTCAAGCGCGATCGCCCTTTGCTGCAGATCCGCGTGATGGGCGAAACCAGTGATCAACTTGCCGAGCAGCTCGAACAGGGCAAGATCGATCTGGCTATCGCGCGCTATGCCAGTGCATTGCAGCACAATCAGTTTGACTTCGAGCCACTAGGTAACGAGACACTGCTGACCGTAGTGCGCAAGGATCATCCTCTACTGGCGTCCGGCGACCTTCCCGCCCTGGCTGACTTGCTCGATAACTGGCCCTGGTTGTTGCAGCCGGTAAGTACACCTGCACGCCAGGCACTGGAGAAGGAACTGGAAGATTCCGGGCTGGTGTCGCCTCGGGATGTGATCGAGTGTGGTTCGATCTTTGCCGCCTTGCAGCTGGTCCAGAAGAGTGATTGCTTGATGGTGATGTCGCGCAGTGTATTGCGAGAGCATCTGGCCATGGGCGGTATTGTTTCCCTCCCCCTGAAACTTGGCCGTGCCCTGGCGCCATTTGGCCTTCTGACACGCAAGGATTCCCCGCTCAGCGAACCTGCACGAGCATTTTGCCAACTGCTCAGGCTGCAGCAATCCCGCCAGCGGCAGATCACCTGATGGCTGTTCTCAAAAGATTTCTGAAAGCATGGTTCGATACAAATGCGAGGCTGCTGACAAAAGTCACGAGCGATGGTCAGGCAAGGCAAAATCCAGCGAGAAAGCGCAGTTTACAAGGTGTAAATGAGCATTTTGAGATGGTTTGACTCGCTTCGCTCGCCCTTCGGGTCAGCCTTTGGCTGTTGACTCCGCTTCGCTCCGGCTCACGCCGCAGGGCCGAGCGCAGTAGTTTGTCAGCAGTCTCAGGCCCGGCCAGGAAGCCTGGCCGGGCCTGTCAGTCAATCAATGATTCACTCCAGCCTGGGAGGATGTCCCGGTATGCTGAAGGTGTAGATCAGGTCTACTGCCTGTGCAGCGCCGGAGACAGCTTGCAGATACAGGTTGCGCCACAGCTGGTAGGTCAATGTCAGCTCGGCAATCGGCGAGAACACACCTACGCCATAACCGACTTCCAGACGATCGGTCACCTTGCCGCTGACCACCACCTGACTGTCTTCTCCACTTCCGGCAGTATCAAGACTGAGATCCTCGATACCAAAGGCTTCTCCCACTGCGCCCACGGCACCACCGGTCTTGCCCAGCGTCATGCCGATCAATGCCGTTGTCACTGCACTGCCGGCACCACCGTCTTCCGGCGCACGACCGCGCAGGACATAGGACAGCGCCCTTGACTCTTCCATGGAAGGTTCAGAGAAGATTTCGAGTTTCGGCGATGAAGCCAGGCCGGTAACCCGCAGGCCAGCAATCACCCCATCTTCCGTATTGGCCGGGTTGCGGATAGCTTCGAAATCGAGCAGTGGCTGGCTTGATGGTCCACTGAAGATGATCTTGCCTTCGCGAATCTGCAGATCCTGGCCGTAGGCCTTGAACTGGCCGTCAACCAGATTGACATCACCGAACAGCTGCAGCGGCCCATTGACCTGGCGCACATCGAGTTTTCCTTCCAGGCCTGTTTCCAACCCGTAGGCCTCCAGGAGCATGTCGGGTCCAAGCAGCAGACTGATACGAATATCAATCGCCATGCCGGCCTTGGCCATGGATTGCGCGGTAGGTTCACCCGATGCCCTTGCTTTCCTGGCCTCTTCTTCCGCCGCCTTGGCAGCTTCATCCATCTCTTTGGTAATGATGATTTCATCACTGCTGGGTGTCACCGCTGAAGGCGGAACCTTGCCGACTTCCAGGCGTGCCCAGGGCACGCGAACGTCACCACGTACTTGCAGGCGCTCCGGATTGGCACGAATGGTCAGGTTAGGGGCAACCTTCAAGCGACCATAGGCGGGCATGGACAGCAACAGAGGATCCTGTTCGGCATTCAATGCTACTTGGGCCTTCCAACTGCCGCCTGGCCAGGATGCGGTGCCATCAATATTCAGGCGCCCTTCCTCGGCATCGACGTAACCGGAAATCCTGGCATTGTCATTATTTAGGGCGATGGAGACATCCCCATCGGTGACCACCAGCGGGATATCTGCACCGTGAACGCGCAGCCCGGAGAGGTTGAGGTTACCGTTGAGCTGGGGGTTGGCACGATTGCCGGAGATGGCAATCTGGCCATTGAGGCTGCCTTCCAGTTCATCGAGCCCCGTCGCCAGCGGACGATAAGGTGCCAGGCGCACTTCATTGATCGCCAGGCGACCATCCAGGGCACCTGTTCCCATGGGATCCTGGATAGCAAGATCCAGTTTGAGGGAGCCGCTGTTGGCCAGGCCAAGCTCGAGAGCGCTGGTGATACGCGACTGACTGGCATCCAGGTCAAGCGTCAGTGTGGTCGCAGGCACACTCCATTCCTGCCCGTAGGCATCGCGGCCAGCAATCTCGACCTCGCTGTCGAGATCCGCCTGGGCCTGCCAGCGGCTACCGCCAGCCGACCAGCTTGCGACCACCTTGGCCTCAGTGCTGCCATCAACGCGCCAACCTTCCGGCAGGCCACCATTGATCAGGTCCATGGGGGTCTCATCGACTTCGACAACCACTCGACCGCGATCCGGTGATGCTTCCACGCCTTCGTTGAAGCACACTGCACCGCCCTGCTGTCGACGCAGGCAGAAGGGTTCTGTACTCACGGAGGACTGCGTCAGGTTGGCATCGAAGGCCAGTGCATCGTCCAGGGCAATATTGCCTTGGGGAAGATCCACTTCCAACGGAGACAGAGTGCCACGATAGCGATCTCGAGCCTTGTTCATGGCACCGTCAAGCACCAGGGCAAGACGGTTCAACGGCCCATCTTCACTGCCATCGACGTTGAGTTCCAGGCGATGCTTGGACAACAGTCCCTTTAAACTTAGATCAATATCGGCAAAGCTCTGGCCTCCTGCCTCGACATTCTGCGCATTGAGCACGATATCCAGCCGGGGATCGTCAATACCGGCCACTTGCCCATCCAGAGACAGCTTGGCGACACGGTTATCCTGGAAAGCCACGCCATCACCGGCCAGGGTCACATCCAGTTCTGGAGCCTTGAGACTGCCATTGGCCGCAATGTCACCCTGGAGACGACCATCAAGTCCTGGGTAGAGGCTGGCCATGTCAGGCAAGTCCAGCTTGGCAGCAATATCCATGGCTGACTGGCTGACCAGCCCCTGGGCAGTGATACGGTTGCTGCCCTGGCGGAAATCCAGAGATTCAATGTTCCAGCGCATGTTGCTGTCGCCGGACACTTTGGCATTGAGTGTCAGCGGACGTTCATCCAGTTCGCCCTTGATGTTCAACTCTGAGACAGCGACCCGCCAGCCTTCATCTGTCTGATTGAAATTGAGCTGTGCCTGGCCATCGAGATCACCCTTGAGCCCTTCGACAAAGGGTTCAGGATTGATGCCATTGAAGTCCAGACTGGCCTCAACATCCAGACCTTCAGCCCAGTTGACGCCGCCTTCTGTTTTCAGATGACCTGCATCCATGGTCACTTCCAGCGGTTTCCAGCGATAGTGCTTGAGGTCACCCTGGCCATCCAGGTTGAGGTGCGTTGTCGGCAGGCTCGGGCCTTCGGCATCCAGTTCCAGTTGTGTCTGGTAATCCATCAACGACCCTTTGGCAGAAAGGGTAATATCCGTGGCTACCCAAGGCGTGAGTTCTTCAGCCGTCTTTTTCAGCCCTTCCTCTGGCGCCTGCTGCTCTTCGCCTGCGTCCTGTTGTCCTTCGCTGTCTGCGTCTTGTTGTCCTTCGCTGTTGGCACTTTGTCCGTCAAGCTCCATGCCTGGCAGTGGCCACTGCAGTTTCGGGCTCTTGAAGGTCGATTCGAATGGCAATGTGGGGTCCAGGGCATCCAATTGCGCATCGAGCTGGGCTTCGACCGGTCCGGTCAGGTCCAGGTCTACCTTGAGCTCTGCCAGGTTGCCATCCAGGGCCAGCTTGACTCTTTCGCCATCAAGTGCAGGAAAGCGCTCGGGCAGGTACAGGTCTGCATCCAGGCGCGCCATCAGCGGATAGTTGTCACTCAAGGTCACTTCGGCCTGCAGGTTGGCATCTGCGTCTATCGTGTTCACCGAGAGTGGCTCGATGGTGACAGTCTGCCCACTGGCATGAAGGTTCAGGTCCAAGCGCTTCACGCCATAGTCCATCGCACCATTGATGGCGACGTCCTCGACCAGTAGTTCAGGAACTTCCACGGCCACTGGCAGAGTAATCTCCGGCAGCTCGATACGTGGTCGCTTGTCGAGAGGAAGCGCAGCAACACCCTGTGCTTCGGCAGCCACCTTGCTGGGCAGAGGCGAACGTACAACAATGGCCGCATCGATAGCTTCGGCCGTCAGGATGTCATCTTCCTGCTCAGCAGCGCTGAGGGCCAGCATGGCACCCGGTGTCAACGGCAGCGTCAGGCGTAGTCCTGTCAGGTGGGTAGGCAGCACATTCACCGTATTGCCTTCTGCTTCTACGCCGGTAGTGAAGTTCTTCCAGGCCAGCTGCGTGCCATCGGCCATATGCACAGCGACATCGTTCACCTTGATATCACGCAGCTCGACAGGGAACGGCAACTGCACCTGAGCCATGTCTCCGGCCGGTTGCTCAGCTACTGGCTCGGCTTCCTCTTCAGCCTGGCCTTTGCCAATACGCACTTGCGCGCCATCGACATACAGCTGGTCAAGACACAGGCGCCCTTTCAGCAGACAATCCTCTGCCCAAGACAAGTGGAGGTCGTCAATTGCCACTCTCAGACTGCCCTGTTTCAGGCGAAAACCCTTCAGGTCGAAGGTATCCAGAGGAGCGCCTTCAACGCTTTCGTATGACAGCAAATCCATTCGGGCCGCTTGTTCCAGGGCCAGCTTGGTGCCCCAGGGACTGAGCACAAGGCCCACCAGCAGCAGTACCAGCCCGGCCAGCGTCAAAGGCAAGAAAATTGCCAACCGGGTCAGGGCCCAAAGTAGTCGTCCTGTTCTCATTTGGGGCTCTCGTCAGGCAAAAAGGGAAAGTCTTGTGAGCATTCATTCAGCATCAGAATTCCGGCCCGATGGCGAAGTGAATGCGGAAGCTATCATCCGGGTCATCAAAGGGATGCGCTACGTCCAGGCGAATTGGCCCGACGGGAGAAATCCAACGTACCCCCAGACCGGCCGCCTTCTTGAGCTCATCTGGCCACCAATCATTGAAGGCATCACCGGCATCATAGAAAGCAGCTCCCCACCACTTCCCTGTAATACGGCGTTGGGCTTCGATGCTGGCAGTGAACAATTGCTGGCCACCCGTCAGCTTGCCGTCGGAATCCTCGGGGGACAGTGACTCATAGCTATAGCCGCGCACTGTGGTATCACCACCGGTGAAGAAACGTAGCGATGGTGGAATCTGGGCAAAATCATCGGTTTCGATGGTGCCGGCTCCAAGCCGTCCGATGAAACGGTAGTTGTCGCCCAGCGAACGGATCCAGGCAGTATCCCCTGTCGCACGGAAGAACTCCGCATCGGAGCCCCAGGATTCACTCGAATATTGCAGCGTCAGGTTCTGGCGGTCACCCCAGGAAGGGAACTGAGGGTTGCGCGTGCGCGTCCGTGTCCAGTTCACGCCAGGATAGAGCAACAGCACCTCGTTGGATTCGTTACCCTGGGTAAAGTCTTCATAGGTGGCGCGCAGGTATATGGTCTGCTCCCAACCGTTGTCGAAGACCCAGCGGCGACCAAAGTCCACCGTGCTTTCGAAACTCTGCGTGTCCTCGATGTCCTGGTTACGCAGACCATATTGCAGGCGATAACTGTCCCGCAGCGGATCATCCAGGGGAATGTTGTAATTGCCGCTGAATTGCTGGTCCGGGCCGGACAGGTACAGCTTGTTGTCCCAGCTATGACCGTAACGATTTACCCATGGTTGATCCCAGGAGAACTGCAGGCGTGGACCTACATCGGTGGCGAAACCAATACCAGTCTCGAATTGGTGACGGTCGGCCGGCGTCAGCGACACATCAATGGGCATGCTGGGGTTTTTCGGCGGATACAGTGCTGCTGCTGATATCAAGGCATCACTTGAAATCCGAGGCCCTCGTACAGGCGTTGGTATGCCGTCATCGTCAACTGCGTAGTACCAGCCTTTCTGTTCAGGCAGAGCCAGGACACCTTTCTGTATATCCAGGCGTGGGCGTACGCTGATCGAGCCGAACCACTCGGTCTGGCCGAGCTGATTGGTGAACTCGGCCACTTGGCTGGAGAGATAAGGGTCGCCTGTTTCGAACGGGATCAGATTGCGCAGGCGATCCTCAACGATGTGGTTGCCGGAGATAGTCACATCGCCAAAGCGATAACGAGGGCCACTGTCGATGCCTAGATACAGCCTGGCACTATGTGCCCAAGGCCGGACTTCCATGCGCTGATCGGTGAAGTGCCAATCGAAATAACCACGTTCGATGGTCAATCCCTGAAGCTTGCCTTTGAGACTGTCATAGGGCTGATGGCGAAGGACATCGCCCTTTTTCTGCGGATAATCAGCAATCGCCTGCTTGAATGGCTTATCTTCGGCGGCATCCCCCTGCAGGGTGAAGTCAATCACTTCGAGCTTGACCGGTTCGCCCTTGTCGATGGTCAGGAAAACCTCTTCCGGTTTTTCTTCGTTATCGAAACGAATGTCGATCTGTGGTTCGTAGTAGCCGTATACCCGTATCGCTTCCTGAGTCAGGCGGGCGACTTCGGCACGCAAGCGATTGATGTTGTACTGACTGCCATCGAGGCTATCGAGATAGATCTTGACGTTATCCGCCATCTTGTCGTTGACACCTTCGATGGTGGCGTCAAGGGCCCACACTGGAGCCGGAAGCACGAGTATCGCCAAGGCGGAGCCCCAGGAAAGCGCGACTGATCGAAAGGGACTGTGATTTTCCATGTCCTGATAATTTCCCCGGAACTGATGATTTCCCAGAGCGGCTAGTTTTCCGGAGCTGATGACTTTCCGGAACAACGTGATATCCGCTTTAGCGCAGGGCTTCGAGCTGCGCTGAGAGCGACAGTTGCGTTTGACGCAGCTCTGTCATGTCCAATTCAAGCTCAGCAAGGCGCGCTGAAAGGCTTTCTTGCTTTGAGCGGTCATCTTCTCCTGATTGGCTTACTGCTTCAATGTCTGCGACAAGCTCCTGCTGTTGCTGCTCGATATTGTCCAGTCGGATGTTCAATGAGCCCAGGGTTTCATCGAGCTTCTGTTCCAGGTTGTTCATGTCGCTATCCACACGCTCGCTCAGAGTCGCGACGCGCTTGTCCTGGTTTTCCCGGCTGTCATCGAGACGTGCCAAGCGTGCCTCAAGGGCTCCACGTCCCTCGTCACCCGCACGCTCCACTGCACTCAAGGAGCGTCCTGTAGCTTCCAGTGTCTGTTCCTGAGTCTCGATACGCTGGACCAAAGACTCGAAACGCTTGGCATGATTCCCGCTGCTGCCTTCGAACTGATTCAGTCGTTCTTCCAGGGCACGGGACTTTTCAGCGATGTCGTCCTGCCATTGGCCGGAAAGGCGGTCCAGGGAGGACTGCAATTCCTTTTCCTGAATGGCCAGCTTGTCCAACTGTTGCTGGAACAACTCGAGGATATCGCCTTGGTCACGCTCCGAATCGAAGCGTGCATGCATGTTGGACAAGTCCTTGGTCAGTCGGGTGATTTCCTGCGACATTTTCTGCTGTGTCTGCCAGGCGTACCAGCCTCCAGTGCCGGCCGCCAGGATCAGTAGCAACACGATGCTCCACAAGGGCCATAGCCTCGGTCTGGGTGAGCGTCGATAACGCACGGTTGAATGACTTTCCCCCGGATCCGGCACAATGGGGTGCTGCGCCATGTTGAACTCCTTGCTGTTTGACAATGCATCACTTGATGATGCATCGGCCATGCTATCAGTTGCCTGATAGTGTATGTTTTTTTGACCTAAGATCGCACGGCCGTTGGCGTATTGATGATGAGGACAAGACCATGACTTTCGAGCTTCCTGCTCTCCCCTATGACAAGCATGCGCTGGAGCCGTATTTATCCGCAGAGACACTGGAGTATCACTATGGAAAGCACCACAAGGCGTACATCGATAAACTCAATGAGTTGATTGCTGGCACCGAATACGCCGATCGCTCGCTGGAAGATATCATTCGTTCCTCTTCTGGTCCGCTATTCAATCAGGCAGCTCAGGTCTGGAACCATACCTTCTACTGGCACTGTCTCTCCCCACAAGGAGGTGGTGAACCTCAGGGTGAGCTGCGCCAGGCCATCGATGAGCACTTCGGCTCATTCAGCGCATTTCGAGAAGCTTTCAACAGCAAGGCCCTGGCCAATTTTGGCGCTGGCTGGACCTGGCTGATCAAGACTTCGGATGGAGAGCTGTCCATTCTCAATACCGACAATGCTGAAACTCCTGTTGCCGAAGACTTCACGCCGCTGATGACCGTCGATGTGTGGGAACATGCCTATTACATCGACTATCGCAATGGCCGAGCCAAGTATCTGGAAAATATCTGGAACATTCTGAACTGGGACTTTGTGGCTCAAAACTATTCCTGACAAATTCTGACAAGAACTTTGCCTGACACAAATTCGCCTCGACCTGACACAAGAAAAGGCACGCCTCTCAAGGAGTCGTGCCTTTTCTCGTACCCGATAGCTTATTGTGGATCAGCGCGTCGACCAATACCGCGATAAACGAACCCCTGAGAGGCTACATAATCAGGATCATAGATATTACGACCATCTAGGATCAGCCTTCCGCTGACTCCTGTCTTCAGGGCTTCCCAATCCGGGTTCCAATACGCTTTCCATTCGGTCACCAGCATCAGGGCGTCTACCTGCTGACAAGCTTCGATCGGCTCACCCTGACAAAGTGTCAGCAGCGGATGATCGCCAACTACCTCGCGGACGGCTGGCAAAGCAACGGGGTCATGCAGATATACATGCACTCCCTGAGCCCATAGAGCACGTAGCAGAGGCAGAACCGGTGCCTGGTCGATCCGAGCAGTACCTGGCTTGAAGGCAGCGCCCCAGATAGCCACCTTCAATCCCTCAAGGCGCCCGTGATGATAGGCCCAGAGCTTGCGGAAGAGAGTCTCTTTCTTGCGCTCGTTGATTTCCAGCACCTGATCCAGCAGATCGGAATGGCGGCCACTGGCAGATTGCACATCGGCAAGCCCGACCAGATCACGACTGAAGTTAGGGCCACCGAAACCACAACCGGGATACAGATACTCATATCCGATGCGGGGATCCGCTCCCATGCCCTGGCGTACATATTCCACATCGACCCCAAGGGTATCGGCCAGTCCCGCCATCTCGTTCATGTAACTGATTCGCGTCGCCAGCATGCCATTGATGGCCAACTTGGTCAGTTCGGCAGCACGCTTTGGCATCCGCTGAAAGACTTCATGACGACGATTGAAGGCCCGCATCAGTTCGCGGACCTGGTGTTCAGCACGCTGATCATCACAGCCGAGCAGCCATCGGCGTGCCCGAGTGAAAGTTTCCCAGGCACGTCCTTCTTCGAGGATATCAGGCAAGGCCACAGCCGCTACGCCGCGGTCGGCCAGTAGCGCTTCCAGGCGCTCGGTATCGCCAACCGGGAAGGTGGCATTGTTGATCAGGATGGCACCCTCGGACAGGCATTCGGCCTCCGCCTCCACCAACGACGGCGCTTCGTCGCGCTGACGAGGAGACAACGCCAGCCACAAGACATCCACGGATGCTTTGGGCAGAGGGCCATTTTCATCAATCTTCAGATGGCCACTGGCTAGCGCCTCATCAAGACGCTGGCCAACCATGGGCTCACCTTGAAGCCAGCCACTGTGCCGCAACTCCTGCCAACGGCTGCCGAGTGGCCGCCAAATGACGTGGTGGCCGACCCAAGCCAGGGCTGCCGCGGCGGTAGCGGCAGACAGCTCACTTCCATGTATCACCACGCGCATGGCATCAGTCCTCTACGGCATAGCGTTGGAGCAGTTCACTGAAATCCTTGCCATATTTTGGATGACGACGGCCATAGGCGAGGATCGCCTCGAGATAGCCGAGTTGGTGACCACAGTCGAAAGTCTTGCCTTGCATGCGGTAGGCATCGACGCCCTGCTCATCGCGAAGCTGAGCAATGGCGTCCGTCAATTGAATCTCGTTGCCTGCGCCTGGCTTTGTCTGTGCCAGCAGCGCGAAGATGCGGCCAGGGAGCAGATAGCGCCCGATGACAGACAGGTTGGAGGGGGCGTCCTCGACGGCCGGCTTTTCGACCAGACCGCTCAGCTCACAAGATTCGCCAGGTGCAGGGGCTTCGCCCTTGGGTGCGACGATGCCGTACTTGTAGACCAGCTCACGCGGAACCTCCTCGACCATCAATTGAGCACGACCTGTGTTGTCGAAAGCTTCGATCATGCCGGCCAGGTCATTGCGCTCCAGGCCTTCATCATCGACCAACACGTCGGGGAGCAGTACAGCAAAGGCTTCGTTATCTCCCACCACCGGGCGGGCGCATAATACTGCATGGCCGAGGCCCAGGGGCTCAGGCTGGCGCACACTGATGATATTCACGTCCTCTGGGACGATAGCACGTAGTTCCTCGAGCAGTTCGGTCTTGCCCTTGGCCTCGAGGCCAGCTTCAAGTTCGAAGTGCTTGTCGAAATGGTTCTCGATGGCGCTCTTGGTCCCATGTGTGACCAGAACGATATCGCGGATCCCGGCTGCGACAGCTTCTTGCACCACGTACTGAATCACGGGCCGATCGACAATTGTGATCATTTCCTTGGGAATCGCCTTGGAGGCTGGCAGGCAGCGGGTACCAAATCCGGCGACGGGGAGAACGGCCTTGCGAATCATAGTCACTTCCTTAAGTTGCTTGTTCTGGCGGTCGCATATCCATCCATGTGCATCTGATCATGGGAATCCATCCAGAGGAATGCGTAGAATACCTCATGATACCGAACTCGAGCCGACCTGACAGTTGGTTCGGAACGCCCTGGAGACACAGATGACCGTATCGAACACGCCTACCGGCAACGTTGACCACAACGAGATCAGTAAGTTCTCGGCCATTGCCGATCGCTGGTGGGATACCCAAGGCGAATTTAAGCCATTGCACGACATCAATCCTCTTCGCCTGGATTTCATCGACAACCGTGCTGGCCTTGCAGGGCACCAGGTGCTGGATGTCGGTTGCGGCGGCGGCATCCTGTCTGAATCCATGGCCCGTCGTGGCGCCTTGGTGACCGGCATTGACCTGTCCGAAGCCGCTTTGGAGGCAGGGCGGCGTCATGCAGACGAGCAAGGTGTCGAGCTCGACTACCGCTTGATCAGCGTTGAACAATTGGCCGAGGAAGCACCGGAAAGCTTCGATCTGGTCACGTGTCTGGAAATGCTCGAGCATGTGCCCGATCCCGAATCGGTGATACGGGCCTGTACTCGCTTGGTAAAACCCGGTGGCCATGTCGTGCTGTCCACCATCAATCGCAACCCGAAAGCCTACGCACTGATGATTCTTGCGGCGGAATATGCCTTGCGCATGGTTCCCAAGGGCACCCATGACTATGCCCGCTTCATTCGTCCCTCGGAGTTGGCCCGCTGGTGCCGGGATGCGGGCCTCAAGGTCAATGAGCAGAGCGGTCTGGTCTATCAGCCGCTGACGCGGCGTTTCAAGCTGTCGCCCACGGATGTTTCCGTCAATTATCTGATGCATTGCCGCAAGGAGATGCAATGAGTCCGATGAACGGGACAACTCCCCAAGCGCTGCTGTTCGATCTCGATGGCACTCTAGTGGATACAGCACCCGATCTGGCCAGGGCAACCAATGCACTGCGTCATCACCATGGCTTGGCCGACCTGCCCTATCCGCTGATTCGGTCACAGGTGTCCAACGGAGGCAGTGCTCTGGTCAAGCTAGCGCTGGGCCTGGATCTGCAGCACCCCGATCATGGCCAGGCCCGGCAGTTTCTGCTCGATCGTTATGGCGAAGGACTGGCCGTGCACAGCAAGGTCTTTCCTCCTCTGGATGAGCTGCTGCAGCGCTGGGAGGCGGCCAGGCGTCCCTGGGGAATAGTCACCAACAAGCCCCGGGTCTATGCAGCCCCCTTGATTGAAAGCCTGGGGCTTCGCCCTGGCGCCTTGCTCTGCGCAGACGACCTGCCAGTGCGCAAGCCTCATCCGGAGCCTTTGCTGGAAGCTGCCCGCCGATTGGGTGTGGAGGCCCGCGAATGCTGGTACATCGGTGATCACTTGCGCGACATGGAAGCCGCCAGGGCGGCCGGCATGAAGGCCATTGCCGTAGGATATGGCTATATCGCCGATGATGATGACTACCGACAATGGCCCGCCGACGACTGGTTCGAGACTGCTGAGTCCTTGGTCCAGGCTCTCTAATTCAGGATCGCAGCCAGGAACACAGAAGCCACCCGAGATTCTCAGGTGGCTTCTTTTACTCTGTGATTTGCCTGGTTAGCGACTGACAGGGCGGCCATTCACAAAGGCAACCATGCTGAAGAGCCATCACGTTCAAGGACGCTCAAGCTTTCAAGGTCAGATCGGACAGTATTCGCCATGGCTCATGTCCGTGGCGGCTGGGCATCGAACTTCTTGCCGTTATGTCCTTTGCTGTCAGGTCCCATCAGCCACAGGTAGGTCGGCATGATGTCTTCCGCAGTACGCAAGGTCATGGGATCTTCTGCCGGATAGGCGGATGCACGCATACTGGTGCGTGTTGCGCCAGGGTTGAGCGTGTTGACCCGAAGACTGCCCAGATGCTCCATCTCTTCAGCCAGCACTTCCATGAAGCCTTCTGTGGCGAACTTTGATACCGAATAGGCTCCCCAGTATGCCCTGCCCTTGCGGCCTACGCTGGAGGACGTGAAGATCAATGAGGCATCTTCGGAACGCGCGAGCAAAGGTAACAGGGCCTGGGTCATCCATACTGGACCATTGATATTGACCTGCATGACCTGATCCCAAAGCTCCGGAGCATATTGCTCGAAAGGCGTGATCGTTCCCAGCAGGCTGGCGTTATGCAGAATCCCATCGAGGCGGCCGAACTCCTTGTTCAAGGCTTCAACCATGTCGTGGTAGTCCTTCAGCGTGGCGCCTTCGAAATTCAATGGAAAGATCGCAGGCTGGGGGCCCCCGGCAGCTTCTATCTCGTCATAGACCTTTTCCAGCTTGGATATGGTACGGCCGAGCAGAATCACCGTCGCCCCATATCGAGCATATTGGATAGCAGCCGTTCGCCCGATGCCATCTCCCGCGCCGGTCACCAGGATGACGCGCCCCTTCAGTAAATCATCCGGAGCCTGATAGTCGATCATGCATTGACTCATGGGTGATCTCCTTGTGCTGAAAGCCTCGGGCTTGTTCAGGGAAGCGCTGAAGTATTCAGTGCTTCTTCAGTATGCTGCAAAAATGGCAGCTCACCACATCTTGTCCAGTGGATCAGCCGGACTGACGCAGGTAATCGCTGGCCAGGGACGCAGCATTGCTGTCGGGATAATCCTTGCTCACAGCCTGGAGCAAGGCCTTGCCACCTTCCGCATCCCCCTGCCGAGACTTCAGCAGACCAAGCTTGTACATGGCATCAGGCACCTTGCTACTGTCCGGAAACTGCTCCAGTACAGTGGAAAATGCCTTTTCCGAGTCGCCAAAGGAGGACTTGGCAGAATACAGTTCACCCAACCAGTACCAGGCATTGGCTGTCAGTGAGGTATCAGGGTATTTCTTGACGAAGTCATTGAACTCAGTGATGGCCTGGTCGAAGTTACGCGACTGAACCTTGGCAAAGGCGGACTGATAGGCATTCTTCGCATCACCACTGGCAGGCGATGTGTTGCTGCTGCCCTGGTTATTGCTGCCTTGGTTGCTGTTGCCGGATTTCTCCCCGTCGTCACGGGTAGTGGTGCTGCTGGCCTCCCCCTGCTGCCCGCCGCTACTCAGGCGGCTGTCGAGATCCATGTATTGCGCGCGGGTCTGTTTCTGGAGCTGTTCAAGCTGGTAGCGCAACTCGTCAATCTGCCCCCGCAGCTCACGAATTTCCTGCTTTTGCTGCTCGACATCATTGAACAACTGAAGGCTGCCGCCGGCCTGGGACTGGGTGGTTGTCTGTCCATAGAAACCATTGGACTGCTGGGCCAGGGCCGGAGAAAGTACCGCAGGGACCATGACAGACAACGGGAGCACCAGGGCTCCCGCGCCGCACAGTCCTTTCAGGCTGTGTTTCATAGATGACTCCAATCGGAATCGCAGGTAGCGCTGGCCTGGCTGGCCAGCGCTACCTTCGTTTCAGCTATCGTTGTTCGATAGCGTTGATCAATAGGCGAAGACCACGCGGCGGTTCTGAGCAAAGGAATCCTCATTGCTGCCACGTACCGCAGGGCGCTCTTCCCCGTAGCTGACCACTTCCACCTGGGAAGGCGATACGCCACGCAGGCTCAGGTAACGCTGGACCGCTCCGGCACGACGCTCACCCAGGGCCAGGTTGTACTCACGGGTACCACGCTCGTCGGTATGACCTTGGAGTATCACTCGGGCGTTGGGGTTCCCGGCCAGGTATGACGCGTGGGCATTGACCACGGACTCGAACTCGGGACGAATCGCATCGCTGTCGTAGTCGAAGTAGATGGTGCGTACTTCAGGAATGCCAGTAGACGCCATCTGGCCTGCGCCATTGCCTCCCATGCCAGTACCACTCACCTGCCCGCTGCCAGCGGTACCTGTGCCCACGCCACCAGCCGCGCCGGTACCATCCATGCTGCCATCCTGAGTGCCGCCGGTGCTGGAACAACCCGCAAGTACGGCGAGAGAAGCAGCAACTGCCAGCGAACGCATATAGGGCTTGAAAAACATCATAAGACTCCTTGCATGATCCATCTAAGGTGATAAATCGAATCAATTCAGAAACGGTGACCACGCGGGTTCACGTACATCACCTTGGGCCGAGGGGAGACGGAATTGTGCCCGTCCGTCCGCGGTGACAGCGCCCAGCACCCCAGTGCCGCCTTGCTGGGTGGCGAAGATTACCATGGTGCCATTGGGTGCGACACTAGGTGATTCCGCCTGCTGTGCATTGCTGATTTCCACCAGGCGACCATTTTGCAGGTCCTGCTTGGCAACCTGAAAGCCGTTATTGCCGCGGTGGATCAGGAATAGGGATTTGCCGTCTGGAGACAGACGGCCACGCGCATTGTAGTGCGAGTGCCAGTGCCACGGTCGGACCAGCGGTTGAAGATCAGGCTCTGTCCATCCGGTGACCAATCCGGCTCCGTCTCGATGATCTGTCGGATTGCCGTCACGCGACAACGCCATGGCCAGGCGGCGACCATCCGGCGACCACACGGGTGCGCTGTTGAGGCCTTCGAAGTCTGTCAACTTGGCCCTTTGCCCGGAAGCCAGGTTCTGCACGTAGATTGCCGGGCGCTTGCTTTCGAAGGACACGTAGGCCAGCTTGCCGGCATCGGGCGACCAGGCTGGTGACATGATCGGCTCGTCGGAGGTCAATACCTGCTGACTGTTGTGGCCATCGGAATCCGCCACATACAGGGAATATTGCGTGTTGTCGCCTACACCCTGGGAAGTGACATAGGCCAGACGGGTGGAGAAAGCACCACGGATACCGGTGATTTCCTCAAAGATCTGATCGGCAATGTAGTGGCCAGCACGACGCAGATCATTGGTGCTGGAAGTCACGGTCTCCCCAAGCAGACGAGACTCGCCATTGACGTCCATCAGCTCGTAGCGGATGGACACCTGTCCGCCCTGCTGTGTTGCGCTGCCGACCACTAGGTAACGGGTGTCCAGCGAACGCCACTCGCCAAACTTCACTTCTTCGGACGACGTCGGCTTGGCGAACATGGAGGAACGCGGCAACGGTTCGAAATAACCGCTACGGCCAAGATCGTCGGACACCACCTGGGCAACATCTGTCGGCAGTCCTTCGCCGGCAAAGGGAACCACGGCGATGGGCGTGGCGCGTTCGTTGCCACGCGTAATATCGATGGTCAGCTCCGCCTGTGCCATGGGCATCACCAGCAGCGCCACCAGGCCAAGACAGGTCGCCATGAACCTTGCGGCTGGCATCCTTGTCCGCCCTTTATTGGTCCAAATGTTTATCAAGGTTCTCATCAGTGCACACCTCCCGGGTCGAAGCGCAGATTGAATTGACGGTAGTCATTCCGAACATTTCCAGGTAGCTCAAGCAGCTCAGAGAATGGTGCTGCCGCTTGAACCGCCTGAATGGCCGTATTATCAAAGCCCGCATTGCCACTGGATTCTGCCACACTTGGTGGGACGAGCAGTTCTCCAGAGGGGCCTAGGCGAACACTGATTCTTGCAGACAAGCCTTCACTGTTCGGCGGAATATTCCAAGTTTGCTCTACGGCTTTACGTACCATCTGAATAAAACCATTGGCAGCTTCTTCGCCCTGTTCAGCATTGGATACGGCATCCGTATCCCCCTGGATCAGCCGTTGCAGTGCGGCTTCCGCCTCCTCACGTGAACGTCGATCCGCTTCTTCTTTGGCCTTGCGCTCGGCTTCTTCTTTGGCCTTGCGTTCAGCCTCTTCTTTGGCGGCCTGCTCCTGGGCCTGGCGTTCGGCTTCTGCCTTGGCCTTCTGTTCAGCTTCCTCTTTGGCCTTGCGCTCAGCTTCCTCTTTGGCCTTGCGCTCGGCTTCTTCCTGAGCTTTACGTTCTGCTTCCTCGCGCGCCTGACGCTCTGCCTCTTCCTGGGCCTTCTGTTCAGCTTCCTCTCTGGCCTTGCGCTCGGCTTCTTCCTGAGCTTTACGTTCTGCTTCTTCGCGTGCCTGACGCTCTGCCTCTTCCTGGGCCTTCTGTTCAGCTTCGGCTTGAGCCTCCTGACGGCGAGCTTCTTCCGCTGCACGTTGCTTGGCCGCAGCTTCTGCTTCGGCAGCACGGCGGTCTGCCTCGGCCTGGGCTTGTTCAGCAGCCTGTTGGCGCTCTGCCTCGGCTTGCTGCTCAGCTTCTTCGCGAGCCTGCTGTTCTGCTGCTTGTTCCTGAGCCTGACGCTCGGCCTCAGCCTGGGCCGCTTCTTGCTGTGCCTGCTGTTCGGCTTGCGCTTCTTGTTCCTTGGCAGCAGCTTCCTCAGCCGCCGATTTTTCCTCGGCAGCCCGTTGAGCGGCACGCGTACGTGCTTCCGCAGCCTGCTGTGCCTGATCAGTGGTCGTGGCAGTACTGATCAGCGTAGCCTGCACAATGGCATTATTTGGTGCTTCCGGCTCGGAAAACGGCCACTTGACGACACTGAGAATCAGAATTCCCAAGTGCAGGCCTACCGCCAGAATCGTTGGCAGTCCATATCCCACGCGCCCTTCTCGCAGACGGCGTCGTGGCTTTGGCATTTGCTTCGCCATGGACACTCCTAACCGTCAGAGGGAGGCGGTTCTGAAATCAGACCGACGTTGGCAACACCTGCCAGCTGCAGGGTGCTCATCAGGGTGACGATCTGCCCATAAGGCACGTTACGGTCGCCGCGCACCATCACCGGTGTACCCGGCTTGCGCTCCAGCAGGATGATCACCCGATCACTGATTTCATCGAGGTCAACCTGGCTCTCGTCACCGCCAAGACTGATGTAATACTGACCATCACGATCGACCGACACGATGATCGGCTCATTCTGCTCGTCGACGTCGATAGGCTCGGATGAGACCTGGGGCAAGTCAACATCGACCCCTTGCGTGAGCATGGGTGCAGTGATCATGAAGATCACCAGCAGCACCAGCATCACATCGATGAAGGGGACAACGTTGATCTCTCCCATGGGCTTGCTGCGCCCACGACGATGAAAGGGTCCAAGCATGGCATCTTCTCCCTTTAGGCGGCGCTGGAGTCGGATCTGCCCTGCAGATTGCGGTGCAGGATGGAATGGAACTCCTCGGCGAAGTCTTCATACTTGCCAAGCAAGCGGGAAGACTCGGCAGACAGCCGGTTGTAGAAGATGACCGCCGGGATAGCGGCAAACAGACCCATGGCCGTGGCGACCAGAGCTTCAGCAATCCACGGGGCGACGGTGGCCAGCGTGGCCTGCTGCGCCATGGACAAGGACTGGAAGGAGCCCATGATGCCCCACACGGTTCCGAACAGGCCGATGTAGGGGCTGGCAGAAGCCACGGTGGCAAGGAAAACCAGGTGCAGGTTGAGGCGTTCCTCCTCGCGGGACCAGGCCACACGCATGCTACGCTGGACACCCTCGAGAATGGCTTGGGCACTGCGGGTCTTAGGCATCAGGCGATTGAACTCCCGAAAGCCGGAACGGAAGATGTGTTCAGCCCCTTCGCTTTCCTGCTCGGAAGGAATTTCACGATACAGCTCATTGAGGTCGACGCCGGACCAGAATTGGTCTTCGAAGGTACGATAGGCACGCTTGGCCTTGCGCATGACGAAGGTACGCTGGAACACCACCACCCAGGACAGGATGGAAGCGACCAGCAATAGCAGCATGACCAGCTGGACGACACCGCTGGCATTCATGATCAAATGTGGGATGGACATGGAGTCGTTCACGGCAAACCTCGTGTCTCGGGTCAGTCAGAGTCAGTGTCGATCGCCCGTTCATTGGGAGCGATTCCAAAATGGTGCCAGGCCTGGCGAGTGACCACCCGACCACGGGCGGTTCGCATCATCAGGCCCTGTTGAATCAGGTAAGGTTCAATGACATCTTCGATGGTGTCCCGCTCTTCACTAATGGCAGCGGACAGCGAATCGACCCCTACGGGGCCGCCATCGAATTTCTCGATCATGGCCAGCAGCAGACGACGATCCATATGGTCGAGACCATGATGATCCACGTGCAGCATGTTCAAGGCCTGATCGGCAACTTCAGCAGTGATCTGCCCCTCTGCGCGCACCTCAGCGAAGTCCCTCACCCGACGCAGCAGGCGATTGGCGATACGCGGAGTCCCTCGCGAACGGCGTGCCACTTCCCGGGCACCCGCTTCATCCGTCTCTACTCCCAGCAATCTCGCCGAACGACTGACGATTTCCGTCAGTTCATCGATGGCATAGAACTCCAGACGCTGGACGATGCCGAAGCGATCGCGCAGAGGGGATGTCAGACGTCCTGCTCGGGTGGTAGCGCCCACCAGAGTAAAAGGTGGTAGATCAAGCTTGATGGAGCGTGCAGCCGGTCCTTCGCCGATGACGATATCCAGCTGAAAATCTTCCATGGCGGGATAGAGAATTTCTTCCACCACCGGCGACAGGCGATGAATTTCATCGATGAACAACACATCGCCCGACTTGAGATTGGTGAGCATGGCGGCAAGGTCGCCAGCACGCTCCAGCACCGGCCCGGAAGTCGATGTCAGATTGACACCCATCTCCGCGGCGATGATGTTGGCCAGCGTCGTCTTGCCCAGTCCCGGGGGGCCAAACACCAGGGTATGGTCAAGACTCTCGTCCCGCGCTCGAGCCGCATGGATAAAGATTTCCAGTTGCTCACGCACCCGGGGCTGGCCGATATAGTCAGCCAGACGTTTCGGGCGGATAGCATGGTCAACCCGAATATCGCTCTCTTGAGCACTGGCTGCGATCAGACGATCGTTCTCTATCATGGCATCATCCTGCCATGCGGCGAGCCAAGGCCGCCTTGATCATGGCTTCCGTACTTCCTTCGCCTTCCAGGCCGGAAAGCATGCGACTGGCTTCAGCCGGCTTGTACCCCAGGCTGACCAATGCGGCTTCGGCGTCGGCCAGAGGATCCTGGGCCGGGCGCGAGGCATTGGGCAAGCTGCCACCATCAAGCGGCAGGCTGTCGGGATGCTGCCAATGCGGAAAACGGTCACGCATTTCGATGATCAGGCGCTCGGCGGTCTTCTTGCCAACCCCCGGAAGACGGGTCAGTGATTTGACGTCATCTTCCATCACGCAGCGTACAAAGGCGTTTTCATCCATGCCAGACAGGATCGCCAGGGCCAGCTTGGGACCAATGCCATTGACCTTGATCAGAGCACGAAACAGCGCCCTTTCCTGTTCCCTGGCAAAGCCGAACAACAGATGCGCATCATCGCGAATGGTCAGATGAGTGTAGAGAGACACTTTTTCCCCTACACCAGGCAATGCCACCAGCGTCGTCATGGAGGCTTCCAGCTCGTAGCCGACGCCACCCACATCGACGACCAGCCCCGGGGGGTGAGTTTCCAGCAATGTGCCCGTGATGCGTCCGATCATGGCGCGATGGTTTCCTTGATCCTGCGTGTTTTAAGAATGCACTGAACATGCAATGCTTCTCGATGATCTGATCTGCGTACTTCTGGTGCTGTGTGCTTCGGGTGTATAGACATACATACCCTCTTTGGCTCCCCACTATACTGATGGGTTAGGGTGTATGCCAGATGAATCAAACACCGTTCGACAACTCTTGATGTCGGCCCCAGGCGACATCCATTGCCTGGCGGAGATCCGCATCATGCCGCTTTGCCGCTCAAGGCCGAAAATGGCGCCAGGACGTCGATCTGGAGCGCTTCTGTCTTCCACCATAACTGCCTTCCTTGACAAGTCCGCGAGAAGCATAGATGTGGGTCAGGGCAATGGCCAGCGCATCGGCGGCATCTGCCTGCGGAGTCCCGGAAAGGCCTAGTGCCGCAGTCACCATATGCTGCACCTGGGGCTTTTCCGCGGCTCCGCTACCCGTGACAGCCTGCTTGATCTGACGTGCCGCATACTCGCTGACCGATAGACCATGGTTGGCTGCACAGACAATGGCCACTCCGCGTGCCTGGCCAAGCTTCAATGCAGAATCTGCATTCTTCGACATGAACACTTTTTCGATGGCCAGTGCATCTGGGCGATGTACCGCAATCAACTCGCTGATTCCGGCATAGATCTGAGCCAAGCGCTGGGCCAGGTCATCATCCTTGAGCCGAATGCAACCACTCGCCACGTAGCGCGGAGTGCGCTCACCAGCATCCACTACGCCGTAACCGGTAATACGCGAACCAGGATCGATTCCTAGAATCAGCACTGATTGCCCCTGTTGTCGTATGTCCTGCAAATCCCTGTCGCCATGGCAGGCTTCCTCTCTCTATATAAGCCAGACCACTCTATCGCGTTGGAGAAAAAACGTCTTGTACATCATTGAGATCCAGGCGCCAATCAGAGGAGCAATGAATTCTTGGCATTTCCCTGATCTTCCAAGATGTTGCCATGCATGTCGCCCGATGCAGACAGGAATAACAAAATCAGCAAGACAAAGCTCGATGGAGAACCCGGGCTGTGCCGGATATTGATCAAGATCAGGGCATGGATCAAGCCAGTCGATATGTGATGCAGATAACATGCTCTTCATGTATTAGCATCTGCCATCAGCGTGAAATACCACCTCAACCACCCATGACAAGCATGGCCCGCAGGAGGATAAAACGTGAGGGATGTAGCCATCATCGGCGCTGGCCCGGTCGGGCTCTGCCTGGCCAGCACACTTGCCGCTTCGGGAATGAAAGTTTCTCTGATCGAGCGACAACCACGCTCGGAGCTGGCCCAGCCTGCCCCTGACGGTCGCGAGATCGCCTTGACCCACGCTTCGCGCCGCCTGCTCTGTGACATGAACATCTGGCAACACCTGAACAGTAGCGATATCTCTCCACTGCGCCAAGCACGTGTCTTCAATGGTCAGTCGACCTGGTTCATGGGCTTTGGTGATCCATCTTCGGACGAGCAACCATTGGGATTCATGGTGCCCAATCATGCCATTCGCCATGCCGCCCATGAAGCAGCAGCGACATGGGACAATATCAAATGGCATCATGCGGGCCTTGCCTCGATAGCCAGCAGCGCTCACTGCGCCACTCTGGATCTCGATAATGGGGAGCGCCTGCACGCGCGTCTGGCTGTGGCCGCAGATAGCCGCTTCTCGACATCGCGTCGGCAAATGGGGATCGCGGCTGAAATGCGCGACAATGGCCGCTCGATGATGGTCTGTCGAGTCAGTCATGAGCATGCCCATGACCAGTCCGCCTGGGAGTGGTTCGACTACGGCCAGACATTGGCCCTGCTGCCTATCTCCCCTCACCTTTCATCTGCCGTCGTGACCTTGCCTCATCAGCAGATGGAGGCATTGATGGCACTGGATAGCGAGGCCTTCAGCGCCCAGTTGACTCAACGCTATGGCGGACGTCTCGGCCGCATGAGTTTGATCGATCAAGCTTATGCATACCCTTTGATCAGCACTTATGCCGAACGCTTCCATGCCCAGCGATTTGCTCTGGTCGGTGATGCCGCGGTGGGCATGCACCCCGTGACTGCCCATGGCTTCAATTTTGGTGTGCACAGCACGCATCGTCTTGCTCGTCGTGTGATCAAGGCATTTCAGCGTGGCCAGGACATCGCCGCACCACGCCTGTTGTCTGCCTATGAACGCGAGCACCGCCTGGCAACGCGTCCGTTGTATCTTGCAACGCAGGCGATTGTCAGTCTCTACACTGACGAACGTCGGCCTGCTCGCCTACTGCGTCATCTTGGATTGCAACTCGGCGAACGCATGGAGCCCGCTCGTGCCCTCATCAGTAGACACCTACAGGGGGAAGCATTAATGCCAGGCCTGACCGACCTGCCTCCACTTCCTGCTCTACCCCGCCTCCCTTTCATGAACCAGACATCATGACCGGGCAATAAAAAAGCAGCCTCGCTCTGGGCGAGGCTGCTTGTAACAAGCGACTGTGCCTGGATGTGACTTTCAGCCGGAACCAGGACAGGAAGGAGCGGGAAACACACCGCTCCTTCACAGAGGCCTTATTCGCTGTCTTCGGCCTTGGCTTTCTGACGCAGGCGGATATTGAGTTCCTTGAGCTGCTCGGGACTCACTTCACCAGGCGCTTCGGTCATCAGACAGGCAGCACTTTGTGTCTTCGGGAAGGCAATCACTTCACGGATGGTCTTGGCTCCAGTCATCAGCATGACCAGACGGTCGAGGCCAAAGGCCAGGCCACCATGGGGAGGCGCACCGTATTGCAAAGCATCCAGCAGGAAGCCAAATTTCTCGTTGGCCTCTTCATCACCAATGCCAAGAATCTCGAATACGACCTTCTGCATGGCTTGATCATGAATACGGATGGAACCGCCACCCAGCTCGGTACCATTGAGCACCATGTCGTAGGCACGAGACAGCGCTTCGGCCGGGTTAGCCTTGAGCTCTTCCGGGCTGCAGGCAGGCGAAGTGAACGGGTGATGCAATGGGCTCAAGCGGCCATTGTCATCCGCCTCGAACATCGGGAAGTCCACCACCCAGAGAGGCGCCCACTCGCAGGTATAGAGGTTCAGGTCTTCACCCAGCTTGACGCGCAGTGCGCCCAGCGCCTCATTGACGATGCGCGCCTTGTCAGCACCGAAGAAGACGATGTCTCCATCCTGGGCACCGACACGGTCCAGCAGCGTCTCGATGACGTCTTCCATGAACTTGACGATGGGTGACTGCAGCCCTTCGATGCCCTTGGCACGTTCGTTGACCTTGATCCAGGCCAGACCACGGGCACCATAGATTCCGACGAACTTGGTGTATTCATCGATTTCCTTGCGTGAGAGCTTGGCGCCTCCGCTGACCTTGAGCGCAGCAACGCGTCCGTCTTCTGCATTGGCTGGACCGGAAAACACCTTGAAATCGACATCCTTCATCAAGTCGTCGACATCGACCAGTTCCAGCGGAATACGCAGATCCGGCTTGTCCGAGCCGAAGCGCTGCATGGCCTCGTGCCAGGTCATGCTCGGGAACTCTCCCAGATCCACATTCAGCACGTCGCTGAACAGGCTGCAGATCATGGCTTCGGTGATCGCCATGATATCGGCTTCCTCTACAAAGGAAGCCTCAAGGTCGATCTGAGTGAACTCAGGCTGACGGTCGGCACGCAGGTCTTCGTCGCGGAAGCACTTGGCGATCTGATAGTAACGATCGAAACCCGCCACCATCAGCAGTTGCTTGAACAGCTGCGGAGACTGAGGCAAAGCGAAGAAGCTGCCAGCATGAGTACGGCTTGGTACCAGATAGTCGCGGGCACCTTCCGGGGTCGCGCGAGTCAATACAGGCGTCTCGATATCCAGGAAGCCCTCGCCTTCAAGGAAGGCACGCACACTGTGAGAGATGCGTGAACGCAGACGCAGCTTCTCGATCATCTCTGGACGACGCAGGTCGATATAACGATGCTTGAGGCGAGTTTCCTCACCCACCTTGCCATGCTCGTCGAGCTGGAACGGAGGCGTCGCTGCGCTGTTGAGCACCACGACTTCCTTGGCCAGAACTTCAATCAAGCCAGTCGGCATGTTCGGGTTCTGGGTGCCCTCGGGACGCAGGCGAACGCGGCCCTGAATGCGCAGCACGTACTCGCTGCGGGCGCGGTCGGCATTAGCGAAAGCCTCGGCGGTATCGGGGTCAACCACAACCTGAGCGACACCATCACGATCGCGAAGGTCGAGGAAGATCACCCCACCGTGGTCACGGCGGCGATGAACCCAGCCGCACAGGGTGACCGTCTGGTCCACCAGAGTTTCGTTGAGCTGGCCGCAATAATGGCTGCGCATGTTGGATCCTGTCTTGTTGCGTGAAGAAAAAAAGGCGCTAAGGAGGCACTGAATAAATGTCTGCGCGACGATTTATTTAGCACTTCCTCAATAGCACATCAGGCTGCGGCATCGCCGCCTGAGGAAGAACTATTGGAAGAGCTAGAATCACCAGCGAGGTTCTTCTTGCTACCACCTGTCTTGAAGTCGGTTTCGTACCAGCCACCACCTGCCAGACGAAAGCCTGCCGCAGAGACCAGACGATTAAGTTCCGGCGCTTCGCAGGATGGGCAATCAGTCAGCGGATCGGCACTGATTTTCTGCAGTTTTTCCAGACGATGGCCACAAGCCTTGCACTGATATTCGTAGATGGGCATGGTAATCAATTCTCCAATTGCATCGAAGCCGGTGGCAGCGATGCCATCACACCGGGATTTTCTAGGGCAAGACAATCCAGACCTGAGCCGCTGACCTTATCAAGGTCATGTGTCTACCAAGGCTCTGTTTATCAAGGATTGTACCTGCTGAGGTGCGATATATGGCCAGGTTCCAAGGATTGCAAGACCGCTGCGCTTCCAAGGTTGAATGCCCGGCCACGAATGAAAAGGCCATAGTATAGCCTCTGGAGCACTGCAAGTCCCAGCCCTGCTGCATCATTCCATTACGCTGTATCGAACGATCATCGATAGGCAACAGATAACTCGACTATCACCACAGAACAACTGTCACCACAGAACAACCAGGAGTCACGATGAAAGCCGTCCTGCTCGACGCCGATAGTCTCGGCCCAGATATTGACCTGTCTCCCATTCGCCAGCGAGTCGATACATTGGAGGTCTATCCCACCAGCACCACCCAGCAAGCCAGGGAGCGGCTGGCAGATGCAGATGTCGTGCTGGTCAATAAGGTCGTTCTGGACGCTGAAACCCTGACATCACTGCCTTCATTGCGGCATATCTGCGTACTTGCGACCGGCACCAACAACATCGACATGACGTGTGCCGACAAATTGGGGATTCGTGTCGACAACGTCAATGCCTATGGCACGGCAAGCGTTGCCCAGCATACGCTGATGCTCATGCTGGCCCTGGCCAATCGCCTGCCGCTCTATCAGCGTGACGTAAGCGAAGGGCTATGGGGAAAAAGCCCCTTCTTCTGCCTGATGGATCACACCACCCTCCAACTGGAGGGCAAGCACCTGGTAGTGGTGGGACAAGGAACCCTGGGAGCCAAGGTGGCCCAGTTGGCCGAAGCTTTCGGCATGCGCGTCACTTTCGCTGCGCGCCCGGGCAATGAGAGCAATGACTCGCGCTCAGCCCTACACGAAGTATTACCCACTGCCGATGTGGTCAGTCTGCACTGCCCTTTGACCGAGCAGACACGTCATCTCATCAGCGCCGATGTCCTCCAGCGCTTCAAGGACGGCGCATTGCTGATCAACTGTGCCCGCGGGAGTGTGATTGATGAGCAAGCCGCCCTGGAAGCTCTGCGCCAGGGAAAACTGGGAGGGTTGGCCGTGGATGTACTGCCGCAGGAACCTCCTCGGGATGGTCACGCTTTGATCAGTGCCCTTTCCGAATCCCCTACCCTCAATCTGTTGGTGACGCCGCATAATGCCTGGATTACTCCAGAAGCACGTCAGAATATTGTGCACTTGACTGCACAAAATCTGGATCAAGCCCAAAGAGAGACGGCATGAAGACCGTCCGCTTGAGCATTTTCATCGACGATTTAAGGGAGTCACCGGAATAATGTGATGCTTAGAGAGGGATGGTGACTTTTATTAGAGGACTCATCCCCTATCGCATCCTGATGACAATTTGAATGTGGCAATGTGTCAGGAAATTCTAGCGCAAAAGAAGATAACGGTATAAATCTATTTAACCCGTTGAATTGAGATCAACGCCTTGCACCTGGTGCAGACACCTCCGATACTTTCGCGCTGGAACGATGCATTGAGGAAGCACTGAATTCATCAGTCGAGCTTCCCTGAGCCCTGCCTGGGTAACGGATTGGAATATCTATGTTGTACAACTACGGATCGATCAATATCGATCATGTCTATCGCGTCCCTCACCTGGTACGACCTGGTGAAACCCTGGCCAGTCATGCACACAGCGTCGGGCTTGGCGGTAAAGGTGCCAACCAGTCCTTGGCTCTCGCCCGTGCTGGCGGACAAGTCACACATTGGGGAAACCTCAATGTCCGGGACCGGTGGGCTCGCGATTTGCTTGCCGATGCTGGCGTCAAGGTTGGCCATGTCAATGAAATCGATGGCCCCTCAGGTCATGCCATTATCCAGGTAGATGACCAGGCTGAGAACAGCATCCTCCTGTTCCCTGGCGCCAATCACATCTATGGCAGGAATGACCTGAACAAATTGATCGCCGACACTGCGTCAGGCGACTGGCTACTGTTGCAGAATGAATGCAGTGGGCTGGCAGATGCCATTGAGCTAGCGCATGAAGCTGGTCTCAAGATCGCGTTCAACCCCGCTCCCATGAGCGATGCTGTCCGTGAATTGCCACTTCAATATTGCGACCTGTTGTTCGTCAACAAGGGCGAAGCTGCCTGGTTGGCCGGTGTCGCTGAGGATGTCTCTGCGCAGCAATTACTTGATGCCCTGGACGTTCAGTTGCCTGGCTGTCAGCTGGTACTAACCTTGGGAGGAGAAGGCGCTTGGTACCAACATGATGGACAGCGTCACTTCCAGCCTGCCCTTCCCGTCAAGGCCGTTGATACAACGGCGGCTGGCGACACCTTCATTGGCTATTACCTTGCAGCCATGCAAGAAGAAGCCGATATTCCCGCATGCCTGGCATTGGCTGCCACAGCAGCGGCTCTCGGCGTGCAACGCTCTGGCGCTGCCGACAGCATTCCATTTCGTGCTGAAGTCGATGATGCACTCAATGCAGACCGATTCGATGCTTGAGACGCTTGAATCTTGAGACCTCTGAAGGAGTTTCCGTGACCTATCCGATTATCTTCGACACAGATCCAGGCGTGGATGATGCCCAGGCGATTGCCATCGCCTTGCGTCACCCTGAGATAGAATTGCTCGGAATGACCACCACCTTTGGCAACGTGGACGTGGAAACCGCCACTCACAATGCCCTGTTGCTGGGCGAGCTGGCCGGCAAGCCGGTACCTGTCGCCCAGGGCGCAGCCTGTCCGATGGTCAAGCCTCGTCACCCAGCACCAAAGCATATTCATGGTGATAATGGGCTGGGCAATATCGATTTGCCTCCCGTTGCAGGACAAGCAGATCCACGTAACGCGGCCCAGTTCATCGTCGATACCGTCAACCAGCGCCCGGGAGATGTCAGCCTGGTTGCGGTGGGCCCCTTAGGTAACCTGGCTGCCGCGTTGCAGATCGATCCGAGCATCGTCACCAAGGTCAAACAGGTCGTGATCATGGGCGGTTCTATTCGTGAAGGCGGCAATGTCACCCCGGTAGCAGAAGCCAATATCTTCAACGATGCCCATGCTGCACAAAAAGTGCTGACGGCAGAATGGCCCCTGACGCTGGTAGGCCTGGATGTGACCCATCGCTGCGTGCTGACTCCGCAGCACATGGAACGCATCGAGACGGCCCAGGGCGAGCTCGGGAAAGTGCTGGCCGGTAGCTATGCGTTCTATCGGAATTTCTATCGCCAGGCACTGGGTATTGATGGCTGCTGCCCGCACGATAGCGTTGCCCTGGCATGGCTGGTGCGTCCAGACCTGTTCGAGACACAACGCGGTCATCTCAATGTGGTGACAGAAGGCAGTGCCGAAGGTCAGACCCTGTTTGCACCCAAGGGCCGCGCCTTTATCCAGGATCGCTGGTCACAGACACCGGAGGTGGATGTATGCCTTGGGGTCGACGGACAGGCTGTCAGCAACTGGATCACTGATACGTTGTCGTGATGTAAAGCCGGCCCGGAAAGCACAGATTCGAAAGGATCAAAGTCAAAGCAGGGAATACATGACGCCATGTATTCCCTGCTTCGTGTTTTCTAGGCGGCTACCAAAGAAAGTTAACCCGCATGAGAAAGTTACCCCGTATGGAAATGACGGGGCAGAGGCGTCGGCTGCACCACTTCCGTTTCAACATGCGTCACCTGAGCCCCTTGCGGTCCCTTCCATAACCAGCGCAGAACAGTATCAACCGCCTCGCTATCGCCACAGAGCAGGACCTCGACACGCCCATCGACGAGATTGACGGCGTGACCAGTAAGCCCGACAGCCAATGCCTGGCGTTGGGTAGATGCCCGATAGTAAACACCCTGTACCCTGCCAGCGACCAGAGCTCTTACGCAATACGTCGCACTCATTCCCGCCCTTCCTCTACCGCAACATCGTGCTCTTTTTCCTGCCTTTCCTTGTCATAGCGCTGCCGCTCATCTTCGGAAAGCTGCGCCCTGACACTCTCCTGGTCGAACAATTCCTGCTTGATCAGAACCGCACTGTTGCGAGGAATCAGCGGTTTGTGTCGGGCAACCAAGTGGCACTTGGTAAAGGCGGCACCAAACAGAAGTATCAGTGATGAATAGTAGACCCACAGCAGAACCATCACCACCGAGCCTGCGGCACCGTATGTGGATGCTGTCGCAGTATAGGCAAGGTACATGGCGATGACAGAACGCCCCAGAGAAAACAGCAAGGCTGTCACCACAGCGCCAACAATGACGTCTCTCCAGGACAGCACCACATCAGGCAACACCCTGAATATCGTGGCGAACAAAGCCACTACCACCGCCAGAGAAACAAGAAACTCAGCCCCCTGAGTCAGCAGTCCGACAAAAGGCAACATGTCATGAGCTGCCTTCAAGGCTGCACGAACGAAAATACCCAATCCCAGCGATACCAGCAGGATGAAACCTATGGCCAGTACCACCGTCAGCGACATCAGACGGCTCTTGATCAGGCGCAGGATGCTATTGCTCGTCGGGCGCGGCCGAACTCCCCAGATAGTGTTCAAAGAGAACTGCATCTGTCCGAATACCGTTGTTGCTCCTAGCGCCAGAGCAGCAAACCCCATCAAGGTAGGCATCAGCCCTGATTCCTGAATTCGAGACTGATTGACCGCTTCCTGTATTGCAGAGGCAGCACCATCTCCCATGGCTCCCTGCAGTTGGGCAAAGATCTGCCCCTGCGCCGCTTCTTCACCAAGCACAAATCCTATTACTGTTACGGCAATAATTACCGTAGGTGCCAATGAAAATAGCGTATAAAAGGCCAGAGAGCCGGCGTAACTGAATGCATTACGCTCCAGCCATAGTTGGACGGAATCACGCAACACGCTCCACCAGAACACAACGAAATCCTTTATCATGATGCTCCCCTGTACCTAGATAGTCACAGCATACCCAATTACGAGCCGCTGCGCCGGCAACTTGTTGTCATATCAGCGCATTGCACCAGGGCACTCCCCTCATCATAATGACTCCACTCATTAGTCTGGAGCGTGCATGATCTCATCCTCCGAGTCATCCCAAGCGAACAGCGACTTCGATTGCCTGGTCTTCATCGGACGCTTTCAGCCGCCTCATCTCGGTCACCTGGCAGTCATTCGGGCTGCGCTGAAACGCGCCCGTCAGGTGATCGTTCTGGTCGGTTCAGCCTGGCAGGCACGCTCTCTGCGTAATCCTTGGCGTTTTGACGAACGCCGCAGCATGTTGCGCAGTGCCTTCGATGATGATGAGAATGCTCGGCTCGAGATCGTGCCGTTGCTGGATGCACTGTATAACAATGATGTGTGGGTACATGACGTTCAACGCAAAGTACGAGACCTGGCCCAACCATCGCACGCACGCTTTCCCCGCATCGGACTGATCGGCGCCAGTCGTGGCCAGTCCAGCTATTACCTGTCCCTCTTTCCTCAGTGGGAATCGGTCAGCGTCCCCCTGGTCGAGGCAATTTCCGCAAGTGAAATCCGCCAACGCCTGTTCCGTTCCAAAGGCTCCGCGGTGGAATACCTGAGCACCAATGCGACTCATGACCTCCCCCCGGGAGTCGTCAAGGACATCCGCTCTTTCATGCTTGATCAGCCCTATCAACAGCTCATCGAAGAGCAGCAACTACTGGACCAGTATCGCTCGGCCTGGGCCCAGGCCCCCTACCCCCCCATCTTCGTCACTGTGTGCGCGGTGGTGGTGCAATCGGGGCATGTCCTGCTGGTCAGGCGCACCTCAGCACCAGGCAAAGGACTCTATGCTCTGCCAGGGGGATTCATCAATTCCCAGGAACGCTTGATGGATGCCTGCTTGCGTGAGCTGCGCGAGCGAATTCGCCTGAAGGTGCCCGAACCAGTATTGAAGGGATCACTGCGCGGGCAACGCCTGTTCGATGAGCCCCATCGCAGCTGGCGAGGCCGCACACTGGCGGAGGCCTTTTATTTCGCCCTCCGTCCAGACCAGCAGTTGCCCAAGTTGAAGCCTGTGAAAGGGGGCGATCACGCCCGCTGGGTGCCCTTGGCCGAACTAGAACCGGACAACCTGTTCGAAGACCACTTCTTCATCATCCAGAACTTCCTGGGACTTCCTGCCGATCATGGCACCTGGTCGGGAAGATAAACTTTCAGACAGGCCATCTCTTCAATAGACGACCGCTTTAACAGACTATCGCTTTAACAGACTATCGCTTTAACAGACTATCGCTTCAACAGACAGCCTCAGGCTTCGAGAAAGTCCCTGGGCAACTTCATCATCTGCCGCCAGAGTTTCTCTACGCCAGGCTTGTGTACCAGGGAACAGCGATAAAGGCGGATTTCCAGCGGCACATCCCAAGCTTCGTCTCCCGCACGCACCACGCGCCCTTCATTGAGTTCCTGGCGCATGCAGAAATCCGGTATCCAGGCCATCCCGACTCCCTGCAATACCATGGCCTTGAGCCCCTCGGCCATGGCGGTCTCATAGACAGTGCGCAAGCGCATGCGTAGTGGATCGTTCTTCAGCAGCATCCGCACACTGCGCCCAAGGAAAGCCCCCTGGGTGTAAGCCAGATAGGGAATGGAGTTGCTGTCATTGAGCGCGAAGCGTGGCTCGCCATTGTCATCCGGCACGCTCACCGGAATCATCTTTACCCGCCCAATGGAAAATGAAGGAAATGCTTCTGCATCCAGCTGCATGCTGGCATAGGGGTCATAATAGGCCAGCATCAGGTCACAATTGCCTTCGCGCAGCACATGAATGGCCTCCCCCACGTTCATGGCAATCAGGCGGGTCGGCAACTCCCCCAGACCTTTTTGCAACCGCGAAATCCACGGCGGAAAGAAGCTTAATGCCAGTGAATGGGCTGCCACGATATCCAGGGCTTCATTGGCCATGGACAGGCCACGCAGATGGCCCAGGGACTCATTGAGTTGCTCCACGATATTACGCGCCGTGACCAGGAACAATTGGCCTTGCGGCGTCAGGTCGATGGGCGTGGTTGAACGATCGACCAAGGTAACGCCAATGGCCTGTTCCAGTGATCGAATGCGGCGACTGAAGGCCGGCTGGGTCACGTGTCGCTGCCGTGCCGAGGCGGAAAAACTACGCGTATTGGACAGCGCAACGAAATCTTCCAGCCATTTTGTCTCGAGATTCACCACCGCTCCTGTTTACCAACGCCTTATCTTTGGGCGACCTCAATTTACCGCAAAGCGGCAGCAGTCCCAAACAACAATCAGTATCAGAACTTACAGCAAGGCGACCTGCCCCCCATACGTCATTGAATGGGAGACAGAAGATAGGCACCTCGGGACACTACCTTGCGCCATAACGACCGCGAACGTAGCTCTGCGAGGCTGACTTCGCGGCAGTTGGCAAAGTCAGCCTCCAGCATCGTCTGGACATCCTTGGCGAAATCACGATCTACCACCAATGCCGTGATCTCGAAGTTCAAGCGGAAGGACCGATTATCCAGGTTGACGGTACCGACACTGGCAGCCTCATCATCAATCAGCGTGACCTTCTGGTGCAGGAACCCAGGCTGATAACGATAGATACGCACGCCGGACCTGACCATATCCGGGAGGAAAGCGAAGGCCGACAGGAACACCAGCAAGTGGTCTGGCCGTTCCGGTATCATGATGCGCACGTCCACTCCGCGCATGGCAGCCAGCTTCAAGGCGCTCTGCACGCCCTCATCTGGCACGAAGTACGGACTGGTCACCCAGAAGCGTTTCCGCGCGCTATGAATGAGATGCTGGATCAGCAGACTTGCCGTCTCACGCCCATCTGCCGGGCCTGAGGGGATGATCACAACGCGACGATTGGCCTCCGGCCAGACCTGTGGCGCCCAGCATAGATTGAGCATCTTGCCCGTGGCCCAGTGCCAGTCTTCCCAGAAAGCTTCCTGCAGCCCCAGTACGCTTGGTCCTGCAAGCTTCATGTGGGTGTCGCGCCAAGGCCCATGGCGTGGATTGAGACCAAGATACTCGATGCCTACATTCAGGCCACCAAGCCAACCGAGGCGACCGTCCACGACCAGAATCTTGCGATGATTGCGGAAGTTGAGCTGAAAGCGCCGCTTCACGCCCTTGGATGAGTGAAAAGCACTCACCTCGACACCAGCTGCCCGCAGGTCCTTTAGAAAGCCCTCACGCAACTGATGGCTACCAATCTCGTCGTACAGGAAGTAGATACGCACCTGGCGCTGTGCAGCGGCAATCAACTGATACTTGAGCCGGCGCCCAAGAGAATCGTCTCTCACGATGAAGAACTGGATCAGAATATAGGAACGGGCTTCTTTGATACCGGCAAAAAGGCTATCGAAAGTGGCATCGCCATCGACCAGGAGCTCGCTATGATTGGCACCGGTCAATGGCATCATGGCCAACTGCTCTACGGCCCTTACATCAGCATCATTGGTCTGGATCTTATAGGCGTCGAAACGGTCCCGATAACGCTCCAGCACCTGGCGCAGAACCGTATCACGCTGGCCTCTGGCACTGACATAGCCATAGAAGCGGGGACGACCAAATACCCAATACGCCGGCAAGGCCAGGTAAGGGAACGTCACTAGCGAAATAATCCAGGCAATGGCCCCCTGCGATGTCCGGCTGGACATCAACGCCAATACCGCCGAGAAAGCCCCAGCGGTATGAATGAGAAAGACGGCCAATCCCAGCAGCCAGGTCGTCATCTGTAGCCTCCTTCCTTGTAGCCCCAGAGGATACTCTTAGAAACGATGACCCCGCCAGTTGGCGGGGTCATTTAATGTATCAGCGTAACGGAATATCAAGCCGTCTGGGCAATGATTTCCTTCCACTTGGCGGGGCCCGTCTGATGCACGGAAGTGCCCTGTGAATCCACAGCCACCGTTACCGGCATATCTTCCACTTCAAACTCGTAAATGGCTTCCATGCCCAGATCTTCAAAGCCAACCACACGGGATGCCTTGATTGCCTGAGACACCAGGTAGGCTGAGCCTCCCACTGCCATCAAGTATACCGCTTCATTGTCGCGGATCGCCTCGATCGCAGCCGATCCACGCTCGGCCTTGCCGACCATGCCCAACAGGCCGGTCTGTTCCAGCATGGTGCGGGTAAACTTGTCCATGCGCGTTGCCGTCGTCGGACCAGCGGGACCTACGACTTCATCACCAACAGGATCCACCGGACCGACGTAGTAGATGAAGCGCCCTTTCAGGTCCACCGGCAATGCTTCACCCTTGGCGAGCATGTCTACCATGCGCTTATGCGCCGCATCACGACCGGTCAACAGCTTGCCATTAAGAAGCAGCGTATCACCCGGTGCCCAGGTCTTGACCTCTTCAGGGGTGATCTCATCAAGATTGACGCGCTTGACATTAGCGCCAGCCTCACGCGTGATTTCCGGCCAGTCCTCCAGACGCGGCGGCTTGAGCGCAGCGGGCCCGGAACCATCCAGCGTGAAGTGGGCATGACGCGTCGCTGCGCAGTTGGGGATGATCGCCACCGGCTTGTTGGCCGCATGAGTGGGATAATCCTTGACCTTGATATCAAGCACTGTCGTCAAGCCACCCAGACCCTGGGCACCGATACCACTCTTGTTGACCTTGTCGAACAGTTCCAGGCGCAGTTCCTCGGAACGGTTAGCGGCGCCACGCGCTTGCAGGTCCTGGATATCGATCGGATCAAGCAAGGCTTCCTTGGCTAGCTCCATGGCCTTCTCAGCAGTACCGCCAATACCGATACCCAGCATGCCGGGCGGACACCAGCCTGCCCCCATCTTCGGCAACTGTTCCATTACCCAGTCAACCACTGAGTCGGAAGGATTGAGCATGGCAAACTTGGACTTGGCTTCGCTGCCACCACCCTTGGCCGCGACATGTACCTCGACAGTATCGCCCGGCACCAGCTTGTGGTGGATTACCGCAGGTGTATTGTCCTTGGTGTTCTGACGCTTGCCGTCCGGATCCGCCAGTACGGAAGCTCGCAGGACATTATCCGGGAAATTGTAGGCACGACGTACGCCTTCGTTGATCATGTCGTCGAGGCTCATGTCGGCCTCGAAGCGCACGTTCATGCCAACATGGACGAATACGGTGACGATACCTGTGTCCTGACAGATCGGACGGTGGCCGGTGGCACACATGCGAGAATTGATCAGGATCTGGGCAATGGCATCCTTGGCTGCGGGGTTCTGCTCCCGCTCATAGGCTGCTGCCATGGCATCGATGAAGTCTTTGGGATGATAGTAGGAAATGTACTGCAGGGCATCAGCGACGCTCGTGATGAGGTCGTCCTGGCGAATCACGGTCATGGATGACTCCTTGGGTGGGTCGTTATACCCGCTTCTCTTTACGGCCTGCAACTGACAACACGCCATGGCTTCGGCGATGCAGTGGACGATACCGCATCGCCACAGCCCAGCACTTCGTGCACATGTATTCGAAACAGCCTGGAAAACATGTCTCAAGCACATGGCTCTGCGGACAGCACACCGTGGGCGGGTTTAGGACATGCGCATTGGTAGCGACACATCCCACAAGCGGCCCATAGTGTACCTCAAGGAAACAGATCGCGGCAGCTCCGACACCATCCTGAACGTTCTCAGAAGCCCATTGGGATACTCAGCAACAAGAAGATAACGGTATAAACTGTTCGGCAAGGGCACCGTTTCATTGACAGGCTACTGCTATTCAACGGCGCCAAATACTTCGACAGGCTCAAGAGCCAGGTTATATCGCGCCAAGCGCCAGCTGACGTTCCTGGAGTTCGTGAAGACGGTCCCTCAGGCGTGCAGCTTCTTCGAACTCGAGGTTCTGGGCTGCTTGCAGCATGGCATCCTCCAGGCGACTCATCTCCTTGCGCAGCTCCTCTGGCGACAGGGATGCCGGATCATAGATGCCCTCTGGCTCGGCAACCTTGCGCTCCCCCTTGCGCCCACGGCTCTTGCGACTGCCAGGGGCAGCAGCCGCCTCGAGAATATCCGCCACGGAGCGAGTCACTGTACGCGGCGTGATGCCGTGTTCTTCGTTATGCGCTTTCTGCTTGGCCCGGCGGCGTTCTGTCTCGTCCATGGCCTTGCGCATGGAATCCGTGATGCGATCGCCATATAGAATCGCTTTACCATTGGCATTACGTGCCGCCCGACCGATCGTCTGGATCAGTGAACGTTCCGCACGCAAGAAACCTTCCTTGTCCGCATCGAGAATGGCCACCAGGGAAACTTCAGGAATATCCAGGCCCTCTCTGAGCAGGTTGATTCCCACCAGTACGTCGAACTTGCCCAGGCGCAGGTCACGGATGATTTCCACCCGCTCCACCGTATCGATATCAGAGTGCAGGTAGCGTACCTTGACATCGTGCTCGTCGAGGTACTCGGTAAGGTCCTCGGCCATGCGCTTGGTCAGGGTCGTCACCAACACCCGCTCTCCTACTACGGTGCGCAGGTGGATTTCCGAGAGCAGGTCATCAACTTGAGTCGAGGCCGGGCGCACCTCGATTTCTGGATCCAGCAATCCCGTAGGACGCACGACCTGTTCGACCACCTGACCGGCATGCTCGGCCTCATAGGGCCCCGGTGTGGCAGAAACGAAAATGGTCTGCGGGCAAATCCCTTCCCATTCCTCGAATGTCATCGGACGGTTATCCAGCGCCGAAGGCAGACGGAAGCCGTATTCCACCAGCGTTTCCTTGCGCGAACGGTCACCACGATACATGCCACCGACCTGCGGTACGCTGACATGGGACTCATCGATGAACAACAGAGCATCCGGCGGCAGGTAGTCAAAGAAGGTGGGCGGTGGTTCGCCGGGAGCACGCCCGGACAAGTAGCGTGAGTAATTCTCGACACCGTTGCAGTAACCCAGCTCATTCATCATCTCGATGTCGTAGAGCGTACGTTGCTCAAGGCGCTGGGCTTCCACCAGTCGATCTTCCTTGCGCAGGAACGCGAGCCGCTCCACCAGTTCCTCCTTGATCTGATCCACTGCGCCAAGGATGGTCTCCCGTGGTGTCACATAGTGGCTCTTCGGGTAGATGGTCATGCGAGGCACCCTGCCCTGCACTTCACCGGTCAGTGGATCGAACAGGCTGATCGTGTCGATTTCATCGTCGAACAATTCCACCCTTACCGCTTGATCCTCGGAGTCTGCCGGGAAAATGTCGATGACATCCCCTCTCACCCGATAGGTGCCGCGTTTGAAATCCATATCGTTGCGAGTGTATTGCAACTCGGCCAGACGCCGCAGGAAGCCTCGCTGGTCGATCAGTTCGCCACGAGTGAAGTGCAGACGCATCTTCAGGTACTGGTCCGGATCACCCAGGCCATAAATGGCCGACACCGAGACAACGATCAGTGCATCACGGCGTTCCAGCAATGCCTTGGTCGCAGACAGGCGCATCTGCTCGATATGATCATTGATGGAGGCATCCTTCTCGATGAAGGTATCCGACGACGCCACATAAGCCTCGGGCTGGTAGTAGTCGTAATAGGAAACGAAATACTCCACCGCATTGTCAGGGAAGAATGCCTTGAATTCGCCATAAAGCTGAGCAGCCAATGTCTTGTTATGTGCCATGACAATGGTTGGGCGCTGCAAACGCTCCACCACATTGGCCATGGTGAAGGTCTTGCCTGAGCCGGTAACACCGAGCAGGGTCTGGTGGGCCAGACCTGCCTCCAGCCCATTGACCAGCCCCTCGATAGCTGCCGGTTGGTCACCGGCAGGACGGAACTTGGAAGCGAGGCGAAACGGCTTGCTCATCATGGCTCCATGGAAATTGATCTTGGCAATACGAGTGTCAGGCGTCGACCACTGTGCGAGTGGTGATCTCCACACGGGAAGTCGTCATCAAGCGATGAATCGGGCATTTGTCGCTGATCTCTTCAAGTCTCGCCAACCTCTCTGGATCATCGACCCCATGAAATGTCATGGCCACATCCAGTCGGTAGACCCCTTTACGTTCATCGCGTTCATCACGCGTTACCACCACACTGACAGCATCCAGCGCCCAGCCCTTGCGCTGGGCATACATACGGGCAGTGATCGCCTTGCAGGCCCCCAGAGACACGTCGAAATAATCGTGTGGGTCCGGTGCGCTGCCACCACCGCCAAAGGCCTCGGGCACATCCACCAACAGTTCATCGAAACTGTGGATTTTAGCACTATGGCGCAACTTGCCATCACGCAGACTGCGAATACTGATCGTCATCCTGATGCCCTCTCGGTCGTGGCAACATGCACACAGCGGCTTTCTAGCTCACCTTGATCTTGAGCTTGAGCTGTTCAACAGCCTTGATCAACGCCTCACGACGCGCCCTCCCTTCCACTTCAGCGCCGTATCGACCTACTTCGACACTATCGACGCCATCCAGCATCATCAGAGCCGTGGTGATCCGGTTGATCTGATCAGTGCTTTCAACACCTTCAAATGTCAGTGATTGGTGAGACATCGATATACTCCTTGCATCCAGAACTTCTCCAGCAAACAAACAGCCAGGAATCGCACAGCTTAGCATGACCCGACAACCACAGAGCAGCAGCCCATCACGTCGAGACTTGTCCCATACTTGAAAAAGCCCGCTTGCGACTTCACATTCCTCACAGCAACCGCCTAGCAAAACACCTTTCAGCCCTGTGGGATAACATTCAGAATAGAATCATCCTCCAGGGCGATACACGCCAGGCTGGCAGGCAACCAGATATAGGAAAGGTCAATGACGGATTGGATCAGCGCCAATGGCGGACGGCTCCGCGCTCCCCATGATGTGGAGTTCGATACTGCGGACCCGGCACGTCAAGTACTCGAGAACACTGTCGCCATACCTCTGGTGCATCTGGGTGCCGTGGATGTCATCGGTGCCGATGCCGAACGTTTCCTGCAAGGGCAGACCAGTGCTCAACTGAGTCTCGTCGATGGTCATTTCGCACCCCTGACCGCCTTTTGCAGTCCCAAAGGCCGAGTGATGGCCAACGCTCAACTAATGCGTGTCGCACCGGAACACTACCGCTTGATTTTGCATAGCAGCCTTGTCGAACCGCTGACTCTGCAACTGAGCAAATTCGCAGCTTTCTATAAGGTCAGCCTGGAACCTCAGGAGAATATTGCACTGATCGGCCTGATTGGCCGCGAAGCTACCGCCCTGACGGAAGTCGATTGCGACCTGACACCGCCCAAGTTATGGCACCAGGCAACCTGTGGCGATACCAGTGTGCTGACTTATCCCGGTCCACAAACTCGCTACCTGATCACGCTCCCTACTCAGATGGCAGGTGAGTTCTTCCAGCGCCTGCTTAGCCAATGTGTAGCGGTAGGCAATGCGATATGGAAACTGGCCGATATTCAGGCAGGCCTGCACTTCATCAATGCTGATCAGCAAGATGCGTATCTGCCACAGATGCTCAACTGGGAAGCCTTGGCGGGAATCAGTTTCAAGAAGGGCTGCTATACCGGGCAAGAGGTGGTCGCTCGGGCGCATTTCCGCGGACAGGTGAAGAAACGCCTGTTCCGTGTGCAGATAGAAGGTGATGAATGCCCCGACAATGGTAGCGAGGTAGTCAATGAAAGCGGCAAACGCGTCGGGGAGATCATTGCCAGCCAGGTGGATGCCTATGGCCAGCCTGAAGGATTGGCGGTCCTGTCGACACAGGCCACGGAAGAGCCTCTCAGCCTGAATGGCCACCGAGTGCAACTGCTGAAATTGCCCTATGCGCTGGAACGGCTGGACCCAGAGGACCTGGCCGATTCTGCTGATACAACGACACAAGCGGATTCAAAGACGAAACAGGTTTAAATACCAAATAAGTGACGCGCCGTGGCCGAACTTGTTTTGGCCACGCTCTCCTGGCCCTGCCCACGCAGTTCAGCGACAACCCGGCACACCTCCGCCACCCGTGCAGGTTCGTTACGCTGGCCCTGGTAGCCACACAAGGGCATGTCCGGGCTATCGCTTTCCAGCACAAAGCCGTCATCAGGCAGGCGGGCCACCGCGCGCCTCAACCGCGCTGCCCGCGAATAGGTGACAGCGCCACCCAAGCCCACACGAAACCCCAGATCGATAAAGCGCTTTGCCTGTTCATATGAGCCGGTAAAGGCATGAATCAAGCCCCCGCGAGGCATGGCCAGATCTTTCAGTTGCTTGGCAACGTCATCATTGGCCCGAACACAGTGGATCACTACAGGAAGGTCTCGCTCCCGAGCCAACTTCAGCTGGGCAACGAACAATTGCCATTGGCTTTCCAGGGTCTCTGGAAAACGCGCGTCAATACCGCACTCTCCCAAGGCAACGATAGCGGCATGGCAATCCAGGTAACGAGCCAGCGCCAGCAGATCATTGTCGCCACCTTCAAGGCAATGCTCTTCCAGGAAGACCGGATGAAGACCAAGGCAGACACTCAGGCCCTGCGCGTTTCCCAGCGCCAGCAGCCCGTCCCAGCGAGAGCGTGTTGTCGCCGCGATAACGCAATGCCCCACTCCAGCCTGCCGCGCCCTCTGCAGCACCTCAGACCGGTCCTGGTCAAAGATCGGAAAATCCAGATGGCAATGGGCATCTATCAATTCGAGCATTGGTACCCTCCACTCTGCACAGGCGAGCCAGTGAAGAGACGGGGCGTATCCCGATAACAGGAGTGCCCCGCTTCACAGCTCAACCCCTCACCTGTGCAACAGGCCAAGCCTATGATGCCCAGCTTACGCCCAGCACCTGGTTCAATGCTCGCGAGTTTCGCGGAAACGCACGTCTGGCCAACGTTCCTGAGTCATCTGCAGGTTGACCCGGGTCGGGGCAATGTAAGTCAGGTAGCCACCACCATCGATAGCCAGGTTGGTACTGGCCTTGCGCTTGAACTCATCCAGCATCTTGGCATCATCACAGTAGATCCAGCGCGCAGTGTTGACATTGACACCTTCGTAGATGCAATCGACCTTGTACTCTTCCTTGAGCCGGTGCGCGACCACATCGAACTGCAGCGTACCTACAGCCCCAAGGATCAAGTCATTGTTATCCAGCGGCATGAACACCTGAGTGGCACCTTCCTCCGACAGCTGTTGAAGGCCCTTCTGCAACGCCTTCATCTTCAGTGGGTCCTTCAGGCGCACACGCTTGAACAGTTCAGGTGCAAAGTGCGGAATACCGGTGAAGCGCATGTCTTCACCCTGGGTGAACGTATCGCCGATCTGGATGGTGCCGTGGTTATGCAGACCGATGATGTCGCCCGGCCAGGCTTCTTCCACGTGAGAGCGATCAGCCGCCATGAACGTCAGTGCATCAGCGATCTTGACGTCCTTGCCGATACGCACGTGGCGCATTTTCATGTTCTTTTCGTACTTGCCGGAACATACGCGCAGGAAGGCAATGCGGTCACGGTGATTCGGATCCATATTGGCCTGGATCTTGAACACGAACCCCGTGAAGCGCCCATCCTCGGCTTCGACTTTGCGGGTGTCTGTCTCGCGAGGTTGCGGTGCCGGAGCATATTCGACGAAGCCGTCAAGCATCTCACGCACACCGAAGTTGCCCATGGCCGTACCGAAGTACACCGGTGTCAGTTCACCTCGGCGGAAAGCCTCGAGATCAAACTCGTGGGAAGCACCACGTACCAGCTCGACCTCCATGCGCAACTCTTCAGCCGCCTCTTCCCCTAGTATTTCGTCCACTTGGGGGTTATCCAGCCCTTCGATGCGCAGGTCGTCGGGAATTCGGTGGCCTTGCCCTTGGGTATAGAGATGAATGACATCATTGTAGAGATGGTAGACGCCCTTGAAGTGACGCCCCATGCCAATCGGCCATGTCATCGGTGCACACTGGATATTGAGCACCGTTTCGACCTCGTCCATCACCTCGATGGGATCGCGGATGTCACGGTCCATTTTGTTGACGAACGTCAGAATCGGCGTGGTGCGCAGGCGACAGACTTCCATCAGCTTGATGGTTCGATCCTCGACGCCCTTGGCACCATCGATCACCATCAGCGCTGAGTCCACCGCGGTCAGGGTGCGATAGGTGTCCTCGGAGAAATCTTCGTGTCCAGGAGTATCCAGCAGGTTGACGATGCGCCCGCTATAGGGAAACTGCATCACCGAGGTGGTCACGGAGATTCCCCGCTCCTGCTCCATCTTCATCCAGTCCGACGTGGCATGACGGTCATCACGCTTGCTCTTCACGGAACCGGCCAGCTTGATGGCATTTCCGAATAGCAGCATCTTCTCGGTAATGGTGGTCTTACCGGCATCGGGGTGCGAAATGATGGCAAAGGTTCTGCGAAGCCCCGACTGTTGGGCTTGCTTGGCGTCTGTCATGGAAACCTGGCTCTACTTTGTACTTGCCCTGCAGGTAAACTTCGCAGGTGAAGCTCGAGATACCTGGGCAAGAGGGGATGATAGTTGCGCAGATTGTACCGGCAAGGTTCGTACGGTGCCATGCCCCGCGCCCATGAGAAATAGAGCCTCTTCGCTTCCTGCGCTACACCAGGCCGCACCAAGAGCATATCATTCAGCCCGACCGGGCCTCATGATCACCTCATTTCCACAGGCCTGCTTCTGACTTCGGATATTGCATGACCAACAACAAGGACGAGCACCATCACGATCTGGATGCCCTCAAGAGGGAACTGTCTCAGATGGCCAAGGGAGCCGGTGAGCGCTCCGGATTGCTACACGGTAACGATACAAGTCGGTCTCGAGCCTTCACTCAACAGGAGCTGGAGGAAATCGCCGAACACATGGCAGCTGAGCGACGTGCCAAGTGGGCTGCCGTCTTTGCCAACTGGCTGGATATGGCCGACCGAACAGGCACTACGATAGGCGCGTTGTCCACTGTTGCCCTGTTCTTTGCTGACAAGGACGGTAATGCTCTTGTCGTCGCAACGAGCGCCAACCCTCTATGGGGAGTCGTGATTGGATTTTCGCTGGCATTTGGGGCATCCTACCTGAAAGCCCTACTGACATGGAGGGGCAAGTAAATGACGGTCTACATCGTTCTCGCAACACTGAGCATCATCACTATCGGCCTGGGCGTGGCTGCTGTGTGCCTGACCAGGGGCTATGAGCGTGATGTGCAGGAACTCGTCAAGTATGCGAAAGAGAAGGGACTGGTCCAGGATTCCTGACAACGCTTTCTTTGCAGCAGTTTCCTTGCCATGCTTTCCTCTCCCGTTCCACCCCATATATTTACCCCCGCCATTGTGCGGGGGTTAGCTTGTTCCCGGAAAGTCCATCTGACATCGTTCCGTCATCGAATGATGATCACGCTGTCATCTTTAGCGGAAAGACTAGTGCGTCCTGGATTGTGACCTGCATAAGGAAACCTTCATGCGCACCACCCGCCGCGAGTTTCTCGGCCTGGGCCTCAAGGCCAGCGCCGGTATAGGCCTGATCACTGCTGCCCCAGGCATCATCATGGCTGAAAGCCGTCGCCCCATGATCACTTCCGGAGTGATGAGCGGGGACTTATGGACCGACCGGGCCATGATCTGGTCCCGGGCAGACCGCCCATCCCGAATGATGATCGAAGTTGCCGATAACCCGGAATTCCGCAATGCTCGCCTGCTCCGAGGACCCAATGCACTCCCCGGCAGCGATCTTACCGCCAAGCTCGATATCACGGGCCTCAGCGGTGATGAGCTTCATTATCGCGTACGCTTCGTCGCTCTCGGCGATCACAAGGCCGTCAGTGAGCCCAGCGTAGGACGTCTACGTCTTCCTGGGACCAGCAAACGCAACGTGCGCTTTGTCTGGTCCGGAGACGTCGTTGGTCAAGGCTGGGGCATCGACACTTCCCGGGGTGGCATGAAGATCTTCGAGACCATGCGCCAACAGTCACCGGACTTCTTCATTCACTCAGGAGATTCGATCTACTCCGATGGTCCCCTCGAAGAAAACGTCACCCTGCCCAATGGCGAAACCTGGCACAACATCATCACCGAAGCCAAGAGCAAGGTTGCCGAAACCCTTGATGAATACCGTGGCAATCATGCCTATAACCTGATGGACGAAAACCTGCGCCGCTTCAATGCCGAAGTGCCCATGTTCGCCCAATGGGATGACCACGAAGTCACCAACAACTGGTATCCGGAAGAAATCCTTGCCGACGATCGCTACACCGAGAAGAACGTCTCTCTGCTCGCCGCTCGTGGCCGCCAGGCTTTCCTTGAATACATGCCCATTCGCCAATGGCCCGAATCCCCCGGTCGTATTCATCGAAATTTCAGCTATGGTCCGGACCTTGATGTATTCATGCTCGACATGCGCACATATCGAGGCCATAACACAGCCAACATGCAGAATGCTGATGACCCCAACGCCGCACTGCTTGGCAAGCAACAGATCGACGAACTGATCAGCGCTCTGGAAAAATCCCAGGCCACCTGGAAGATCATTGCCTCTGACATGCCCCTCGGCCTGGTCGTGAGCGACGGCGACAACTTCGAGGCGGTGGCCAACGCCGATGATGGTGCTCCAGCTGGCCGCGAACATGAAATCGCCCGATTGCTCAAGGCAGTGCATGACAAGGGGATCAGCAACCTCGTCTGGTTGACAGCAGACGTACACTACACAGCTGCCCATCATTACTCCCCGGAACGGGCCAGTTTCAAGGACTTCACCCCCTTCTGGGAGTTCGTCACAGGTCCTCTCCACGCAGGGACTTTTGGCCCCAATGAACTGGATGGCACCTTTGGCCCTGAAGTGGTGTTCTCGAAAGCCCCGGAGAATGGACAGGCCAACCTTGCCCCCAGCGAGGGCTACCAGTTCTTTGGCCAGGTCGACCTCGACAGTGAAAGCCGCGAGTTGACCGTCACCCTCAAGGATGTCGCGGGCAATACCCTGCACACCCAGGTGCTCAAGGCTGACCACGCCTGATTCACGTACGGCACATTTCTCGGCTCAAGCGCTACGCAAGCACCCCCGACCTTCGGTAGTCAGACGACTGCCAAGGGTCGGGGGTGTTCTGATAACTGCTGACATGAGCGACAATATGCCTCTCCGATATGCCTCTTTTGACACAGCAATCCAGCGGCGGTGTGAACGGCCATGCGTTATGATGCCCCCACTGCCGAGGAGAGATCATGCAACCCGCCCTGCCGCTTCCGCTTTCCACACCCAACCGCAACCTAGTACGCCTGACCTTTGTCCGAGGCATTACCTGGACGGGATTCCTGATCGCCATCATCGTCGGTATCGAGCTGCTTGACTTCAATCTCGACCTGCCGGCCGTCATCGCCGTCATCGTGGCGATGGGGATCATCAACATTGTCTCCTGGTGGCGCCTGAGCCGCCCCCGGGACGTCAGTCATCATGAATACCTTCTCCACCTGCTGCTGGATGTGATCGGGCTGACGCTGCTGTTCTACTTTACCGGGGGCGCCACCAACCCCTTCATTACCTACTACCTCGTCCCTGTCACCATTGCCGCCGCCACCCTGCCTTGGCTGCATGCCTGGATCCTTGCCCTGACCGCCATGGCGTCCTACAGCGCCTTGATGGAGATCTACCATCCAGTGCCCCAACTTGGTTCCCACTACGCCTCCAACATCAATCTCCATGTGCTTGGCATGTGGCTGAACTTCTTTCTTTCCGCCGGCCTGGTCACCTTCTTCATCTACAAGATGGCGCATGCCTTGCGCAGCAGGGACCAGGCACTGTCACGTACACGGGAAGCCGCCCTTCGCAATGAGCAGGTACTGGCAGTTGCCACACAGGCGGCAGGCACCGCCCATGAGCTGGGCACACCGTTATCGACCATGGCAGTCGTGCTGGCAGAGATGAAGCAGGAACTCGAACCCGATGATCCCTTGCTCGAGGACATCCAGCTCCTGCGCCAGCAGGTCGACACTTGCAAGGAACGTTTGCGCCATCTCGTCGATAGTGCCGATCGGCGGCGCATGGCGGAACCCGAAGTTCATGATGCAGAGGCGTGGCTCAAGGCAGTGATCAGCCGTTGGCTGGTATTACGTCCAGATGTGACCCATCGCTTCGAGGCAACCAAACGACGCGGACAACCCAAGCTCGTGGTCGATGCGACGCTCAACCAGGCATTGACCAACCTGCTCAACAATGCGGCTGACGCCAAGCCCGATCACATCGAAATTCGTCTGGACTGGACCACGGACCTGGTCATCATCGATATTCGCGACCATGGCCCAGGCATTCCCATGGCCATCGCTGACCAGCTCGGCGAAACCTTCGTTTCAACCAAGAGCAAAGGGCTTGGTATTGGTTTGTTCCTGACCCATGCCACCATCAATCGCTTTGGTGGTGGCGTCAGCCTGTACAACCACCCCGATGGGGGCACGCTCACTGAAGTCACCTTGCCCCGCTGTGGCTGAGAGCCTCATACCGGCTCCCTTGGAAAGACAGAGAGGACATCATGCAAGAATCAGCTCAACGGCTTTTGATCATCGATGATGATGATATGTTCTGCCATGTGCTGGAACGTGCCATGCAGCGCCGTGGCCATGAAGTAGAAGTGGCTCACGATGGCACCCAGGCCCTTGAAGCCGCTCGTCGCCATCAACCCACCATTGCCACCCTGGATCTCAAGCTGGAAAACGAGTCAGGGCTGAAACTGCTGCCGGAATTGCTCGAAGTGGTGCCGGATTGCCGCATTGTCGTGCTGACGGGCTACTCGAGTATTGCCACCGCCGTGGAGGCCATCAAGCTCGGTGCCGTCAACTATCTGTGCAAGCCGGTGGATGCCGACGAAGTCCTTGCTGCCCTCAGCAATACTGAAGCCAACCCGGAAACGGAGGTTGCCGACAATCCTCCCTCCATAAACCGCTTGACATGGGAACACATCCAGAAAGTCCTGCAGGAACATGATGGCAATATTTCAGCCACCGCACGGGCCCTGGGCATGCATCGACGTACTCTGCAGCGCAAACTGCAAAAGCGTCCCGTTCGCCGTTAATCAGGAAGGCTTAGAGACATGCTGGCAGACATCGGGAGCACCCGAGTTTGCCAGCATGTAGATCGTCACTATCATTACTGAGCAGTCCAGCCCAGATCGATATTCCAGCTGGCTCCCGTCACGGCACCGGCGGCATCCGACGCCAGATAGCCAACCATCCCGGCAACTTCAGCGGGATCGATCAAACGCTTCACTGCCGCATTCTTGAGCATGATCTGCTCAATGACCTGCTGCTCGGGCATGCCATGCAGCTTGGCCTGGTCCGCTATCTGGTTGTCCACCAGCGGCGTCTTGACATAGGCCGGGCAAATGGCATTGGCCGTGATGCCCTGAGGACCTCCTTCCAGCGCCGCCGTCTTGGTCAGGCCGATCATGCCATGCTTGGCACTGACATAAGCCGCCTTGCCCGGAGACGCGACCTGAGCATGCACGGAAGCAATATTGATGATACGGCCCCAGCCGTTTTCACGCATGGAGGGCCATACCGCCTGAGTCAGCAAAAATGGCGCCGTCAGCATCAGGTCAATGATCTGACGCCATTTGTCCTCCGGGAACTCCTCGATCGGCGCAACATGCTGAATGCCTGCATTGTTGACCAGGATATCGACACGACCGAAACGGCTCATGGCATCCTCGACAGCAGCACGACAGGCATCGGCATTGGTCAGGTCTGCACGATGGAACACAGCCCCAACCGCCTCTGCCACCACCTGGCCGTCCGGATTGAAATCCACGGCCAGCACTTGATGGCCCTGTTCACGTAGATGTGCCACAACGGCGGCTCCGATACCACTGCTGGTACCCGTGACGATGGCAACTCTGGGAGTGGTGGCTGACATGCTTATCTCCTTGGCAATGGGTGATCCTTGGCTATGGATGACTGCCGCGAATGACGGCATGAAGCCCCAGCATAGGCAATGCTGCGCCGCGGCACCAGAGGCCGAAAGGATGATCTTTTTATTGCGGCACAGCATCAAAACCCACAGGATGCTAGCATCTTTTTATCACCATCCTTTTTGCTGGAGTTTCCATGTCCCCTGAGCAATACCTCGACGTTGCACTCGATATCGCCCAAAGCGCAGGCCGCATGATTCTGGAAGCACGCGAATCGAATGCTCTCGAAAAAAGCCTGAAAAATGGCCAGGAACTGGTGACCACCACTGACGTGGCAGTGGATACCATGATCAGTCAGCGTCTTGAGGAGGCCTTTCCTGGCGAAAAGCGACTCAGCGAGGAGCTGTCGCCTGACCGTGACGCTCTTGAGCAGGAAGGCGCCCTGTGGGTCGTTGACCCCATCGATGGCACCGTGAACTTCGCCCACGGACTACGCCATGTCGCGGTCTCCATTGCCTACGCGCGAGATGGCGTCATTCAACTGGGTGTGGTTCATGCCCCCTTTCTCGAAGAAACCTTTACCGCCATCCGTGGCAAGGGAGCCTATCTCAACGGCAACGCACTTGCCGCCAGTTCGGCAAGAGAGCTGGATGCCAGCCTGATTGCCACCGGCTTTCCCTATCGCCGGGACAGCCGCATTCCATTGATGCGCCGCCTGACGGCAGTACTCAGCCATTGCCGCGATGTCCGTCGCAACGGCTCGGCAGCCCTTGACCTGTGTGATGTCGCCTGCGGTCGTATGGATGCCTATTACGAAAGTGTTTCTCCCTGGGACTTTGCAGCAGGACGACTGATCGCCCATGAAGCAGGGGCTCGCACAGGCCACCTGTATCGCTGCCCTGAAGGCATCCCTGAAGAACTCTATGGCGAGAATCTGCTGGTCAGTAGCCCCCACATCTACGATGACCTGCGTGAGCTGCTGCGCCGGGCCGATGCCGGTGAACTCAATGATGATCGATAGTCAGTACCCATCAGAGCATGCCAAGACGAACTATTGGCCTTGGCCCCAGGAATCGGTCAAAATGCTCTGATTCTGAATTCTTCCCTTTTCATGCATTCTTTTATCTATGCATCCTGGCATGCAAGGAGCCCTTAATGTTTGTTGTTATCTTCGGCCGTCCCGGTTGCCCTTTCTGCGTCCGCGCCAAGGATCTTGCCGAAAACCTGCAAGCGGCCGGCAGCATCGAAGGCTACCGCTACGTGGATATCCATGCTGAAGGTATTACCAAGGCCGATATGGAAAAGACCATCGGCAAACCGGTGACCACTGTGCCGCAAATTTTCGTCGGCCAGCAGCATATCGGTGGCTTCACCGAATTCGACCAGTATGTGCGTGACAACGAGCTGACCACCGCTACCGCCTGATCGAACGTTCCTTGTCGCACCATGCAAACGGCCGCCCTTTGGGGCGGCCGTTTTCTATTATGCGCATCAAGCCAGCGTCGGTATGCCGTTGAATGCACCTTGACCAGGGCGCCTATACTTCCTCCATCTATCCCCGACCACTTGCTTTCTCCCGACAAGAAGGCAGTACAAAGCCAGGAATAGAGAAAATCAGGACAAAAGCGCATACAAAGCGAGAAGCGATGCCAGGATGCTACCTAAGGATAACGGGTAATGAGTGAAGAACATCAGGTCGCCCAGCAGTTATGGTTGGACTATGTCCACCTGCACCCCGACATTGGAGCCCTGCGTCTCTGGCCAACCAACTCACCGGTGGAATACTTCACGCTTGTCACTCTCAGCCAATCCCCCTGGAGCATGGCCAGCATGCTGCCTCTGTTTACAGAAAGGGGATATCAGGACAGACACCGCTATGCCATGGCCGACTGCGGCTTGCTGGCGGCATTGCTTGCTCCACACGGCGATGGCCCTTGGCTGATTCTGGTTGAGTTGCAGGCCACCAGCCTTCCTCGCCAGGCGCGAGAGGCTTTGCTGAACCTGGTCCAGCAGGATGGTTCGGATACCATCACCTATCAACCTGGCGCCATGCGCCCCTGGCCCATGCCTGACTGGAATACCTATCAGTTGCTGGCCAGAGCCCATCCTCTTGCGGCCTGGCTATCCATCATCGGGCCACGAGTCCACCACGCGGGTTTCGATTGCCAGCGCTTGAGCCGCTCACTCAATGAGCTCGACATACTGCTGCAGGAACATGGCCTGACCGCCACCAGCCAAGTCGACAGCGTCTTTCCAGTCTCTGCTCTGATCGATCAACGTTTCTATCCTACCTGCTCACAGCTCTTGCCTTTTGCTGCTGGGGATGAACACCGGGTCCCTCTGGGTGGGCTGGCGCTGATCCAGAAGCAGCTCGGTGCAGGGCAGGAACGCAGTGCCGAGATTCTATTGCCGCCTCATGCACTGTGCGAAATCTTCTAGCTCTCCTCCCTCCTTTTATTTTCCCTCTGTCACCATTCATCCACAGTTTCTGTGGATAAGGCTGTGCATCATGCTATTGAAATAGACCGCGACAGGCATCGTCACTGGCTTCGTCTCAAGATGGTCATAAAATCGACAGGCCCGAGGGTGTTTGACCACCCCTGATGCATTACCCCCTGCAGTCAGCAGAACGGCCCGTAAATACGGGCCGTTCTGGTGACAGATGATGGCATGGACACACTCCGTCAGAAGAGCATGACGACTGCCTGGATTGCGCGAAGGGATTCTCAGAAAGCCATTTCCGGGACGTCATCGGGAACAATCAACTTTCCGGCCGTCTTTTCCTTGATTTCCTCGACACTGACACCCGGGGCCCGTTCCTTCAGAATGAAGGCGCCGTTGTCGATCTCAAGATATGCCAGGTCAGTCAGTACACGCTTGATACAGCCAGCACCTGTCAGAGGCAAGGAACACTGCTCCAGAAGCTTGGACTCGCCATCCTTGGAAGCATGAGTCATGGTGACAATGATGTTATCGGCACCTGCTACCAGATCCATGGCACCGCCCATGCCCTTGATCAGCTTCCCAGGGATCATCCAGGAGGCGATATTACCCTCAACATCCACTTCAAAGGCACCCAGCACGGTCAGATCGACATGGCCGCCGCGAATCATGGCAAAGGACTCTGCGGACGAAAAGATCGCCGCGCCAGCACGAGCAGTGACTGTCTGCTTGCCCGCATTGATCATGTCAGGGTCGACTTCATCCTCTGCAGGAAACTGCCCCATGCCAAGCAGGCCATTCTCCGATTGCAGCATGACATCCATGCCTTCGGGTATATAGTTGGCAACCAGGGTCGGGATGCCGATCCCCAAGTTCACATAGAAACCGTCTTCGAGCTCACGCGCCACACGCTGGGCCATTTGTTCACGAGTGAGAGCCATCTTGTTACCTCATTGATTATCCGTTGGAGACATTCGCTGATTCATGGGGTCGACGTTTCAGCTCTCGCGCACAGTGCGCTTCTCGATACGCTTCTCGAAGGTCCCCTGGATGATACGGTCAACATAGATGCCGGGGGTATGAATCTGAGCCGGATCAAGCTCACCTGGCTCGACAATCTCTTCGACCTCCACCACGGTGATACGACCGGCCGTCGCCGCCAGCGGATTAAAGTTCTGCGCAGTCTTGCGATAGATCACATTGCCGAAGTGATCCGCCTTCCAACCCTTCACGATCGCAAAGTCACCCTTGATCGCTTCTTCAAGGATGTAGTGACGGCCATCGAACTCACGCACTTCCTTGCCTTCACCGATAGGAGTGCCGTACCCGGTCGCCGTGTAGAACGCCGGAATGCCAGCCCCTCCAGCACGCATCTTCTCCGCCAGCGTTCCCTGGGGGGTCAACTGAACGTCAATCTCGCCGTCAAGCATCTGGCGTTCGAACAGTGCGTTCTCACCAACATAGGAGGCAATGATGCGACTGATCTGGCGATCCTCCAGCAGGATGCCCAAGCCAAAACCGTCAACACCGCAGTTATTAGAGACAACCGTCAGGTCATTGACCTGGCGACGCTTGATTTCAGCAATCAGGTTCTCCGGGATGCCACACAGGCCAAAACCTCCGGCAAGTACCGTCATGCCACTTTCAATGCCATCCATCGCTTCTTCGTAGGAATATACGCGTTTGTCGAATCCGGCCATGTGGCGCCTCTCATGTATAGTAGGGTGACGTTCGTGTTCCAACGTTCTATCTAGTATGGGTCGTGTGCTATCTAGTATGAATCGTTCACGCGCTAGCTTTATCTAACAAAGACCAGCCCTTTCGTTCATGGCTCCTGCGGAATAGGTCCAGTGTTGCCTGCCTTGATATATTTGTGAAGTTTGTTTTTCTTATCGATTATTCGTATTTTTCTATAAATTTGACCTTGGTCGCATTTCATGACGGTAAAGCAACTCCGAGCCTTCCTGGCAGTAGCCCGTACGCTTAGCTTTACGCAAGCATGCAGTGAATTGCATCTTTCCCAACCAGCACTCAGCCTGGCGATCAAGGGCCTGGAAGAAAGCCTAGGCGGTCGCCTACTGATTCGCACGACTCGACGCGTCAAGCTGACCCCCGAAGGCGACTCCCTGGTTCCCCTGGCCAAGCGCCTGCTAGCTGACTGGGATAATGCAGAGGAAATGCTCCGCCAGCGCTTTACCCTGCAGCTTGGACGCCTATCCCTGGCTGCCATGCCATCCTTTGCCGGCAACCTGTTACCTTCTGCACTCATGGCCTTTCGTCGTCAATATCCACGAATCAACATCACCGTGCATGACGTTATCAACGAGCAGGTCATTGATATGGTGCGACAGCGGAGGGTTGAACTGGGCATTGCCTTCGAACCCGAAGCAACGGACAACCTCGACTTCTCCCCTCTGTTCCATGACCGTTTTGTCGCCGTAGTGCCCCCTGATTCCCCCTTGGTTCAGCACGACAGTCTCGATTGGGACACCTTGATGGGCTGGGATTTTATCGCTCTCCAGCGGCCATCGATGGTACGTCGCCTGTTGGAGCAGCAACTTGGCCCTCGCCAGGGAGCCCTCCGCGTTGCCTTTGAAACTCACCAGTTGGCCAGTGTCGGGCGCATGGTTGCCAGCGGCCTGGGCGTCAGTGCCGTACCTTCTTTGTGTATCAACCAGATGCAGGAAATAGGCGCTGTTTGCCGTCCACTCACAGCTCCGGCAATCGAACGCGCTGTCGGTGTCATTACCTGGAATCGTCAGGAACTCTCCATCGCGGCCCAGGCCATGGTCGCCGTATTGACAGCCACTTTTGCCCCGCCGTCGGCTTCGGGGTGAATAATATGGAGGCCCCCGACAGACTGGGCAGACAACGCAAGATACATTAGCATTGCCCACCCCGAGTATTGCCCGTCTTGTAACAAGAACGCTCAACTAGTGAAACTTTCCTGCTTATCATGTGCATTTCATTGAGGAACCCGGCATGTCTACCATCAAGGGGCTGATCAGCATCCTGCTTCTGATGCTCAATACCTTGTTCTGGGCCGTGCCATTGGTCATTCTGACGCTGGTCAAGCTCGTCGTTCCCGGACGCCCCTTGCAGCGCAAGGTTCTCACTGGCTTGAATGCCATCGCCTTGAACTGGATCGGCTTCAATCTATGGTGGATGAAACACTGGGTGAAACCGGATGTACGTCTTCAGGTGCCTGAAGGGTTATCCCCTGATGACTGGTGGCTGGTGATCTCCAATCACAAGAGCTGGACCGATATCTTCATTCTGATGATGGCGATGCACCGCCGGATTCCCATGCCACGTTTCTTCATTAAACAGCAACTGATCTGGGTCCCCATCGTTGGCCTCGCCTGGTGGGCGCTGGAGTTTCCCTTCATGCGCCGCTATACGCGGGAACAGCTGGCCAAGGCTCCTACGCTTGCGCAACGGGACCGCAAGGCAACCGAGCGCATGTGCGAACGTGCCCGGGATGTGCCCATTGCCATCATCAATTTTGTCGAAGGTACCCGCTTCACCGAAGCCAAGAAAGTCGCCCGCCAGAGCCCTTTCCAGCACCTGCTACGTCCCAAGGCAGGTGGTTGTGCTCAGGTATTGGGGCTGCTTGGTAGCCGTCTCAGCGGTATCATTGACGTGACCATCGATTACCAGTCCCCCGAACCCAATTTCTGGGACTTCCTGTGCGGGCGTGAAAAGGCCATTCGTCTTGATGCGCGCTTGCTGGAAGTCGAAGACTGGATGCTCGATGGCCGCTATCATGACGACTCGACCTACAAGGAACGATTCCACTCATGGCTCAACGCCCTGTGGCAGGAAAAGGATGCCTCTCTAGACTCGCACCGCTGGTAATTGCACTCGTGCTGGCCGGCTGTGCTGGCCAGTCAACAGATGGCGGAAGCCCTTCCTCCGCTATCAGCAGTACCAGCAGCAGCATTGCCGGTCAATGGGTCACCGTACAGCGTGGTGATACCCTGGGCACCATCGCCTCCCGTGCCGGGGTCCCACTGGCTCGCCTGCAACGCTTCAACCCCGGTGTCGATTCACAGCGCATGGCCGTGGGCCAGCGCTTGCTGGTTCCCAGCCAACAGGAGCGAGCACCTTCTGGCGGGCCTTATCGCTACCAGATCCGCAGCGGCGATACTTTCAGCGCCATTGCTCGTCGATTTGGCAGCACAGCACAACGCATTCAGGCCGCCAACCCCGGCGTTTCAGCTACCAACCTGCGCGTTGGCCAACTGGTGCAAGTGCCGCTGTCGGGCAAAGCCGCCAGCACAGCAAGTCGCGCTTCGGCCGCCGCGTCCACATCATCAGCTTCCGCGCGCCTGCCGGATCCTGGCAGTGTGCCATCCAGTGCCCGCAACTGGTCCTGGCCACTGGATGAATATCGTATTGTCCGCCGCTATGGCCCCGACAGTCATGGCACCTTGCAGCCCATGCTGCTGGCGACCGATGCCGGAGCCCAGGCCAAGGCCGCAGCAGCTGGCCAGGTACGCTTTGCCGACAGCATGCGCCAGTTGGGTAACGTGGTCATCGTCCACCATTCAGACAACCTGCAGAGTGTCTACGCCTTATGCGATCGGCTCCTGGTCAAGAATGGCCAGAATGTCCAACCCGGCACTCCGTTATGTGTCGTTGGAAAGCACAGCAGCAGTGGACGTTACGACCTGTTGTTCGACATCCGCCACGGCGGCAAGCCGATCAACCCCACATCTGTGCTGAAATGATCAAAAATTCACTTTCATCGTCATAAATTGACTTTCCTCGTACTGAAAAGGCTGTAACGCGTCATCGCGTCACAGCCTTTTCATCATCATGTCCCCGAACTGTCATTTGATGACTTCAATCTTGTGTCGATAACAGCTCGAATAGCTTAATTGGCACGAGGAATTCCATGCGCATTTGTCTGGTCAGCGAAACCTGGTCTCCTGATATCAACGGTGTCGCCCACACGTTGGGCAATATCAGTCGAGAACTGAGAGCTCGTGGCGTCACGCTGCAACTGGTTCGTCCACGACCAGCCGACCCGCAGGCTCCCAGAGCCGAAGGCATGGAAAACGAGCTACAGGTACGTGGGATGTCCGTGCCGGGCTACAAGGAAGTGCGTATTGGCTGGCCTGCGGCGGGCAAGATCCGTCAGTTATGGAAACAACAGCGACCAGATGCCGTTTATGTCGCAACCGAAGGCCCATTGGGTTGGTCTGCCCTGCGTGCAGCAGAACGCATGTCGATTCCCGTAGTCAGCGGGTGGCACACCAACTTCGACCACTATTGCCAGGATTACGGCGTTCCCTGGATGGCCCCCGTGGTTCGCAGCCGTCTGCGCCATTTCCACAACCGCTGTGCTGCCACCCTGGTGCCCACGCATCAGCAGGCCCAGGAACTGAGCGCCCTCGGTTTCGAGCGAGTCAACGTGATGGCACGCGGTATCGATGGTCAGAACTTCGATCCCACCAAGCGCAATCAAGCACTGCGAGACCATTGGGGAGCCGGCCCTCATCAACCTGTTGCCTTGTATGTGGGACGCCTGGCACCAGAGAAGAACCTGGACCTGTTGCGCGATACGTTTCTCGACATGCTGGAAGCCCGCCCGGACATGCGCCTGGTCATCGTTGGCGATGGCCCGGGACGTGCAGGCCTGGAAAAAGCCCTGCCAGATGCCATCTTCACGGGTTTCATCAGTGCCGAGGAACTGCCCTCACACTACGCCAGTGCCGATATCTTCATCTTCCCTTCACTGTCCGAGACCTGGGGCAACGTCGTGCTGGAAGCCATGGCCAGCGGCCTGGCTGTCGTTGCCTTCCGTCACGCAGCTGGTGCTGAGTTGATCAGTCATGACGAGGATGGACTCCAGCTGGCAGCAAACGACCCTGCCGGTTTTCGTCTCGCTGCTGCCGAACTGTGTCAACAGCAGGCGCGCTATGCACGTCTAGGACGTGCCGCAAGAGAACGTGCCTTGTCTTACCGCTGGCCGGCCATTGCCGAGACCTTCCTCAACACTCACCTTAGCGCACGGGAGTCCCACAATGAGATCTCGAACCCCGCAGGTGTTTGACCGACTCGACATGATCGAATGGCATCTCTGCCAGCGCATGGCTGGATGGAGTATTCATCAACCCTGGCTGATGACGTTGAAGTTGGCCAGCAAGGCAGGAGACTGGCCTCTCTGGGTCGCCTTGATTCTGGCGCAGCCCGCCATTCATGGCCGCGACATCGGCTTGCGTCTGATGCTCGAATATGCCCTGACCGCTCTGGCAGCCATTGCTGTCTACAAGCTGGTCAAGACGCGCTTGTGCCGCGAACGCCCCTTCATCACCTTTGGCGGCAGCATTACCTGCAGCGAACCTGCTCGCGACCGGTACAGCTTTCCCAGCGGCCATACCATGCACGCCGTCATGTTCTGTGCACTGGTAGCCACCCATGCCCCAACCCTGCTGCCGTGGCTCGCTCCCATTGCAATACTGATCGCCATTTCAAGAGTCGGCCTGGGATTGCACTACATCAGTGACGTTCTTGCAGGAGCTCTGCTGGGTTACGGTTTTGCCCAGCTCAACCTGGCGTTGTCGCCCGTACAGGAAGTCATCAGCATCACAGCCCCTTGATGGATTCACTGCATCTCCTTCCGATGCCGTGAAAGATGGTGATGAAATAAAAGAAGGTGGTGAAACAAGCGCCAGCATAATGGCAATGTCTGCTCGTACACACGCTGGTCAGGACATTGACGCGCAAGTATGCTCGGAGGATGCATAGCTCGATCCTGACATCACCTCCTCTGACATATATCGGCAACTTTCTTCCCTCCGAGGAAGCTGACGACTTGCTTGCGACGCTAAGTCACCAGCTCGATTGGCAGCGCCCTAGTCTCAGACTGTACGGCAAGGAACACCCCATTCCGCGCCAGCAGGTATGGATGGGTGATTGCCACTACCGTTATTCTGGACAGATGTTCGCTCCAGAGCCCTGGCACCCTCGCGTGGAACAGATTCGTCAACGGCTGGAACAACAGTTGGCGCCCTATCGTTTCAACAGTGTCCTGCTCAATCGCTACTGCGACGGTAGTGAACGCATGGGCTGGCATAGTGATAACGAACCAGAGCTGGGAAATACCCCCTGCATAGCTTCCATCAGCCTAGGAAGTTGCCGCCCACTTCGCTGGCGCTGGAAAGATCGTTCCGAGCCTTCTTTCAATACCTGGCTGGAACATGGCAGCCTGCTGGTGATGGGGCCAGGGGTTCAAGAACGCCTGGAGCATGCCCTGCTGCCCCGCAAGATCGCTGGACAAAGAATCAACCTGACGTTTCGCTGGATCGAGCGGTAAGCGGTAAGCGGTAAGCGGTAAGCGGTAAGCGGTAAGCGGTAAGCGGTAAGCGGTAAGCGGTAAGCCAGCAGTATCCTGTCATGGCCTGACCCCATGCAATACATGGCACCTCACGAGAAAGCCCCTGCAGTTCGATCACTGCAGGGGCTTTCACTTGGTGCCTGAGCTCATTGCTTAAAGCTTACGGCTTACAGCTCGTAGCTCGTAGCTCGTAGCTCGTAGCTCGTAGCTCACAAATTTAACCCCGATAATATCCCGGTGTGATCACTGGCATCTTCGTGACTAGCATCGGCAGGCGCTTGCCACGCACTTCAGCGTATACGGTGGTACCGATTTCCGCATGGGAGAGATTGACATAGCCCATCGCCACCGGCTTGCCCACCGAAGGACCGAAGCCACCTGATGTCACCTGTCCCAGACGCTCGCCATCGTCACTATAGAGCTCAGCACCTTCACGTACCGGGGCACGACCTTCGCCAAGCAGGCCGACCCGCTTGCGCTGCTGGCTCTTGCTGGCAATCTGCTTCAGTATCACATCGGCACCAGGGAAACCGCCTTCTCGTTCGCCACCATTCCGGCGGGACTTGCCGACAGCCCAGATCAAGCCAGCCTCTGCAGGGGTCGTCGTCGTATCGATGTCATGACCATACAGACACAGACCCGCTTCCAGACGCAACGAATCGCGCGCTCCCAGACCAATGGCCTCGACCTCTTCCTGCGCCAGCAGCAAGCGGGCCAGCGCTTCCGTCTGTTCTGCCGCGACAGAAATCTCGAAGCCATCCTCACCGGTATAGCCACTGCGGCTCACCCATACCGGGATGCCATCAATGTCAAAGCGCCCATGTTGCATGAACACCAGCTTGCATGCCTCGGGACACAGACGCTCCATCACTTCGGCAGTCTTCGGTCCCTGGATGGCCAACAGACCCCGCTCCACGACGTCAATATCGTGATGAGGCAAGCCTACCCGCAAATGCGCCTCATCCTGCTCACGGCAAGCAGCGTTGACCACCATATAGACATGATCACCAGCATTGACGACCATCAGGTCATCGAGAATACCGCCCTGATCATTGGTAAACAGACCATAGCGCTGCATACCCTCCGGCAGGTCTACCAGGTCGGCACATACCAGACGTTCCAGTGCGGCCAGAGGCTCCTCCCCACGAATCAGAACTTGCGCCATGTGCGAGACGTCGAACAGACCACAGGCAGTCCGGGTGTGTTCATGTTCCTTCTTGACCCCCAACGGATACTGCACAGGCATGTCATATCCCGCAAAGGGCACCATCCTGGCACCCAGTTCCTGGTGCAGGGCGTGAAGCGGAGTCGTCTTGAGGTCACTCATGGCGTTTTCACTCATCGATTATGGAGTACTGCCCCACTGGGCAACCTGGATTGCCCTGTGGAGTTTGCTCAGGATTTGTCGTGGTTGAGATCTTCGCCCGGCAGAACGTCCTTGCCGTCGAAGTAGTCCTTGGTCAGCTTGAAGACCACCGGCGACAACAGTGCCAGGGCAATCAGGTTGGGAATGGCCATCATGGCGTTGAAGGTATCGGCCATCAGCCAGATGAATCCCAGTTTGGCAACGGCACCCAGCGGCACGGCCAGCACGAACAGGACGCGATAGATCATGATCGAGCGTGTGCCGAAAAGGTACTGGAAACACTTCTCACCGTAGAAGGACCAGCCCAGAATCGTGGTGAAGGCAAAGACGGCCAGCGCAATGGCAACGATATACTGACCGGCACCAGACAGCGCATTGTCGAACGACAGCGCCGTCAGAGACGCGCCTTCCTCGCCCGTTAGCCACACCGGAGCGGTCAGGATGACCAGAGCGGTAATAGAGCAGACCATGATGGTATCGATGAAAGTACCGAGCATGGCAATCAGGCCCTGACGCACTGGATTCTTGGTCTGGGCTGCCGCGTGGGCGATAGGAGCACTACCCAAGCCTGCTTCGTTAGAAAAGATGCCGCGAGCTACACCGAAACGAATGGCGGCCATGACTGCAGCACCAGCAAAACCCCCAGCAGCGGCATGCGGGTTGAAGGCATAGGTGAAGATGCTAGCGAAAGCAGCACCAATGTGCTCAGCGTTGATGGCCAGAACCACCAGGCCTGCTGCGATATAGGCGATACCCATGATCGGGACCAGCTTACCGGCCACCTTGGCGATACGCTTGATCCCGCCAAGAATTACCGCACCAGAAAGCACCATCAGGACCACACCAGTGAGCCAATGGGGAATGCTGAAGCTCGATGCCAAGGCATCTGCCACAGAGTTGGACTGTACGGTGTTGCCGATGCCAAAGGCCGCGATGGCACCAAAGAAGGCGAACAGGCCGCCCAACCAGGCCCACTTCTGACCCAGGCCATTCTTGATGTAGAACATCGGACCACCGATGTGGTAACCGTTCTCGTCGGTCTCGCGATAGCGCACTGCCAGAACGGCTTCGGAGAACTTGGTCGCCATGCCTACCAGTGCTGTGATCCACATCCAGAACACAGCGCCTGGCCCCCCCAGGGCAATAGCGGTGGCCACACCTGCGATGTTACCGGTACCGATAGTGGCAGACAGAGCCGTCATCAGGGCATTGAACGGAGACACTTCCCCATCTTCTGCCTTCGCCCCAGCCTTCCCATCCCGGCCCGCCCACATCAGCTTGAAGCCCATGCCGAGCTTACGAATCGGCAACAGCTTCAAGCCCAATTGCAGATAGATACCAACCCCGAGCAACAGGATCAGCATCAACGGCCCCCAGACCACACCATTGATGGCGGTGAAGATATTAGTAAGTGTTTCCACGGAAGTCTCCCTTGTATCAGGACTTGTTGTTATGCACTGCCGAAGGAGCCTTGACCTTAACGGACGAAAGTACGGCGGAAGAGGCTCCTGATGGCAATATCGACAATGCGGACCCGCATACCATAGCGGATACTGCCGGGACCGCACAGATTCTCCGGTCCACGCTGTAAATCCGCACGCGCTTCTGCCTCAATTTCAAAACTCACGCCCGTGTTTTCCTATTGGAAACTTCGTGCACCATAGAGCCATCGCAACCACTTGGCAATGCTTCTTTACGCTTCTCTGAACAGCAATATAGTCCAGCGATACGGCCACCAGAAACATGCTTTCCCGGCCTGCCATAAGCCGGTATACCTCTATCTGCCTGGATTCTTTCGCTCGACACTGGACGAAGGCCGCGAGTCGTTCCACTCTTGTCCATTGAAGAAGGACGCCGGCAGCCACTTTCTGCGCTCTTTCTTCATATCCAGACTCGCCAAACGCCGAATTTGGCGTTAGCATGCGCGAAACCGGTAAACCTTTTTCGTATAGGAAATCGTGATGAGCTCAATTCCCGCCAATCTTCGCTACGTTGATAGCCATGAGTGGATCCAGGACAACGGTGACGGCACCGTGACCATTGGCATCACTGATCACGCACAGGAATCTCTCGGCGACGTGGTGTTCGTCGAACTCCCCGAAGTCGGTAGCAGCCTGAACAAAGGCGACGAGTTCGGCGTCATTGAATCCGTCAAGGCTGCGTCTGATCTCTATGCTCCGCTGGACGGAGAGGTCGTCGAAGTCAATGAAGGCCTGGAAGACGCACCGGAAACTGTCAACGATTCTCCCTATGGAGACGGCTGGATTCTCAAGCTTCGTATCGAAGACTCCAGCGCTCTCGACGAGCTGCTCGATGCGGATGCCTATCAGGCTGTTGTCGATGCCGAAGGCTGATTGCCGCCAGCCTTGAAAAACCTTTGCGGGAAAGGGCCGGCCGTCATACCTCTCCGGCCCTTCTCTTGTCGCTCCTCCAACCTTCACGCTACCAGGGTGTTCCATGGCTTTTGATAAACGCCGCTTGGCCGAACTGGCCGATCATGATGCCTTCATTCGACGTCACAATGGACCGCACGCGGCCGATAAGGCCGCCATGCTGTCGGCCTTGGATCTCGGTAACGTGGAAGCGTTGATCGACAAGACTGTTCCTGCAAACATTCGTCTCGGTCGCGAGCTGGATCTTGATCCTCCCAAGGCCGAGGCAGAAGCGCTCGACTATCTTTACCGACTGGCACGCCAGAACCGTGTCGCCAAGAGCTATATCGGCCAGGGTTACTACGACACTCACCTGCCTGCCGTCATCCAGCGCAATGTGCTGGAAAACCCGGGCTGGTACACCGCATATACACCTTATCAGCCGGAAATCTCCCAAGGTCGCCTGGAAGGCTTGCTCAACTTCCAGCAGATGGTCATGGACCTGACGGGTATGGAGCTGGCCAACGCTTCCCTTCTCGACGAGGCCACCGCCGCAGCTGAGGCCATGGCGCTTTGCCAGCGCGCCAACAAGAAGAGCAAGAGTAACGCCTTCTTTGTCGCCGATGATGTCTTCCCGCAGACGCTTGACGTCATACGCACCCGTGCCGATGGTTTCGGTTTCGACGTCATCACCGGTCCGGCCGATACCTTGGCCGATCACGATGTCTTCGGCGCTCTGATTCAGTATCCGGGCAACGATGGCAAGGTCCACGACATTGCCAGATTGCTGGAAACTGCCAAGGCCAAGGGCATCATGACCGCCGTGGCAACCGATCTGATGGCGCTGGTTCTGCTCAAGGAGCCTGGTGCACTGGGAGCCGATATCGTACTCGGTTCTTCCCAGCGCTTCGGCGTGCCCATGGGCTTCGGTGGCCCACATGCCGCCTTCTTTGCTACTACGGACAAGCTCAAGCGTTCCATTCCAGGGCGTATCATCGGGGTTTCCAAGGATGCACGCGGCAATACTGCCCTGCGCATGGCCATGCAGACCCGCGAGCAGCATATCCGCCGCGAGAAGGCCACTTCCAATATCTGTACCGCCCAGGCACTGCTGGCCAACATCGCTGGCTTCTATGCGGTCTACCATGGCGCTGAAGGTCTGCGCACCATCGCCGGTCGTATTCATCGCCTGACCACCATCCTTGCTGAAGGGCTCAAGCAGAAAGGCGTACAACTCGCCAACGACAGCTGGTTCGATACTCTGCGTCTCACTGCTGTCGACGCTGGCAAGATTCACGGTCGGGCCATGACCCTCGAGCTCAATCTGCGTTACTTCGATAACGGTGATGTGGGCGTCAGCCTCGACGAAACCACTACCGCTCATGATCTCGACGCCCTGTTCGATGTGCTGCTGGGTGATGAACATGGGCTGGGAGTACGTGAGCTGGATGACGCAGTACTCGCTACCAAGGCTACCGGTGTTCCTGCAGGAAACGAGCGCGAAAGCGACTTCCTCGACCACCCGACCTTCAAGCGCTACCGCAGCGAAACGGAAATGCTGCGCTATCTCAAGCGCCTGGAAAACAAGGACCTGTCGCTGGCCAATGCCATGATCCCACTGGGTTCATGCACCATGAAGCTCAACGCGACGACTGAAATGATGCCGATCACCTGGCCGGAATTCGCGCGTATTCACCCCTTCGCGCCTTCCGATCAAGTTGCCGGATACCGTCAGATGATCGGCGAGCTGGCCGCGTTTCTGGTGGAAATCACTGGCTATGATCACATCTCCATGCAGCCAAACTCCGGTGCCCAGGGAGAATACGCCGGCCTGATGGCCATCCGTCGCTACCAGGCTGCCCAGGGACAAGGACACCGCAATGTGTGCCTGATTCCAAGCTCCGCCCATGGTACCAACCCGGCATCTGCCGCCATGTGCAGCATGAAAGTCGTCGTGGTTGAATGTGACGAAGCGGGCAACATCGATCTGACAGACCTGCGCAACAAGGCTGAGCAGCATGCCAACGACCTTTCCGCCATCATGCTGACCTACCCTTCCACCCATGGAGTCTTCGAGGAAGGGGTGCGCGAGGCTTGCGAGATCGTTCACTCCCACGGCGGCCAGGTGTATGTCGATGGCGCCAATATGAACGCTCAGGTCGGTATCGCCCGTCCTGGCGACTTTGGCGGTGATGTTTCCCACCTCAACCTGCACAAGACGTTCTGCATCCCGCATGGCGGCGGCGGTCCGGGCATGGGGCCGATTGGTGTCAAGGCCCACCTGGCGCCTTATGTCTCCAATCACGTGGTGACGCCGTTGGAAGGTGTTGAACCAGATTCCGGTGCGGTATCTGCTGCTGCCTTTGGCTCCGCCCTGATCCTGCCGATCTCCTGGGCGTACATCAAGATGATGGGCGCTCGCGGCCTGCGCGAAGCCACTGAACTGGCTATTCTGGGCGCCAATTACATTGCCAAGCGCCTGGAGCCTCATTACCCCGTGCTTTACAAGGGCTCCAACGGCACCGTGGCCCACGAATGCATCATCGATATCCGCCCGCTCAAGGCCGAGTCTGGCATCAGTGAAGAAGATATCGCCAAGCGCCTGATGGATTACGGCTTCCACGCGCCGACCATGTCCTTTCCCGTGCCGGGAACACTGATGATCGAGCCGACCGAATCTGAGTCGCTTTATGAGCTGGATCGTTTCTGTGATGCCATGATTGCCATCCGCAAGGAAGTAGCCAAAGTACAGAGCGGCGAGTGGCCTATTGAAGACAATCCTCTGGTCCATGCCCCTCATACCATGGCCGACCTGATGGATAGTGACTGGAACCGTGCCTATTCCCGGGAAACAGGGGCGTTCCCGTCAGAAGCAGTCAAGGCGGCCAAGTACTGGCCAGCAGTCAATCGCGTCGACAATGTACTGGGCGATCGTCAGTTGATCTGCACTTGCCCCAGCATTGACGAATACCGCGACTGATTGAACCTGCCTGCAGCGATGCGGCTAGCACGTTGAAACACGACACCCCGCCATGGCGGGGTGTCGTCGTCTTGCAGGCATCAACTTTAATGGCAACCTGACCGTGATGATATCCTGATCTTGGTATCTCCTGGTCTTGGTATCAACCCTCACTGACAGAATGGCCAAATCGCTCGAGGTATCGCTGTTCACAGAATGTCTCGAACAAACAGTGGTAACGGCTGGGTACGGTAACGCCACGGCGACTGATCAGATAGAACGTTTCCTCCACTGGCTGAGTCAGTGCGATTTCACGCACCTGACGCTGCCATGGCGACGTTTCCAGCACCATGCGCGATACCACGCTGAACCCTAACCCCCGTGCAACGGCATCCAGTACCAGGCCAACTTCATTGCTGAACCCTTGCTGTGGGAACAAGTTCATGCTGCGAAACTCTGCTGGAAAATTGGCACGTAACAAGATGCTCGCCTTGTCCAGACCATCGGAATAGTTGATGAACCCCAGACTGGCAAGATCCTGCAGTGTCGTCCCTGCGAAGTCAGCCGGCACAACCAGGCTGAGTGGCTCTTCATGCCAGGATGCACAATCGAGATCTGTGTGGCGCACGGCTTCGGAAACGATACCGATATCATGACGCCCGGCAAGGACGTCACTGATGATCTCGTGGTGAAATGCGAAATGGTAGGACACCGTCAGTCCGGGATTGAGCTGCTGCTGGCCAAGAATGAAGGGATACAACATAAGGCCGACACTTCCCGGTGAGGCGATACGGCATTCGCCGCTGTAGAGGCTGTCATCATCCAGGGAGTGACGGAACTGCTCGTGTTCGGCAAATAACCTGAGCGCATAGTCATAAGCCCTGCGCCCGGCCTCGGTCAGACCGATGCGCCGCCCATGACGTTCCAGCAGAGGCTTGCCCAGATATTGCTCGAGTTTACGCACATGTTGACTGACTCCAGGTTGGGTCATTTCGAGACGTTGCGCCGTCCGGGTAAAGCTTCCGGTCTCTACGAGAGTAATGAAGGTTCTGAAGTACTGGGCATTGAACATAGACAGGTCCAGGGCATCGAGCGTTCTTATCTTACCACTTTCCAGATGACTCCCCACCACAGCGCTGCTCACAAGGGTTCCACGTGATAGCATGGTGCCAGTAAAAAGCCTCTTCCATTGCTCACTCAGACAAGAGTCCACAACCATGCACGACCCCATCGCCGCCCGCGCCAACGCCATTCATGACGCCTTGATCGCCATGGAGAGAGAGGCCAGCGCCGAAGACCTGTTCCCGCTGGGTTATCTGATTCCGCAGATCCCCCTGGTGGTGGACCAACTCGACTACAGCCCCGAAGAGGTCGAGGGTGAAGAGTTCGATAGTGTTTTCCATGAATGGTTGAATAACACCTTTGCCCAGGACGGCATGAGCGATGCTGACCAAGCCGCTGTACGCCAGCTCTTCAACCAGGCCTGTGAACAGGCCAATCGAATCTGACAAGGAAGCTTCAGATGCCAGAGACCATTTCTGCCACGATTTCTCCCGAAGGCAGTCTCGAAATTCTCTCTCAACATGAGGTCAACCGGCTTCGCGACACCTCGCAAACCGGTCTCCATGAGCTGCTCAGACGATGTGCTCTGGCAGTGCTCAACAGTGGCAGCCCTATTGATGACGGCCTGGCACTTCTCGAGACATATCCGGACTTCGATATCGAGGTCCTGCAGCAGGACCGTGGCGTTCGTCTCAAGCTGGTCAATGCTCCGACTGACGCCTTTGTCGATGGCCGCATGATTCGCGGCATTCGCGAGCACCTGTCCTCGGTGCTGCGGGATATCGTCTACGTCTACAACGAAATCCAGACTCAAGCACGCTTCGACCTATCCACTGCAGAAGGCACCACCAACGCGGTTTTCCATATATTGCGCAAGGCAGGCACCTTGAAACCGGGGCTGGACCCCAGCCTTGTCGTGTGCTGGGGCGGTCACTCAATCTCGCGGGAGGAATACGAATACACCAAGGATGTGGGATACCATCTTGGCCTTCGCGATCTGGACATCTGCACGGGATGCGGGCCTGGCGCCATGAAAGGTCCCATGAAAGGGGCTAATGTCGCCCATGCCAAGCAGCGTCGTTACCCTGCCCGTTATCTGGGGGTTTCCGAACCAGGCATCATTGCGGCGGAGGCTCCCAACCCTATCGTCAATGAACTTGTGGTGATGCCGGATATCGAAAAGCGCCTCGAGGCTTTCGTGCGCTTGGGACATGGCATTATCGTCTTCCCTGGCGGCGTGGGGACAGCTGAAGAGATTCTCTATCTGCTCGGTATCCTGCTGCACCCAGACAATACCGACATGGCGCTTCCCGTCGTATTCTCCGGCCCTGCCAGCGCCAAGGAATACTTCCAGCGCATTGATGAATTCCTCGTCTATACCTTGGGCGAGTCGGTGCGCGACCTGTACACCATCGTAGTCGATGACCCGGTTCGCGTTGCTCGACTGATGCATGAGAAGATCGCAGAGGTCACTGAATACCGCCGTGCACGACAGGATGCCTTCCACTTCAACTGGCGCCTTACCATCGACCGCAACTTCCAGGAGCCTTTCGTCCCGACCCATGCCAATATGGCGAGCCTGGCTCTCAATCGCGACCTTCCCAAGCACGAGCTGGCAGCGAACCTGCGCCGCGCGTTTTCGGGTATCGTTGCCGGTAATGTCAAGGAACAGGGTATTCGGGCCATCGAAGCTCACGGCCCCTTCTGCCTGAGCGCCGAGCCTGATCTGATGGCCAGGCTGGATGACCTGCTAAGCTCCTTCGTGGCACAAGGACGAATGAAGCTGGCTGGCGAATACACGCCTTGCTATACACTGGGCTAGGATGCATCGAGCTCAAGGCTAAAATGAAGAACCCCTGCCAGATCTGGTAGGGGTTCTTCATATTCGACGCGCTCCGCCGGCGCTCGGCTGAGTACCACTCTGGACCATTACCGCCGTTTTCTGAGCAACAATGCAACAGCATGCAACAACAGCCCCGCCGTAGCCCCCTGGGACAAGGTCATCACACTAAGAACCGCACCTCCCGCAATCACCTTGTAGAGCATGACACCAGCGAGACCAACCACCATGCAACCTACAAGAGTCAGCAGCAGAGGTTTGAGGTGGGACCGCCCTTCTCCATCCAGCAACTTCCACTGCAACAGGCTCACCAATGCCAGAACGGCGATAACCACCCAGCCCAGAGTTTCCTGATTGGCGTGGCCTTCCTTGATATAACGCGGCAAGGTCAATGCCATCACCATCATCAGCCCCAGCATGATGCTGAGACGCACAGGACTGCCAATAGGCCGAGCGCTTTTATCCTTTGACATCACGCCACCTTCAGATTCTGGCTGGCAATCCAGGATTCGACCCAAGGCAAGGCAGCATCATCGGCCATGAAGGTTTCCATGGCATCGATTTCCAGGCGTTCGCCCAGACGCATGGCCCCTTGCTCCTGAAGCAATTCATCCAGGCGCCGCCCGGCACCACAGAATGTGTCGCCATAGGAGCTATCGCCCAGAGCAATCAGGCCATAACGCAGATTGGGCAACCCCGGACTCTTCTCCTGGAGCTCACGTACAAAAGGCACGATATTGCCCGGAAAATCTCCGCTGCCCGTGGTTGAAGTACAGAACAATGCCAGATCAGTATCTTCAACAATATCGACAAGTGTCGGTTGCTCAAGTACGGCGACTTCATAACCGGCATCTTCAAACAACGGCTTGACCTGCTCGGCAACATCAAGTGCACCGCCATACATGGTGCCAACAAGGATCTTGAGTGTAGGCATGCAATGCCCTTAATGACTGAGGGAACCTCTCATAAACTGCCTGCACAGGCCAATCACTGCGTGATGCGATGCATACGCCAGCCCGACCTCCCCTCACATAACCTATGCTCGGTTGACTCATGTTTCACGGTTCCTCGTTCCTTTCGAGGCCACCCTTTCAGGTGTTATCCGTTTCATTTCGAGTCTACGTTCGGGCCTTGTGCTTGCCCCTCTCGACGACTTATTGAGAAGTTCCTGAGATTGAACTTTAGTATTTCGCTCGGATTCTATCACGCAAGCGAGAACTCGCGTATTCGTGAGGAGATACACGTAATCCGGCATATACAAACGACATATACAAACGACAACGATAGAACGCACATGAACAATGGCACTGCCTCCATCATTGAAGAAGGAGACAGTACCCATCGATCACATGCATTCAGTCACACAAGGCCAATCGCCCCCGGAGACCTCCTGAAGATCACTCTTCCTCGTCGTCAGGATGCCCCACTTGACTCTTGAGTTTCTGCCCCGGTCGGAAAGTCACCACCCGCCGCGCGGAAATCGGAATCTCTTCGCCAGTCTTGGGGTTGCGTCCAGGACGCTCGCGCTTGTCTCGCAAGTCGAAGTTGCCGAAACCGGACAGCTTGACCTGTTCATTTTCGCGCAGGCAGGCACGGATTTCCTCGAAGAAAGCTTCCACCATGGACTTCGCTTCCCGCTTGGACAAACCGAGCTCCAAGTGCAGGCGCTCGGCCAGTTCTGCCTTGGTCAACGCTCCCATGTTTTCATCCTCATGGTGATGGTCGCGCCAACCGTCCGCTTTCCTGGCGGCATTCCGGCCCGCAGTGCTCAAGCACGCAGCTCCGCATTCAGTCGTTGCTGAGCTGTCGTTACGATGGCATCGACCAACTGATTGATTTCCTCGTCATTTAGCGTGCGCGAAGGATGTTGCCAGGTCAAGCCCAAAGCGACACTCTTATGCCCTTCGGTTACACCTTTACCCTGATATACATCGAAAAGGCCAACTTCAGTGAGCCATTCACCGGCTTCACCTCGCACGACATCACGCAGCGCTTCGATCGGCAGCGTTTCATCAATCACGAATGCCAGGTCTCGACGTACCTCAGGGAAACGTGACAATGGCTTAAAGGCCGGGATATGTCCTTGGCTCAGCGCATCCAGGCGCACCTCGAAGAGCATAGCGTCGGCCTTGAGACCCAGGGCCGCCTTGACCGCTGGGTGCAAGGTCCCGATCCATCCAGCTTCCTCGCCACAATGCAGAATACGTGCGCACTGGCCCGGATGCAGCGCCGGGTGTGAGCCAGGTTCAAAGCGCCAGGATTCCATATCTCCCGCCACTTCCAGCAGGCTTTCCAGATCGCCCTTGAGGTCAAAGAAGTCGACCTTGTCACGCCCCCCGCTCCAACCTTCGGGATAACGAGCACCACATACCAGAGCACCGAACATCGGCAACTGCTCGAGACTATCCAGCTCTCCCCGGAACACCAAGCCACTTTCAAACAGGCGAACGCGGGTCTGCTGGCGATTGAGGTTGTGCTCCAGTGCGCGCACCAGGCCCGGGAACAGACTGGCTCGCATCACCGACAGATCAGCCGAAATCGGGTTGGCCAATACCGGGGAGACGGCATCAGGCAGCAATGTACGCTGCAGCTCAGGAGCAACGAAACTGTAGGTGATCGCTTCCTGATACCCTCGGGCCACCATATGGCGACGCAAGCGAGACAACGGGCTTCTGCTTTCACCGTCGGCCTTGAGTGCCATGCGCATGGCAGGACGACGCACCGGCAGCTTGTTGTAGCCGTGAATACGCGCCACTTCCTCGATCAGGTCTTCTTCAATGGAAATGTCGAATCGCCAGCTCGGCACCTTGACCGTCCAGCCGTCCTCGATCGATTCCACTGCCATACCCAGACGCTCAAGGATTTCGGCGACCTCAGCGGCATCAAGCTGCTTGCTCAAGGCACTTGCCAGGCGCCCTGCGCGCAAGGTTACCTCGCGCGGTGCGGGCAAATGGACGTCACTGACCGCCTCATTGAGCGGCCCAGGCTGACCACCACAAATCGACAGCAGGAGTTCCGTGGCACGCTCTATGGCGGCATGCGTCAGCTCAGGGTCAACCCCTCTTTCGAATCGATGAGAGGCATCGGTGTGCAGACCATAGTTACGCGCCTGGCCAGCTACTGCCAATGGAGTGAAATAGGCCCCTTCCAGGAAGATATCGCGAGTCTCCGCGGAAACACCGGAATGCTCACCCCCCATGATGCCGGCCAAGGCCAAGGGGCCATTCTCATCGGCGATCACCAGGGTTGTCGGCTTCAGCTTGACGGTCTGGCCATCCAGCAGTACCAGCTCCTCTCCCTGGCGCGCCAGACGCACGATGACAGCACCATGCAAGTTGCTGCGGTCAAAGGCATGCAATGGCTGCCCCAGCTCGAGCATCACGTAGTTGGTGACGTCTACGACAGGATCGATACTACGCACTCCGCTACGACGCAGGCGCTCCACCATCCAGGTCGGCGTCTCAGCCGCAACATTGACGTTCTTGATCAGGCGCCCGATATAGCGCGGGCAGCGCTCGAAGTCCTCGACGCGCACCTCGAAGAGTTCGTCGTGAACAGCTGGTACTTCAACCGCCTTGGGGGGCGTCAAGGGCAAACGGTTGAGCACCCCGACTTCACGCGCCATCCCCTTGACGCTGAGGCAATCACCACGGTTCGGTGTCAGGTCCACCTCAATGGTGTGGTCATCCAGGTCCAGGTATTCGCGAATATCCGTACCCACCGGAGCATCATCTGGCAACACCAGGATGCCCTCAGACTTACCTTCTTCCAGCCCGATTTCCGAGGCAGAGCAGATCATGCCACGGGATTCGACACCGCGCAGCTTGGCCTTCTTGATCTTGAAATCACCTGGTAATACAGCACCTACCTGGGCAAAGGGAATTCGCTGGCCAACAGCCACATTGGGCGCTCCGCAAACCACCTGAACGCGCTCGCCACTGCCATCTTCAACCTGGCATACATTGAGCTTGTCTGCGTCCGGATGCTGGGACTTCTCGACCACTTCGGCAACCACGATCCCGGTGAATGCCTGGGCCACAGGCTCAACCGCATCGACTTCAAGACCAGCCATGGTGATCTGGTCAGCGATACCCTGGGTAGACAGCTGCGGAGAAACCCATTCACGCAGCCACTGTTCGGAAACTTTCATCTCGACTCCTTAATCCTGTTCTCGTACTCAGCGTTCGGCGTATCAGTGGAACTGACGCAGGAATCGCAGATCGTTGTCGAAGAACAGGCGCAGGTCGTTCACGCCGTATCGCAGCATGGCCAGACGCTCAGCCCCCATACCGAAGGCAAAGCCTGTGTATTTCTCGGCATCGATACCGCCATGGCGGAACACTTCCGGGTGGACCATGCCACACCCCATGACCTCGAGCCAGCCCGTGTGAGAACACACCCGGCAGCCATCACCAGAGCACATCACACATTCAATATCGACCTCAGCCGATGGCTCGGTGAACGGGAAGTAAGACGGACGGAAACGCACCGACAGATCATCGCGCTCAAAGAAGGCATGCAGGAAATCCTCAATGGTCCCCTTGAGATCAGCAAAGCTGATGCCCTCGTCAATGAGCAGCCCTTCCACCTGGTGGAACATGGGGGTATGGGTCAGATCCGAGTCACTGCGATAGACCCGCCCCGGGCAGACGATGCGGATCGGAGGTTCGCCATCTTTCATCGTACGCACCTGTACCGGCGAGGTATGCGTACGCAACAGACGAGTGGCATCGAAATAAAAGGTATCAGCCATCCCCCGTGCTGGGTGATGGGAAGGAATATTGAGTGCCTCGAAGTTATGGTAATCATCTTCGAGTTCCGGCCCTACAGCCACATCATAGCCAATGCGAGCGAAGAGCGATTCGATACGCTCCAGAGTACGAGTCACCGGGTGCAGGCCGCCGGTGGGCTGGCCTCGACCAGGCAAGGTGACGTCGACACGCTCTTCCGCCAGCCGGGCATCCAGTTCAGCCTTGGCCAATGCAGTGCGGCGACCTTCAAGCTCCGTGGCGAGCTCCTGCTTGGCCTGATTGATGCGCTCACCTGCAGCAGGGCGCTCCGCCGGAGGAAGCTTGCCAAGCCCCTTGAGCAGAGCAGTCAGCTCACCTTTCTTGCCCAGATAGCGCACTCGGATCTCGTCGAGCGCGGCCATGCCGTCGGCGGCCTGGATGGCCTCGCGAGCTTGTTGAACCAGTTCGGGAAGGTGGTCCATCCGTAGAGCTCCGATATCGTTGTCTTGCAATGGAAACAAAAAAACAGGGGAAGAGCGGCTGCTCTTCCCCTGGGCGATCATGGATGGATATCCCCGATGGCGGGAATATCATCCGCTAATCGGTCGCGCTTACTGGGCAGCCTTGGCCTTTTCCACGATAGCAGCAAAAGCCGCTTTCTCGTGAACAGCCAGGTCGGCCAGGACCTTACGGTCGATTTCGATACCCGCCTTCTTCAAGCCACCGACGAAACGGCTGTAGGACATACCGTTCAGACGGGCACCTGCGTTGATCCGCTGGATCCACAGGGCACGGAACTGGCGCTTGCGCTGGCGGCGGTCACGATAGGCATACTGACCGGCTTTGATGACGGCCTGCTTGGCGACGCGGAATACGCGTGAACGGGCACCGTAGTAACCCTTGGCCTGCTTCAAGATCTTCTTGTGACGACGACGGGCGACGACACCACGCTTGACACGAGTCATAGCACTCTCCTGACGTTAAATGAGTTTCACCAAGGATTAGATGTACGGCAACATGCGACGCACGAGAGCCTTGTCGGCATCGTGAATCTGCTGCATGCCACGCAGCTGACGCTTACGCTTGGTGGACTTCTTGGTCAGAATATGGCTACGGAAGGACTGCTTGTGCTTGAAGCCGTTGGCAGTCTTCTTGAAGCGCTTGGCAGCACCGCTATTACTTTTGATCTTCGGCATGAGGATGAACTCCGCTCGAGTTTTTTAGAAAATCCGGGGCCAATCGGCGATAGCGCCATAAGCAGCGCTATCGTCGATCCGTTTGACGGGCCGTCGGATCACTTCTTCTTGGGGGCAATGATCATGATCATCTGGCGCCCTTCCATCTTGGGGAAGGACTCCACGGTCCCGATGTCCTCGAGATCCGCGGCGATACGTTCCATCAGCTTGCGGCCGAGGTCCTGATGCGCCATTTCACGCCCACGGAAACGCAGGGTGACCTTGCCCTTGTCGCCACCTTCGAGGAAGCGAATCAGGTTTTTCAACTTGACCTGATAGTCTCCCTCGTCAGTGCCAGGACGGAATTTGACTTCCTTGACCTGGATTTGCTTCTGCTTCTTCTTTTGAGCCGCTTTCTGTTTCTTCTGCTCAAAGACGAACTTGCCGTAATCCATGATCTTGCAAACGATTGGATCGGCATTGGAAATCTGGACGAGATCCAACCCCTCGGCTTCGGCTCGCTCAAGGGCCTCGCTAGTATCAACGATGCCCAACTGTTCGCCGTCGGCCGCGATCAGGCGAACCTGATCCTCGGTGATGCGCTCGTTCATTGGCGGACGCTTGTCCTGAGGGCGTCCTCTGGGGTTGCTGCGCTTGATGGTTCCGTCTCCACTTTAGCCTTGGAAGATGTCGCACCGAAGAGCGATCGCATGATCACTCCTCGTCAGGAAATTACTGAACTCAATATACACTGAACTCGATATACACTGAACTCAATGTACGACAGATGTACAGTAAATCCCCTAGTACCGCTCGGCCTTGACTCTCTCGATGAAGGCATCCACGCTCATGGTGCCCAGATTTTCGCCGCTGCGCGTACGCACAGCCACCGAGTCGGCCTCGACTTCCTTATCTCCCACAACCAGGAGATAGGGGACCTTCTGCAAAGTATGCTCGCGGATTTTAAAGCCGATCTTCTCGTTCCTCAAGTCCGACTTGACGCGCAGGCCGATTTTTTGCAGTCGCGCCGTCAAATTCTCCGCATAGGACTTCTGTGCATCGGTGATGATCATGACGACAGCCTGCTCCGGCGACAGCCACAGCGGCATGGCCCCGGCATAGTGCTCGATCAGGATGCCGATGAAGCGCTCCATGGAACCGACGATGGCACGGTGCAGCATAACCGGAGGCTTACGCTCACCTTCTTCCGTCACATATTGAGCGCCAAGCCTGCTTGGCATCATGAAATCGACCTGCATGGTGCCTACTTGCCATTCACGCCCCAGACAGTCCTTCATATGGTATTCGATCTTGGGACCATAGAAAGCACCCTCGCCCGGTAGCTCCTGCCATTCGACATCACAGGCCTGCAGGGCGCTACGCAGAGCATTCTCGGCACGATCCCAGACATCATCTTCACCAATTCGCTTGTCTGGGCGCAAGGCAATCTTGATGGCGATATCTTCAAAACCAAAGTCGCTATAGACCTTAAGGGCCTGACGATGGAAGTTGGTGACTTCCGACTCGACTTGCTCCTCGGTACAAAAGACATGACCGTCGTCTTGGGTGAAGGCTCGTACACGCATGATGCCATGCAATGCGCCGGAAGGCTCATTGCGGTGACAGCCACCGAACTCACCAAAGCGCACCGGCAGTTCACGGTAGCTACGCAACCCTGAATTGAAGACCTGCACATGCCCTGGGCAGTTCATCGGTTTAAGGGCATATTCACGCTTTTCCGACTCAGTAAAGAACATGCCATCGGCATAGTTGTCCCAATGGCCGGACTTCTTCCACAAGGAGACATCCATGATTTGCGGACAGCGAATTTCCTGATAGCCACCGTCCTTATAAACGCCACGCATGTACTGCTCAACCACTTGCCATAACGTCCAGCCATTGGGGTGCCAAAACACCATGCCCGGCGCCTCTTCCTGCATATGGAACAGGTCTAGACGACGCGCCAGCTTGCGGTGATCACGCTTTTCGGCTTCTTCTATGCGCTTGATATAAGCCTTGAGCTGCTTCTTGTCACCCCAGGCAGTACCGTAAATACGGGTCAGCATGGCGTTGTCGGAATTACCACGCCAATAGGCACCCGCCAGCTTGGTCAACTTGAATGCCTTGAGATGACGGGTGTTGGGCACATGAGGCCCGCGACACATGTCGGTATATTCCTGGTGATGATAGAGACGAATCGTCTCTCCTGCAGGAATCTCGCGTACGATTTCCTGCTTGTAGGGTTCATCACGCTCGACAAACGTCTTCATGGCCTTGTCAGCATCCACGTACTCGCGAACGACGTCGTATTCCTCATCGATCAGCTGCTTCATGCGGCTTTCGATCTTTTCGAGGTCATCCGGCGTGATTGACTCGCCAAAGTCGATGTCATAATAGAAGCCATCATCGATAACCGGTCCGATGGCCATCTTGGCATTGGGATAGAGCTGCTTGACGGCATGACCGATCAAGTGAGCACAGGAATGTCGAATAATTTCCTGTCCTTCTTCGTCACGCGCCGTAATGATCGCCACCTCAGCGTCGTGATCGATCATGTCCGCGGCGTCTACCAATACGCCGTCGATCTTGCCGGCTACACAAGCCTTGGCAAGTCCTGGACCGATGCTTTCGGCCAGAGCCATAACGCTGACGGGTTCATCGAAAGTTCTCTGACTGCCATCAGGCAGTGTCACGATGGGCATGAAAATATCCTTTCTCGCACAGTGGTGATCCATACCAAGGATCACATGTCGCAGATTGAGTCGCGGGGGAAACAGCGCACTAGGGTAGCAGAACAGCCCCCACCGACGCCACGCTCAGCGATGGCGATATGCTCCATGCAGAGCAGGCAAAAAAACGAGGCGCCCGGAGGCGCCTCGTTGTCGTCACTATCCCGTCCTAGGACAGGATAATCATGCTCAGCAGAGGATTAACGCTGCTCGCCCAGCATGACGCGACGGTTTTCAGCACGACCCTGGTCGGTGTCGTTGGAAGCGACCGGGTTCTCTTCGCCGTAGCCAGCAGCACTCATGCGCTGCGGGTTAACACCCTGGCTAGCCAGGAAGTTGGCAACGGAGATAGCACGAGCTTCAGACAGCTTCTGGTTGTAAGAAGCAGCACCGGTAGAGTCGGTGTAACCTTCGATACGCACGTTGACGTTCGGGTTGTTGCGCAGCACTTCAGCCACATGCATCAGGTTCTGCTCGGCGGCAGGAGTCAGCTTGGCAGAGTCGAATTCGAAGTTGACACCACGCAGGGCGACATCATCTTCACAACCCAGAGAGTTGACCTTGACGCCAGCCGGAGTACCCGGGCACTGGTCCTGGAAGTCCGGCACGCCGTCACCGTCGGAATCCAGCGGGCAGCCTACCGCGTCAACGGCAACGCCAGCCGGGGTACCCGGACACTCGTCGATGTCATCAGTGACGCCATCGCCATCGGAGTCGAGCGGAGCAGCCGCCGGTTCTTCAGCGTTCGGCTCGGCACACAGCAGCGCGCCAGCAATAGTACCCAGAGTAGCACCAACAGCAGCACCCTTATCTTCGTCGCTGTCGCTGGCAGTACCGTAACCAATGCCACCGCCGATCAGACCACCGGCAACACCACACACCAGCGGATGGTTGTACCAGGCTTTCTGATCGTAGGAAGACTGGGCACCAGAAGTGGCACAGCCAGACAGGCCGACAACCAGAGCAGAGCCGAGCAACAAGCCAGTCGTTGATTTTTTCATGTAAGACTCCTTCTTTTTGACACTCTGTGCTGAATAACCGAAATCCGACTATTTCAGCGATCCAAAATTGTGCCGAATGGGAAACAGGATAGGTTCGCTGTTTCCTCGCTGGCAAGATAAAGTACGAAATGTCCCGTCCAGCCAGTCTGAATGACGCAAACATTTCACTACTTACCACCACCGAGCCCGCCATGACATATCCCTTGGGGGCCCAATCCCTTGCACTACGCAATGATGACGTATCACCTCTACACAATCAAACCCATATAAGCGAGAAAACGCATCTTGTCGGTAATGAATTGTGCAAACAGCTCTAATACATCATAAGCGAGTCGAACAGTGTTCGCGATAAGTTAGTTTAGACTCTCGGGGTAATTTGCGCGAAAGTCGAGTACCGACTGTGCAGCTTTGAGAACTTCATCCCGGCTTGAGTCCTCAACAGCGATTCGCTGCTTGTCTTCCTCAAAGCGCGCTTTCGGGGTTAAATCCTTGCGCGCCTGATGTGTATGAAGATGACGGGTCTGTTCATACACTTCTGCAAAGATGCGGAATTCCTGGCGATAAGGTAGTGATGGATCAAGCAGCTCCAGCAATACCTTGCAGCGCCAGGCCCCTTCGGTGATATCTACTTGCCCCTGAAGCAAAGCAGCAGCAACAAGCTCCAGGTTTTCCAGGCCATTTGCCCGTGCCATGCGTTCCTCCTCATGACGAAACGCCTCCCTCCTCTTCACTTCCTTCTGCAGCACCAGGGCATACCAGGCCAATGCCAGAATGATCACAACACCCAAAATCAGCAGGCTGAGGGCCAGAGTCGTCGACATGATGCTCCTCGCAATAGGCAAAAAGCGGCATTTTACACACCCACCCTGGCCTTCGGTAGGAACTGGACCGAACTCATTCTCATATAAGCATGAAACAACCTCGATATTCAGTTGATCGAACCGGACAAGGACAGGTAGTGATCCAGTAGAAGCAGGCCAAAGATAGCGAGGAGATAACGAATGGAAAACCAGAAGGCCAGCAATGGAGCCTTGTCATCCTTGCCCCGCCATACCCGCAGGTTCCAGGTCATGAAACGTATATTGAGGAGACAGGCACCAACAAGGTAGGGCCACCCTGCCATACCAATGGAAAAAGGCATCAAGGTTGCTGCCACTGTCAGCCAGCCATACAGCCATACCTGCAGCCGAGTGAATTCATCACCATGAGTCACAGGCAGCATGGGTACACCAGCGGCGGCATATTCATCACGCTTATGGATAGCCAGGGCCCAGAAGTGTGGTGGTGTCCAGGCAAAGATGATCAGCATCAACAATAGAGGCTCTGCTGCCAAGTGCCCGGTGACACTGGTCCAGCCAAGCAAGGGAGGCGCTGCTCCGGCAACGCCTCCAATGACGATGTTCTGAGGTGTGGCGCGCTTCAGGAAAATGGTGTAGACCAGCGCATATCCCATCAGCGATGCCAATGTCAGCCAGGCCGTCAATCCATTTACCAGAAGAGCCAGCAGCAGCACTCCTGCAACGGAAAGCAGCAGCGCCCAGAGCAATGCCAGCGAAGGCGGGAGACGGCCAGCCGCCAGCGGCCTTCCAGAGGTACGCAGCATAGCGGCATCGAGGCGTCGGTCGACGACATGATTGATTGCCGCTGCGCCCGCAGCCGCCAAGCCTATACCAGACAAGCCGAACACAACGGTATGCAGGGAAGGCAATGGCGCTGCGAGCAGCATTCCGACGAGAGCGCAGACCAGCATCACCGCTACCACACGCCATTTGCACAGCGCTATCAGGTCACGCCACAGTGCCTGTGAAGTTGCATCTCCTACCGCCCATGTATCACGCATATAACCAATCCTCCGGCCTGGCCAGGGACTGCCTGGGCGGCGCCACTTCAGTATAACGCCGCTTCCAGCACACCAAGACGAAGGAAAAGACCAGTAGTATCGCGCCTGCCGTATGCATCAGCGCCAAGCCCGGCGGTAGCCACAACACTACATTCGCCGCCCCCAGTCCTGCCTGCAACACGAGCGCCGCACCAAGACTTGCCAACCAAGGTCGTATCTCTGATTCCCGCCAATGACGCACGATGAGCACCATCAGCAGCACTGCCAATGCTGCAGCCCCCAGCCGATGGGCGAAATGAATGGTCGTGCGTGCCTCGGTATGCAGTTGGCCATACAGATAGTTCGGCCCTACGTTCTGGGTAAGATGAAAACCCTCGCCCCAGTCTGTTTCCGGCCACCACTGTGCGTTGCAGGTAGGCACGCCATAACATGCAATGCCCGCGTAGTTACTGGAAGTCCAGCCCCCCAGCGCCAACTGGAGCACCAGAACCGCTCCTGCCAGCTTCCACAGCAAGCCGATGCGGCGACGCGCCAAACGCCGCTGGCCACGACTCACCCCACGAAGGCGCAGATACAGCCACAGGAAGGCCGTCATCACAGCCAGGCCACCGAGCAAATGCAAAGTCACTACCTGGGGCCAAAGTTTCAGGGTAACGGTAAAGGCTCCGAATGCCCCCTGCACCATCATCAGCAGCAGCATCCCCACGATCAAACGCCATGGAAAACCACGCAGGTGACGCAGGCGCCAGCTCAACAGGACCAGGGCCACGACCAGTATCCCGAGTGTCATGGCAAGATAACGATGAATCATCTCCATCCATGCTTTGGAGGCTTCGAAGGCAACATCGGGACTATGTAGATTCGCCACATCTTGCCCTGGTACAACGAGCGCGCCATAACATCCGGGCCAATCCGGGCATCCCAGCCCTGCATCCAACAATCGTGTCCAGGCACCCGCCAAGATCACGATGGCAGCGAACAGTACCCCACACAGGCTCATCATCCTGAGCAGGCTCAAGCGGGACAGACTGGCTTTGCTATAGCTGCTCACCAATCCAATACGGTGCGAACGCCCAATATGATGACGAGAAGCATGTGCAGATCCGCCATTAGCTTTCATGGCCTACCTCCTCTGCATCCCGAGTCATACCGTTCTGCTCCACAGCCATACCACTCTGTTCCACGGCCATATCATCGGAATCATCATCACCAACCACTACGATCGGTTCACGCTCGTCCCTGACTTCGGCCCGCTCAGGCTCAGGATTCATCTTGAACAGCTTTTCAATATCATCGAGCACAAGCGCTGTCTCGATGCCGGCACCATATTGAAGCACGACCCTTCCTGCAGGATCGCTGATCCATGCAGTGCCTGGAGATGCCCAGGATGGAACGGCTCCCTGCCAATGAGTGGCGCTCTCGCCAGGAAGCACTGGGGCCTTTCCACCGATTCTCACCCGACTGAGACGATCGGCATCCTTGCCCAAGGCTCGGTGTAGACGCCACCACCGGTCAGCCTCCTGGTCACATGACTCAGAGCAGGCATACACCAGGACCCAATCCCGAACACCTTGCTTGGTGGCAGTATCGACAGGCCAGGTAGCCAATGCGGGCAAATCAGGGTCAAGGCGACCATGGGCAGTGCGTTCATCCGGGATGCCGACTCTCCAGGTCACCATTGCCCAGGCCACCAGCATAGGCAGCGCAAAAATGGCGAATAGTGCAATGAGCTTCGTCCTTGGGCCGATCCGAGTCATTCTCATGTCTCCGTCGTCTGCGATACTGCCTTGCACCCTTCTTTGCGGATGCGTCCACGCTTATCCATAAGCAAGCGCCGTGCACCAATGACCAACGCTACCAGGGCCACCAAGGTCAATCCCCACCACTGAAAAGCATAGGCAAGATGACGCTCAGGGGGCAGCACGCTTGCGACCCACCAGTAGGGTAGATTTCCCTTGCCTTTCTCCTGATGCACCCAACCCGCCCAGGAAAAAGGTTCTGCCCAGGCATCAGGCTCAATACGCTGCAGGCGCTTGCCTTCCATCACATCCCCGAACACGGGAGCCTGATGGCCCGCGGCCTGCCAGCGACCTTCAATGACCACTTCACTGCCTGGCGTGGAGACTGTCGGGTCCGTTCGAGAGACACCTGTTTCCAGGAAACCGCGATCGACAAGCCAGCGCTGACCGATCTCGTCTATAAAGGGAGTCAGAACAGCAACACCGAGATGACCGTCATGGGTCACATTGTCCAGGAACAAGGTCCGCTCGGCCTCGAACCGGCCTCGCAGAAGCAGCTTTGTACCATCGACCGGCTTCGCCTTGGGTGCCTCTATTCGGGGAGCTTCGGCCAATGCTTCCAGATATGCCTGCTTGTCGGCTGCCCGTTCCCACTGCCATATTCCTAGGTACACGCCCAGAACAGCGAGCGAGGCGCATAACACGCACCACAACACCAGACGCCTGCCTGGCACTTGCTTGCCTGTCTCTGGAGAACTTTTCGAATCGGAACGGAACCCCATCATGCTGATCAAGCTCCTGATTGCCGTCGTATTCATTGCCATGCTGGCCAGTCTTGCCGCAGGCGTTGGTTTTCTGCTCAAGGACGGCAGCAAATCACACCGCCTGCTGACATCCCTGAAGATTCGCGTCGCCCTGGCCAGCGTGCTGCTCATCCTTCTTTTTTATGGCTTCTATCTTGGCGAACTCGGTTGATATCTCCTATTTCTCTTAAGCCACAAGATGGCGTTATAGGGTGTAGTTACGGACATGGTTACGAGACTCGCTTACAAGGCATAGCTACAGGACATAGACGAAGAGGAAGAGCCCAATCCACACAGCATCGACAAAGTGCCAATACCAGGCAGCCGCCTCGAAACCAAAATGGTGTTCGGCACTGAAATGCCCGCGCAGCACTCGCATCAACATGGCGAAGAGGATGATGGTGCCAATGATCACATGCAGGCCATGGAAGCCTGTCAGCATGAAAAATGTCGAACCGTAGATACCCGCCTGAAGCGTCAGACCAAGATGGTGATAAGCTTCGTAATATTCGTACCCTTGCACGCTGACAAAAGTGGTCCCCAACAGCACGGTGATCAGCAACCAAAGCCTGGTTCTGGCGCGCGCCCCTTTCTTGAGTCCATCATGAGCGATGGTCAGGGTAATGCTGGAACTCACCAACAACACCGTATTGAGCAACGGCAGCTTCCAAGGGTCCAGAACATGTTCCGGCCCCTTGATGGAAGTATCGGGCGGGTTCAGCAGCGGCCAACTGGCAGTGAAGTCCGGCCACAGCAATGCTGCGACCCCCTTGGCTCCATCCCCATCCAGCCACGGCAGGGCCAGGTTTCGTACATAGAACAGCGCGCCAAAGAAAGCGGCAAAGAACATGACTTCGGAAAAGATGAACCAGCCCATGCCCCAACGATAGGAGCGATCCATCTGCGCATCGTTGCGTCCCGCCATGGATTCGCGGATCACGTCCCGAAACCAGAAGCCCATGACAGTCAGAATGGCCACCAGGCCAATCAGCATCACTGGAGTTCCCACCGGGCCATGCACCAGCCAGGTCCCGGTACCGGCCATCATGACGCCCAATGCCAGAGAGCCAAAGATCGGCCACTTACTGCTCGTCGGCACGTAGTAGCTGCCACCACTCATGGTTTACCTCCCGACATGCTGATCAGACTGCTGTATTTCCCAGTGCTTGGATTGCTAGTGCTTGGATTACTAGCTCTTTGATCCCAGGTTCCTTGACACTCAGTTTCTTCTTACCGTGCTGCCACAGGCGTGCCATGGCTAACCGGAGGAAGGTACCTCCATTTCCTGAGGATAGAGCGTGTACACCAAGGTCACCGTGCGAATATCTTCGGGCAACTGCTTATCCAGCTGAAACACCAGAGGAGCATCCATTTTCTCTCCCGGCCCCAGGCGCTGATTCTGGAAGCAGAAACAGGCCAGCTTGCGCAGATGCAGTGCGGCTTCCGACGGTGTCACGCTGGGCACTGCTCTGGCGACATCCACTTCCTTGCCAAGATTGGTGAAGGAGAAATGCACTTCCGTACTTTGTCCCGGGTGCACCCTCACCTGACGCGTCTGTGTTTCCAGACGCCAAGGCAGGCCAGCACTGGAACGGGTAACGAACTGCATGGTCACGGTGCGCGAACTGTCGACATCTCCGCTCACCAGGGCCTGCGCCTTGGCCGAAGTCTTGCCATTCAATCCGGTGACCTGACAGAAAACGTCGTACAGGGGAACCAGGGCAAAGGCGAAAGCGAACATGCCCGCCAGCACGACCAAGGTCTTGATGACCGTGCGATTGACGTTTCGCTGGGTATCCGGGCTCGGGGTTGCCATCGCGCTTTCCTCATTTCTCTTGGTCTTTTCCTTTTAATGCTTCAGTGCCTGTCTCCTTGACGCTCTCAATGGTCGGCCTCAGCCGGGCGATACTGAGGTGGCGTTTCAAAGGTATGCAACGGCGCGGGGCTCGGTACCGTCCACTCCAGGTCTTCGGCACCATCCCAGGCCTTGGCGGGAGCCTTTTCCCCTCCACGCACACACATGAACACGATCACCACAAACAACAGTTGTGACAGGCCGAACATGAAGGCGCCGATGCTGGACACCATGTTGAAGTCTGCAAACTGCAGGGAATAGTCGGGAATTCTGCGCGGCATGCCGGCCAGCCCAGAGAAGTGCATGGGAAAGAACGTCAGGTTCACCCCGATGACCGACAGCCAGAAGTGCCATTGGGATAGGCGCAGGTGGGGGTAATGCCCCGTCCACTTGGGTAACCAGTAGTACACGGCGGCCATGATCGAGAAAATTGCCCCTGGCACCAGCACATAGTGGAAGTGGGCCACGACGAAGTAAGTATCGTGATATTGGAAATCCGCTGGAGATATCGCCAGCATCAAGCCGGAAAAGCCACCGATGGTGAACAGGATGACAAAAGCAATGGCAAACAGCATTGCCGGTTCATAACTGATCGAGCCACGAAACAGCGTGGCCACCCAGTTGAACACTTTCACCCCTGTAGGCACTGCGATAAGCATCGTGCTGTACATGAAGAACAGCTCCGCCACCAACGGCAGCCCTACCACGAACATGTGATGGGCCCAGACCAGGAACGACAGGATGGCAATCGAGGCAGTGGCATACACCATGGAGGCGTACCCGAACAGTGGCTTGCGCGCGAAGGTGGGAATGATCACTGACACGATGCCGAAAGCCGGCAGGATCATGATGTACACCTCGGGATGACCGAAGAACCAGAACAGGTGCTGGAACATGACCGGATCACCACCGCCCCCCGCATTGAAGAAGCTGGTGCCGAAATTGATATCCATCAGCATCATGGTCACCACGCCAGCCAATACCGGCATCACCGCGATCAGCAAGAAGGCGGTGATCAACCAGGTCCAGACAAACAGCGTCATGTCCATCATGCGCATGCCGGGCGCACGCAGGTTGAGAATGGTCGCGATGATGTTGATCGCCCCAAGAATCGAGCTGATACCAGCGATATGCAACGACAGGATGAAAAAGGTCGTGGAAGGCGGGGCATAGGTCGTTGATAACGGTGCATAGAAGGTCCAGCCAAAGTTCGGCGCGCCACCCGGCATGAACAATGTACTGAGAAGCAATGTGAAAGCGACGGGCAACAGCCAGAAACTGAAGTTATTGAGCCGGGGCAGCGCCATGTCCGGCGCTCCAATCTGCAATGGCACCATCCAGTTGGCCAGGCCGACGAAAGCCGGCATCACTGCACCAAACACCATGATCAGACCATGCATGGTGGTCATCTGGTTGAAGAATTCCGGCTGTACCAGCTGCAATCCGGGCTGAAACAACTCCGCCCGAATGACCAGGGCGAAGACACCTCCAATGAGAAACATCAGCAACGAGAACAGTAGGTACAGCGTGCCAATTTCCTTGTGGTTGGTTGTCAGTACCCAGCGCAGCAGTCCTTTGGGTGAATGATGATGGTGGGTATCGGCACCGCCTGCCGCATCGGCAGTACCTTGTTGCACAGGATGCTTGGGAGGTAGTAACGCCATGGCGAAGATTCCCCTGTTGGCTACCCAATCATTGATAAGATGACCTTTTTACTGGGCCTAATCCCCTGACTTTCGAAGCCCAGATCCCTATGTACTGTTTTCTGTCCCGACTGTTTTCTGTCCGATTCCTGGCGTTACTCAGCCAGTTGTTCAGCAATTTCTGAAGGCTGTACGACATCCCCGGTTTCATTACCCCAGGCGTTGCGTTCATAGGTAATGACTGCCGCAAGCTCGACCGGGCTCAATGTGGTACGGAATCCGGGCATTGGCGTACCCGCTACGCCATTCAGAACGGTATCGAGATGATGCTCACGATCATCGAGCAGTGCCTGATTACCCGCCAACGCGGGGAATGTTGGCGGCAAGCCGGCACCATTGGGTTGGTGACAGGCAGCACAGATCGAGCCGTAGACCTGCTCGCCGCGCTCCATCAGCTCATCCAGCTTCCATTCACGATCGGCTCCTGCCGCTTCTTCGCTGGCAGCGGACTTGCGTTCGGCCAGCCAGGCATCAAACTCTTCCTCCTCCATCGCCTGCACCACCACTGGCATGAAACCATGGTCCTTGCCGCATAGTTCAGCGCACTGGCCACGATAGATGCCTGGCTCATTGATCCTGACCCAGTTTTCGTTGACGAACCCGGGAATGGCATCCTGTTTTACCGCCAACTCGGGGACCCACCATGAATGGATGACGTCATCGGATGTCATCAGCAGGCGGACTTTCTTGCCCACCGGCAATACCAGAGGTTGGTCGACCTCCAGCAGGTAGTTCTCTCCCCTTTCCTGCTCTCCGGAAATCTGTTCCCGAGGGGTAGCAAGACTGGAAATGAAATCCACATCCTCTCCCAGGTAGGAATACTGCCAACGCCATTGCTGACCGGTAATCATCACATCCAGATCAGCCTCGGAGGCGTCATACATTTTCTTGAGGGTGGCCGTGGCCGGCACCGCCATGCCGATCAGAATCAGCAATGGAATCGCGGTCCAGATAACCTCGACCGTAGTGTGTTCATGAAACTTGGCCGCCTGGGCCCCCTTGGAGCGGCGATAGCGAAACAATGAATAGAACATGGCGCCAAACACCACCACGCCTATCACGACACAGATCCAGAAGATGGTCATGTGCAAGGAGTGCACTTCTCGGCTGAGATCCGTCACACCTACTGGCATGTTCCAGTCCGCCGCGTGGAGCTTGCCGCCTAGGCTCAGCTCTCCACTCAATAACAGCGTTCCTGCAGTCATCCATACGTGCCACTTGCGCATCGATGCCTCCTGGAGCGTGCAGGGGCCCTACTTCGCCGCCTGCATAGCGATGAAGATCAAAACGACCACAAAGAGAATGCCCATAAGGATGCCCACCAGTACGAAACTGATGGGCTTACCAGAGGTGAAATCCTGTCGACGCCGAGACTCGCGTTGAACGCCAAAAAAAGCCGCGAGAACCGATTTGACAGTGTTCCACATGACCACCTCCGTTAGATCCCTTATGCCTGACCATAGTCCAGCCCGGCACAATGCGCTCGAAACATTAGACGAATGTCAGAGAGATCCAGCAAATGTTCAGAAGCCGAACAAGGTGATGATCAAGGGCAGAATGAAGGCAGTTATCAAGCCGGTAAGCCCCATGGCCAGGCCTGAGAATGCTCCTGCCATGGCGCCCAGTTTGGCAAAGGAATGAGCCGTCCCGAAGCCATGGGCAGCAAGGCCCATGGTAAACCCCTGGACCACCGGATCACGCACTCCCAACAGGCGAAAGATCATCGGCCCCAAGGCACATCCGATTGAACCGGTGATCAGAACCAGACCCGCGGCGAGAGATGGAATGCCGCCGATCTTTTCAGCGATACCCATGGCGATTGGCGATGTCACTGAACGCGGCGCAAGCGACATGACAGTCTCATGCCCTGCCCCCAGCAGCAACGCCAGTCCCAATGTCGAAGCCACCGCGGTGGTAATGCCTGCCAGGCACGCCACCACCAAGGGCCACAATAGTTGGCGTACGCGTTCCCGGTGATCATACAGCGGAATGGCCAAGGCCACTGTGGCAGGCCCCAACAGGAAGTGGATGAACTGTGCACCTTCAAAATAGGTGCCGTAGTCAATGCCGGACACCAGCAGAAAGGTGATGATCAACGCAATACTCAAGGTCACCGTGTGCAACAGTGGCGTCCCACCCAGCCACTTGTTGATGCGTGCAGCCAGGGCAAAGGCCAGCAACGTGACCAGCAAGGACAGCAGCGGATTTCCCGAAAGATAGACCCATAACTCATCAAGACCGGCGACGTGCATCACTGTCCCCCTTCGCGAGAGGTATCTTTGCCTGTCGCCCGAGACGCCAGGCGGGTCATCACCCAAGCCGTGACAGCCAAGGTCAGCGCCGTCGACAACACCAGAGTCGCCACGATGGGAAACCAGTCATCGGCAATCAACTGTCCGTGCACCATCAACCCCACCCCTGCAGGAACAAACAACAACGTCAGATATCGCAACAACCCTTCTCCAGCAATACGCAGGCTCGATGGAACCTTGCCGCGGATCATCAGCCCCGCCAACAGAATCACCATGCCAATGACAGGACCCGGAATCGGCAAGCTCAGCCCCCGCGCCAGCAACTCTCCCAGAAACTGGCAGGCCAGCAACATACTCATGCCTAGAATCAGCGGCACTTATCCACCCTCCTGATGCTCGAATATCAACCGCCTATCATAACCCGTCAGCCCTATCTATCCCCGTACCATCGTGAGACATGCAAGCGCTCAATTAGCTGGTTAATTTCCAACCAATTGAAATAAAAGCGCAAAAGGGGCTTTTCATTTGGAAATGAACGCGCTAGTATACGCCTCGTTCTCGGGGGCCAAGACCTCGAAAGCGAGTCGGAGCGTGGCGCAGCTTGGTAGCGCGTTGCAATGGGGTTGCAAAGGTCGCAGGTTCGAATCCTGTCGCTCCGACCACTAGAATCAGTAAGTTAGATGTTTTGAAGGTGAGAAAAAACTCTCACTAGTCCAGACTTTTCAAACATCTAGCATGACAAAGCCGACCTCCTTGGTCGGCTTTTCTTTGTCCCTGAAAAAATCTGAGGCAATATCGCCCCACTCTACTATGTCGACATGCTCGAGCATGGCATCAGTAAAGCAGACCTGCAGAAGACTGTCGGACACCCAGTAGCGACGGTTCCCCTGGTATTCATTGACAGCATTCATATAGGCGGATTCAAAGAATTCCTTGTAGCTACTGAAACCACCATAGAGTGAGAGCCCAGCACTCATATGGAATGATCACTTCCCTACCGAAGTTTCTCAACAAACCTGATAAGTGTAAGTTCTCAAGACTCTGATAAAATACCTGCCTCATAGCTAATCATCAGAGTCATATCGATGGGAAAAACTACACAGGGAATCAAACGCTCAACACTCATTCGCATTGCCCCTATTGCAGCAGCCATATGCTTATGGTCTCCATTTTCTCAGGCAACATGTTCTGAGGATAGGGAATCCGCCAAGATGATCATGGAAATGCGCCAGTCTGAACTATCCAAGCAGGAAGTTCAGGATCGAGTGGGAACTGCTTATTTTGCCTCTATGCCATCAGCTTCAGACATGGATGGACATCAAAAGTATTTGCAGATCCGGCGGGGAGCCTTGTGGTGGCTAATGATCACTGAGGCATACCTTTTGCCAACGAAAGAAAGCGAAGATGAAAAGAGAAGCCTTATCGAGGACTTCGCCGATGAATATGAACAACAGTGTATCGATAGCCAAGGCTTCGAGGATTGAGGTAAGGCTGGCATTTCCTGCTGTCAGTCTCTGACAAATATGCAGCATGACTGAAACCACAAAGGCATTTCATCGTTACGAAGAGGTCTTCTCTCACGCAGGCAAGCAGGTCTTCTACAGTGACCGGCATGACGTCTACGCGATCTTTGGTCTCTCTACAGGCATGAAGGACGTGAAGACGATAGATGAGGCAATCAAGCTGGTATACGAAGCCTGCTGACAGGCAATCTGATTGTCGAGTATTTAACACCACTTTCAGGCTTGATGAGAAAATTCTCCGAGTTAAGACTAGAAAATCGTTAATAATTCAATAACAGCGCCCAATGACCAGAACGACCAACGAGCGCTGGGATTCACGTCAGTGCTTCTTCCAGTAAGTGTTGGCTACACGCTTTGATTTCAGGAAGTAGATCGTCCACACCGTTGTCCAGAAGGTAGTGGCAAGAAGTCCTGGAATGAGATAGTTAAAGACTTGGGCATCGGGAATCGACCTCTGCATTACAGCACCTGCAGCGATTAGCAACACCGGCCCAGCAATCCACAATATCTTGATTGCATCGTTTCTAAGAGACATCTGCTCACCTTTGGAGAGTATGTAGGCTAGCCAGAACATCATGACCACGGACCCGATTCCTCCAACATACATAGCGAGCCTGTATGTTTCCCATCCGGCAAGGTCTGGAACGCCAGGCGTATTCTCAAGCTCATAGACAGCCGCAAAGACTCTGGCCAATCCGATGATGCATACAACAACTATGAAGAACCTCAGCCACCCTCCCACACCTTTTGGTGCCGTTGGATAAGGCATTGAAGAGTGAGACAGTGTAAGCACCGCGCACCAATTCGCCGGGAGTGAATTGGAACATCCTTCGGATGGCCCGAAGGGTAGCCGCCAGGGATGGCGGCGATACCAGTGATTCGCACGCGCAGGCATTTATGCAGTGTTTCCCAAGCGCAATATTGAAGGCACATACAACACCTTACTCATTCGGTAAGGTGTTGTATCCTTCACTGCATGATATTCGGCCGTCCCTTTTTGCATGAGCCAGCCCAGGAATATGGGCTAGCTCAGACCAGCTCAAGAGTGGTCGAGACTTCCATTGGATTCCTCGATCGACACACGACATGTTCGGGGCTCAGCGTGCTCGTCGAGAGTCTCCGGATCCCGTTCGCCAGAATCTGAAATCTGCGCTCTCCTCTTCTGGTTCAATCTTCCTGCTCCCTTTCCTTGCCTTCTCGAATGGTGGAGTGGGCTTCACGATGCTCATCACCATTTGCCTCGGGCGTCTCATGTTCGTCAGCGCGAGAAGGACGATAGCAAAGCGTGGTGAGAATCGGAAAATGGTCTGAACCAAATCCCGGCAAGCGCCGCATGTCGCGCAGCGTGAAATGTTCACTCGAGAAGACATGGTCGAGCGGCCAGCGCAGTAGCGGGTAATGGGCATGAAAGGTACTGAACATACCGCGGCCACGACGCGGATCAAGCATGCCGCTGACACGACAGAAGAGCCGAGTCGTACGCGACCATGCCACATCATTCAGGTCCCCAGCCACCAAGGCCGGAAAAGAGCCATCATGGATGCGCTTGCCGATCAACAGAAGTTCAGCATCCCGCCACAGGGACTCCTTGCTCTCATTGGGTGCCGGTGGACGCGGATGCACAGCGAATAACTGAATATCTTCCCCGCAACGTAACGTCACCCCAGTCGAGATGGAAGGAATATCATCCTGTATCAGCCGCTCGACCTGTGGCGATACCAGTGGCAATCGGGAATAGAGATGCATGCCGTAGAGATTGTCCTGAGGAATACGAACGACATGTGGCCACTGTTTGCACAGGGCGGCATCAAGTTGTTGCCCCCACCAATCATCGGACTCAAGCGTCAACACGATATCCGGTTCATGCTGCTTGACGAGTGCGATCAACCCTTCGGCATTGCGATTGGGTGTCAGTACGTTGGCAACCAATAATCTAATGCAGCGTTCGTCCTGGCCGGATTCTGCACGTTGGACCTGAACAGGCCAGAGGCGTGTCCAGGGCAGGATATAGCATGCCTGGATGACCAGAGTGACAAGACTGCTCGACACAGCCAGCCAACGCCAAGGAGACTCGGAGAGAGAAGCAAGCAACAGCGTCAGCAGGGCCAGCATGGAAATCTGCATGCGCGGAAACTCGCAACAGCGTATCCACCACCAGTGAAACGGCAATCGAGCCAGAATAGTGATCCCCAGAAGCAGGATGGCAAGCGTCGTAACAGCAATGGACAGCACGGCACGTCCTCCATGTTGATGCCAATGAGCGTCCAAAGCCACCGGAGGTTATACGGGAAAGCCGAGGTCGCCGTATTAAACCTTATCATCTTGTCCAGGGAGAACGTTGAATATAAATACCAGTGACTCTATTCCAACGGGAGATTCACTATCGTCTGACGCGAACACCCTGCATGTCGATGGTCAGTGCTGAAACGTAGAGGCTGAAAGTTTGGTCTACAGAAAGAACAACGGGAGAGAAAGAACAGCGGAAGAGAAAGAATAACGAAAGGCGGGCCTTGATGTTGCCATCAAGGCCCGCCTTCATCACCCACCTGACTGGCCGGCTCAGTCTTCGGTTTCGGCGTCCGACAACTCCATGATCATGCGTGTTGTCAGATAGAGTCGAGGCACCACACTATCGAGCTGCACGTATTCTTCATCGCTGTGGTAGCCCCCGCCAACCAGACCAAGGGATTCCAGCACCGCAGGCGTGGGTGAATCGGCATGGTAGGCGTAGGCAGCATCGGTACCACCGCCGATTTCGGCAGCCAGCAGCTCCCGATCAAGCTCCTGATAGATCTTCTGGGCCTGCTCGGCAAGGGCTTGAGTCTGAGGGTTGCCAGGCAGAGGGGGCCGCCCTTTGTCGAGACGGAATTCCACCTCGGTATCATCGATCAGTTGATTCGCGGTGATATCGCGGGCCTCGTTCAGAACGCGCTCATATTCGCTGCTGTCGACATAGCGCATATCCCCTTCTGCCTGGGCATGCTCGGGAATCACATTGCGTTTGCTGCCGCCTTCGACAATTGTCCAGTTGAGGGTTGTCTCCTTGTCCGGGTCACCGAGATCGCCCAACTGGAGCAGTTGATGGGAAAGCTCCATGATGGCATTGCGCCCCTGCTCTGGCGCGCCTCCGGCATGAGAGGCCCGGCCTTTTACCTCTAGGAAGGCATAGTTGATGCCTTTGGTGACGACAGTCACTGCATCCGTTGCCCCTTCGCTGAAAGTCGGCTCGAACACCAGCACCGCATCTTGATCCGCGGACAATTGCTGAATCAGGTCACGAGAACCCAGAGACCCTTTCTCCTCATCAGGATTGAGGACCACAGTCAGCTGACCATAGTCATCGAAACCAAGCGTCTTCAGCACCTCCAGGCTGTGCAGAATCACTGCGACACCACCTTTGGCGTCTCCGACTCCCGGACCATAGGCGCGACCTTCCTCAATGCGGAAGGGGCGGTCCTTGGCAGTGCCTTCGCCGAAGACAGTGTCGTAGTGGATCATCAACATGATGTTGCGATCACCATTGCCTTGAAGGCGGCCAACCAGAGTATTACCACCAAAGTTCTCGGCAGGATGAGCCTCCACTTCGGCACCGAGGGCTTCGAGACGCTCAGTAAGCAGTGCCTCGATCTCGCTCAAGCCAGCAACGTATCCCGTGCCGGAGTCAATATTGACCAGGGTTTCTAATGTGTCCAGCAACGGCTGTCGCTGCTGCTCGACGGCATCGTACACATCCTGTTGTGGCGCGGCATGTACAGTGGCAACAGTAAACATTCCACATGCCAATCCCATGGCTAGCATCGAGCGCTTCATTAGTAACTCCTGTTTTGTGTTTATCAGAATACCGAAGATAAGCAGAGGCCTGAGGAAACGCAATCAGGTTCACAATATGCGTGTTAATGGGGCAGCTCGCACGTTGGGTTCTGCTGGGGCATGGAACAAGGAAGGACTCATGCAGATCCGTAGACAAGTGCTGTCATACATCTTCCCTACAAAAACGGGAACATACCGGAATACTCCAGGCGCCTCGTCGGCTATCATCGGGATAAAAGAGGTGTGAGCAGGGTCTTCTTCCCGGCCCTCGTCGAGCATCCGCCCGCCCCTTGCAATGGAGTGCCTTGTGGCCATTGATCTGCTCTATAACAGCCTGATATTTCTTGCCGCCGCTGTTCTCATCGTTCCTTTGGCCAAGCGCCTTGGTCTCGGCGAGGTTCTGGGTTACTTGCTTGCCGGGGTGGCCATTGGACCCTCTGTGCTGGGTCTGATCCCCGATGCAGAAGCCGTGCTGCAATTCGCTGAAGTCGGCATCGTCTTTCTGTTGTTTGTCATTGGCCTGGAGCTCAAGCCATCCCGCCTGAAGCTGATGCGCCGACCAGTGTTCGGTTTTGGCGGCCTGCAGATGGCCATCACCAGTGTTGTCCTGGCAGCATTGGCGATGCTGCTGGGGCTCTCCCTGCCCGCCGCACTGGTCGTCGGCTTCAGCCTGGGCCTGTGCTCCACCCCACTGGTTCTCCAATTGCTCAGCGAGCAAGGAGAACTGACGACCCGTCATGGCCGCCTCAGCTTCGCCCTGCTGCTGTTCCAGGACATGGCAGCGATCCCTGTTCTCGCCATCATTCCCATGCTGGCTGCTGGCCCAGGAGCCACGGGAGGCTGGGAAAGCATGCTCAAGGATACCTTGATTGGCATAGGTGCCTTTGCCGCCTTGATTATCGGTGGACGCTACCTGTTGCGTCCGATGTTTCGCTTCGCAGCCTCTACCCGTAGCCGCCAGGTCTTTGCCGGCACGTCCCTGCTGGTGGTGATTGGCGCAGCCTTGCTGATGGAACTGGCTGGTCTCTCCATGGCACTCGGAGCCTTCATTGCCGGCGTCCTGCTGGCCGATTCCGAATATCGGCACAGTATTGAAGCCGATATCGAGCCCTTCCGCGGCTTGCTGCTGGGACTTTTCTTCATGGCGGTGGGCATGACGGCCCAGATCGGACTGCTTGCCGAACAACCTGCCCTGGTACTCGGTCTCACGGCAGCATTGCTGGCGCTCAAATGGCTGAGCGTGGCGAGTGCCAGCCGTGTCTATGGCACCAGCTGGCGTGACGCATTAAACCTCGGAGTCCTGCTGTCTCAAGGAGGTGAATTCGCTTTCGTACTTCTCACCGCAGCCGGTGCTGCCGCCTTGTTGGCTCCCGATCTGGTCAGCCTGCTAGTACTGGTAGTCTCACTTTCCATGGCGGCTACGCCCATACTCTTCCAACTACACACCCGGTTGATACGCCCTCGGCTCATGCCGACCACAGAAAAGAACCCAGACTACGACCGTCCCTCTGATACCTCACCCAAGGTCATCATCGCCGGTTTCGGGCGCTTTGGTCAGATCGTCGGCCGCACCCTGCAGGGCATGAAGATTCCCTACACCATCCTCGACATCAACGCCAAACATGTTGAATTCGTGCGCCGCTACGGCAATGAAATCTACTTCGGCGATGCCTCCCGTCTCGATCTGCTGGAGGCTGCCGGGGCTGACAAGGCCAAGGTTCTGGTCATCGCAATAGCCGATCCAGACGTCTCGCTGCAGATCGTCGAGCGCGTGCAGCGCCGCTTCCCCAAGCTGCGTCTGTTTGCCCGTGCACGCAATCGTCAACACGCCCAGCGCCTGATGCACGCCGGAGTACACGACATCATTCGCGACCTGCTCCCGGCCAGCCTGGAATTAACGCAGGAAGTGCTCGTCGCTATCGGCATTCCTCGAGACAAGGCCCAGCACACCGTGGATGTCTTCCGTCACCATGATGAAACGACTTTGAAGCGGCAGATGGAAGTTTCCAGTGACGAGACCAAGCAAATCCGCACCATGCAGGAGACGGCCAAGGAACTCGAAGAGTTGTTCGAAGCCGACGAGAAGGTAGTAACCGGGACATCACTGCATCGCTGATGAAAGAAAGCCGCCAGGGCCTTCCTCTGGCGGCTTTGTCATAAACATGCGCCCAGTTTCAATGCATTTCGACCAGCTGGAGTCGTGCATCAGCCATGCCGTCATGGACGACAGCAGCGTTGCGTTCAGGCTAGCTCTGATCATCAGGCAGCAAAAAGTACCAGGGAAACTACACTGACATAAGCTTGGACAAGCGTCATGCTGCCCGTTGGGCGGCACGCTTCCATTTCCCACCCCGTTGTTGGGAGGAGTCGACATGATCAGGAAATTGCTCGCCACTCTGGTACTGATGCTGCTTGCCACTTCGGCATGGGCCAACATGTGTCCATCGCTGATGAGCGAGATTGATGACGCTCTGCAGGATGAGGCCACGGTTTCCCAGCTCGATGAGAGTACCCTCGAAGAAGTGAAGGAACTGCGCGCGCAAGGTGAAGAAGCCCATGATGCAGGCAACCACGATGAATCCGTGGCCCAGCTGCAGCAAGCCAAGGAGCTTCTCGGCATCTAGCGCGCCATCTAACATGCCCCACCCTCGAGACATCATTTCTTGAATAGCAATGACCGCCGCTCGACAGGTTCGTGAGCGGCGGTTTTCATTCTCCGCCTGCCGCCTCCCTGGCCAATCCGGTCAATGCTTCAGACATCTTGTCGATCGGCAGCTCACAGGCTTCCAATTCATGGCGTTCGACAAGATAATGTGGATCATTCCATTCAATGACCACCCCCTCCTCAGACTGCCTCACCACCATCTTCTGGGGCAAATCAAGCGCCACACTACCCTCGCATTGCATCAACGCTGTACCCACTTCGGGATTACCGAAGATAAAGGTACGCGTAGGGGGCAGCTCCAGCCCCACCTTTTCGGCGTTGGCATGATGATCGACCACCGCCATCAGCCCCATCCCTCGTTGCTCTATGCCTTCACGCAGACGCATGTCGACATCATCCAAAGCACTCTGCGTCACGAGCTGGTCGATCCCCTTGCTATCGACCTCTGCCGTTTCCGTAGCCATCGCTACCGTTCCACCGAGAAGTACAGACACAACTCCTGTCATCAAACGACTTGCGATCATCATCCTCGCCCTCTTTGGATATGGATTGCACGGCTGCAGCATGGATGATGAGCAAGTTCGCCTCAAGCCGCTTCAAGCAGACTGAAGCCTAATCGCTGAGCTGTCTTCACGACACCGGTCGCGCCACATAAGCCGTACCATAATGCCGAATGTCTGCTGGAGGCCATTGGTGCCCTGCTTCACCTGTGCATACCGTCATTCGGACCAAATTGCCGGTCCAGGTATTGAATGATGTCCCGGGACTCATAAAGCCAGGTGCTATGCCCATCTTCTTCGATACGCAGGCATGGCACCGTCTTGCGGCCACCGCCTTCCACCAGCTCATCATAAGCCTGGCGATCAAGGCGGATATCCTTGAGAGGAACATCGATATTCAACCTGGCCATAGCGCGACGCACCCTCACACAATAAGGGCACCCCTGGAAGTGATATAAGGCGAACTTCTGCAGCGCTTGATCGACCACCTTCTGCTGCTCTGGAGTGCGATGAACACTCATATCCTTTTCAGACGGGAACCACTGCCTGATGCGCTGCAACCATCGCTGCATCATTGCTCCTCCAATATCCCAATGCACATGACAAGATAATTCGCCGACAATCCAGACAATCCAGACAATGCCGCACTGACCGCCAAGAGTCGTGTCCATGGTAGCCCGGCAGCATCACCGAGTCCCGCTGCAGCATTCAGCAAGCCGTCTTGCCGCAGGTCAATTCTAGCGATAATGAGTGCCCGGAATCCTTAGAGGGCGGCTACTGTTAAATTGCGGTAGAGATTATCTTTCTTCGGAAATCGGCAAGACTTCGCAGCCTACAGCCCCGGTACCGGAACGCGGTCATCCCATGCATCGGCATCTCATTCACGAACGCTGGGACGTGGATGCACCTGCCCGCTACACAGCAAAGCCTTAGCTCCCATAGGCGCTGCTGTATTCCGAGGCTACTTTTCTATATGAAGGTACTGAGTCATGACTCTGTTCTCCTTGCCATATGACTATCCTCGCTGCGTGATGAACTGCCGAACCTGCGGCCGCCGCTCTCTCTGCCTGCCGATGGCCCTGGATGAACATGAGATCGCTCAATTCGATAGCATCGTCCAACGCCGTATCACCATGTCAAAAGATGGTGTGCTGGTTCACCAGAAAGAAAGCTTCTCCTGTGTTTTTGCAGTACGCTCAGGAAGCTTCAAGCAAGTCATCAAGCAGGGCGAACGTGACAGTCAGGCTCAGCTCAGTCACTTTTACCTGCCTGGCGAATTGATGGGGCTGGATGGCATGGGCGAAGGCTACTACCCCGGCACGATCATCGCTCTCGAATCGTCAATTGCCTGCGAAATTTCCTACGCTGCTCTGGAGGCACTCAGTGAACATCTGCCGTCATTGTGTACCCAGCTCTACCAGCGACTGAGCACAGAATTACGCGACAATCGACAGACGGTATTCCTGTTGCCCAACATGAAACCCGATCAACGCGTGGCCTTGTTCCTTACCCATCTGTTGCAACGCTTCCAGCGTCAAGGCAGCTCTCCTTATCATTTGCACCTGTCGATGACACGCATCGATATTGGCAACTACCTGGGCATGACCGCAGAGACCGTAAGCCACATCCTCAGCCGCTTTCAACGCCTCAAGGTCCTCAGCGTTTCAGGCCGAGTGATATATATCCAGGATCAGAAGGCCCTGCTTCAACTGGCCGAGCGACCTGACAGACGCCAGGACGTGGAAGCGCAATAAACTCTCCGCACCGCTCACGCTCATGACGGTCCCCTCGTTGGCTCCCCATTCGCCAAGACGTCATCGCATCAGGCACACGTCTGATATAGGCACCAACTTGTCGTTGCGAATTAGTCGTTGCGATTTAATCAAATGATTAATACGCTTCTTTTCAGCACAAAATGCTTCTTGCCGACTCCCACGAGGATATCTTCATGCCCGTCGTTGACCGTTCTTCGGCCTGGATATTGATGACTGGCCTCTTGCTGCTGTTGAGTGGATGCTCGCCAGACACTTCACCACAGCAGGAAACGCCGACGGTTGTGGCCAGCTACCAGATCCAGGCAGGTAATGGTGATAGCACCACTCACCTCTCTGGTCGCATCAAAGCGGCCGAGAACACGACACTAGGTTTCGATATTCCAGGCGAAATCGCACAACTGAGCGTGAAGGCCGGTGACAAGTTTGCAGCGGGCGATGTCCTCGCTACCCTCGACGATGAACGCTACCAATTGGTGGTTCAGCAACGTCGGGCAGAGCTCCGCGAAGCTGCTGCCGTGCTGACCGAGAAACGCCAGGATTACCAACGCCAATCGCAACTGGCCCAGAAGGGTTATGTCAGCGAGACGGGACTCGATGCCGCCAGGGCAGCTCTGGATAGCGCCGAGTCACGCCATGCCGCAAGCATTGCTGCCAGTCACCTGGCACAACGTGACCTGAAGCGGACCTCGCTGATTGCACCTTTCGATGGTTCGGTCACTCAACGCCAGGCAGAGCCCTCTGAACAGGTCAGTGCAGGTCAACCCATCCTCGAGGCCATTTCTAACCGCGAAGGGTTCGAGGTCGAGGCCAGCGTACCGGAAGCATTGGTCAAGACCCTGGTGATCGGTTCCCATCATCGGGTCAGCCTTCCGGCCCTGGGAGGGGCCTCAAGCTCTGCAACACTGACACACTTGGGTACTCAACCCCTCTCATCCAACGATTATCCGCTGCTGTTGAAGCTGGAATCACCTATCGAAGACCTCCGCTCAGGCATGACCGCACGCATCGAAATCCTGCTCAATGCGCCAGCCGGAGAAGATGCCCAGGGCGTTCCCATTCCACTTACTGCACTGGCTTACGCCAGTGATCGCAGCGCCTATGTCCTGCGCATTGACGAGCATGGCCGCCTGGAGCGAGTGGCTGTGGAGGTCGTCGACATCAACGACGCACGTGCCAAAGTGCGCGGCGAGTTGACCCCGGGCCAACACATCGTCGCCCGAGGTACTGAGTTCGTCCGTCCCGGCCAGGCTGTAAGCCTGCTGGGAGAGGGCCCGGAACGCTACAACTGAGGCCACCATGAACCTGAGCCAACTCGCCTATCAGCGTCGCCCCGTTGTCTATCTGGCCACTATCGTCGCCATGCTCTATGGCGTGATCAGTTACTTCACCATGCCAACCAGCGAAGATCCTGCCATCACCATCCGTGAAGCACTGGTGACAACTGAATTTCCAGGCTTACCGGCAGAGCAGGTGGAAGAGAACATCACCAAGCCCCTGGAAGAAAGCATTCGTACCATCGGCGAAGTCGAACGCATCAAGTCCACGTCCATGCGTGGCCGTTCGATTCTGCATGTAGAGATTCAGGACCGTTACTTCGATCTCGATCAAATCTGGGATGAACTGCGCAAGAAGGTCGAGGAGGCCCAGGCCAAGCTACCCGAAGGCACTCGTTCGCCAGTCATCAACGATGATTTTGGCGATGTCGCGGTGGTCACCGCGGCACTGAGCGCCAACGACTTTCCACAAAGCGAACAAAAGCAGATTGCCGAACATATTCGTAGTGCGCTTTACGGCATTCCCGGCACCAAGAAGGTCGAGCTGCTAGGCATTCAAGAACAACGCATATTCATCAATATCGCCGAAGCGCAAATGGCCAGGCTCGGACTATCCCCCACCGATCTTGCGACCCAACTCCAGAAACGCAACATCTACCCTCCCGGTGGGGTGCTGGACGCAGGAGAGCAACGCCTGGCGCTGGAAGTCAGTGGCGAATTCAATAACCTCGACGAACTCGCCAATGCCGAGATCCGCCTATCCAGTGGCGAAACCCTGCGCTTGCGCGATCTGGGAGAAATCCATCGCGGCTATCAGGATCCCGCCAGCCGCACCGCCTACTTCAATGGCAAACCCTCCATTGTCATCGCCATCTCCATGCTCGAAGGAGAAAGCGCTCTCGATTATGGAAGCGCAGTCGCAGATCGCCTGGAGCAACTTCGCGCCAACCTGCCAGCGGGCTACCAGCTCGACATCATGACGTTCCAGCCCGAACAGGTGGCCAATGCCATCTACGGCGTTACTTCGAGCGTCATTCAAACGCTGATTGTCGTATTGGCCGTCGTCATCCTGTTCCTGGGAGTACGCACTGGTCTGATCGTCGGTTCTATCATCCCTGCCGTCATGCTGGTCACCCTGGCCATCATGGGCTTGAGCGAGATGACCCTGCAGCGTGCAAGCCTGGCCACTCTGGTCATTGCCCTGGGCCTGCTGGTGGACAACGCCATTGTCATCGCCGAGGACTTCAAGACCCGCCTGGAAGCCGGCGTGCACCGCGATCAGGCGCTCAAGGAGTCCGGCGGCGAGCTGGCCGTGCCGTTGCTGTCCTCGACCTTGACCACCATTCTGGTGTTTCTGCCATTGATGTTGGCGGAACATGTGGCCGGGGAATATACCCGCTCGATCTCGATCGTCATCGCCATTACCCTGCTGAGCTCCTGGCTCCTGTCACTGACGGTGACTCCTGCGCTATGCCATCGTTTTCTCAAGGCTCCCTCGGCATCAGACGAGCCAGCAGCACAGCAGATCACCATCAACAACCTTTCTGATCGCTTGTTCCGCTGGATGTCGGTGCGCTACGCCAGCCTGCTCGGTCATCTGTTGCACCACCGACTATGGTTCCTCATCATCACTGCCCTGGCCTTGGTTGCAGGCATTGCCATGATGCAGCTCGTGCCGCAGAAGTTCTTCCCTGACTCGGATCGCAATCAGGTTCTCGTGACGATCGACTTCCCTTCGGATAGCGCCGAAAATGCCACCGATCGACGCATGAGCCTATTGAGCAAGGAACTGCTCAAGGCGCCAGCCCTACAGGATGACATTACCAGTATTGCCGCCTATTCAGGCTTTGGCGGGCCACGTTTCGTACTGTCGCTGTCCCCCATCGATCCAGCTCCCAACAAAGGCTTCATGGTCCTTAACGTGGCCGACCCTGAGCGGGTCGATGCAGTGATTCAAGCTGCTCGTCACTATTTCGCCGTCCGACAACCCGATACTTCTGCACAGGTCACTCGCATGTTTCTGGGCCCTTCGGACAGCACCTTGCTGCAAGTCCAGGTCAAGGGGCCAGACCGCGAGGTACTGTTTGAATCTGCTCAGAAGGTCGAGACCATTCTTGCTGACGTGGAAGGCAGCCGGGACATCCGCAACAGTTGGGAAGCACGTATCCCGGCCCTGAATATCGAGGTCAATCAGGCCTGGGCACGCAATGCCGGCATCACCTCGGAAGATATCGCTCAATCCTTGCAGGGAGCGATCGATGGCTACCATCTCAGCCACTACCGCGAGGGCGATGACATCATTCCCGTGATGATGCGTTATGCCGAAGAGCAGCGCACTAGCCTCACGCAGCTCAAGTCGCTGACCATCTACCCGCTGGATCCACCAGGTGATGGCGTGCCACTGAGTCAGGTCGCCGAAGTACACCTCGACAATGGCTATTACCGAATCGATCGAGAGGATCTGGTACGCAGCATCACCATCGAGGGGCGTAACCAGTTTCTGACCGCCGAAGACATGGTGCCACGGGTTACTCCGGCATTGCGCAAGCTGGAGGCCAGCCTTCCTTCAGGGCACTGGATCGAGTTCGATGGTGTGGTCAAGGAGTCAGCAGAAGGCCAGGCTGCGCTGCAGGCCAATCTGCCGTTATGTCTTGGGGTGATCTTCATTCTGCTGGTGGCTCAGTTCAATTCGTTCAAGCGCCCCCTGCTGATCGTGGCCACCATTCCCCTCGTGATCGTCGGTGTCGCCCTGGGCCTGCTGGCCACGCGTGCCAACTTCGGCTTCATGGTGCTGCTGGGGTTGTATAGCCTGGCCGGTATCATCATCAACAATGCTATCGTGCTGATCGATCGCATCGATATCGAGCGGCGCCTGGCAGCACCGGGCACTCCGGCACATGAAGCGGTGATCAAAGCTTCGGCACGACGCCTGCGCCCTATCCTGATGTCCGCCATCACCACCATATTGGGCTTTCTTCCGTTGATCATCGGCCACGACCCATTGTTCTATGGCATGGCCGCCGCCATGGCCTTCGGCCTGGGTGCTGGCACCATCATGAGCCTTGGCGTAGTGCCCGTGCTGTATACCTGGTTCTTTTCCATCGATACCCGGCGGTCTGCCTACACCACGGAGACTGAGTGAGTCATGAGCACCGAGGACAACTCTCGCACACGCCTGATCCAGGCTGGCATTCGCCTGTTCGGTGAGCATGGCTACAAGGCGACGACCACGCGCATGCTCGCCGATGAGGCCCAGGCCAACATTGGCTCCATCGCCTATCACTTCGAGAACAAGAATGGTCTCTATCTGGCCGCTGCCCATTATATTGCTGGCGCCATACGCGAACGCCTGGGTCTCTCCCAGCCTCCTGCACTCCCCACCGATCGCGAGGAAGCGCGCAAGATTCTCGAAACCATTGTACGCCGCATGGCCTATACCTTCGCCTCGGACGTGGAGTGTCGCCAATGGCTGTTGATGGTCATGCGCGAACAGGTCCACCCCAGTGAAGCCTTCGATATTCTGCAGCAACAGGGGTTTGGTGTTGTTCAGGCGATCCTGTCCTCACTGATTGCCACACTCACAGAACGCAAGGCTGATGACCCGCTCGTCACCATCGAGGTTCACACGTTGATTGGCCAGATGGTGTTCTTCCTGATCGGCCGCGAGCCTTTGCTCAGGCGTCTTGGGCTTGAGGCCCTTGATACCGGTACTCTGAAGATGATTGAAGATGCCGTTGCCTCGCATCTGCGGCTGTATGATTTGCCGGCCTGACCGCCGGACTGCCAGCACCGCGCTTACCCAGGCACCGCCCGAAGGCGGTGTCCAGTTGGCAACAGTATTCAAGACTGCGAACGCTTGAACTCTTCAAAGAACTCATCCGCCATGCTGCGCAGCGCACGTCCGATGGCGGCATATTCGTATTCATTGAGATTGGCAAGCGAGGCACGCCCGGAGAGCGTTTCCGTCCCAAAGCCCTTGCCTGGCAGCAATACGACGCCAGTTTCATCGGCAATCCTGAACAGCATGTCACCGGCAGATGCTCGCTCCTCGATCCAGGCAGCGAAAGCATCCCCATACAGGCGCTGAGATATGGCGCCGAGGTCCAGCAATGTGTAGTAGTCAACGGCATTGTCGTCATGCAAGGGGTCCAGGCCCAGTTCACGATAGAGTGCCGCTTCGCGTTGTCGAATAAGCTGCTTGAGCGTCTGCTTGTAGCTGTCCTTCTCATCCATCAGGGCGAAGAGTGAAAACAGTACCATCTGCACTTGCTGCGGCGTCGACAGGCCCGCTGTATGGTTCAGTGCGACAGCTCGGCTATCCGCCACCAGACGATCGATGAATTTCAGCTCACGGACATCCGGAAGCAATGAACCATAGCGCTCATCGAGTGACTGCTTGGTGGCCTCTGGCAAACGCTCCAGCGCGGCATCGATGGCATTGTCATGATGAGTGGCGATGACGCCAAGTCGCCAGCCAGTGGCACCAAAATACTTGGAGAATGAGTAGACCAGAATGGTGTTTCGTGGACACACCGAGAACAGCGAACGGAAATCATCGGCGAAGGTCCCATAGACGTCATCAGTCAGCACCATCAAGTCTGAACGATCATTGGCAATGATCGATGCGATCCGCTCGAGGCTGCGGTCGTCCATCTTGACTGACGGCGGGTTGCTGGGATTGACGCAGAAGAAGATCTTGATCTCCGGATCCTTGAGCTTGTCGAGTTCCGCATCTGGGTATTGCCAACCCTGGGCAGGGTCGGCATGGATGACGACCTCTTCAAGTCCATATTCCTCCAGTTGCGGGATCTCGATGTAAGGCGTGAATACGGGCATGCCGATCGCCACCTTGTCACCACGCTGAACCTGGCCGTTCTGCTTCAACGTATTGAAGATATAGGCCATGGCAGCCGTGCCACCTTCAACAGCGAAGAGGTCCGTCGTCTCGGTGGAAACACTGCCTCCCACCATTTCCTTGATGATGTAGTGACGCACGATAGCTTCACTGGCTTTCAACATGCGTGGTGGCACGGGGTAATTGCTTCCCAGAATGCCTTCGACCATCTCGTGCAGGAAGTCGGCGGCCGACAATCCCATCTGGTCACGCACATAGCTCAGTGCCCGTCCGAGAAACGCCACACCTTCCTGATCGCGGTGCTCCGCCACGAAGCGTTCAAAACGCCCTTCTATTCCCTCGACCTTGGCAAGCCCACCCACTCCCGCACTCATATATGAATACGAAAGCTCAGCTTCGGCTGTAGCGAACAACCCCAGACGGAAAAAGGCGCGACGCGGTAAGGTCGCCAGAAAATTGGGATTGCCACGCCCTGCGTTGAGCATCGTGCGGTTAGCCTTGCCAGAGGCAAGCTTGATCAGCTCATCCTTCAGCTCAAAGGGACTCAACTTTGCAAAACGACTGTAATCAGTAGCCATGTTTACCTCCCTGTTTAATGATCACCAAGCTCAACGACCATCAAGCTTGATGATTCAGTGGAAACTTGACGATCAGGTGAAAGCCACCACAAGTGGGCCTAACAACGTGAGAAATACATTTGCCAATGCATAGGTAATCGCAAAGGGAGCGGTAGGTACGGAATTGCCGGCTTTGTCCAGCACTTCACCAAAGGCAGGATTGGCACTACGTGAGCCGGATAACGCGCCGGCAAATATGGCGGTGTTGTCATAGCGCAGCACATACCAGCCAAACAGCATGGTGATCACGAGGGGCAATACCGTCACGACAACACCAAAGAAGAACAATGAGATGCCTTGATCCATGATGGTCGTGACAGCCTGCTGGCCAGTCTGCAGGCCAATCACCACGACAAATCCCGCAAGACCAAGGTCGCGCAATAGCGTTGAGGCACCCGTTGGCATGTTGCCCAGGGTCTGTTTACGACTGCGATACCAACCGAACAACAGTCCTGCCAGCAGAGCACCACCACCACTTCCCAGCGTCAGGGGAATGGAGCCGGCACGTACAACCAAAAGACCAATCAGCAACCCCACGGCAAGGCCCAGGCCATGGAACACGAAGTCTGTCTTGTCACTGGGCACCAGGATGGGACCCGCTGTCGTGGCCACTCGCTGCACATCCTTGGGCGTGCCATAGAGGGTGACCACATCGCCTGGCTGAATGACCGTATCGGAGCTCAGGGCCAGAGGTGCTCCGGCACGTCGCAGACTCACGATATAGACACCGTGACGTAACGATGCTGCCGTCTTGGCCAGAATCTCGCCTGCTGGACGCTTGAGGAATTCAGGATTAGTTATCGCAATGTCCTGGCTGACCATGACGACATCCATATCCTCGGCATTCTGCAATTCTCTGCCCAGGTCCTCCCCTATTCCCACTACGCCCGCTCGTCGCCCCACCAACAATACGACATCACCCTCCACCAGCTCGACGCTGGGCTCGACACCAACGATGGCACCATCGCGTCGAATGCGCTCTACCGTCACCACTGCGCCGGATGCACTTGATTCGATCGCCTCGACACTACGCCCACCTTGGCTGACCTGGTAGATGCGCCCTATCAGCTCCGGAGTGGCAGGTTGCTCACCAACGCCATAGACATGCAATCCAGCCAACTGCTCAGCCTCAGCTTTTTGTGCATCTTCGCGAATACCACGCCGCGTAAGCCACGGCAGAACATTGACACAGAGAATGATCGCCCCGAAGGAGCCAAAGATGTAGGTCACGGCATAGCCAATGGCGACATTGCCCTGCAGGCGCTGCACTTCATCTGCGGCCAGACCAAGTTTTTCTATTGCAGAACCCGCGGTGCCGATGATCGCAGACTGGGTTAGCCCGCCTGCGGCAAGCCCAGCCGCCAGCCCCTTGTCGAGATCGAACACACGGGCAATGACAACCACCGTCAACAATGCGCTGACCGCCATGACCGCGGCCATGAGAATCTCTCGAATGGACTGACGCCCAAGTGAGCGAAAGAACTGCGGACCGCTCTCGAAACCTACGGCATAGATGAACAGTGCAAACAGGACAGCCTTGATGCCGGAATCAATCTGTACGCCCAACTGGCTGATCAACACCGCGACTAGCAACGAGCCCGCGACACCACCCAACTGAAAGGAGCCAAAACGAAACTTTCCTATCCAGTAACCCACTGCCAGAGAAAGAAATAGTGCAATTTCGGGTGATTGGTTCAATATTCCCTGAATAAAATCCATGACATCCTCGTCCATTTTTCGACCTTGCGAAAACAACCCGACGAGTAAACATTAGCTGACCTGAATTTTTATGCATAATCATGCACAAGTTTGTTTTGGAAAATGCAGCAACTGTCTTGAAAGACCGTTCTGTCTTGTCAGAACAATGGACATTTCTTGACCGGATAACACTTTCTGCTGAAAGAACAAAAAGTTGAAGATCACAACTTGAAGATGACAAATAGAAAACCGCCACCTGACGTGCTGTCCAAGTGGCGGTTTCATATCAACAAGATCTGTTGTAGAACACTTTCCAGAATTTATCCAGATCATGGGCAACCTCATAAAAGGTTACTCTGGAACGTTCCCCTGTTACCTGGTCATATGCTGAAGTCGTTTCAGCTAGCTTATCGACTCTGCTTCGTCGAATATGGCAATAGCCTCATCCAGGCTGGTCGCTATGGCATTCCATGGTAGCGATGATCCCGCGATGTGGCAGTGGTAAAGCACCGCGCCATCGTCGGTTTCGATTCGATGAATATCGTTACCTTGATCGTCCTGCCACCAATCTGCATGGACATGCTGCCAATGGTGTACTGACCGATCTAGCTTGATAGTGGTCATGGCGGCAAGCCCTCCTCGCGTGGCCCTGGGAATATCGTCTCAGGATGCTTTCCAGATCTGCAAGAACAGCGCTTTCAATCCATGCCACCGAGAATCTCTGCCACGACTACGCGGAGGATGGACTGTCTCAACGGCTTCCTGCACTTCAAGCGCATGAGAAAGGCTGTCTATATCTACCTCATCGTGGGTCAGATCATCTTGAATCAGAACCACCCTGGGTAGACGCCAGGCACTCCCAGTGCGTTTGACGACACAAGCTTTGGGATAATGTCGCCGCTCAGAAGATTCGCAAGTCACTAGCAATATCTGGCTCATCCTGCATCCCTCCGAAACCACACCTGTGGGTTCATGGGTAAGTAGCTCTCGTTTGCTTATGACTGAGTTCCTGGTTCACTGAGTTTTTGGCTTACTATGTTTCTTGTCACCATGGTTTCTGACTCAATAAGTTCCAGCTCACAGCCAGGGCGGCCCCCTCATCATACAGCCCTCTCTTCTGCCAGCATCTTACTCCTGACACCTTGCTCTTATCCCTACTGCTACATCCTGCTGCCAACAGGTACCGCCTTATCTTCAGAGTAGTACAAGAACACCGTTCGCAAACAATGTTCATTAATTCTCTGGTCAACGTATGGTCTACGCAACCTCACTGTTGTCAGTATGCTCACACAAACATTTAGTCATCCAGACCGGCAGGTCATAGCGCTTCAGCCAAACAAGGAGGCGCAACTCCAGAATCCGTCATGGTGCTCAGGTCAAGAGCCAAAAAAACAGCCATTCGAAGATTCCTCCGAACGGCCGTCAACGTAAATCGGGATTTATTTACAGAAAATCATGCCGGACGCATTCTCAGCTGACCAATGCGATAAATATCATGCAAATAGCCGTCGAGACGTGAAATAACGTACGTCATCAAGATAAGCATATAAATCAATGACATGATCAAAGCATTGTTGTTCAGCCATGTAAGGGACGGAACAGAAACTTCATAACCGATGGTATAAACGCTCCAGCCCCCCAGAAATAATACGAGGATGCTGAACGCGACCACCAGTGCGAGCATCAAACCACGAGTATCCTTGACAGGAGGTTTCGTCACCCATGAGAACACATGACGGATCTTCACTTCACCATTTGTGACAATATGGCGCTTTCTTCGAATCAGGGTTTCCACACTGACGGTCTGAGGGTCGCGAGACAATGCTGCAAGCACGATACGATAATCAAGGTTACTGCCGAAGATTCTTTTCGCTGCTGACAGGAAACCAGCTTCAGCACCTGTATCTGCATACTGCCTTGCTTTCAAGGATAGTTCCTTGAACTCTTGCTTTTCATAGTCGGTTCGCTTCTCTTCATCCGACATATTCTGGCGACAGTAAACATCATAGAACTGATAAAGCGATATACATACGCCTACGTAAATCAGTAGCATTATCAGAATATCTTGCATGCCAACATCCCCCTTGAATGTTGCCCCACTCGGCGATAACAGTTTTTATGGGGACTATATTCCTGCGGATATTGATCTGGATCAACATCCAATGAGGACAGTGCGGCTATTGACCGCATATGGGGCAACATGCCTCGTCAGTTGCTCCTTCCCCCAGTTGATGGCCTTCCCGCACAGCAGCATAGAAACAAGAGACACCGGCAAAACACCGAGAACCGTGGTCTTGCCGGCAATACCATTGGGTCATGGTAGTTGACGCTTGTTGCATGAACACCTCCAGTGCTGGTGCATGAGTATTGTTCCTGCAGGGCGTCAAGGTACTCGTCAAAAATGGAACGAATAGGCGAGCATTGGACCGTAATAGCTGGCTTCATCCAGTTCATCACTATCGCTGTCGAGCTTCCAGTTCATGTAGCGATAGCCTCCGCTGACGGTATGCTGACCGAAGCGATAGGCAATGGCACCATAAGCCTGCCAGGTCAGATCAGAGCCACCTCCACCGATATCGAAGTTGAAGGGAATTGACCAATTCTGATCAATGTTATGTTCACCACGCAGGCCAACCACCACATCGGTCTGCTTCTCATTTAATTCATTGCGATAGGAAAGGCCCGCGTCATCTACATCGAATTTCAACGTGCCCTCGAAGCTGGAATAACGAAACCCTCCAGTACCATACAACTGCAAATGAGGACTGTTGATCAAACGATACCCGACATATCCGGTTGCAATGGTCGTGAAACTATTGAAGTCCACATCAGAGGAGACACGGGTACCGCTACCAGGAAGCGGAATATCGGGTGTGTCATTACCACCGATATCGGCATAGACCACGTCAAGGCCATACAGCCATTCGTCACGACGATGTTCTAGATTGGCCTCGAAAGCGTAGTCGAAGTTCTCAAGGACAGTTTCGCTATCAACGTCTACTTCGCTGCCGTTGTTGAATCCCCATGTTACATTAGTGATCCATAGATAGATGCTGGCAGTGGTCCTGGGCTCCTCTGCTGTTGATGCTACTCCGGTGCTTTGCTGGGCAATGACAGATGAGCTGCAAAGCAATGTCCCTCCCAGCAGGGCCCGATGGAGAAGAGTGCGGCAGAGGCGACTTGTTGCACGATCTCTGATGATCATTGTCTCGAATCCTTGTCTACAGGTAGCAATCACTCATGGATGACGGTTCCAGTACAGTATGGCCGTTCCAGCCCGCTGGGCTCTGGCTCGCCCAACCGTCCGGGAATATCGACGGTCAATCCATCGCCTAACCAAGGTATAGCACGCACAAAGCCCTTAGGTATGTGCTGACGCGCTATCGCCAAAATCAGCTATTTCCTATGACATTGTCTGGTATTGGCAATATGGAGGAGGCCCGTATAGTTTGTCTGTTTTGCGACATAGTTGACGGTGCCTCATATCCCTTTATAGGTAGTAGATTTTGCTGGCAGCAGAAATGTCGGAACTCGCTGTCGGGCTTACTTTTTCCGCCACTTTACTCAAACCTGTGGTCCTGAAACAGCCGACACGACAATGACGTTGTTTCTCGTCGTACCGAGACTACCCAGATACCTCACCAGGGGGTGATGAGATACTTAGCAAGATTAGATGCAACCCCCTCTTTTTATGTCGACCAGACATATTGAGGCATTTTGCAGGTAGTAGATATTATCCGTTGTCGGAGAATCGAAGAGAGAGGCCATAAGAGCCAGGGCGCCCAATGACCTCCATATGCAAGGACTCGATTTATTAATGGCGGTTCAGCTTAGCTCTGCTCGACCATCTTAGCTCTGCTCGACCATCTCACCCATCGCTGGACACCGCAGGAAACCAATTGAGCATATGGTGCACCACTGCCATCACCACCAGGGTGGAAAGCAGCGCAATACTCATGGAACTAAACCGATAAAGTGCAGCAACTGCTGGCCATCATCGTCGTCATGCCGCCGAAGCGAAATTACATCCCAGCAGGGTACCGATAGCGCGCAGGGTACCGATAGCGCGCTTACGTGCCGATGTCCTGGCTCCGGTATAGCCCAGGGCAAACAGGATAAGAATGGTCGCCATCTGGGCCGATAGTGAGTCGCGCAGGTCAAGGGACTGGAAGACCACGAAAGAAACGGTCGCGGTGACCGAGCCAATCAAGGCCTGATGACGAATCAATGCCTTGGACTTGATTGCCGGTTGAGGCGGTGTACGCGGAGCGACATCCGGAAACACGGCGTGCATGACAAAGGCAATCGCAACAGCGAGAAAACTGGCCAAGGTGTTGTTGGTCAGCAGGTCAAACATATCCAGATCGGGATAACTGGCGAAATGGAACATGATGCTGAGCGTCAGGACCCCATTGGCGCCAAACAGAAACAACGGCCCCTTCGCCATCAGCGAAAAGCGAAAGGTGAAGATGGCAAATACCACAGCGGTCATCACAATGGGCATATGCTGCATCAGCCCGACCACCAGAGATACCTCTATCACATTGAGGCAGGCATTGGTCAGAAACTGGCGCACGACACTCAGGTTCAGTATCGGAATCATGCCGAGCAGGAACATCGGGAAAACGGTATAAAAGACACCATAGTTCCAGCCCATCAACTGGCTGACCAGATATCCCAATACCCCTCCGAAAGTGATCCTCAAGCACTGGCGCAGGTCATTCGGTGCCAGGTGATGAGCGCGCGTCTTCACCGGCGTAGCATTGGCACCATTGCCCTTATTGGCAGATCCACCCTTGGCAGACCTGCTCTTAATAAACCTGCTTTTTAGAGACATGCTTTTAATAGACGTGCTTTTAATAGACATGCTTTTAATAGACATAGTGCAACCAGGACATCAGCCGTGCCTGGAACCTGCCGAACGGGTGCGCCAAGGGGTGGTCCCCCGGTAACAGCTGCACGGTTGCTCTGGCACCACTGGGGGGCAAGATGTCAGATGCATCGTTCAGCTCCAGATGTATACGGACACGCTGTGCATCACGCACCCAGCGATCCGTGGTAGGGATATCCGCCAAAGTGCCATCGGCAGCCAACTGGCCATCGTAGACACCGGCATCTCTCGCCACCACATGGGCCTTGTATATCCGCCCCGGCAGTCCATCGAAGATAACCTGAGCCTCGTCTCCCGCCTTGACCTTGCGCAGACTCTTTTCACGGAAATCCGCCACAAGATCGAGGCTGTCAGTCACCAGCGCCAATACTGGCTGACCTCTTGTGACGAAGGAGCCCACTTCCAGTTGGAGGTTGCCGAGGGTACCGGAATGCTCTGCTTTAACTTCGGTATGGACCAGATCCAGCTTTGCCCTGGCCACTGCATTGGCTGCCTGGCGCAAGCGCAGGTTGGCATCGCCTTCGGCGCCTAGTTCAATCTCGATACGGTGAATATTGGCTCGAGCCGCCTTGAGATTGGCCTGGGCTTCCAGATCGCTGGCCACCAGCGAGTCCAGTTGCTGACGGGAAATACTGCCCTGGGTGATCAGGCGTTCAGCACGGTTGCGCTGCGCGCGTTGTTCCGTCGCACGTGCCTGGGACGATTCGAGCTCAGCCCGGGCAGATGCCAGACTCGCAGCTAGCTGATCATTCTCCTGGCGGGCATTTTCCAGGTCCAGCTGGGCCTGCTCCAGTGCCAGACGAAAGGGTTCTGGGTCGATACGAAACAGTAAGTCTCCTGCTTCAATATGTTCATTATTGCTGACGGCCACTTCCTGTATCGGTCCGCTGACTTCCGGGGCCACTCTGATCACTGGGCGCATCACTCGTGCTTCAGGAGTCATCGGCATATAAGTATCGGCTACCACGAAGTAGGCGAACAACGCACAAAAAATGCCAATAGCTACACGCACCAGTAGCGTGAAACGCTGGTCGGGAGTCATACACAAGGATCCTTGCCGAGAACCGGACATTCCTGTCTCGCGGTTCATTCATTACATGATGTATTGCATGAAAAGCGCGCTAGCTTACCATTCATTTAGCATGCTAACAATAAATGATCTCGATTTAATGGAACCTCTATCCATCTTCGTAGTCGCACCACAGGACGTTCAAAGCCTTAACCAAACCAAGGATGTTGGCAATGCACCGACGCGACTTTATGAAGGCCGCCCTCAGCGCTACTGCCGCCGTGAGCGGAACCATGCTGCCGCTCTCACCTCTTCTTGCTGCCACTGACACTCACGTCGCCACGACAGGAAAACCGGAAAAGTTCGATTATGCGTGGCTCAAGGGACTCGCTCGTCACCTTTCCGGACAGCCACACCATAGTCGTGAAGGCCAGTTGCCTCCTCAGCTCAAGGACCTCAGCTGGGAGGAATACCTGGAAATCAGTTTTCGCCCGGACCACGCGCTATGGAGCGATAGTAACGCCCCGTTCCATGTGCAGATGTTCCATCTGGGAGAGAAGTTCACTACTCCGGTCAGGATTTACCAGGTCCACGATGGTGTTGCCCAGGAAATCGCCTACGACCCCGCCATGTTCGACCTTGGCGACTCTGGTGTAGATGCCGAGGTACTTTCAGAACGCCTTGGGTTCACAGGCTTCCGTCTTCATCACAAGGACGACTGGCAGCGTGACTTTGCTTCCTTCATTGGCGCCAGCTATTTCCGGGCCGTCAGCCAGACCATGCAATACGGTCTGTCTGCTCGAGGACTGGCCATCGATACAGCGGAACCTTCAGGCGAGGAATTCCCCACCTTCTCTCGTTTCTGGCTGGAGCAACCCGACGGCAAGGAAGAAGTCATCATCCATGCCCTGCTTGAATCACCAAGCACGACGGGGGCCTATCGCTTCATCCTCACCAAGGATATGGAAGGCGTAATGATGGACGTTGACGCCACGCTGTATCCGCGCAAGGCCATCGAACGACTGGGTATCGCCCCCATCACCAGCATGTATCAGGTCGGGGAAAACGACCGCCGCCAGGACTTTGACTGGCGCCCTGAAATTCACGACTCCGACGGCCTGGCCCTGCATACCGGAGACGATGAATGGATATGGCGTCCACTGACCAATCCGCCCATGCTGCGTTACAACAGCTATCAAGCCCAGAACCTCAAAGGCTTTGGCATGGTCCAGCGTGATCGCAACTTCGATCACTACCAGGACGATGGCATTTTCTATGAACGCCGCCCCAGCCTGTGGATCGAACCGCGTGGGGAATGGGGTGCCGGTAGCGTGGATCTGGTCGAGATTCCTACCGAGACCGAGACGTTCGACAATATCGTCGCCTATTGGCGCCCCGCCGAGCCCGCGCAACCGGGCGAGGAACTTCGCTACGCCTACCGCCTGAACTGGTACGACCTTCCTCCACAGCAATCTCCTCTATCGCGCTGTGTGGCCACTCGCACAGGCCTGGGCGGCGTCGTTGGTCAACCACGTGAATATTTCAGTTGGCGCTTCAGCATTGATTTCCGTGGCGGCCCTTTCCCCTTCGAGGAAGGCTCTGAACGTCAGGTAGAACCTGTGATCGAAGCCAGCCGCGGCAAGGTCGAGATCACTTCAGCCAGGCCGCTGGAAGCGATTCAAGGCTATCGGGCCATGTTCGATATCGTGCCACCGGACGACAGCACCGACCCTATCGATCTGCGTCTGTATCTGCGCGATGAGAATGGCGAGGCACTTTCCGAAACCTGGATGTATCAGTGGACACCTCCGCCCGCCGATCAGCGGGAGCTGCACAATGAGTGAGATGCTGCCATAGCGTCCATGCCAATTGACCATGCCAACTTCGCTCCGGCATGATCGTCGCAGGAACATGGTCCGACCGATGTTCTCCAAGGCGTGCATAGCGCGTCCGAAAGAAACTTCGTGTCGGACCGTGTTCGCATTGGTGCTATCACGACAGTCAGACAATATATTGTTCTCTACACATATTGTTCTCTATTTGCCTGAGCGGGTTGGTACTCGTGCTGGTGGCTTTTGTGCCACTTTGGCGGAGTCTGTCGGATAACCCACGTATTTCATGAACGTATTGATAAAAGCTGAGGCTTCAGCGCCTCTGCATGCTTGCGACAAGGAAAAGCCCATGCCGATGATTCAACGCGCGCTTTTGGCCACCACCATGTTCTCTGCCATGATCGTCATCGCCGGGCTGAGCGGATGCACGACCTACACCTGGGATGATGGGCACAAGGAAACCGTGTGGGGCCAGCCCACACGTGACGAAACCATGACGAAAGACGAGGTCGAGTCTGAAGCACCCACTTATCGAGTCCCCGGAGAAACGCCCGAATAACCTTGGCGTCAATGACGCCTCATCACAGATGTGAGCTGCTTCTAGATACTCACATCCGCCGAAACACCACTGCCAGATTATTGGCCGGCAACTGATCAACCAGCTCCAGCACCATCCCCCGAGCCTCAGCCTCGGCGATCACTGCCTCAAGGTCACGCACTCCCCAACGTGGGTCACGGGCCTTGAGATCGGCATCGAAGGTAGCATTGCTTGGTGCAGTATGCTGGCCTTGGCGGCGGTAAGGGCCATACAGGAACAACACTCCCCCGGGAGTGAGATGTCTGGCTGCCTTTACCATCAACGCCTCGGTGACTTCCCAGGGAGAAATATGGATCAGATTGATCGCCACCAGAGCATCGAAATGTTCATCCGGCCAGTTCTCCAGTGCGTCGCGCCGCAGCGGCGCCAGCAGGTTGGCGCTCCCGGTAAAGGCTCGCCAGGCGTCGATGGAGGCCAGTGCAGTCGGTGAAATGTCGCTTGGTTGCCAGCGCCACCCAGGATGCCGCTGGGTCATGTACACTCCGTGCTCTCCGCTGCCGCTGGCCAGCTCCAGAATGTGCGCCTGATCGCCCAGTACCCGGGCCAGGACTTGCTGGATAGGTTCTCGATTGCGTACGGCCGCGGGAGCGGAAAGACGAAGGTGGTCATTATTCTCGTGAGTCATGGTGCATGTCTTTGATATGAGCTGGGTTACACTAGGGAAGTGATTAATCGATTCGACGACAGGATGTTATATGGCTCGTACGCCGCCTCGCTATCTCGAGATTCAGCAATATATTCTCTCCAGGATCCAGCATGGCGACTGGCCAACCGGTCATCGCATCCCCGCCGAAGAACGCCTTGCCGAAGACTTCAATGTCAGCCGCATGACAGCCAACAAGGCTATCCGTGAACTCGTCCAGCGCGGCTATCTGACGCGTCAACCAGGCGCCGGCACCTTCGTCACCGAACGCAAGGCAGAGTCCTCCCTGGTGGAAGTCCACAATATCGCCGAAGAAGTTCGCGGACGCGGCCATCACTACACTAACCGAGTCCTGCAGCTTGAAGCTATCGATGCCAGCGAAGACGTGGCCCTGCAGCTGGGAATGCGTCACGGTAGCAAGGTGTTCCACTCTCTGATCGTGCACCTCGAGAACGAAACCCCCATTCAACTCGAAGAACGCTACGTCAATCCCCGTCATGTGCCAGGCTACCTGGATATCGACTTCACCACCATCACGCCTCATCAGGTCTTGATCGAAGCCTGGCCGATCACTGATATCGAGCACATCGTCGAGGCGGTGCTGGTCGATACCGCCACCGCACAGGAACTGTCCATCCCGACATCCGCCCCCTGCCTGAGGATGACGCGCCGGACCTGGTCTCACGATCAACTGATCAGCTATGCCCTGCTGACGCATCCTGGCGAGCGCTACAAGTTGCGTTCCGCATGGCGTGATACTCATTAAACTCCAGGTGATTAAACTCCAGGTGATTAAACGCCAGGCAAGGCGAAGCAAACGCTAGACGAATCATGCATTAGGCAAATAGCGGCTGCCCTGGCGCTTCCGCGGCCGCATTACAGGTTCATTCCTGAAGCGACAACAAGAGGCCAGGTCATCCGGGCACCTCTCTCCAAGTCTTTCTCATTTTGCTCTGTATCCTGCGCCGACCCTTCAAATCATTCTCTTGCTAACTAAATATGAAATATATACGATACGTATATATTTCATATATCGAGACAACGATGGGTATCGTAAAAATCAGTAACGAGCTGCACGATGAAGTTCGCAAGGCCAGCTCGGTCATGGTCCGCTCGATCAACGCACAGGCGGAATACTGGATCAGGGTCGGCATGCTCGCCGAGGCACATCCAAGCATGACATTCGCGGAAATCATGCGTGAGCAGATGGCGGCCGAAGCGGTCGACAAGACAGGGAAGCTATCTTGTGAGTGAGATCGTACTGAAAACCCCGGAGGAGCTTGCACTTTTACGCGAGTCGGGCCGCCTGCTTGCCTCTGTGTTTTCCTATCTCGATACGCAGATCAAGGAAGGCTGTTCGACGCTGCAGATTGACCAGCTTGCTGACCACTTCATCACAGAAACCTTGAAGGCACGCCCTGCCAGCAAGGGTCAGTATGGTTTTCCATTCTCCCTCAATACATCGATCAACCAAGTCGTGTGTCACGGCATCCCATCCGAGACCGTACGCTTGAAGTCTGGCGACATCGTCAATGTCGATATCACCTTGGAAAAGAATGGATTCATCGCTGACTCCAGCAAGATGTACATGATTGGAGACGTCTCTCCCTTCGCCAGGCGCCTGGTCGACAAGACCTATGAGGCCATGTGGGCCGGCATACGCATGGTAAAGCCTGGGGCCACGCTGGGAGATATTGGGTACGCCATTCAGCGACACTCGGAGAAAAACGGTTACTCTGTCGTTCGTGATTACTGCGGGCATGGCATCGGCAGGGAAATGCATGAAGAGCCACAGGTATTGCACTATGGCACTCCGCATAAAGGCGTTGTACTGAGGGAAGGCATGGTCTTCACCATCGAGCCAATGATCAATCAAGGCAAGGCCAAGGTGAAGATAAAACGTGATGGCTGGACCGTCGTCACTGCCGATAAAAAACTGTCTGCTCAATGGGAGCATACTGTCGCCGTGACAGCAGATGGGGTCGAGGTATTGACGCTCCGCGACGAAGAAGACGCCAATGCAGGCTTGATTTAATAGCACTGCTCCCTATTCCGCGCACCATGCTCTGAAAAACACAGATGTTTCATGCAACATGCATATGCTTCATTCAAGATAAAGCCGGCTTCGGGGGAACTCCCGAAGCCGGCTTTTCATATGGCACGCAGCCCCTGGCTATTGCACCAGCATCGCCGTTGGAATGGCCAGCGCAAGACTGAACAAAACGCGCAGGAACCAGATGACGACCATGCGGGCGATGGAAATTGGAATACTGGTCGCCAGGATGCAAGGAATCGAGGCCGAGAAGAACAGAATCGAGGAAACCGATACAACCCCGGCCGCGAAGCGTGCGACAAAGTCGATGCTGCTGCCCTCTCCACCAAGCAACAGTGCAGGCAGGAACATCTCGGCCAATCCCGCAGCACTGGCCTGGGCCAGCTCCTGAGCATGCTCGATGCCATATAGCGCCGTCAGCGGATAAAACAGCCACCCGAGCCAATCGAACAGTGGGGTATATTTGGCCAGCAGCAACCCAGCCAATCCTACCGACATGATCGATGGCAGAATGGCAATGGCCATCAGCAGACCTTCGCGCAGGTTGTTCCATACACCACGCGCCAGGTTGGGCGCCCCAGCGGCCACTTCCAGCCCAGTCTGCCAGGCCAGCCTCAAGCGCTTGCCCTGCTCGGCTTCTGGTTCTGCATCGTCAAGTGTACGGTCCATGGATGACAGCGGCCACAGGCGGGCAGTGATGGCGGTAACCACAAAGGTGATCGCCAGTGTCAGCCAGAAATACTGATTCCACACTTCCATCAGCCCCAGCGTCTTGGCCACGATAATCATGAAAGGTGCCGATACGGTAGAGAAGCCTGTCGCAATGATGGCGGCTTCCTTAGCCGAATATTGTCCAGCCTGGTAGGTACGGTTGGTAATCAGCAACCCGATCGAATAGCTGCCGACAAAAGATGCCACAGCATCAATGGCACTTCTCCCGGGGGTCTTCCAGATCGGTCGCATGATGGGCTGGACCAGAATCCCCACCAGTTCCAGCAACCCATAGCCAATCAACAGCGCCAGAAAGATTGCCCCGATCGGCACAATCAATCCCACCGGGATCACCAGCTTGTCGAATAGGAACGGCAGCATGTCCGGCTGCTGCAACACCTCTGGTCCTGCTCCGGTATACGCCATCACACCTGCCACTACGCCCATCACCTTGAGCAGACTGAACACCATATCCGTTGGAGTGCGCCGCCAGCGACCCGTGATCAAGGGGTAAAGCGCCCCCGCCACGATCAATGCCAATGCATAGAGACCGCTATAGGGCCCGAGCAGATGCCTGGCAGCAGAAACAAGGTGATCCAGCGGGATCGTCGAGCGCCCAGCAATCGTGACGGGAATGAAGAAAATGAAGATGCCGACCAGGCTTGGAATCAGCAATTTCAATGTCATCACAGCAGGCGCCTTGCGGTCAGGCGCCCGAGTATCGGTCTTAGCCCCGGGAGAAGCGGCCATGGGTGTTACCTCAGAATGAAGGAATGCCCTATTTGTATATACCATTCTGAGCAGCAGGTCTCTTTTCACACCGCCAAAAGCATGTAGACCTTAGTAGAACAAAATCCATAAAAAACACCTCAACTTACTGTTATAAAGTTATTTTATTGCCAGATTCATCACCATGTCCCTAGCCGATTTAGTGCTTGACGAAGATGTCATTCGGGGACGAATATATGTATATACATTAACAAGGAGCCTGTCATGTCCTCCTCCACCGCTCCCGTTCGTCGCCTATGGCGCGATGTGATCCTGTTCGATGGACTCAAGACGCACCCCGCACCCATGACAGTGGTCGTGGAAGGGGAACGCGTCACCGCACTGTTCCCCTCGGGAAACGACCATGACAAGAACCTCGACGTTCAGGCCATCGAGGAAGCTGTCGAAATGGGGCGAGGCGGTGTCATGACCCCCGGGCTGATCGACTGCCATACCCACCTGGTGTATGGCGGCCAACGGGCCAACGAGTTCGAAAGTCGACTGGAAGGAGTGTCCTATGCCGACATCTCCCGTCGCGGAGGCGGTATCCTTTCCACGGTTCGTGCCACTCGGGAAGCCAGCGAAGAGCATCTGTTCGAGACTGCCGCAGCTCGCCTGCAGGCCATGATCGACGACGGTGTCACCAGTGTGGAAATCAAGTCCGGCTATGGCCTCAGCGTCGAACACGAGCTGAAAATGCTGCGGGTTGCCAGGCGTCTCGATGAGCAATTCAAGGTTCGCGTCTTCACGACGCTGCTGGCGGCCCACGCCTTGCCGCCGGAGTATGCTGACCGCGCGGACGACTACATTGACCTGGTTTGTAACGAGATCCTGCCTGCTGCCTGCAAGGAAGGCCTGGTGGATGCCGTGGACGTGTTCTGTGAACACATCGCCTTCAGCCTCGAGCAATGCGAGCGCGTATTCCTCGCCGCCCACGATCTTGGCCTGCCGGTCAAGAGCCATGCCGAGCAACTATCCCTCTCCGGTGCCTCGCAACTGACAGCACGCTATCGCGGACTGTCTGCCGACCATATCGAATATCTTGACCAGAGCGGCATCGAGGCCATGGCGGCCGCAGGCACCGTTGGTGTTCTGCTTCCCGGAGCTTTTCACACGTTACGTGAAACCCAGTTTCCGCCCATTGCGGAGATGCGTAGCGCAGGCGTGCCCATGGCAGTGGCCTCTGATGCCAACCCAGGCACCTCTCCCATCGTCTTTCCGACCTTGATGCTCAACCTTGCCTGCACCTTGTTTCGCCTGACACCTCAGGAGGCTCTCGCGGGAATGACCTACAACGCAGCTCTGGCATTAGGTCGCACCGATATCGGTCGCCTGCATCCTGGTGCCGTCGCGGATCTGTGCATATGGGATGTCGATAGCCCGGCTGAACTGGCCTATGCGATACAGCCTGGACGCCTGCGCCAGCGCGTGCTGAAAGGAGAACTGACCCATGGCTGACAGCGCTATTGATATGACAACCAGCGACATGACAGTGTGGCGTGGCCGAGTGGATCCGGAGCCTGACAGCGACCGTTGGCATCAGCGTGTCCAGGCATATGGCACGGATAGCGAAAAAGGCGTGGTTATCACGGGTTTTGCCTGCGATGCCGGTGTGGCACGCAACCAAGGACGCAGCGGAGCTGCCGAGGGTCCAACGGCCATTCGTCGAGCACTGGCGCCTCTGGCCTGGCACCGTGACGCACCTGCCTACGACGGTGGTGACGTGCATTGCCAGGACGATGACATGGAGCGAGCCCAGGCCACCATGGGCCAGCATCTTGCTCGCATTCTCGATGCAGGTCACCTGCCCATCGTTCTGGGAGGCGGTCATGAGATGGCCTTTGCCAGCTGGTCGGGACTTTCCCACCATCTGGCAGAGCGCGAGCGACGCCCGATCGTCGCCATCATCAATCTGGACGCCCATTTCGACCTGCGCGACCCAAGCCATGTCCGTTCATCCGGGACACCCTTTACCCAGATTGCCGAAGACTGTGCGCAGCGCCGCTGGCCTTTCCGCTATGCCTGCCTTGGCGTCAGCCAGGCCGCCAATACCCGGGCTCTGTTCCAGCGTGCTGAACGACTCAAGGTGTTGGTGCGTCAGGACCATGAATTCCGTGACGAGCACATCCATGCCATCAAACGCGACGTACAGCGCCTGGTGACCAGTTGTGACCACGTCTACCTGAGCATCGACATGGATGTCTTTCCAGCCAGCGATGCTCCTGGTGTCAGTGCTCCCGCTGCTCGCGGTGTTGCCCTGTCCCACCTCGAGCCGATCCTCGAATGCCTGCGTACCAGCGGCAAGCTGCGCCTGATTGATATTGCCGAGGTCAATCCCTCTCACGATATCGATCAGCGCACCGCACGTCTGGCTGCACGCCTGATCCACCAGCTCACCCGGCCTAGCCTAGGCAACCCAGCTTAAGCCAATCCAGCTTCAGCTAATCCAACTTCAGCCAATCCAACTTCAGCCAATCCCATTTCTGAATGGAGCCACGACAATGAATCAGATCACCGAACCTACTACCGGCTCAACCATCACTGAGCGCTGCGATACCACTCGTCATATCGAAGCACCGACCGGGACAGAGCTGTCCTGCAAGAGCTGGCTGACCGAAGCGCCACTACGCATGCTGATGAACAACCTGCACCCGGATGTGGCCGAACGCCCTGAAGAGCTGGTGGTGTATGGTGGCATTGGCCGTGCTGCACGCGACTGGAAATGCTTCGACAAGATCGTGGAAGTGCTCAAGCGCCTCGAAGACGACCAGACGCTGTTGATTCAGTCCGGCAAGCCGGTAGGCGTCATCCCCACGCACAAGGATGCTCCCCGAGTACTGATCGCCAACTCCAACCTGGTCCCGGCCTGGGCCAACTGGGAACACTTCAACGAGCTGGATCGCAAGGGCCTGATGATGTACGGCCAGATGACCGCGGGGTCCTGGATCTACATTGGCTCCCAAGGCATTGTCCAGGGCACCTACGAAACCTTCGTCGAAGCCGGCCGCCAGCACTATGACGGCAACCTGAAAGGCCGCTGGATCCTGACTGCCGGCCTTGGTGGCATGGGCGGCGCCCAGCCCCTGGCTGCCAGCCTGGCCGGTGCCTGCTCGCTGAACATCGAATGCCAGCAATCACGCCTGGACTTCCGCCTGCGCACTCGTTACCTCGACGAACAGGCCGACGATCTGGACGACGCTCTGGCACGCATCGAGCGCTACACGCGTGAAGGCAAGGCGATTTCCATCGGACTTTGCGCCAATGCCGCCGATGTATTGCCAGAACTGGTCAAGCGCGGCGTACGCCCGGATATGGTCACTGATCAGACCAGCGCCCACGACCCGCTGCATGGCTACTTGCCGGCCGGCTGGAACTGGGATGAATATGTTGTCCGCGGCAAGAGCGAACCTGAAGCGGTGGTCAAGGCAGCCAAGCAGTCCATGGCCGTGCATGTGAAAGCCATGCTCGACTTCCAGCAGATGGGTGTGCCCACCTTCGACTACGGCAACAATATCCGTCAGATGGCCATGGAAGAAGGCGTTGCCAATGCCTTCGATTTCCCCGGGTTCGTGCCCGCCTACATTCGTCCGCTGTTCTGCCAGGGCATTGGCCCGTTCCGCTGGGCAGCATTGTCTGGTGACCCGGAAGATATCTACAAGACCGACGCCAAGGTCAAGGAACTGATCCCGGACGACAAGCACCTGCACAACTGGCTCGACATGGCTCGCGAACGCATCAGCTTCCAGGGGCTGCCGGCACGCATCTGCTGGGTCGGTCTGAAGGATCGCGCACGCCTCGGGCAGGCCTTCAATGAAATGGTCAAGAGTGGCGAACTCAAGGCCCCCGTCGTGATCGGACGCGACCACCTGGACTCCGGTTCCGTCGCCAGCCCCAACCGTGAAACCGAAGCCATGCTGGATGGCAGCGATGCCGTCTCCGACTGGCCGCTGCTCAATGCCCTGGCCAATACAGCCGGCGGTGCCACTTGGGTTTCCCTGCACCATGGCGGCGGTGTCGGTATGGGCTTCTCCCAGCATGCTGGTGTGGTCATTGTCGCCGATGGCAGCGACGACGCTCACGCACGGCTCGGCCGCGTGCTGCGCAATGACCCGGCCAGCGGCGTCATGCGTCATGCCGATGCCGGTTACGACATCGCCAAGCGCTGTGCACGTGAAAACGACCTCGACCTGCCGATGCTCGACAGCGAATAACGATATATAACGACAGATATACCGACAGGCATAACGACAGACATAACAACAGCATCCCTAACAGGATTCCCCTGATGACTCACATCGAAATTCAACCTGGCACGATGACCCTGGCGCAAGCGCGCCAGGTCTACCAAAGTGCTGCACAGGTGAGCTTGCCAGACAGCGCCAATGCCGCGATTCAGCGTGCCGTGGACTGCGTCAATCGGGTGGTGGCAGAGAACCGCACCGTTTACGGCATCAATACCGGTTTCGGCCTGCTGGCCCAGACCCGCATCGCCAACGAGGAGCTGGAAGACCTGCAGCGTTCGCTGGTGCTATCTCACTCCACGGGTGTCGGTGAGCCCATGGACGATGCCCTGGTACGCCTGATCATGGTGCTCAAGGTCAACAGCCTGGCCCGGGGCTTCTCCGGCATTCGCCGCGAGGTGCTCGATGCGCTGATGGCGCTGATCAATGCCGAAGTCTATCCACATATCCCGCTCAAGGGATCGGTGGGCGCCTCCGGCGATCTGGCTCCCCTGGCCCATATGAGCGTGGTACTGCTGGGCGAAGGCAAGGCCAGGTTCCGTGGTGAGTGGCTGCCCGCCAGTGAAGCCCTGAAAGTGGCTGGGCTCGAACCCATGCGTCTGGCACCCAAGGAAGGTCTGGCGCTGCTCAATGGCACTCAGGTTTCTACCGCTTATGCCCTCAAGGGGCTGTTCGACGCTGAAGACCTGTTTGCCGGAGCCAGCGTGTGCGGGTCACTGACCGTCGAGGCCACGCTGGGCTCTCGTTCACCCTTCGATGCTCGTATCCACGAGGCACGCGGCCAGCGCGGCCAGATCGATGCCGCGGCGACCTACCGTCATCTGCTTGGGGCAAGCAGCGAGGTCAGCGACTCCCATGCCAATTGCGATAAGGTGCAGGATCCCTATTCGCTGCGTTGCCAGCCCCAGGTCATGGGGGCGGTACTGACCCAGCTGCGCCAGGCTGCAGAAGTACTGGCCATCGAGCTCAACGCCGTCTCCGACAATCCGCTGGTGTTCGCCGAGGACGATGACATCATTTCCGGCGGCAACTTCCATGCAGAACCTGTCGCCATGGCGGCAGACAACCTTGCCCTGGCCATCGCCGAGATTGGTTCGCTTTCCGAGCGACGCATTTCACTGATGATGGACAAGCACATGTCGCAACTGCCGCCGTTCCTGGTCGAAAAAGGCGGCGTCAATTCCGGCTTCATGATTGCCCAGGTCACGGCAGCCGCCCTGGCCAGCGAGAACAAGGCGCTCGCTCACCCGCATAGTGTCGACAGCCTGCCAACTTCGGCCAACCAGGAAGACCATGTTTCCATGGCACCGGCCGCAGGCAGGCGCCTCTGGGAAATGGCTACCAATGTACGCGGCATCCTGGCCATTGAATGGCTTGCCGCCTGCCAGGGGCTCGACATGCGCAACGGCCTGAAGACCAGCGATAAACTGGAACAGGCTCGCAGCATCCTGCGCGAGAAAGTCACTCATTACGATGAAGACCGCTTCTTTGCACCGGACATTGATGCAGCAAGCACCCTGCTCTCCTCACGCATTCTGAATCCGTTCATGCCCGGCGGCACCTTGCCGAGCCACTGATGGCACCACAACGGAAGTCATGAAGAAAAGACGGCCTCGTCATCCTCACGGCGGGGCTGTTCTGCACATGCGGTAACACAATAAAGCCAATAAACCAGAAGGATCCCTTCCTGATGAATGCCATCGTACTTGCCATTCTCGTGATGGTGGGGCTCAGCCTCATGCGTGTTTCGGTCGTCTTCGCCCTGATTGCTGCGTCCATCGTGGGCGGCCTCTACGCAGGTCTTCCCGCCAACGAAATCGTCAGCGCCTTCAATGACGGACTGGGCGGTGGAGCTCCCGTCGCCCTGGCCTATGCCACACTGGGTGCCTTCGCCGTGATGCTGTCCCGCTCCGGTATCACTCAACGCCTTTCCATGAAAGTCATCGCCAGCTTCGAGGGAGGCCAACAGACGCAATCCCACGCCAGAATGGTGACCTGGGGGCTGTTCGGCACCCTGATCCTGGCCGGTTTTGCGGCCGAAACCATCATCCCGGTACACATTGCCTTCATCCCGATCCTGGTGCCGCCACTGCTGCTGGTCATGAATCATCTACAGCTGGATCGCCGTGCCGTGGCCTGCGCCATCACGTTCAGTATTACCGTGATGTACATGTCCATGCCCATCGGTTTTGGCACCATCTTCCTCAACGATATCCTGATGGGAAACATCAACGCCTCTGGAGCCGATGTTGGCCTGGAGGTGACTCGCGGCATGCTGCCCAAGGCCATGATCCTGCCGGCAGTCGGCATGCTGCTGGGGCTGCTGCTGGCTGTTTTCGTCAGCTACCGGCGCAAGCGCCAGTACCAGGACCTGCCCATTGATGGCTTCCAGAAGAGCGAGCACAACGCTGCCGGCCTCAAGGGCTGGCAACTGGGCATGATCGTCCTGGCGCTGGTGCTTGCACTGGTGGTTCAGCTGTGGAGCGGCTCGATGATCTTTGGCGGGCTGGCCGGGTTTGCCCTGCTCTCTTTCAGCGGCATCATCAACTGGAATGAACAGGACAGCGTCTTCACCCAAGGCATGCGATTGATGGCCATGGTCGGCTTCATCATGATTGCCGCTGCCGGATTCGCGGGGGTAATGAAGGCAACGGGAGAGATTCCCGCGCTTGTCGAAGGCTCCGTCGCGCTGATCGGTGACAACAAGTCTCTCGCGGCACTGGTCATGCTGCTGGTCGGCCTGTTCATTACCATGGGCATTGGTTCGTCTTTCTCGACCATTCCCATCATTGCCGCCATCTATGTACCGATGTGCCACACCTTCGGCTTCTCGCCAATGGCCACGGTAGCACTGATCGGCACCGCCGCCGCCCTGGGCGATGCTGGGTCGCCGGCTTCAGACTCGACGCTTGGCCCCACTGCCGGCCTGAATGCCGACAACCAGCACGATCATATCTGGGATACCGTGGTTCCCACTTTCCTGCACTTCAACCTGCCGTTGATCGCTGCCGGATGGCTGGCTGCCACGATTCTGTAAGCACCACAACTCCGAGGCCTGTCTGAAAGACCCTTTTCAGACAGGCCTCGAAAAAAACTCAGCGCCCACAGCAGGACTTGAACTTCTTGCCACTGCCACACGGGCAAACATCATTACGCCCCGGCTTGAGCCTGGTCACCTTCGGTTCACCATCCATATAGACCCAACGTCCTTCCAGGCGTACAAAGCGCGAGCGCTCTTCAAGCACGCCCCAACGCCGCCGCCCGGGTGGCCCTTCCTGGAAAGTGGCGCGGAAATGCACCCAGCCTTCATTGCCGATATTCCCTTCGCCATTCCCTTCGCCAGAGTTTTCTCCGTGGTCCAGAATTTCCAGACGCACCCAACGCGTGGTGTCCTGCTCCAGATCGAGTGACGCGGGACAGGTATCAGGATGCCAGGAGTGGATCAGGTAATCATGCAGCCCCAAGGCAAAGGCACTGAAGCGGGAGCGCATCAGTGCCTGCGGACTTTGCGCCAGCTGCCCCTGGTGAATACTCCCACAGCACTCGGCGAGTGACTCACCGCTGCCGCACGGGCAAGGCATTACAGGTGTCATCAATCGCTCCTTAGGCCACGTTCAAGCAAAGACCGACCAGCCAGTCGCCTTGGAAAGACTCTCGAGCGCCTTGGTACCCTGCTTGGAGTTACCATACTGGTCGAGGCCCGGTGACCACACGGCAATAGAGGCGACATTGGGTACCACCGCCATGATGCCCCCGCCGACACCACTCTTGCCGGGAAAACCGACGCGATAGGCGAACTCACCAGAGCCATCGTAGTGACCACAGGTCATCATCAAGGCATTGATAGACCGCACCCTTTCGATACCGATCATGCGATGCCCACGGAAACCGCCACACAAGAAGCGTGCCGCGCGGGCCAGTTGAACGGTAGTCATCTCGATAGCGCAATGGTGAAAGTACGTCCCCAGCGCACGGTCGCAGTCATTATGGAGATTGCCGCAGGAACGCAAGAAGTGGGCCAGGGCATAATTGCGATCGCCAGTGCGCTGTTCAGAGCGCGCCACGTATTCATTGATGTGGACATCACTATCGTCTGCTGCTTCACGCAGGAAACTGAGGATTTCCCCAAGCGTCTCGCGCGGTGCACGCTGGCCCAGCACAGCGTCAGTGGTCACGATGGCACCGGCGTTGATAAAGGGGTTGCGGGGAATGCCTTGCTCTCTTTCCAGCTGAACGATGGAATTGAAGGCCCGCCCCGAGGGTTCTCGCCCGACACGCTCCCACAATCGACCGCCCAACCGCCCAAGGGCCAACGCCAACGTGAATACCTTGGAGACGCTCTGGATCGAGAACGGTACCTGCACATCGCCCGCGTGGTATTCCTGGCCATCCACCGTACACACGCTGATGGCAAACTGAGCAGGGTCGATGCTGGCCAGTTCAGGAATATAACTGGCGACCTGTCCCCAGTCGTTACGTTGCCTGGCATCACGATCAAGGGTTTCCAACAGGGCTTGCAGCATGGCCTGGGTCCGTGGCGAAGGTAATGGAAAAGAAGTGAAAAAGGATCGCGATGGTCGCCTTCACACACGCTACTGTCAACCACCCAGGCTATTTAGCTCCCACGGTTCAATGCCCGTTTAGTATGTCGTGTTGCCGATGCCGTAAAAGGATCCTCCGGCCAGGGATGTTTGGGATAACGGCCGCGCATTTCCTTGCGTACCTGCGGATAGACATTGCGCCAGAAGCTTTCGAGATCCATGGTCACAGCCAGCGGACGTTGTGCCGGCGACAACAGCTCCAGTCGCACAGGCACCCTGCCCTCGACAATTCGCGGTGTCTGGCGACAACCAAACAAGGTTTGCAGCTTGGCCGCCAATACCGGCACTACCTTGCTTCCCTCTACATCATCTGACACGTCACCATCCATGACATAGCGAAGCGCTGCACTATCACCACTGGGCAGAGGTAAACGAGTGGGAGCCAGCTCGTCCAGGCGTCCAGCCAATGGCCAGGGCAGACGCTCCTTGAGCAACTTTTCCCAAGGTAGCGCCAGCATCTGGGACAAACGGGACATTCCTGCCAGATGCGGCCCTAGCCACTCCCCAAGCTCCGCCAGCAGAGCAGCATCAGAAAGGTCTGGCCAGGCTGGATCATGTTCACTGCGCAGCAAGGCAACCCTTGCCCGCAACGTCTCGGCGCTCTCATCCAGCGGCAGCTGTCCACGCTGACGCACGACATTCAACAACGCATCACGACATGCCTCTGCGCTCGGAGGACCGCCCAGAGGGCGGCGCTCGAGTATGACTGAGCCTACCCCTCGTACGCGCTCACCTACGAGACGTTCCTCATCGTCCGACCACTCGAGCCGCTCCTGCCACTGCCGGGTTTCAGGAAAGTGTGCTTCGAGATCTTCCCGCGCCAAACGTACCCCGCGATACAGTCGGGCGGCCTTTGAATCCCCATCGGTATCCAGCGCGATAAGCAGTGCTTCGTGCCCCAGCGCCTGGTCTGCAGGCATCGTGACCAGGCCACCACCGACCAGACGAAAACGTCCTGGCTCGATGCATTGCGCCACACGATCAGGAAAGGCCAGCAGCAGTAGTGCTCCCAATGCGGTTTCCCTGGCTTGATTCAGCGAGACACCGCCCAGGCTGGCCAGGCGCCGGGCTTCCCTTGACCATTGGGGTGAGGACTTCGGCTGGGCCAGCAACTGAGCGAAGCCCGCCTCCAGATCCCGGCTGGCACCGTTATCGCGATACTCCAGCCATGCCGCCAGGGCACACGCTGTCGCCAGTTTCTGGGGAGATTGCTGACTGGCGATCTCCAGCATCGCCGCCAGACGCGGATGGGTCGGCCAGCGGGCTGCCTGACGACCCAACACCGTCAGCCCCGCTTCACCATCAAGCAGGCCAAGGCGCTGCAAGAGCGCTCGCCCAGCAAGAAGGGCCGACCTTGCCGGAGCCGTTACCCAACTCAGTGCCTGGGAGTCCTTGACGCCCCAGCGCGCCAGCTCGAAGGCCAGATCTGCCAAGTCTGCCTGCTGGATTTCGGGCTCACCATGAGGCACCAAAGGCTGCTCCTCGGCCCAGAGCCGATAGCAGACACCTGGCCCTTGACGCCCCGCTCGACCACGTCTCTGGTCGGCACTGGCACGGTTGACTCTGCGTGTCTCCAGGCGACTGAAACCGGTTCGGGCCTGATAGACCGGCACCCGTTCCAGTCCTGCATCAATGACGCAGCGCACTCCATCGACGGTAACACTGGACTCACAGATAGCCGTGGAAATCACCACACGACGACGTCCATCTGCCAATGGCTGAAGTGCCTTGCGCTGGGCCTCAAGGGGCATTCGTCCATGCAGCGGCATCACTGACAAATGTGGCTGCGTCTCGGCCAGCTCCCGGCGCAGTCGCTCGATTTCTGCCACCCCCGGGAGAATGACCAGGACATCGCCGTTTGCCTGCTCTTCGGTGGTCTGCTTTTCTGCTGTCTGGCCTTCTGTTGCTCGATCAGCCGTGACACGAGCAAGCGCCTCACTGACCACCTGGGCCTGATGGCGCCAGGGTTCCACCCGTGACGCTGGCGGACGGTAATGCGTGACCACCGGATACTGTCGGCCGGGGCATTCCACGACCGCGATATCGTCTCCCATTACCCCTTGCAAGGCAGCCACATCGAGGGTTGCCGACATCACCAGCAAGCGCAGATCTTCACGCAGCCCTTGCTGCACATCCAGCGTCAGCGCCAGCCCCAGGTCAGCCTCCAGACTACGCTCATGAAATTCATCGAAGATGACACCGCTGACCCCTTCAAGCATGGGGTCGTCTTGCAGCATGCGAGCCAGCACCCCTTGGGTCACGACCTCGATACGGGTCTTCGCCCCAACCCGGCTTTCTCCACGCATGCGGTAGCCAACCGTCTCGCCCACCGCCTCGCCAAGTTGAGCCGCCATGTAACCCGCCGCCAGGCGTGCGGCGACTCGCCGGGGCTCCAGCAGCAATAGACGGCCGTTGCCCCCATCACCTTGGCACCAGGTGGTATCGAGCAGCGCCAATGGCACCCGCGTAGTCTTGCCCGCTCCCGGCTCGGCTACCAGCAAGGCGCGGTTACGAACATGCAGTGCCTCGATCAATTGCGGAAGCTTGTCATCAATGGGAAGAGCGGGACTTTCGTATACAACACTCACAACTTTTGTTGCCTTCATGATGGATTTTTGTCTACGCTTGAGCATAGTTGACCGATAGGTCAGTTTTTCCACATCCATGACCACGACATGCCAATGGCGACTACCCTAACCGACTGACTCATGCCAACAACGGCACCATTGAAATAAATTCCCAATAAATACAAGAGAATACTGCCATGACACAAAGCTCCACATCTTATGCGGAAGAGACTTCCGCAGCGGACGCCTCGCGCACGTCCCACCACTGGCTGGATCGTTATTTCAATGTCAGCCGACGCGGATCTTCTCTAAGAACCGAACTGCTGGCCGGCGTCGCCACCTTCCTGGCCGGGATGTATATCATCGTGGTCAATCCCGCCATTCTATCCGATGCAGGCATACCTTTTTCCGCTGCGCTCTCCGCCACAGTGGTCATCAGCTTCTTCAGCAGCCTGGCCATGGGGCTATATGCCCGCAACCCGATACTGGTCGCGCCGGGAATGGGCATGAATGCCCTGTTTACCTATACCCTGGTACTCGGTGCCGGATTGTCCTGGGAGGTGGCCCTGGGCTGTGTATTCTGGTCGGGCGTGCTGTTCGCGGTACTGGCATTGTTCAACGTGCGCGAGGCCATCATCGATGCCATTCCAGCCTCACTGCGTTATGCCATCACTTGCGGCATCGGCCTGTTCATCACCTTCATCGGCTTGAAGAACGCCGGCTTCATCGTTGCCAACCCCGCCACTCTGGTCACACTGGGCAACATCGACATCAGTCTTGGTACTTTCTTCATTGGCTTGATCGTCACCGCAGTGCTGGTGATTCGTGGTTTCAATGGTGCCCTGATCCTGGGCATTGCGGTGACCACATTGCTCGCAGCTCCCATGGGACGCCTGTGGGGAGACGAAGTCGTGGTCGCCTGGCAGGGCCTGGCCTCCTGGCCGGACTTCTCTGCCGTCATGAAGGTCGACATCATCGGCGCCCTGAAGGTGGCTTACCTGCCCTTCATCTTCGTCATGCTGTTCACCAACTTCTTCGATTCGCTGTCCTGCTTCATGGCCCTGGCAGAATCAGCTGATCTCAAGGATGCCAATGGCAACCCACGCAACCTCAAGCGCTCCATGACCGTGGATGCCTTCGCCTCCATGATCGCAGCACCATTAGGCACCAGCGCTGCCCAGACCTTCATCGAATCGGGTGCTGGTGTGGCCCAAGGCGGCCGGACCGGCCTCACTGCCGTGACCATTGCCTTCCTGTTCCTGCCGTTCCTGTTCCTGTCGCCCTTGCTGTCCCTGGTACCCAGTATCGCAACGGCCCCTGCCCTGGTACTGGTCGGACTGTTCATGATGGCGCCGATTGCCAAGATCGACTGGAACCGTTTCGAAGATGCCTTTCCAGCATTCCTGGCCATCATTCTGATGCCGCTGACCTATTCCATCACCCTGGGTATCGCCTTCGGCTTCATGAGCTTCGTGCTGATCAAGGTGGCAACCGGCAAGCTCTCGGACATCAAGCCCGCCATGTGGGTCTCGGCAGTGCTGGCACTGGTGATGCTGGTGACCGCGCAATAAGGCAGATACGAGGCGGCTGCCAACGTTACAAGCGAAGCCCAGCCGTCTCGACGCCGCACCCTTTGAGCACGACCTGGGTGAGAAAGGCCGTGATGCGCTCGATATCATCATCTTTCAGTGCATCACGCCCGGTGATGCCCAGCACCTGGGCCTCGAAATCCGCGTAATGCTGGGTTGCCGACCAGATAAGAAATATCAGCGACACGGGGTCGACAGGGTCCATCAGCCCCCGCTCGGCCCAGCCTCGAAAGACCTTGGCGCGACTTTCGACCCATTCGCGTAACTCACCACGCAGGAAATCCTGAAGGAAAGGCGCCCCCTGAAGAATCTCGGAAGCAAAAAGCCGCGATGCCTGGGGGTAGAGTCGCGACATTTCCATCTTGGAACGGATGAAGGCACTGAGCACCTGGGCGGGGTCATCATCTTCACTGATGTCATCCAGCATGGTATTCCAGCGTTCCATCACACCTTCAAGCAAGCGCACATAGAGAGCCTTCTTGCTGCCCATGTAGTAAAGCACGTTGGACTTGGGCAATCCGGCTTCTTCCGCGATCGCCTGCAGGCTGGCACCACGATAGCCATGCCGAGCGAACACCCGCTCGGCAGCTTCGAGTATCTCGCGCTCATTACGCTGACGAATGGCACCGCCCGCTTCCTGCCCATTATCCCGCGCTACCGTGGTGGAACCGACCTGTGACGCTTTCGCCATGGCACTCACTCGTTATCCATTTATCTAAGAAGAAAGAGAAGGAAGAAAGAGAAGAGTGCCTGATACACCCGCCTGCTGACAATTCGCCACAGGTTGCAGAAGCAGGCTGAGATGGAAACAGCAGAAAAAATTTCCAACTTGCACTTGAAGAATCTGACCGAATGGTCAACTATTGAATCAGAGATACCATAATGACAACTATCTGTCAGGACCCTGCCATGATTGAGTTCTACCTCAATGGACAACCGCAGCGCCTTGCGGCGGATGCCCACCTCAGTGTCTTGGAGCTGCTGCGAGAGCAGCTCGGCATGACCGGCACCAAAGAAGGCTGTGCCTCCGGCGACTGCGGCGCCTGTACCGTTGCTATCGGTGAGCCGGACAGTACCGGCGAGCTCCGCTACCGCAGTGCCAATGCCTGCATCATGCCGGCCCACCAACTGCAGGGCCGCCATCTGGTCACCGTGGAAGGACTGGCCGAAGGCGAGCATCTGCACCCTGCTCAGGTCGCCATGGTCGATTGCCATGGCAGCCAGTGCGGTTTCTGTACGCCTGGTATCGTGATGTCGCTGTTTACCTTGCACGAAGAACAGCGCACACGCCCTGCGCCCCTGACACCTGAGCGCCTGGAAGCCGCCCTGGGTGGCAATTTGTGTCGCTGCACGGGATACCGGCCGATCCGAGATGCCGCACTGAGCATGAACGACATCGAAGGCCACCTTCCTGCATGGCTGGCAGATCCATCTCTGGCAGAACGATTGGCCGTGAACGTCGGCGATGATGCTCACATCGACCAAGCGAACAGCCGTTTCCACCAGCCCACTCAGCTGGCTGAACTAGTAGAACTGCGCAGCGCACATCCCCAGGCTCGCCTGGTCGCTGGCGGAACTGACCTGTGGCTCGAAGCAACCCAGCGACTGCTCGACTTTCCTTCCATCATCGATGTCACCCGAGTCAAGGAACTATGTGCCATCGAGACAGGGGTAGACATGGCGGGTCGTTCTGGCTGGTGGGTCGGCGCAGCCATGACCTACGCTGACCTCGAACCGTTGCTGGAACGCGAATACCCCACCTTCGCCCATCTGTTGCATCGCCTTGGCTCTGCTCAAGTACGCAACCGAGGTACCCTGGGCGGCAATGTGGCCAACGCTTCGCCTATCGGCGATACCCCACCCGTACTGCTGGCACTGGATGCTCAGTTGCGACTGGCAGGTCCCAACGGCACTCGCGAGATACCCGCGGAAGCCTTCTTCCTCGATTACAAGAAGACCGAACTGGCGGCAGACGAAGTGTTGGCGGCGATTTTCCTTCCAGCCCCTGTGCAAGGACACGAGCTCAAGGTGTGGAAACTCTCCAAACGCCGCGAAGATGACATTTCCGCCGTACTTGGCGCCTTTGCATGGAAAATCGAGGATGGCTGCCTGAGTGATGTGCGCCTGGCTTTTGGTGGCATGGCCGGCATCCCGGCTCGCGCCAAGGGCGCCGAAGCAGTTTTACTGGGCCAGCCCCCGTCAGCGGCAATCTTTCAAGCAGCACGACAGGCTCTGGCCAAGGATTTTTCGCCAATGAGCGATGTGCGTGGCAGTGCCGACTATCGCACCCATTCTGCTCAGGCTTTGCTTGAGCGCCTGCGACTGGTGATGGCCAACCCTACCGACTCATCTTCCACTTCTGCCGTTCAGGAGGTGATGCTCCATGCGTACGCTCATTGATCTTCCCCCGGAAACCACACCGTCGCGCGAGCAACACGCCAAACAGCAGCCAGCGCAGCAGAAGCAAGACAATAGCGGCGGCTTCTCTGGTAAACCTGAACGCCATGAAAGTGCCATCAAGCATGTCACCGGGCGTGCTGCCTACATCGATGACCTGGCCACGCCAGCCAATGCCCTGCATCTTGCCCTGGGCTTGTCGCCGGTTGCCCATGGCCGCATCACACGGCTGGACCTTGATGCCGTACGCAGCGCGCCAGGGGTCGTCGATGTGATCACTGTCGCCGATGTGCCAGGACACACGGATATTGGCCCCGTCTTCCCTGGCGATCCGATCATGACGGATGGAGAAGTTCTGTACGCCGGCCAGGTCATGTTTGCCGTGGCCGCGCACAGCTATCGCGCTGCGCGTCAGGCTGCGCTCAAGGCTGTTATCGAGATCGATGAACAGCCTGCCAGCCTCGACCCGGTAGCCGCTGCCGAAGCTGGCGACTTTGTGCGCCCGACGCATCAGCAGGTCAGCGGCGATTGGGAGAAGGCCCTGGCCGAGGCCCCCATCACCATCTCTGGAGAGCAGTTCGTCGGCGGCCAGGAACACTTCTATCTCGAAGGTCAGGCCTGTGTGGTGCATCCCAGTGAAGATGAGGGGGTAATGGTTCACACCTCCAACCAGCACCCCAGTGAAACCCAGAAACTGGTGGCCGAAGTGCTTGGTGTGCCACTGCATGCGGTCACCGTAGAAACCCGACGCATGGGAGGCGGTTTTGGCGGCAAGGAAACCCAGGCATCGCCCTGGGCGTGCATTGCCGCGATCATTGCACGACGCACGGGCCGCAGCTGCCGCCTGAGGCTGCCGCGCAGTGAAGACATGCGCGTCACCGGAAAACGCCACCCCTTCCATAACCGCTACTGTCTCGCTATCGACAACAGCGGTGTGATCCAGGGTGGCGATATCACCGTGATCGGCGATTGCGGCTATTCACCGGACCTTTCTGATGCCATCGTCGACCGTGCCATGTTCCATTCGGACAATGCCTATTCTCTGGGTGATGCGCGTGTTACGGGTCATCGTGCGCGTACCCATACAGCGTCCAACACAGCTTACCGCGGCTTCGGCGGCCCTCAGGGCATGATGGTGATAGAAGCGGCCATGGAAGATATCGCCCGCCGGGTCGGTGAAGACCCGCTTACGGTGCGCAAGCGTAACCTGTATCGCCAAGGGCGCAGCGTGACGCACTATGGGCAGAGCGTCGATCAGATCGCCCTGCTGCATGAGCTGATCGACAGGCTCGAGTCCTCCAGCGAATACTGGCAACGCCGCCAGACCATCCGCGAATTCAATGCTTCAAGTCCGGTGATTCGCAAGGGACTGGCCCTGACACCAGTGAAGTTCGGGATTTCCTTTACCGCTCAGCACCTCAACCAGGCCGGAGCCCTGCTCCACGTCTATACCGATGGCAGCGTGATGATCAATCACGGCGGCACCGAAATGGGCCAGGGCCTGCACACCAAGATCTGCCAAGTCGTGGCGCGTGAGCTGGGGCTGGATCTTGCCACGGTACGTATTACCGCGACACGTACCGACAAGGTGCCCAACACCTCACCCACGGCCGCATCCAGCGGTGCCGACCTTAACGGACAGGCCGCTCGGGATGCTGCACTCAAGCTCAAGACCCGGCTGTTTGACTTCGCCGCAGAACATTATCATCTCGACCGCGAAGCCATGCGCCTGGAAAACGGCTACCTGATCGCCGGCATCGGAGAAAGCCAGCGTCATATCAGTTGGGGCGAGCTGGTCCAGACCGCCTACCTGTCGCGCATTTCCCTGTCGGAGAAAGGCTTCTACGCGACACCCTTGATCCATTACGACCGCGCCACTGGTAGCGGCCGCCCGTTCTACTACTTTGCTTTCGGAGCAGCGGTATCCGAGGTGTCCGTGGATACCCTGACCGGCGAGTATCAGGTGGACCGTGTCGATATCCTTCACGATGTCGGAGATTCACTCAACCCTGCCATCGACCTCGGCCAGGTGGAAGGTGGCTTTATCCAGGGCATGGGCTGGTTGACCAGTGAAGAACTCAAGTGGAACGAGCGCGGTCAATTGATTTCCCATGGCCCTGCCACCTACAAGATTCCCACCTATGGTGACCTTCCACCGACCTTCAACGTCCAATTGCTGGAAGGCCATCCCAATTCCATGGCCAGCATCTATCGTTCCAAGGCGGTGGGAGAACCCCCCTTCATGCTGGGCATCTCCGTGTGGGCCGCCCTGCGCGATGCACTCTCCAGCCTGACCGGTTACAGCCAGGCGGTGCGCCTGGATACGCCCGCCACTCCCGAACGCGTCATGGCGGCCGCAGATAACGCCCGCCGCCTGATGCTGGAAGCGGCCAATGGAGGAAGGGGCAATGGCCACTGAACGTTGGTACGAAGCCCTGGCCCGGCTGCAACGCCAGGGCCTGCCCCATGTGCTCGCCACCCAGGTGACCAGCCTGGGCTCCACACCTCGTGAGCCGGGAGCGCGCATGGTCATTACCGAAGATGCCGTCTACGACACCCTCGGCGGCGGTACCTTTGAATGGCAGGTCATCGCTGCGGCTCGCAAGAATCTCAGCGAAGGACATACCGGCATGCAGCTGGAAGCCTTCTCTCTGGGTGGTCGCAGCGGCCAATGCTGCGGCGGCTTCGTCAACGTCATCCTCGAGACATATCCCGGTGTCGAGGTACATGTCGCGGTCTTTGGTGCGGGGCATGTAGGCCGTGCACTGGCCGAACTGGCAGCGCCACTGGAGTGGCGCATGGATTGGTTCGACAGCCGCGACAGCGCCTTTGATGACTTGGAAACGGCCCCTCCACGTCAATATCGTCATCACCTCAACTCCCCCGAACAGGCCGTCGCCAATCTGCTCGCAGGTAGCCATGCTCTGGTGCTGACTCATGACCATGCTGAGGATTTCGCCTTGATCGATGCCCTGCTGAAACGCAGCGACATAGGCTCGATAGGCCTGATTGGCTCGAAAAGCAAATGGGCAAGCTTCCGCCGACGCTTGCTCGCTGCAGGCCATGGTGATGCAGATGTTGCTCGTGTGCGCTGTCCGATTGGCGACTCCGGTGGCGACAAGCGCCCCTATGCTGTCGCCCTGTCCGCCCTGGCAGAACTGCTCCCTATCAGTGCCACCCAGGCCGGCAGTAACAAACTGAGCAGTGACAGAGTGGGTAATGACAAAGTGGGCAGTGACAGTGCAGGTGGCGACAACGATGGAAGAGACGTCCGCGGAGAGGCCCGCAAAGAACGGCAACAGCGTGGTATTCCCAGCGACAAGGTGCGCAGTCTGTTTGATTGAGACTGCCTACTGATGCTTCATACAAGGAAATATTGAATAAATCAGCCGAGCGAGATGAAGAACAAGGCGCACGGAGCGCAACAACTGGAGCCTATGGGTATAGGTGAAGATTGACGGGACGGCCACCCGCCGGGCAGGCGCTCCAGCACCGCGCACCAATTCGCCGGGAGCGAATTGGAACTTCCTTCGGATGGCCCGGAGGGTAGCCGACAGGGATGGCGGCGAAAGCCCAGTGATTCGCACGCGCAGGCATTTATGCGATGTTTCCACAGGATTCAAGAGCCCTATCATGATCAACCCAGACCCAAGCCTGAACCAAGCGCACTCCCCCACCCAGGACGAATCCCTGGATACTGGCCGCGACTGGCTGATGCGAGCCCGCATCCTCAGTTTCGACAGCGACCCTGGCGACGCCGACTCGCCGCGGGAAGGCAGCGTGGTCTACCACCAGGATGGCGCCCTGTGGTGGGCCAACGGGCGTATTCAGGCCGTGGGAGACTATACGGAACTGGCACCGCGCCTGCCTGCCGATATCAGCATCATCGACCAACGCGACAAACTGGTCATGCCGGGTTTCATCGACAGCCATGTGCATTACGTTCAGCTCGAGATCATGGCCTCCTATGGCCGCCAGTTGCTGGACTGGCTCAACGAATACACCTTCCCGGAAGAATGCCGTTTCGCTCAGTTCGCCCATGCCGAGAAAATGGCCGATGTCTTCCTCGACGAGCTGATGCGAGTAGGCACCACCACTGCCCAGGTGTTCTGTTCCAGTCACCCCAATTCCGTGGATGCCTTCTTTACCGCTGCCCAACGGCGTGGCCTGTGCATGCTGGCGGGCAAAGTGCTGATGGATCGCCATGCCCCGGACAGCCTGACCGATGACACCATTGGCGGTATTCGTGATAGCGAACGCCTGATCAGCGACTGGCATGGCACAGATCGTCTTGGATACAGCGTGACACCACGCTTTGCCCCCACATCGACCCGGGCCCAGCTCGATGCTGCTGGCGGCCTGCTGCGCAACGACCCGAGCCTGTGGCTGCAGACGCACCTGTCGGAAAACCTCGGCGAGCTGGACTGGGTAGCCGAGCTGTTCCCGGACAGTCGCGATTATCTCGAGGTCTATGAGCAATCTGGCCTGGTCGGGCCTCGCAGCACTTTCGCCCATGGCATTCACCTGGACGACGGCATGCGCCAACGCCTGGCTGAACGCGGTGCCAACATCGCCTTCTGTCCCAGTTCCAACCTGTTCCTCGGCAGCGGGCTATTCGACCGACGTGCAGCCCGAGACACCGGCCTCAACCTGACCCTGGCCAGCGATATTGGCGCCGGTACCGACCTATCCGGACTGGCTACGCTCAAGGCCGGTTATCAGGTCGGCCAATTACGCGGCCAGCCACTCACCGCCTGGGCCGGTTTCCATGCCTTGACGCTGGGCAATGCACAGTCTCTGTCACTGGATGATCGTATCGGCCGCCTCGCCCACGGCATGGAAGCAGACTTCGTCGTCATCGACTTGTTCGCTTCCCCCTTGTTGGCCCGCCGCATGTCCCGCTGCCAGACCCTGGCCGAAGAACTATTCACCCTGATGATGCTCGGCGACGACCGAGCCATCTACGAAACCTGGGCCGGCGGGCGACTGCAGCATCGTCGCAGTGCTTAGGCGATAAAGGAAAAGGAAAAGGAAAAGGAAAAGGAAAAGGAAAAGAAGGAATTCAAAGACAATTTGAAGAGAATTTAAAGAGAGTTCATAGAAGATTTTAGGGGAGATATTTCGCGGCCTTCATGGCCGCTTTTTTTGTTCCGGGAAAGTTCGCCAACAACGAATCACTTCTTCAGGCTTTGTCAGCAGGGCTTGCCTGCTGACAAAGTGACCCGCCTTACTGCAGTACGTAGCGCCGACCTAGATCTTGTGTCGGACGCGCATCGTTGCTGTAGAGTTTGGCGAACGCTTCGATGTTCTTATCAGAGACCTTCATTGGAGTCTTGATGATGGCCCAATCGACAATTTCTGAACATGGTGGCGTAGTCAGCGAGCCGCGGTAGGTGTAGAAGGAGAGATCCTCCGGCAACAGGTCGCGAGGACTCTCCTTACCCAGATGTGCTTCTCCTATAGTACCGGTGGCGCTACTCAGGCTGTCGTTGAACACCATGTTTTCACCACCGCCCTCCAGAAGAACGGCTATGACCGCAAGAGAACCATCACTGGCCTGATGTACAAAGTGGGCCTCGGCTGGAAAGTGCTTGCCGTTGATCGTGTGCTCGGACGGATGATGGAAATGAAATTGCTTGAGGGTATATTGCTTGCCATTGATCGTCGCACTGCCAAGGTCAGCGCCATTATCCTGAATTCCGTGACCAGTGTTGGCGACAGAAAGGTCCACGCTTTCGTTCCAGTTGATCTCAAGCGGAAGCAGTTCTGCATCTACGACTGAAGACGGCTGGATATCAATCGGTGACTGCTGGTCACCGGCACAGGATGCGAAATTTTCATGCAGGCTCGCCCAGTGTTCCGGCCCGGTATCTCCTTCATAACTCCACTTGACTTCACTGGCCAGCGCAGCAGTACCAAATGCCACAGAAAGTGCAGCGACAATTGCCAACTTCTTGAAATGCGACATCATACATTCCTTTTAATAAACACTCATGATCAGATAACCGAGCGTGGACAGCACAACCGCAACGACAATATCAACAGGCGCTAATCCATGAAGACGCATTATAAAAAATAGCTGCTCCGCCACCTTGACTCAGCTCAGCCACTCAGTTGTCAGCACCTGACTGTCATGAAGCGTGATGATTGCCATGACCTATCACAACAAGGAAAACGTTGGCTTCGCAATTCCCCCGCATGATCCCGCACAGAATTGCGACCATGCCCAGCACTATTAAGTGGAATTTATTCAGGAAATAATGAAGCACTTTCAGTACGTAATCGCTAAATTTATGCAGAAAAATACCATCTAAAATACATCTAAAAAATGCATCTTTAAAAAGATAAAACCCAACTATACATCTCAACTGACTGGTATGTTTAATACAGAATTACTGGCTGGTGGTTTTCGTCACAGGGAGGGTAATCAGCACGAAAAGTCAACAAAAACTCATTGAAGAAAAGACAGGTAGCCACTGTCCACGCTTGACCTGCATTGGATAGGAAACAGGAAAGAATCAGCACGATTTGATCAACTATTAGCCTTGCCATTACAACAGCCTCCCCGCTGCCAATGCAACGAAGGAGGTTTCGGCAAATCTGCAGAAGGGAATGACGTGCTTTTTATGAAAAAAGCACTATTTTAATGAAGACTCTCACCAATATATATTTATTTGTTATTTCTCGTTTCTCCCGAGATATTCTGGAGATTGTTGGTATATATCGTCATTTCTTCTTCAAATCGTTCTACTGACTTCTCTGTCATATATCTTGTAAATTCCGGCATAGCTTTCTTGGTAGCTTCTACATCTTTCTTACCGATAGGAGACTGATAGTATTCCAATACTTTATCTAGATCTTCAACAGACATATTTTTTCCATAAAACATACTCCAAGCATCCACTAACTCTTGACTTTCAAAAATGTTATCAAGACTCGACATGAACCTTTGGGTTTCCTCTTCATAACGCTTCATATATTCATTATCAGGATTTTCACTCTTTATTTTTTCTATAACACTGCGCCCAATACTTTCAAAAGATTGACGCTGGGCATCAGCCTGCTGTTCAAACATTTCTTTTAATCCAGTAGCTTCAACAAGCTGCTCCATGATTTCTTCACGATCTTGAGCCATTACACCTGTTGAAGCAACCAAAGCAGTAATCGCGATAATTTTTTTCATTTTCATTTCCTTTTTATTTATAACTCACACTTTATGCATTACATCAATTAGACATAGAAAGATTTTTCTTATAAATAGCGATTCTCACATGCGCCAATACCAGACATACAATAAGCATCATTGATATTTAGCCAACCCAGTCAATTTTATCAACCATTAACCTTGCTGATTTAGCCTACTTCTACGAGATCAATGCAGCGAAGATGGTTTCAGCACAGATCAGATGATAATTGCGAGATTTTTATAAAAAATAGTTAGCTAGATAACATAGATACAATAAAAATGGAGCAATGAGAAAACTGAGACAAACTCACCACATTGCAATGGATTAGTATCTGAAACGGCAGGATCAACGGCTGGTGGTTTCCGCCATAAACCAGCGCCAGAGGTATTCAAGAAGTGAAGGAAAAGACAGGTCGTCACTGTCCACGGTTGGTATGCATGCAGGATATGAGACAGGAATGAAATTGCATAATTTGATCAAGGTTCAACCATACACATAGACAAACCTCCAGCGCTGCCCATGCAGCGAAGGAGGTTTCAGCAAAGCTTCAACAGAAAATAAGACGGTTTTTATCAAAAAATCGTTAGCCCGCTAGCGTGGACACTGTGGACGGGACACACCAGTATAATAGTCAAACACCTGAAGCATACTCTTCGCCAAGAGACACAGCTCGGTCAATGTAGTCCTTGGTGATGTAAGGCACGAATCCAAGCCGATCTCCCGCTTCGAAACTGGACTGATAGGATTTCAGCTTTTCTACATTACCAAGCAGCGCCAAAGCAGCAAGGTGCCAAATAGGCTTGGCACCAGGCACATTAGTTGGCATAGCAGCATGCTCTTGCAATGCCCTGTCCAAATCTTGTTCCTGCGCCCAAGCAATCGCCTCCTCCGATCCCTGCCGGACGTGTTCGTCAAGGATTTCTGGGGCTTGAATGCGCAAGCCCTTCCACGACGTAAGAAGTGGAGTAGTTTCTCTGCGGCTGGAATCAACCACTGCACAAGCATTAGAGAAAGCATCCGTTGACGTTGAACGCATTACCCATAGCTGCTGATCGTTCGTCAATCTTTTCATCCCGTAAATGATGTCTGCAGTTCGATCTGGTAATCCATAGGATGCCAGCCTGTCTCCCACCTCATCTCTCGATATAGACCATCCTAGCAATTTCAAAATGTTTGTAATTTCAACAATATTCATTGGCCTGCCCCTGGAAACTCTTGTACTTCAATAGGAATACCATTTGGATAGCCCTGCTCTCGCAATGGAACACCAGGTTGCAAACCAAACCTATCAGCAATCCTACCTCGTGGTATGGCATCCCCATTTTCGATCTGCGGAAAAATTTCAGTCTGCCGGATACTTAGGTCAGCATTTCCGGTCTTGATCTCGACAATCCCCTTCTTTCCATCAGGTGTTTCGTAAATGATATCAGGTCGACAACGCCCCGGACCGCAAGAACTGCCAAAAGACGCTTCACCGTCTGCAACCCGATAGCCTTGACTCTCCAACTGGTTGATCACATCGGTACGCATCGCATTGTGATGCTCATAATGATCACGAATGGTTAGGTTTGGCCCTGCACTTGAAGTGTCAGGTATTCCTTTTCCATCAGCGTGGCTCTTGCCACCTTTCTTCAAACCTCCAGCACCGATCACTACACTGGCAGCGAATTCCCCACCACCTAACAGGTAACGGTCTCTCTTATCGGTGCTACCGTCAAGCTCGTAGCCTTCAATGCCTTCAGCTACGTAACGCCCGACGATGGCGGGTATTTCCGCAATGATACCGCCAACCTGAGTCTCCGCCACGGCAGCATTGGCCAGATAGATAAGCACTCCCTTTGGCCCCTGTGCAGCGACTAAGGCATATTCCACCGCGCTGGCCAACTCGGGGTTCTCTTCCAGATAGGCATTAATTTCGGATGCCCCTTCCAGTACCACTTGTGCAGGGGTCGGTGGTTTCTTAACCCCAGTCACAACCTCATCAGGCAGCTCTACCGCCGGAATGACAACAACCGGCTGTCCGTCAGCATTGAAGCTGGCACGGGGTTGTTTTTCTGGGGTATACGCTGTCCCTGCATCAACCCCACCGTCGGCAATACGTTTCGCATTAGCCAGAACGCTCTGCTGGAATTCAGGATCCGAGAGCGTCGCCTTCGCTTCCTCAGCGCTATAGCCTTCGCGGATCAGGCGATCAAACATGATCTCCGCCACTTCCTCACCGCCGATTGCTACCGCTCCTCCCGGTGCGGAGTGGGTCAGTGCAGTGACCTCGCGCCCCAACTGCACATAGTTGTCCTTCATCTGCTGTGGCAGTTCAGCGTATTGCTCAGGCAGGTCCTTGGCCTGCTGGCCCCAGCGATTGGCGGTGTCTACCGGGTTCGACACATCCTCAACCGAGCTTTCCGTCACGTACAGGTCGGTCTGGCTCGATTCATCCTTGGTGACGACCTGGGCGCGGTCGATATCGCGGTTGATGTCGGCAAGTTCGGTATTGCGCGGGGAATCGGGACTACCGACTTCTATATCGCCCTGGCCGAGGGTGCCGCGGTTGATCTGCTCGCGGTCGAGGCTGCTGTAACTGCCTTCGATGTCCCAAGTGGTGCGGTCGTCCAGGCTGTCGCCGGTTTCGTTGTCGCGTGGCAGGCTGGTAATGATGAGTGAATTTCGCTGCTGGTATAACCATGCCAGACCGCATCAGCACCTTGGCGGCTGTACCCCAGCAGAAGTGTGGGAAGACAGAGGAAAATCCACCCATGCACCGCAGTGGATCAGTATCTGGAATGGCAAGATCAACGGCTGGTGGTTTCCGCCATAGGGCAGGCTGAATAGCACGAAAAACCATCAGCGAAGAGAAAGAACAGACAGGTCGTCACTGTCCACGGTTGGTATGCATTCAGGATATGAGACAGAAAAGAAATTGCATAATTTGATCAAGGTTCAACCATACACATAGACAAACCTCCAGCGCTGCCCATGCAGCGAAGGAGGTTTCAGCAAAGCTTCAACAGAAAATAAGACGGTTTTTATCAAAAAATCGTTAGCCCGCTAGCGTGGACACTGTGGACGGGGCAGCTATTTTCTGGACTGCTCTGCCACCGATTAAGGCGAAATATTCGTGATCTCTAACATTCTCAGTGCAGACGGGACACCACCTTTTTCTCTAACCACTCTTGGCGAGCTTGATTCAAGCTCTGTTGATTCGCGCCACCAGCATAATCAGGATTAGCTGACTGAACGGGGTCATCTTCCCAATTGCAGACCGAGCATATTTCATACTCACCCAGTTCTGAAATAGTGAATGATCTGCAGCACGGACACTCAAAAAGTTCGCTCATAGTTGGTTCCAGCTTTCCGCCGTTGATGGCTTCCCGGATGGCCAGGCCTGCCTGACACAGCTGGATAGAGCGGACGGGATACACCTATTTTTCGGCCAACTCTAGCTCATCTCCAGCAATTACCGCCAAGGCCCTAGTTGTCCCGCAGGGTTCCGAAAACTCTACCTCGTAATTCCCATCGCCGTAGTCTTCAATGATGTATCCAATGTCGCCCAGGTTGATCTGTTCTTTGGCGTTCATCGAACCGACATAACGAACACGGCTGTAGATTGAAAGTTTCACTGACGACTCCTTGTAAAACCAGAGAATGGTGTATTGAGCTTCAGCGAGCCGTCGGGTTGAACCATCCAACCCGACTGAAGATAGCTGGTTTGGCCACTAGCCGCACCTTTGCCTGGCAACGCGATTTCGATGTTAATGCGCTGCCCATATTGGTCGGCCTTACCCAAGGTAAATTCGCCGCTCGCATATTTCTGCGCAGCTTGGACCTGCCAAATTCGCGATAGATTCGCAGAATCATCTGCTGTGTATCCTAGCGACTCGAACACCACATTCTTCCCGTGGTCTGCATCGGGCTTGAAGATATAGTCAGAGAACTTCCGCGTATCAACGACAGCACTCTCTTCATTGGCTGCCGTATTTGAAACATCCCCTTCACTATACACCGGCCCACCGATCAGGTCCGTCCCTTCTGGCTGATACCCACCTGGCGAGGTCGTATCCCCTGCCGGATTTTCCGCCGGGTTCTCAAACCGTCCCGGTCGATCGATGTCATAACCTGCGGGATATTCGGTGTTCGGGGTTTGGGTGTCTGTATCGGCGGGATAGCCGGGGATGCCGGGCAGTTGATTGGCATTGGCCGGGGTTTCGGTGCGGTTGTTTTCCTTGTTCCAGGCGTCGATCAGTAGGGTTGCCGCAACGAGCGCACCAATCGGGGTCTTGGCGCCTTCCCCAACCGCCAGCGCTGCGCAAGCTGGCCTGCGGGAGCAGACCTGTGCAGCGAAACGTATAAAGCCTTGGTAGTTATTCTCGGCTTCGTTATATGCCGCTCCCGCCCCTTGGGCTCCACCGATGACACCACCGGCTCCCGCTGCCGCCAGTGCAGCAATCGCCGTTTGCACATCCTGCGGCAAGCCACTGTCTTTCAAGGCGTTGGCCACTGCAGGAGCCACCTGGGTGGAGGCCACGGCCCCTGCCGCCCCTTCTACACCGCCGGTGGCGCCGCCAATCAGCAGGTGGCCGACGGCACGACAGGCACCGTTGGCAGACCAACATTGGGCGCTTTCGCTATCGCCGCGCTCCAGGGCATCCAGCCACTGGCCGTTGGCCTGTTCGCCCCAGGCTTCGCTGGCTTCATGCCCGAACTGGCCGGTAATGGCCACCTGGGCATCCAGTTCCTTCTCCAACTCGTGCGGGTCGACGATGGGCTCGATGCCGCCGGCGTCGTCGCCCGTACGAATATCCTTGTGGCCGGCGATACCGCTGACCCCAGCCCGGGTGATGCCGCTGTCGCTGCCGCTTTCCTCGGCCACACCAATCTGGCTGCCGGTGAACTCGGGGTTATTATTGGTCTCACCGAAACCGGCACTGATCCCGATGCCCTGGCCGTCATACTCGGCCTGATTGATGATGTCCTTCGTGGTGATGCTGGCCGTATCCAGCCGGTTACGGCCTTCCTCGACCGCCTTGTCGGTGCTGGCAATGGCCCCGCCGATCAAGTCGGTGTTGCCTTGCACGTCGATCTGGAAGCCACCATCCCCGGTGAAGATGCCGCTTTGCTCGGTGACGGAGGCGTATTCGGCATCCACTTGCTGACCACTGAAACTCAGGCTGCCGCCGCTGACCGGGCCAATGGTGATGCTGCCTCCGGCCTGGAAACTGCTCGACTCGTAGTCGCTGGTGTCCTGGCGACTGGCAATGGTCAGGTCGCCGCCGACATCTCCTTGCACCTGCGGCGCTTCGATACGCGCGCCTTCGAGGCGAGTATCACCACCGCTGATGAAACGCACACCTTCGCCGCCCTTGACCAGACTGTTGGTGTGCACGAGGTCATCGCCTTCACCCTCGCCACGGCCAACGCTGGCCGCCACGGTGATACCGGTCTGCTGCCCAATGCTGATGCCAATGCTGCCACTGTGGTTGCGGCTGTCCTGTTCCAGGGTCGAGGTGTTTTCGGCGGACTCGATCAGCAGGTCGCCTTCGGCGGCAAGGTTGGCCTGCCCACCGGCGTTGATTTCGCTGCCACGAATGTGCAGGTCACTGTCAGCGCCTTCGCCACTGGCAATCAGGGTGACATCCCCGCCGGCCAGTACCTGGCTGCCACGGGCGGTGCGCGTGTCGGTTTCGGTGACGTTCTTGCTGCTGCTGCCACCGATGCTGATGTACAGCGAGCCGGCATTGCTGACATCACCACTGGCCAGGGCCTGCCCGGCAGCCGCCAGGTCATCGGCATTGTTGTAGAGATGCAGCGCGCTACCGGCAGCGGCCAGCCCCTGCATGCGCTCGGAATCGGTGTTGCGCGACGCCTCGCGCATGTTGTCCACGGTATTGATGGCGGTGACCACCGCGCCGCTGACACCCAGCGACAGCCCACCTTGCTTCATGCGCTCTTCGCTGCGTGTGCTCAGGCTGTCATGGCTTTCGACGATAGCGATACTCGATGCGGTAATGTTGATATCACCGCCAGGAGCCAGCACATCACTGCCGATCTGTTGATAGTCGCCACCGGCCAGGATGTTGACATCGCCATCGATGGCCCCGACCGTGCTGCCGCTGTGGTAAATGCCACGCTGTTCCTGGTCGAGACTCTGCGACTGGCTGCCTAGGGTGATGCTGGCCCCGCTGCTGAACACGCCGCTCTTGCTCGTCTTCTCGTAGTGGTCCTCGTTGGCGTAATGCTCGGAAGGCGTAATGCCAATATCACCACCCGCGCTGAGCGTGGTGCCATGGTCGCTGATCACTTCACTGCCGATCACGTCCAGATCACGCCCTGCATCAAGGAATACGGTGTCACCGCCAAACTGGCTGGCAATACCTTCGCTCTCTTCACGTCGGGTACGCCGCTTGGTCGTCTTGCTCGACAGGAAGCCGCTGTGTTTCTTGTTATATTCCTCCTTGTAACTTTGGCTGGCCTCTCCGGCGCCGATGCGAATATCGTTGCCGGCACGGGCGACCAGGGCGCCGCCAGCATCGGCCTGGGCGGCCCGAGCGATGACATCACGCCCGGCGTCCATGATCAGGGTGCCCTCGGCGCTGATCCGGCTGCCCACCTCGCTATCACGCTGTTCGGTGATGTAGTTGCGCGAGTCGCGTTCGACATGGGAGTAACGGCTGAGATCGAGGGTGCCCAACTGAAGATCGCGCCCGGCGTCGATGCCGACACTGCCCGTCGATATCACCTCGCTTCCTTTCAGGGTCACGTCACGCCCGGCCTCGGCCTTGAGCACGCCGTCTTTACCGCTGACATACAGCCCGGCAAGGCGGTCGATCATGGTGTGCGAGAAGTCCGACGCGCCGACTTGGTTTACCCCGCTGGAGGTGGTGCTTTCGATGTTGATGTCACGCCCGGCGGACACCTCCAGCAGGCGCTCGGCGTCGATGACGCCACCGATGTTATCGATATCAGTGCGTGCATGGGCGACCACGCTGTCACCGGTGATACGGCCATTGAGGTTGCGCAGGTTGTCGGTATTCAGTTCGACCGCGGTGCGCCCGGCGATGGTGCCGCTGTTGACCAGGTCGTCGCGGGTGGTGAAGTTCACGCTGTCCCCGGCCAGCAGGGTGCCATCGCCGTTCAGGTCGCCTTCGCGCACGCGCACATACACCTGGGGCACCAGCACCTTTTCCGTGCTGCCGTCGGCCAGGGTCACCTCGCGTTCCACCAGCCACACGATATCGCTGGTCAGTTGCGCCATCTGCGCAGCAGTTAGCCCGATGCCGGGGCGCAGTTGGTGTTCCGCGGCAAAGGTCAGCCCGGCATTCATCAGGGCACGGAACTGGTCTTCGTCGCTGCGCTGGCCATCCAGATAGCGCAGCCCGGTCAGGCGCATGATCTGCTCGGCGATCAGGCGCTGTTCGTACAGGCCATCGCCCATGCGTTTGTGGCTGGTGGTCGGGTCCTGCTGCACGGCCTTGAGCATGTAGTCGGAACTCAGCCATTCACGCCGGTCGGTAAAGCGTGGGTCGGTCTCGATCAGCACGTCGGCATTGGTCGCCGGGGCGAGCTGGAACAGCGAACTGGTGGGTACGCTCAGTTCCGGCGACACGGTGCGCACCACTTCAGGGGTATCCGGGTTGGCCTCGGCCAGCGCTTGCCCGGCGGCACTATCAGGCCCGGCAATATCCGAGCCATTCGCATCGGGTGGTGCAACATCATTGCTATCGGGGAGTGCCAGGTCTGCGCCTTCGATGTTGCGACCACCGGTTTGCGTCTTGGTGGCCACGGCCACCACTTCGACGATCTGGCCGCTCTGTCCGCCATCGCTTGCGGTGATATCCTTCAGCTCCCCACCTTGTGGGCCGGCTTGTGGGCCACGGGCCTCGTCGTCCACGCTGCCAGTGTGGCGGTCTTCCAGCCCATGGTCGCCGCCGCTGCCGTTCTGGTGGCTTTCCATGCGCGCCACGCTGAGGTCGATGGTGGTGGTTTCATCAGCAGGCACCCAGGGGCCCAGCAACTCCCAGTCGCGGGAACGACAGTAGTTGCCACTGCAGCGCTTGCCATCGGTGAACCACCGCTCTCCACCGTCTTCGTAATGCACCCGACGGGTGCCTTCGGCATCGCGGTTTTCGATACGCAGGAAGTCCGCCGTAAGCGCGCCACCGGCGATGATCTGGCTCTTGTCGTTGAGCAGTGTGCCACCTTGCAGCGTCATATCACCGCCGGAAAGAATCTTTCCTGGCGTGCTATCCAGCGTCTGGGTTTCATAGACGCTGCGCTCGCCTTCGAACTGGGTCCAGTCCTGAATATGCTGGTGCCACTCGGCGATGCGCTCGGCGGTACCGAAGGTGGTGTTATAGGCGGCAATTTCCTCATCCAGCGCGGCGTAGCGCTGCTGTGAATCAGCTTCCCAACTGGCGTGCTCGCTTTGCCATTGAGCGTGGGCGGCCTGATAGGCTTCCTGCGTGGTGAAGGCATCCGGGCGCGGTTCCTTGGGTTCTGGCGCGGGAGGCATCACACCAAAATAGGTCCAGGCTGGATTATTGATAGGATAATCGGCATCCGCCACACGCGGCGTTGGCGACCAGCCCAGTACGGCATCTTCCTTGGGCGGCGGCGTGCCATTCCAGGCAATGTACGTCGCCCCACCGGGCTTGTCAGTGAACCCAGAAACTGGGTCATTACGCTTCACATACTGGCCGCCTGCCTTGTCGTACCAGTCGAACAGCGAGACGTCATATTCAATACCCGGAGCGGGATAACGCTTCCCCCCAACGATGGTGATATAACCCGTCGGCCCTTCGACCTGCACTTCCTCGGTGGTGAAGTGGGGATTGAGGTTGTTCAGCTCACGAGCGTGAATCGTGAGCCCACCCAAGGATTCGATAGTGGCACCGATGTTGTCGACTTGATCGGCGATGCCGGTGGCATGGCGCTGGTCATCCAGGTGCCCAGCAATATTGAGGGCATCGGCGCCGCTACCGGCGCTGAAGATCAGGCTGTCCTTGCCACGATTGACCAGGGTGCCGACGCCAATGTCGAGCCGTTCACGAGCAGCGATGGTGGCGGAGGCCGTCTCGCCATCGAGGGTTTCTTTACGGTTGGTGAGGGTATCCGCCTGAATGGCGAGATGGTCACCGTAGATGCGCCCGCTGCCGATATTGTCGAGGGTGGTGGCGTTGATATAGGTGGTGTCGCCATCGATCAGGCCGCGGTTGGTCAGGCTGCCATCAGCAATCACCTCGGTATTGCCAGCACTGATGACACCACCGAGGCGGTTATCCACCTCCGCGCCATGCACGCGCAGGTCATCCGCCTGCATGACGCCGTGGTTGGTCAGCTTGCCCTGGGTATCGAACACCACCTTGCCGTTGGCGGTGATTTCGGCGTCCTTGGCGTTGGTGAAGTCATCGCGAAGCGTGACGGTCAGGTCGCCCTGAGACAGCACACGGCCATCGCCACTGAGCGTATCGGCGGTCAGCGTCTGATTACCCGACGAGAACAACGTGCCAGCGGTGTTGGTGATGGCATCCCGCGTGATATCCAGCGACCCTTGGGAAGCAATCATGCCTTCGCTGTTATCAAGAGATCCGTTACCACCGCCTCTCGTTATGCTGATCTTGCTGTCGGCAGCGATCAGGCCCTTGGCATTGTCAATCTGGCTGGCATGAAGCTCGACCGTATCGCCTTGCAGGCCGAGTACGCTATTCGGATCATCGGAAAGCGTTTCGCTGTTATTCAGGGTATTGGCATTGACATACAAGGTACTGCCGGCAGAGATCAACCCTTCGGTGTTATCAAGTTGGCCGCCGGTCACTGTATCGAGGCTGGCACTGAAACGGTTGATGGCAGGGCCTTCGAGAATGACAGAGAGACCCTCGCCCGCTAGCAGTTGGCCACCCTGATTGCCCACTCCGCGGGCATTCAGGGTGACTTTGGCCGCACTGCCTATCACGCCCTGCTTGTTGCTCAATTTTCCAACATGGGCGATCAGGGCTTGCTTAGCAGAAACCAGGCCCGCGGCATTATCCAGGTCACCTGTCGTCAGGTTCATGCCGCCGCCACTGATCAGGCCGCCTTTTTTTCCTGAGTTGGTGTTGGTCAGGGTATGACCGGCGGTCTCCACCACCATGTTGCCTTGCGACTGGATCAGGCCGCTATCGTTGTTCAGTGCCCCGCTATGGATCGTCACTAGGCCGGTTTCGGGGCCTTGGGATGCGCCATTGCCTGCTGGGGCTTCGCCCTCTTTATCAGAAATCGTGGCAATGGTGCCGCCGGCGCTGTTGTCAAGGGTCTGCTTTCGGGTGTTGATGTCGATCTCGGCGCCCAGGATCGAGCCGCCGATATTGCTGAGCCCAGTGCTGATGATGTCGGCGCGTCCCTGCGCCTGGATCACACCACTGTCATTACTTAGTTTGTCACCACCGGTCAGGCTGACATCTCCCTGCCGAGAAACCAGCACCCCGTTCTCATTGTCGATCTGTTGGCCGATGGCAGCGGTCAACGCCCCATCCGACTGAATCGCACCGCTCTGGTTATCCAGCGACAGGGCATCCAGGGTGATGCTGTCCGCGCCGAGAATCACGCCGCCACCGGTATTACTCAGCGTGGAGGCATGGGCGATCAGGGCTTGCTGCGCTGAGATCACACCACCATCGTTGAGCACATCGCCGTACACGGTTTCGCCATTCTCGCGGTTGATCGTCAATGCCCCACGACTGATCAGACCGCTTTTCTCTCCTGAGTGCGTATTGGTCAGGGTCTGGCCGGCCGTATCCACCACCATGTCGCCCTGAGACTGAATGAGGCCGGTATCGTTATTGAGTTCACCACTATGGATCGTGACGCTACCATCACCGGAAAGCGCTTTCCCCGTGTTGTCGTTGAGCGTGGCAATGATGCCATTCGCGCTGTTATCGAGGGTGTGCTTACGGGTGTTGATGTCGATTTCCGCACCAAGAATGGAGCCGCCGATATTACTGAGGCCTGCGCTGATGATGTCGGCGCGTCCCTGGGCTTGAATCGCTCCGCCATCGTTGAACAGTTTGCCGTCACTGGTCAGGTGGGTATCGCCTTCGCGGGACACCAGCACGCCACGCTGGTTCTCGATTTGCTGGTCGACGTTGGCGGTCAGGGCCCCATCCGCCTGTACCGTGCCATCCTGGTTGGCCAATGACGTGGCGTTCAGGGTGACGCTATCTGCACCGACGATCACGCCACCCTCGGTATTAATCAGCTTGGCGGCATGGAGGTTGAGGGCTTGTTGGGCGGCGATCCATCCGCCAGTGTTGTTGACATCGCCAGACACGCCTTCGCCATTATTGATCAAGTTCGAGTCCGGATTGATCGTCAGCGCCCCACCACTGATCAGGCCACGTTGCGCGTCATCTTCGCCCTGAGCCTGAGTGTCAGTATTGGTCAGGGTATGACCCGCGGTATCCACAACCATATCGCCCTGCGACTGAATCAGGCCGCTATCGTTATTCAGCTCACCGCTGTGGATGATCAAGCTGCCATTGCCTGAGGGCGCTTTACCCGCTTCACTGGGGAGCGTGGCAATCACGCCGTTCTGGCGGTTATCGAGAAGTTGCTGACGGGTATTAATGTCGATGTGTGTGCCGAGAATGGTGCCGCCGACATTGCCGAGGCCACGGCTTGTACTATCGACCTTGCCCTGGGCTTGAATGATGCCCTTGTCATTGGTCAGCTTGCCACCACTGGTCAGGTCCACATCACTTGTGGCAGAAGCCAACAGCCCAGCGCTGTTGTCGAGGGTCTTGTCGACACTGACCGCCAGCTGTTGTTCGGCCTGAACGGTGCCACCCTTGTTACTCAGTGAAGTGGCGGTCAAGGTGACATCCGCGGCGGCACCGATCACCCCTTCATCGTTGTTCAACTTACCCGCCGTCAGGGTCAGGCTGTCAGCACTGATCAGGCCACGTGGGGTATCATCATCGCCCTGGGTATGGGTATTGATCAGTGCCTTGCCAGCAGTATCAATGGACAGGTCGGCCAACGACTGAATCAGTCCGCTGTCGTTGTTCAACTCGCCACTATGAATGATCAGATAGCCATCTTCAGTTCCCTGATCGTTTGCACGGCCTTTTATCGTGGCAATGGTGCCGCCGGCACTGTTGTCGAGCGTCTGCTTGCGGGTGTTGATATCAAGTGCGGTGCCGAGGATGGCGCCACTGGCGTTATTCAGCCCGCGGCTCTTGATCACCACATCGCCGCCCGATTGCAGGGTACCGCCGTGGTTATCGAGCTGCCCACGAGTCGTCAGCGTGAGCGTGTCACCGCCGAGCGCGACAAGACGACCTCCAGCGGTGATCAGCCTCTGGCCATCGATCGTGATGCGTTGAGCCTGGGTGGTGCCATTGCTCAGATCGAGAATGCCGCCGTAAAGATCCAGGTGGCCGTTGCTGACGATGGTGCCGCCGTTGCCGCTCAACTGGGCGGTGTCGATGGTCAGCGTGCCATCCCCGGCATGTTCGACGCTTCCAGACACATTGCGGAAGGTCGCGGCCTGTATCGACTGGTCACCGCCACTGGTGATGGTGCCTTGGGAGTTGTCGAGCGTTTCGGCGACATCGAAGTGGGCATCGCCAAACACGTTGAACGTGCCGCCCTGATGGTTAACTGCCTGATTATTGACAGACAGCGCCTCGAGCCACAGGTCGCCATTGGTGGCAATGCGGCCAGCGCGGTTATCGATGTGTCCGGTGGTTGTCAGTGTGAGCTGCCCATTGCCTAGCGCGGTAAGACTGCCGCCGGCAGTGATCAGCGCTTGGCCATCCACCGTGATGCGTTGGGCCTGGGTGGTGCCATCACTCAGATCGAAGCTGCCATCGTACAGGCCCAGGTAGCCATTGCTGGTGATGGTGCCGCCATTGCCATTCAGGCGCTGAGTGTGGACGGTCAATTGGCCGTCACCGGCATGCAGAATCTGCCCACCGGCATTACCCAGGGTCGCGGCACGAATGTCCAGATCGCCATTGCTGGCCAGGGTGCCGCCGGCACCGTTATTCAGGGCATGGCGTACCGTCAGGGTGCTGGGCTGATCGCCGCCCAGGACAATGTGGCCACCGCGGCTATCGAAGCTGTCAGCGTCAAGTGTCAGTTGCTCGGCATTCAAGGTGGCGCCGCGATGATCCACCTCCGCTGCCGTCAACTGCATGGCGCCAGCGGTTGTAATAGTGCCATCGCGACCGTACAGATCAGCGCTGCTCAGCATGAGCCCAGCGCTGCCGGCATGCTCGATGGTACCGCCTTCGTTGTATAGCGTACCGGTCTTCAGGGTCAGTTGGCTGGCGTTGCTCGTCAGGGTGCCTTGGGTGTTGTCGAAAACACCGTGGCCATTATCAACAGCACCGTAAAGATTCAGGGTGGTTGCGGACGTATCGCTCAGCGCTAGAGTACCGCCTCGGTTATAGACATCCTGGGCGGTGAAGGTCAGGGGCCCGGATATCTGCCAGACACCTGCATTGTTGTTGACTTGATTGACCTGAATATCAGCAGGGCCATCGATGATCAGCTCCCCGCCCTGGTTATTCAGGTTGCCGCCCTTCAGGGTCAGCTCGCCGAGACCAATATGACCGCCTGCGTTATTGAGCCCCGTGCTGCTGACCAGATCCATATGCGCGGCACTGATGGTGCCCGCGTCATTGTTGAGCGTGCTGGCAATATTCAGGCGACCATCGGCCAGTACCTCCGGCATATAGTCTGAGCCGTCGCCCGCCGAGCCACCCCCGTTATTGGCACCCCCACCATTGCCGCTGGAACCTCCCCCTGAGGTGCCGCTATCCGTTCCGCTATTGTTACCACCGCCTGAATCAGGCTCGGGCAGGCCGATACGTCCACCCTGGCGATTGGAGAGCGACCCAGCGTTCAGGGCCAGAGCTTGCGATCCGGTCTGTTCGATTTCGCCATACAGGTTGCTCAGAGAATCGGCCTGGAAGTCGAGGCGCGGGGCGCTGAGCGTGCCGTGGCTATTGTCGATGTCACGCGGGGTGGTGAGGGTCAGCTCGCGAGCGGCTGTCACATCACCACTATTGCGGATACCGCCTTTGGCGGAGAGCCAAGTATTTGACGTTGATGACTGTAACAGACCGGTGTTTTCCACCCGGCCATTGGCTGTGACGCGCAGTTCTCCCGCCCGGGCACCAATCTGACCGGCATTGTGGACCCCGACCCCGGCTTCCGTTGCCACAAGGCGGATTTCATTGGCGTACATTCCCCCTAGATGGGCCACGTCGATGGCCACTTGCGGGGCCGTGCCCTGGCCCTGAATCGCGGTGACGTCCTTGAGGTCGGCACTGATGCGATTGGCCCCGGCGATCACGGTCAGGTCGTTGGCCTGCAGGCTTGCTTGAGCCTGCACTTCAACGGCGCGAGCTAGAAGAGCCGTGTAGTCACTGTCGCGGGTATCCAACCCGCCACCGGCAATCTCGATCTTGCCGCCGCCGACGTGGTAGCCGTTGATCATGCCATCGCGATACAGCGGGTTGCCCGTCGTCAGGGTGACATTGCTGGCGTTGATGAACTTGCCGCCGTTGATCTGCAAGCCCGCCGGGTTGGCGATGATCACGTCGGCCCGGCTGCCGGCCACTTCAATCGGCCCGCGCAGGCGGCTGGGGTCGCGAGAGTTGACTTCATTGAGGATGACCCGCGCCTCCCCTTTGGCCAGGTTGGGGTTGGCCTGCACCCAACCGCCGATCTGAGTCTGGGTGTTGTTGCGCGAGTTGTTGAGAATGGCGCCTTTGCCGTCAACATCGAACTGGCGGTAAGTGTTGTGTGACAGCCCCTTGCGGTTGGGGGTCTGGATATTGACTTGGGGCGTGCCGTTGGCCGTGTTGACGACATGAGGGCGCTGATTCGAAGGGGCGTTACGATCCGGCAGGATCTGTGCTTGTGCAATATCTGCTCCGACCAGGCCCATACTGGCCAGCAACACCGCCATACGTAGTGGCCGAAGTGCAGAAACGTTATTACCGAGCGGAAGCGACAGGTCTGATGCTCCTGTCAGGGTCGCACCTTCTCCTCGGCTCCCTTTGCCCCTGCGCGATGCCTGCTCGGAGGTCACCACCCAACGGCCTTTCACGCGGCTGAAGATCAAGCGATAGCATTGCCGGTTCATGGGCCAGTTCCTCCTACAGGGTCACGTACAGGCTCAGGGCGAGGTCGTAGTCGTCGGTCTGAAAGCCATCTGGCTTCAGCAACGGTGCGGCAATCGAAGCGTCATACTGAAAGCGGCTGTTACCCAGGCTGCCGCGCACGCCCAGCGCGGTGCCTGCCAGGCGCTTGCCCAGCAGCCATTTGGTCGAGGGGCCATCGACCTGCCCGTAGTCGAGCCCGACGTAGAGGGACTGGCCACTACGCCCCACATCCGCCTCGAGTTCGTTGCGTACCAGCCAGCCACGCTCCGCGGTCAGGGTGTTATCGGTGAAGCCGCGCACGCTATAGCGACTACCGATGGAGAACTGCTCCAGGGGTGTCAGTGGTGTCAGGTTGTGCTGGAGGCGCAACTGGCCGAGGTAGCGTAGCGACTGCTCTCCCAGCAGGAACGGCACACTGAGATCCGTCGTGGAGGTGATCAGCTCGAAATGCGAGGTGCCTTTGATATCAGCATCTGCCCCGAAGTCCGTCTCCACTTCTTCAGGAGCGGGCAAGGAACCAAACGCCCCTGTGCCGCGCTGATAGTTCAGCTGGATATTCAAAAGGCTGTTGCCGATGAACTCGCGGTGGTCGATCCCGGCTTCCCAGCCGCCTACCACCCGGCGCTGCACCTCGATCTCACCGTCTTCGAAAAAATTGCGTGACTGACGCTGAAAGGCGCCCGCCGATACAGTGGTCTTGCGCGAGGCATCCCGGTAGACCGTCCGCGATAGCGTGGCACTGAGATCACGGCTGGTACCGCTGTATTCGTTTGTCTCAGAAGGCCCAGCGATGCTCTGGTGGTAGGCGTAATCACTGGCATCGAGCCTCAAGCGCCAGTAGCCCCAGGGAATGGAATAGTGCGCGAGCCGGCTCTTGTTGCCACGCGGGCCAGGATAGCCACCACCGGCATCCTTGCTCAGCGAGATATACGCCAGATCGTTGAGTCCCAGCGGGTTGTCATAGGACAGCGTGACACCGGCGAGGTAACGACCGGTGGCATCGGTGCCACTGTTATCCAGCGACGCGCTGGCACGCAGTGGTCGCTTCTGTTGGTAGGCGATGACCAAGTCGCTTTCGCCAGGCTCTCCACCCGGCGCAATCTGAATGTCCACATCCACGGATGGCAGATGCTGGAAGTTTTCCAGCGCCTGCTCGATATCTCTCAGATTGAGGATGTCACCCGGGCGTGCCGGCAGTGCATTGCGCCAGCTCGCCCATTTGGGGTTGGGGTCTGCCCAACGCACATGGGCAATGCGACCGGGCACCAGGGTCAATATCAGGGTGCCATCATTGAGATCCTGCGGTTCTACCAGTACCCGGCTGGTGACAAAGCCTCGATCGATCAGGGCATTCTGGGTGCGCTTGAGCACCAGGTTGATGCCTTGGGTGCCCAGACAGCGCCCCAGCGGAGAATCTTCCTCGCTATCACCTAGCGCCGCATCCCGCAGCCAGCCAAAGCGTTCGATGGCCTCGCCCTGCACGTGCAGTTCACGGATGACGAAACACGGGGATTCTTGATCCGGGAAGCGTTCCAAGGCTTCAAGTGGCACATTCAGACGGACATCAGGCCGTTCTTCGAGACGCTCTCGCAGGGCTTCCTCACGCTGCTGCTGACGCAGCACTTCGTCGTTCTGTCGCAGGCGCAACAATTCATCATTCAAGCGCTCCTGTGCTGATACGCCTGGGCTGCTCAACAGCCCCGTGAGCAAAGATCCCAGCAAGAACCCGGCGAGCTTCCAGCGGCATGGCGATGGCTTGAAAGTGATTATTAGTGACATGTTCCCTGTCCTTTTTTGTTATGCCCTGCTCCCTGGGCCCTGCTTTTTCATTGGCGGCATGCATTGGCTGCCGTCCAGTGACCCAACCGGTGTGTATCTCTATGTCGCCAAAATGAAACAATATGTAATTAATGGCGTGCCCAACGCTCGACGGCAATAGACAATCTATGAAAAGCGTCTTCCATGCAGATTCGTGCACAAAAGCTGGCGAGTAGATTGATAAGCAGTGAGTGAGAAAGTAACGAGAGATAAGAAAGTAACGAGAGATAAAAGCGGTACTGGTGGAACATGAAAAGATGGCGGTTCTGGAAAGGTGCTTCTTTCTGGAAAGGTGCTTCTTTCTGGAAAGGTGCTTCTAGAAAAGGTGCTTCTGGGAAGAGGAAAACGGTTCCAGGAAGAGAGTCAGAAGGAGAAACGACCAGGCATGCAGAAATTCACACATTTTTGACGTACAATTCGCGCCCTATTCTTTCAACCTGATCTTTCAACCTGCTCCGGATTTACGCTCCGGCCCGCATAAGGAATGACCATGACGGCAACATCCGAGGCACAGCCCGTGGTGGTATGTGCCCTGTACAAGTTCGTGACCCTCGACGATTTCGAGAGCCTGCGTGAACCTTTGCTCGCTACCATGCTGCAGCACCAGGTGCGTGGCACTCTGCTGCTGGCCCGTGAAGGCATCAACGGCACTGTCGCTGCCAACCGTGAATCCATCGATGCATTGCTCGACTGGTTGCGTTCCGACCCGCGCCTGGCGGAGCTGGACACCAAGGAGTCCCTGACTCAGCACCCTCCGTTCATGCGCACCAAGGTCAAGCTCAAGCGTGAGATCGTGACCATGGGGGTGGAGGGGATCGACCCGCGCCAGACCGTGGGCACTTATGTGGATCCCGAGAACTGGAATGCCCTGATTTCCGACCCGGATGTGTTGCTGATTGATACACGCAACGACTACGAGGTCGAAGTCGGCACCTTCAAGGGTGCAGTCAACCCTAATACGACCACCTTCCGGGAGTTTCCTGACTACGTCAGGCAGACACTGGATTCATCACGTCACAAGAAAGTGGCCATGTTCTGTACTGGTGGCATCCGCTGCGAAAAATCCACCGCCTATCTCAAGGAACAGGGCTTCGAAGAGGTCTACCACCTGAAAGGCGGCATCCTGAACTATCTGGAAAAAGTGCCTCAGGAAGAGACCATGTGGCAGGGCGAGTGTTTTGTCTTTGATGATCGTGTCACGGTGAACCACAGCCTTCAGCCCGGCAGCTATGACCAGTGCCATGCCTGCCGCATGCCTATTACCGAAGAAGACAAGCACAGCGGTAAATATCAGAAAGGCGTATGCTGCCCGCGCTGCCACGACACACTGAGCGACGAGCAGAAAGCACGTTTTGCCGAGCGTGAACGCCAGATTCGCCTGGCACGCGAGCGTGGTGAAGAGCATCTGGGTATTGATGCTGTCGAAGACATGGAACAACGCCGTCAAACCAAGCGCCAGCAACGCGAAGCCGCTCGCAAGGCTGCCGAGAAGGCCTGACGCGAGCCACGAGCCACGAGCCACGAGCCACGAGCCACGAGCGCAATGCTCGGTTCGTGGCTCGCTTGTCAATCAAGCATTGGTAAGCCGTTCACGCAACATGGCGCGTCGGTCTTCATCCATGAAGGCGGCATCAATGGCATTGCCCGCCAGCCAGCGTAAGGTATCCTCGGACCAGCCAAAGGCTCGCTGGCACTCCGCATAATTGTCACGCAACCCACCGCCAAAATAGGCCGGGTCATCAGAATTCAGAGTGACGACCAGACCGGCATCTACCAGTTGCGGCAAGGTGTGATCCTCCAGCCGTTCAACGACCTTCAGGCGCACATTGGACAGCGGGCATACCGTCAGCACCGTGCCTCCATCGGACAAGCGTTCGAGCAATTCCACATCTTCCACAGCACGCACACCGTGATCGATACGGCATACATCCAGCTCGTCCAAGGCTTCACGAATATAGCCAGGCGGGCCTTCTTCTCCTGCATGGGCGACCCGTGCCAGGCCAAGTGCCTTGGCGTGCAAAAAGACATCGCGAAACTTGCTCGGTGGATTACCCAGCTCTGCGCTGTCGAGGCCCACGGCGCTGAAATGCTCGTGCCAATGGCGGCTGCTTTCGAGCACTTCCATGGCTTCTGCTGCGGGTCTATCGCGTAGAAAAGCCAGAATCATCGCGCTGGAAAGGTCCAGCTCGGCAAGTGCCCGTTGCCGCGCTCGTACAAGACCTTCCATCAGTGTGTCGAATGACACACCGCGCACAAGGTGCGCCTGGGGGTCTACATGCATCTCGACATGCACGACACCCTCCTTGGCAGCGCGCTGGAAATACGCCATGGCCAGGTCCTCGAAGTCCTGGGCCGTCAGCAGAACACTCATTCCCTGGTAGTAAAGATCGAGAAAGGACTGCAGGTCGGTAAAGTCGTAGGCCGCACGTGCGGCCTCGATATCTGCGTAAGGAAGCGTCACACCATTACGCTGGGCCAACTGGAACATCAGTTCCGGTTCCAGCGTGCCTTCGATATGCAAATGCAACTCGGCTTTGGGCAGGCGGGTAAGGAAATCATCGGACATGGTCACTCCTTGGGGACACAAGGCAAAGGGGCACAGCGGTTTCCTTGACCGCTCGATAAGACATTATCCCTTATAGAGTGACGGATTCGGCTGGCGTGCGCCACGTTGACGCATGCCGAGGAGCCAACCCAATGCTGCGCGTCACCTTGCTCATGCCGGGCTTCGGTGTCGCGGGGTCATGCTCATGCACCAGATAAACCACCGTGCGTTGCTTAAGCCATGGCTCGAGCCTCTCGGCGACTCGCTCGGCAGTGGCGGCATCAAGCCCCGCAAAGGGCTCATCGAGCAACACCAGCCCCGGTTGAGTCAGAGATAGCCGGGCCAAGGCAATGCGTCGCGCCTGTCCTCCAGATACCTGGCGGCCTCCCTCGCCCACTCGGGTCTCTAGCCCTGCTGGCAAGGACTGCGCCCAATCCTTCAAGTCCACGGCTTCAAGAGCCGCCCATAAGCAGGCGTCATCCGCCTCTGGTGTAGCCAGTCGCAGGTTCTCCGCCAGGCTGGCATCGAATAGGTCCGTCTTCTGGGTCAAGCACCCTACACCTGCCGCCAGTGCATCAGGCAGCAACATGCCGACAGGATGACCGTCTATCGATAACTGCCCCTGCTGCATGTTCAATTGCCCGCTCACCAGCGCCAACAGAGTGGACTTTCCTGCACCAGAAGGGCCACACAGTGCCACGCTTTCCCCTGCTGCCACATGCAAGTTCACATCATGCAGGGCATCAAACAAGGCCCCGGAATAACGAAAACTCAATGCCTGGCCACTCAATGACAACGGACCAGGAGGCAACACCGCATCGCCTTCTGCCACTATCGCAGCAGCATCAATGACATTCAGACGCTCAGCAGCAGCAAGCGTGGCGCCAAGCTGAGTGAACGCGCCGGGCAGCGCGGCCAGCCCTTCACTCAGCGCCATTGCGGCCAAGGGCAACATCACCATCACCGGAGCGCTCAGGCCGTCGTTGGCAAATGCCGCTGCGCCCGCCATCAGCAACAGCAGCCAGACACCTCCGATCAACGCCGTGACCAGCGCATTGCCTATAGCGGTGACCAGTGCCAGACGCCATTGATCTTTGAACAGCCGAGTCTCGATTTCGTCCAACTGAGCACGACGCCGATCCAGCGCACCGTAGGCCTCCAGCTCAGCAAAGCCTCGCAGAGACTCCATGACGCCCGAGCGTAATTGCTCCAGCGTTTCGACCCGTCGCCGACTGGCCAACATCCCCAGCCGAGCCTGACCAAAGGTTAGCCAGCACCAGGCCAGCACCAGAAATCCCCCCAGCCACAGCACCACACCAGGCAACCAGATCGCCACCAGTGCAAGCAGCGCAGCACCCAGCAGCAATGCCACCAGCGGGGGCGCCAGTAAGCGTAGATACAGAGCATCCAGAGTGTCGATATCAGCCGTCAGGCGATTGAGCCAGTCACTTGCGCGGCGCCCTGCCAACCGTGAGGCATCCATCCGCGCGAGACCGGCGAACATGCGCACCCGCAAGTCAGCCAGCAAGCGCAGAATCGTGTCGTGGTTGTACAGTCGCTCCAGATAGCGGGAAACTGTGCGGGACACGGCAAACAGTCGTATCCCGCCCCCCGGGGTATACACATCCAGCGTCGCTGCAGCACCAGCAGCCAAGGCGACACCCGTCAGGGCAGAAGCCGTGATGAACCAGCCGGACACGGCCAGCAGGCCAAGTGCTGACAGTGCCGTTGCCAGCATCAATAGCGCCCCCACCACCAGGCGCCCACGATGCTGGTCATGCAGACGTAACCAAGGGCCAAGCGTAGCGAATATCCCTCTGCGCTCAGCCATGGCACACCTCCTTGCCTTGCGCGAGAACCACATGATGCTGCCCCATGGCCATCAACGCCGGATGGTGGGTCGCAATGACCAGAGAGCGACCTTCCGCCACCAGGGCTTCAAATCCTTGCACCAGCGCCCGCTCGGTCTCTGCGTCGACACTTGCTGTCGGCTCGTCCAGCAACACCAGCGGCGCATCACTCAGGAAGATACGTGCCAATGCCAAGCGTTGTGCCTGACCGCCGGATAAGCCATACCCACCTTCGCCCAACGAGGTTTGCAGCCCTTGAGGCAAGGCATCCAGCACCTCGGTAAGCCCTGCTCGCATCAATGCCTGGTGCAATTGTTCATCACTCGCCTGGGGCGCTATCAGGCGCAAGTTGTCAGCGATGCTGCCCTGGAGCAACAGAGGGCGCTGGTCCATCCATGCAGACATCAATCCGGGAATCGCCCGGCGTTCACCTTCACCAGCACCGACAAAGCCGGCCAGCAGTTGCAGCAGGCTGGACTTTCCAGAACCGGAAGGTCCGCTCAACACCCATACCTGACCACGTTCGACGCTCATGTTGACTGGCCCCAGTACCCGCCCTCTCCCCGCATGATCCAGCGTCGCACCTTGCAGGCGTACCAGCGCCCCCATCTCTTGCAAGGTCGGTTCAGTCACAGAGTTCAGGCGCTGCGCGTCGACCGGCTCCTGCAATAGCTCATGAAGCCCTTCTGCCGCAGCCAGGGCCGATGCACGGTCATGATAGAACTGTGACAGAGTACGTAACGGCTGAAAGAACTCAGGGGCCAGCAACAGAATCATCAAGCCACTGAACAAGGTCAATTGCGAGGCAGGTCCGAAGGGGATGTCACCCAGCAGACCGAAACCGATGTAGATGGCCACCACCGCAATGGCCACGGAAGAAAAGAATTCGAGCACTGCCGAAGAAAGGAAAGCCAGTCGCAGTGTCCGCAGGCTGCGTCGGCGATAGTCATGAGCGACCGCAGACACTTCCTCGGTGGCTCGTGCAGTCGCCCCGAACAGGCGTAGCGTCGTGATCCCCCTCACGCGATCGATGAAGTGACCCGACAACCGCGCCACCGCTACGAACTGTTCCCGATTGAGTGACTCTGCTCCCATACCGACCAGCGCCATGAACAAGGGAATCAGGGGCGCGGTAAGTGCCAGCAGCACAGCCGCGAGCCAGTCCTGCCAGGCCACCAGGGCGAGGATCACCACTGGCACAAGGAGCACCAGGCGCGTCTGAACCCAAAAGCGAGCCACATAACCATCCAGGGCCTCGACCTGCTCGACCCACTGGTGGGCCAGGCCCGCACTATGGTGATTAGCCACCCGCACCGGCCCCAGGCGTGCCCAGTGATCGAATACCTCAGCACGCACCTGGCGACGCAGATTCTGACTGGCCTTCTGTGCCAGCAGTTCCTGGGCCGTGGTCAATCCACTACGCAAGGCCAGCAGCACTACAATGGCAACCGCCGAAGGCCACTGTGCCGCAAGAGCATCCCCTTGGACGACACTGGCGACGACTCGAGCGAGCAGTATCAGTTGGGCAATGACAGCGAAACCACCGAGACAACCGCAGAGCACCGCCAGATACAACCACAGGCGCTGCTCAGCGGCATGCTGCATCAGCCAACGGCGGGCTGGTGAGCCACGCCGTCGACGGGATGCGGAGGCATCTTCTTGAGGGTGAGATGGTTCAGTGGTAACCGTGGCCACGCACCTTTCCTCTGAACACCCAATAGGACCAGGCGGTGTACCCCAGTACGACCGGGATGACAAACAGTACGCCAAGCAGCAGGAACAACTGCGATTCCGGTGCAGAGGCAGCATCCCAGATGGTGATGTCCGGCGGTACCAGGTAAGGCCATTTGCTTGCCACCAGCCCCAGGTAGCTGAACAGGAACAGGCCCAGCGTAGCAACGAAGGGTTGTCCTTCATTGCGCCGTCCCACCGCGCGCCAGATCCAGGCAGCACACAGAAGCCCCAGCACAGGGAAGATCCAGAACAGGGACAGATGCCCGAACCAGCGTTCACGCACGTACTCGTCCACAAAAGGCGTATAGAGGCTGATCACGGCAAAGCCGACCAGCACCAGCACCAGCAGTTTAGGCGTGATGCGATAGGCCCAGTCCTGCACCTCTCCCTCGCTCTTCATGATGGTCCATGTCGCCCCGAGCAGCGCATAGCCCGCCACCAGAGACAATCCAGTGATCACCGTGAAAGGCGACAGCCAGTCGAACGCTCCTCCCACATAGACATTGTTTTCCACGGTAAAGCCCTGGATATAGGCCCCTACCACTACCCCCTGGCAGAAAGTGGCGAGCATCGATCCTCCACAGAAGGCGATGTTCCACCAGTGACGGTTACGCCGGGACTTGAAGCGAAACTCGAAGGCAATGCCGCGGAAGATCAAGCCCGCCAGCATCAGGAAGACCCCCAGATACAGCGCCGGCAACAGGATGGTGTAAACCAGGGGAAAAGCTGCCAGCAGCCCCGCCCCGCCCAGGATCAGCCAGGTTTCGTTGCCATCCCAGACAGGAGCCACCGAGTTCATCATCACATCCCTGGCCTCTTCATTGGGGGCAAAGGGATACAGGATGCCGACCCCCAGGTCGAAACCGTCCATGAGGATATACATCATGACGCCAAAACCGATGATCAGCGCCCAGATCATAGTGAGGTTGATCAGTTCCATGAGATCAGCTCCCGATAACGCGGCCGGAATCGGCTTCAAGCGAAGTATGTGCGGCAGACAACGGACGCATGGGTTGCTCCACCTCGTGATGAGGTTCTTCTGCCAGCATGCCCTGGCGCACAACGCGGGTCAGGTAATAGGCTCCCGTGAGGAATACCACCGCGTACACTGCGGCATATCCGATCAGCGTGGCCAGCACCATCCAGCCTGTCAGAGAGGGAGTGACTGCCTCGGCCTGGGTCATGATGCCGTATACCAGCCACGGAGAGCGCCCTGCTTCAGTCACGAACCAGCCGCCCAGCACGGCAATGAAGGGGGAGATGGTCATCAGCCTGAGTGTCTGCAGGAAAGGCTTGGAGTGATACACGCGCCCACCTCGACGCAGCCACAGACCAACAAAAGACACCAGGATCATCAACATGCCCATGGCAACCATGGCGCGGAAGGACCAGAACACAAATGCAACGGGGGGCTGCTCTTCTGGCGGCACTTCCTTGAGCCCAGGTACCACGCCATTGACGTCATGCGTCAGGATCAGGCTTGCCAGGCTGGGAATACCGATTTCAAAACGGTTCTCCTGGGCTTCCTTGTCTGGCCAGGCAAACAGCAGCAGCGGCACATTGGACTGCGTCTCCCAATTGGCCTCCATGGCCGCCACCTTGGTCGGCTGGTGCTCAAGAGTATTGAGACCGTGGGCATCACCGACGACAGCCTGCACAGGAGTCAACACCAACAACAGCCACAGGCACATGGAAAGCGCCTTGCGATTGGCTTCCACGTCGCGTCCAATCAGCAGATACCAGGCACTGACGCCCGCCACCACAAAGCCGCCAGTGAGGAACGAAGCCAACGCCATATGGACGAAGCGATAAGGAAACGATGCTGTGAACATCGCTTCAGACCAATCCGTGACATGGAAACGGCCATTGACCAATTCCACCCCCGCCGGTGTCTGCATCCAGCTATTGGTAGAGAGAATCCAGAATGCTGAAATGAACGTACCCACAGCCACCATGATGGCAGCGAATAAGTGAACGCCTTCAGGCACCTTGCCCCGCCCAAACAGCAGCACACCGAGAAAGCCTGCTTCAAGGAAGAAAGCCGTCACGACTTCATAACTGAGCATCGGCCCCAGGAAGTTGGAACCTGCCAGACTGAAGTTGCTCCAGTTGGTACCGAACTGGAAAGCCATGACGATACCGGAGACCACGCCCATGCCGAAGACCACGGCAAACACCTTGACCCAGAAAGCCGCCAGACGCTCCCAGGCATGGTTACCGGTTTTGTAGAACAGGCCATGAAGCAAGGCCACATAGGATGCCAGACCGATGGTGAACACCGGAAAGATGGCATGGAAGGATACGACAAAGGCGAACTGTATGCGTGACAAGATCACGGGGTCCAGTTCCATGGCACGTTCCTCGCAACAGAAAAGAATCAAGCAGGAGGAGAATAGGCTGATGCAATCCTTGCCAGATTCTCCCCCGCAATGCGCGAGCCCGAATCATCCTGCTCGAGATGTGCCTGGTGGCGCCACAGTGATTTCGTACCACTGAATCAAGGCGTTCCCTCGCAAACTGTGCAAGTTCGATTCGAACTCGCACTAAGCATAGAGCCTACTCCTACTTCTGTCGCATGAGGGAAATTGTCGCGCGGCACCATGCCACAGCGGCACTTGGCCGCAAGATGCCCTAGGACAAAACCAGGGATACCATGTAAGTGGTATAGGCGATGTACATGGCCAGAAAGACCATTCCATCGACTCGTGTGATACGTCCTGCTCTGCTCGGCCAACCTAACGCAAACACAGCCATCAGCACCGTCATGACTGTCATGACGCTCCAATCCCTCAGTAGAACTTCTGTTCCTACCTCGACCGGCGCGATGACGGCAGCCAAGCCGACCACGCCCAAAGTATTGAACAGGTTGGAACCCACCACATTGCCAACCACCAGGTCATGTTCATTGCGGCGCAACGCGCTGAGAGAGGAAGCCAGTTCCGGCAGAGATGTTCCTACCGCGACCACGGTCAAACCAATGATCAAGTCTGAAACCCCGAGTCCCTGGGCAATTTCCACCGCTCCCCAGACCAGCAGGCGAGAGCTGGCGATCAGCAGGACCAGACCAATGAGCGTCCACATGACGGATACTTTCAGTGACATGGGATGGGATTCAATCTCGGTCATGGTATCCGTCGCCAGAGAATCCACTTCTCCAGCAGCCGTAGAACGCCGACTGTTGAAGATACTGAAACCAATGAAGCCCAGCAGCGCCGCCAGCAGCACGGCACCTTCCAGGCGACCGATCATTCCTCCCAACATCATCAACGCAGACACCAGCATGGCCACACCGAGCACCGGCAGCTCACGGCGAATCACCGAAGTGCTCACAGCCAGAGGTGAAACGATCGCCACCAGGCCAAGAATCAGACCGATATTGGCAATATTCGAGCCATAGGCATTACCCAGCGCCAGCCCTGGATTGCCTTGGGCCGCTGCCAGTGCAGATACCGTCAATTCAGGTGCCGAAGTGCCAAAACCGATGACCAGCATGCCAATCAGCAATGGCGATAGTCCCAACCTGGCAGATGTTGATGCCGCACCATCCACAAAGCGATCAGCACTCCAGATAAGTACAACCAGTCCCGCAATGACCGCCACGGCCGCCAGTAACATGTCCATTCCTCGATAGAAATTGAGGCTGCATGGTTGTCTATGGTGTCGCTCACGTCAACGTGTCAAACTCTTATTCAATGGAACAGACAATAGACTGCGGTCATGCGCGATGGACCGATTTTCGACTATTGTCCAAGCTGCTTACAACTCAGCATGGCATGCAACGTTGCCTGGTGACGTCGCATGATAGAGCACAGTTGTTCGCCAAGCATTTTGGATTCTGTCTTCTTGGGAGGAGACCCACCCCAGTGCCCAGCCCTATCCACGGCCCTCTCGTCAGACTTCGCAATACCCCGATTTCTGAACACCCGGCACCGGAACATCATCCGACATCACGGAGGCGCTTGCGCGCTTGCCATGAATGCGACTGGGTGATGGCCTTGCCACCACTGCAACCCGGTCAGCAAGCATGCTGCATACGTTGTGGTGGGGTTCTGGCCAAGCGTAATTCGCTTCCTGTCCAGCGTTGCCTGGCACTGGCCGTCAGCGCGTCCATCGCCTTGATAGCCGCTATTTCCTTTCCCTTTATTCGCTTCAGCGTGCGAGGCATCGGTAATCAGATCGAGGTCACCCAGACAGCCACGGAGATGCTCGCCCAACACCAGCCCATCGTGGCACTCATGGTGCTGATGGCCGTATTTGTACTACCGGCGCTATACCTGATGGCCGCCATATGGGTGCAAATCAGCTTGCTGCTGCCTCATCGCCTACCCTGGAGCCGCACCATTGCCCGTATGCTGGGACATATCACGCCGTGGATGATGGCTGATGTGTTCATCGTGGGTACCATGGTCAGTCTGATCAAGATTGCTGGCCTGGCTGAAGTTTCACTGGGTGTCTCGTTCTGGGCCTTCATTGCTTATGCCCTGCTGTTGCTGGCCACCACCCTGTCCCTCGATTCCGATTGGCTATGGTTTTCCCTTTCCGGTGGTGAGCCGTCAGCACCGGAAGGTATCCATACGGGTGCTACAGCTGCATCCCAGAATCTCGCGGGTTGTCATACCTGCGGCTTGATCGGACGTCTTGATGAACATGGTCATGGCTCCTGCGAGCGATGTGGCGAGAAGCTTCACGCCCGCAAGCCACGCAGCCTGCAATACAGCTGGGCATTGTTGCTGACCGCTGCAGTGCTCTATATTCCGGCCAATCTCTACCCCATCATGTACACCACCAGCCTGGGCAGCTCCGACCCCAACACCATCATTGGAGGGGTCATCTATCTGGCCAGTCATGGTTCATGGCCTGTGGCTATCGTGATATTCGTTGCCAGTGTTCTGGTACCCATCGGCAAGATGCTGGCCCTGGCCTGGCTATGCCTGGTAGCCCCCAGAGCACCAGGCATGCGCTCCAGCACGCGCACACGCCTTTATCGGCTGACAGAGTTCATTGGGCGCTGGTCCATGGTCGACGTCTTCGTGGTAGCCATTCTCACTGCACTGATTCGTGCAGGCGCCCTGATGTCGGTTTCCCCCGGCCCCGCGGCCCTGGCCTTCGCTTGCGTCGTCATACTCACCATGGTCGCTGCCATGTGCTTTGATCCACGACTGCTGTGGGATGAAGTATCATCTGCCAAGATAAAGGGCTCTGACGCCAGCATTTACGACAATCAGGGAAGAACGCCATGACCGACGGCGATACACGCACACCAGGATCCGAACAGGACGATCCCCATCGGGCTACACCGACACGTCAGTCTCGCTTGTCCCCCGTATGGATAGTGCCACTGGTCGCGCTATTCATCGGCGCCTGGCTGGTCTATGACAATTACTCCAGCCGTGGACCGCTGATTAGCCTTCATATGCCCACAGCGGAAGGTATCGAGGCAGGCAAGACACTGATCAAGACACGCAACGTAGAAGTCGGCCAGGTCGAAACCGTACGCTTGAGTGAAGACCTTTCCGGTGTCGAGATCACCGCTCGCATGACACCGGAAGCCGACCCCATGCTGGTCGAGGACAGCTATTTCTGGGTCGTCAAGCCGCGCATCGGGCGTGGTGGAATCAGCGGCCTGGGTACAGTGCTTTCCGGCGCCTATATCCAGCTTGAGCCAGGTGAGAGCGATGTCTCGGACAACAGCTTCGATGTCCATGACCAGCCACCTGTAGCATCGCCTGGCGCAGAGGGCATTCGTCTCACCCTGGTCAGCCAGACAGGCAGCTCGCTCAAGGTCGCTGATCCAGTGGTTTACCAGGGAATCAATGTCGGTCAGGTCGAAGAGGCCAAGTTCGATGTCAAGAGCCAGACGATGCAGCACCGGATTTTCATCGAAAGTCCCTATGACCAACTGGTCACTGAGAACACCCGCTTCTGGACCGCCAGTGGTCTCGACGTCAGCCTCGGGGCTGACGGCATCCAGGTCAAGGTAGGCTCTCTCGAGTCCTTGATTGGCGGTGGCCTCACCTTCGGCGTTCCCGAGGACATCCCTGCCGGAGCCCCTGTCGAAGCAGATACGACGTTCCAGCTGTATACCGACGAAGAGGAAGCTCGCCAGGGCTCCTTCAACCGACACCTCGACTATGTGCTGCTGGTCGAAGACACTGTGCGAGGCCTGAGCAAGGGTGCACCGGTGGAATTCCGCGGCGTACGCATTGGTACTGTAGCTGCCGTGCCGTGGAATTTCTCATCGATTCGCGATGAGCAGCGTGACACTCTGGCCATTCCAGTATTGATCCGTATCGAGCCCCAGCGCCTTGGCCTGGAGATGGATATTGATGAATGGAAGACCCGCTACGAGCGCTTGTTCAATGCTGGCCTGAGAGCCACGCTCAAGAGCGGCAGCCTGATCACTGGCGCGCTGTTCGTGGAACTGAAGTTCGACCCTGCTCTGCGCGGCCAGTACACAGCGGAAACCTTCGCCGGTCGTCCTGTCTTTCCGACTTCTCGCTCTGGTCTGGCTCAAATCCAGTCCCAGGTCACTGCGTTGCTCGACAAGCTCAACAAACTTGATGTGGAATCCGTCCTCAGCGGCCTGGATCGCAACCTGCAGGTGTCAGAGGCCACCCTCAATCAAGCCAAGGAACTGGTGAGCCATATGAATCAGTTGCTCGGTAGTCCGGAAACTCAGAATCTGCTGGGCAACCTCAACTCGACGTTGCAAGAGCTCAAGCGCACCATCGGAGGGATATCTCCTAACTCCGATGCGTATCAGGACCT